>CAUORE010000001.1:0-142758 GCA_963506915.1 uncultured Flavobacteriaceae bacterium
CATACTCTTGAAAAGATTCTTCATCCAAAATCTTCGCATTTGTCTCTACCAGCATCTGCCCTGATTTCCCATCAAAAACAGCTGTATAAACCTCCATTCTACGAGCATCTATGAGCGGAATTATCAAATCATAATCGCCCAAAAAAGGCTCTACCATAGTTTCCAGAGAATTTACCGTTACCAAAGGAATACCAAGCCCGAAACAAAAGCCCTTCGCCGAGGCCGCTCCTATGCGCAGTCCCGTATAAGACCCTGGCCCTTTTCCTAACGAAACTGCATTCAAATCCTTCAGACCTATTTCAGCACCTTCCAGAGCCCATTCTATATAAGTGTGGAGGTTTTCGGATTGTTTATAATCCTGCGATACTTTCTCACAAAGACAAAGCAGTTTTTCATCAGACGAAATGGCAACAGAGCAGTTTTTAGACGAAGTCTCTATGTGTAGAATTTTCATTCAGCAAAATTAATTTTTTTATTTAAAATCCTCAAATATCTATGATTTCAAAAGCGTTTTCTATATGCTTGATTTGGAATTGATTTTCTTCACTTGGAAGAATGGAGATTATATCAAACCTCGTTTCCTTGTCTATTTCATTTTCTTCCAAAAAATGGCTCGCAGCAGAGATGAGCAGCCTGATTTTCTTCTTATTCACCGCCTCTTCTGGACTCAAGAAAGTATCTGTGCTTCTGGCTTTTACTTCTATTATAACAATCTGATTTTCAGCCTCTGCGATGATGTCTATTTCGGCTTTTAGATAGCGGTAGTTTTTGACTAAAATTTTGTAGCCTTTCTTTTCCAAAAACTCTACAGCCAGATTTTCGGATTCCTTTCCAAAGTCATTATGCTCAGCCATTGATGGATTTATAAGAATTCTACTTTTGCGCCCGTTTTGGAAACATTTAGTTTTATTTCAGACCCTAAAATCAGCGGCACATTATCAAAAATATGCCCGTTAGGAAAAGCGAACAGCTTTGGGAAAGAATATTTCTTGAGCCTTTCGGCGATGATTTCATAAGCCATAGCATCATAACTATACTCATAATCAGGGTTTTCTGCCTCGTTTCCCATGTTAATCATCCCTCCGATGATGATACCCTTTATTTTCCTAAAAACACCAGCCAAATCAAGGGAAATGAGCATTCTGTCCAGCGAATAAAAATTCTCGCCGATGTCTTCTATAAACAAAATTTTGTCCCTGAAATCCACCGAATACGAGCTTCCCAAAAGCGCATAGACCAGCGCCAGATTTCCACCAACCAAAACTCCCTCTGCACTCCCGTGGTTATTCTGCGGATGTGGAACGACCTGATATTTAGGCTTTTTCCCGCTGAAAATATTGAAAATCTCTTCGTAACTTTCCGTAGAAACTCCAAAAGATGAGGTCTTCAGTGTCTGTCCGTGGATACTCGCAAAGCCCTTTTTCAAGAGGAAACTTTGGATAACGGTATTATCCGAATAGCCGATGTACCATTTGGGATTTTCTTTGAAATGATTGAGTTTTAGATGTCCCAAAAGATGCTGACAGCCATAGCCGCCGCGGGTAGCCCAGATGGCAGAAACCTCATCACTATTCAATGCCCAGTTCAGGTCAGAAATTCGCTGTTTTTCCGTTCCAGAATAGCTGTACCCAAAGGAAAATCTGCCCAAGCAATGAGGACTGAGAACAGGCTCATAGCCTTTGGATTTTATAAGTTCCAGCGTGGATAAAATCTGCCCTTCTTCTACCGAACCAGCAGGAGAAACGACTGCTATTTTATCGCCTTTTTTAAGGGTTTTTGGGAATACGACCGCCATAAGTATCTGGTATTGAGTATCTTTTTATTTTATTTCTTCTCGTTTGATGCCTTTTTCTTCTAATCTTTTGTCCAGCTGGTTAAAGGATTTAAAACTTTGAAGGAAAATAAACACGCTCAAAATCAGTAGAATAAAG
The DNA here is from genome assembly GCA_963506915.1 of uncultured Flavobacteriaceae bacterium. Taxonomy (GTDB): domain Bacteria; phylum Bacteroidota; class Bacteroidia; order Flavobacteriales; family Weeksellaceae; genus JABCPE02. The sequence goes on from CAUORE010000001.1 coordinate 1,932, forward strand.
CCTACGCCTTTTCGGATTTTATTGGCAACCTGCTGATTGAGTTTATTGTGAAATTGTTTCGCCAAGTAGATTTTCGCCAAATCTATCAAAAGATATGTTCCGATAACCAAACCGATGTAAAGCAAAAATCTGCCCGTGTCAGGATAGTTTTTTCTAATGAAAATGACGGTTACCAGCCAGAAAAGCACCACACCGATGTTCAGAATATTGAGCAGGAAACCATTGAGAAAAGTTTTCAGATAGTTTTGGTTGATGAGTCTTTCCTCGCCTGCGATGTGCATTCTGGTTTTGGAAACAATCATATAAATCCCATAAACAAAGATAATAAGCGCGGAAATCCTATAAAAACTCGGGTATTGGTCTATGATGTGGATAATGTCCTGACTGCTGAAATACGCCGCCACAATGCACACTATATCCGCAAAAACCACGCCCAAATCCAGCGCCAGCGCATGCCGAGACCCTCGCGAAAGACTGGTCTCCACCAAAAGGAAGAAAACAGGCCCAATGAATACCAAACTAAGCATAAAACCCAAACCGACAGCAGAAAAAATAAGCTCTATCATAGGATGCGAATTCTTAATTGAAACTCCAAAAATACGGAATTTATTTTACTAAGATATTTTTGTTTTTTTATTATTATATATTAAAAAAATCTGTCTTATTACTCTACTATTTTAAAATCTAATTGTTTTTGGATGAGGTTGGCTTTTACTACTTGTATTTTTATCTCATCACCGAGGCGGTAGGTCTTGCCTGACTTGGTGCCGACAATAGAATGTGACTTCGAATCATGGAAGTAGGAATCATCCATCAGGTCTCTCAGTTTTATCATACCTTCGGCGCCGTTTTCAGGTATTTCTACCCAAAAACCATAGTCTGCCACACCCGAGATTACACCTGTGAAATCCTGACCTACTCTGTCTTCCATGAACTTCACCTGCATGTATTTTATAGAGTCCCGCTCTGCATTGGCAGCCAGTCTTTCCCTATCGCTGCAGTGTTTGCAATATTCTTCGTATTGCTCTCTGTTTGGCGATTTTCCACCATCTAAATAATGCTGGAGCAGTCTATGCGCCATAAGGTCTGGATAACGGCGAATAGGCGAAGTAAAATGCGAATAATATGGGAATGCTAGTCCGTAGTGTCCTATATTCTCGGTAGAATAGACCGCCTTGCTCATACTTCTCATTGCTAGGGTCTCTACCATATTTTCTTCGCCTTTTCCTGCCACATCTTTTAGGAGCTTGTTCATACTTTCGGCTATTTTTTGAGAATTGGAAATATTCATTTTGTAACCGAGTGTCTGCACGAAATCCCTCAGCGCTTCTAGTTTCGCTGGGTCTGGGTCATCGTGGATACGATAGATAAAGGTATTATGAGTCGGTTCGCCCTTTCTGGAAAGAGATACATATTCGGAAACTTTTCTGTTTGCCAGCAACATAAACTCCTCTATCAGGTGGTTAGAATCTTTACTGATTTTAAAATAAACCCCGATAGGATTATTATTTTCATCAAGGTTAAATCTCACCTCACTGCGGTCAAAGGCGATAGCCCCTTTCTTTAATCTCTCTTTTCTGAGAATCTTCGCCAAGTGGTCTAATGCGAGTATTTCATCAGCCAAATCTCCTTTTCCTGTTTCTATTCGCTCTTGGGCTTCTTCGTAGGAGAATCTTCTATCGGAATGGATGACTGTACGCCCAAACCACTGCTTCACTATCTCTGCATTGTCATTCATCTCAAAAACCGCTGAGAAAGCGTATCTATCTACATTTGGCTTTAGCGAACAGAGGTCGTTACTAAGAATTTCTGGAAGCATAGGAACTACCCTATCCACGAGATAAACGGAAGTCGCACGGCTGTATGCTTCCTCATCGAGGAGCGTTCCTGGCTGCACATAGTGGGATACATCGGCAATGTGTACGCCTATTTCCCAGTTTCCGTTGTCTAATTTTTTCAGCGAAAGCGCATCGTCAAAATCCTTGGCATCTTTCGGGTCTATGGTAAAAGTAAGCACCTCCCGCATGTCTCTCCTTTTTTTCAGCTCTTCGGGAGTGATTTCTCGGCTGATTTTATTGGCAAAATCCTCTACTTCCTCAGGGAAATGGTAAGGCAGCTCATACTCGGCAAGGATGGAATGTATTTCCGTTTCGTGTTCGCCTGGTTTTCCTAATACTTTGATGATTTCCCCCTCTGGGTTTTTGGAATTGATATCCCATTGGAGCATTTTCACGACTACTTTATCGCCGTCTTTGGCTCCATTGATTTTAGATTTAGGAATGAAAATATCGGTATTAATGACCTTTTTGTCACAAATCACAAACCCGAAATCCTTATATTTCACATACTCAAATGTCCCCACGAAAGAGTCTTTGGCTCTCTCCAAAACCTCTAACACAGAGCCTTCCAGCTTTCGCCCCTTGAAGTTGTAAGTAATTATCAAGACCTTATCGCCCTGCAAAGCATCTTTTACATTTTTCTGATGGATGAAGATATCCTCATCCAGTCCCTCCACGCTTACATAGGCATTTCCATTGAGCGCAAAATCTATCGTCCCTGTCAGTGTTTCTTTTATCTGCAGGTTCACCATATATTTGCCTTTTTCCACTTCTTTTATTTTATCTTGGGCTCTCAGTTTGTGCAGAGTCTGGATAACCAGCTCTCTCTGGCGCGGATTTTTGTAGTCTATGCCGTCTGCTATCTGTTTGTAATTGTATATTTTTGAATTTTTCTTATTCATAAATCGGAGAATGAGTCTTCCGATACTCTCCAATTTGTATTGTTGTTTTTGTGATTTATTTTTTTTCTTCATAAATGTTTTTCTTAAAAATTTTGTTCTTCAAATATAACATATTTATGCTTTTTTCACCAAAAATCCCCCTTCATCTTTTTATAAGAAGGGGGATTGAATTACAAAAAACAAAAATCGTTATTTTCCTATGGTTTTATTTTATCCACTCTCAGCTGGTGTCTACCTCCTTCAAATTCTGTGGTAAGGAATACTTTTGCAATTTCCAGAGCCTCTTCATTGCTCACGAATCTTGCTGGAATTGCCACCATATTAGCATCATTGTGCTGTCTTGTCAAAGCTGCAACTTCTGGGTTCCAAGCCAGTCCAGCTCGGATACCTTCATGTTTATTGGCTGCCATCTGCATACCATTTCCTGTTCCACATACTAAAATTCCCAAAACGCAGTCTCCCTTTTCGATAGAAGTAGCGGCTGGATGAGCAAAATCTGGATAATCTACACTTTCCTTAAAAAATGTCCCAAAATCCACCATGTTATAATCTGCTTTTAGTTTTCTTTTTAGAAAATCTTTCATTTCGTGACCTGCGTGGTCAGATGCTATTGCTATGTTTATCATATCTATTCTATTTTTCTTTTTGCAAAAATATTATTTTAGCAAGGTTTGAGACAAATTATTTTTTATGATTTTTGTAATGTTTCAGTCCACATTCTAAGAATTTCTTGAAATCTTCTTTGTCCATGTATCCAGATACAGGCGTATTAATCACCTTATTATCAGGAGTTACCAGAACATAGTGCGGCTGGGAATTGTTCTCAAAATTTATCTGCTGAAACATACTCCATCTATCGCCTATTGTTTTTATCTTCTTCATCTGCCCATTTCCCATGTCTATTTTCATCTGCTGGCCTTGTGGAAGTTCATCTTTATCATCTATATAAAGAGAAGCCAAAACCACCTCGTTCTGAAGAATCGGTAAAATATCTGGCTGTGACCAAACAAATTCCTCCATTTTTCGGCAGTTTTCGCAGCCATGCCCCGTGAAGTCTATCAGGATAGGTTTGTTTTCTTTTTTTGCTAATTCTACCGCTTCGAAATAGTCATGAATAGGGTGTATTCCCAAAATTCCATCCTTTTCATTATGAAAATAGCTCACATTGAGTGGCGGCAAAATTCCGCTCAGCATAGAAAGTTTCGGTCTGTCGCTCGGTATCAATCCTTGAACCAAATACACCAAAAAGCCTATTCCAGCTGCTCCAAATAATTTTCTCGTAAGGGAAATTTTTGGTTTTTTATCATCATGTGGAAATCTTATCAATCCAAATAAATACAATACCAAACCAATGGTAAGAACCACCCAAATGGCAATGAACAGCTCTCGTTTTAGAAATGCTGTTTTCGCTACCAAATCAGCTTTGGAAAGGAATTTCAGCGCCAAGCCCAGTTCTATGAAGCCCAGCACTACTTTCAGCGTATTCATCCAGCCTCCTGACTTCGGCAAAGACTGTAATGCCTGTGGAAACAGCGCCAACAACCCGAAAACAATCGCCCAAGCAAAACCAAAACCTGCCAAAGCAAAAGTCAGCAGCATAGGAACATTAGAAGAACCTGTAACTGCACTCCCCAGCAATGACCCTAGAATAGGTCCTGTACATGAGAACGAAACAATCACCAAGGTAAGCGCCATGAAGAATATTCCTACGATTCCTCCTGCCTCTTCCGCCTTTGAAGATTTATTGGCTATGGAACTCGGCAACGCTATATCATAATATCCGAAAAAGCTTCCTGCAAAGAAAACAAACACGATAAAAAATGCCAAGTTAAGCCATACGCTGGTAGATATTTCATTAAAAATATTTCCAGCAACTCCACTTATTAGGTGAAATGGCAAACTAAGCAAAGTAAAAATCAACAGAATGAAGAAACCATAGAGAACAGCATCTCTTCTGCCCTTCGCTTTGTCTTTTGCTCCTTTGGTAAAGAAAGAAACCGTCAAAGGCACCATAGGGAAAACGCATGGCGTAAGCAAAGCAATAATACCTCCAATAAATCCTAAAAATAGATAAGTCCAATAGCTCTCATCCGTATTCGCAGTCTGCTCTGTACCACACTGAACAAGAGGATTTTTATGATCCAGCCCTTGTATTTTTAGGTTTTTCGTGTCTAACTTTTGGTTTTCAGCCAATGTCTGTGAAGCCTGTGTTTCATCTGTGGATGCATCTTTCGGAGTTTCGGAATTTTCTTTCTTGTCTAAAATTTCTTCGTCCTTTATATCACTTCCCTCTATCTTTATTTGATGCTGAAGCTCAATGGTATTGGGAGCGAGACAGACTCTGTCATCGCAGGTTTGGTAAGTAATTTCTGCTGAAACATTGGTAGATTTTTTAGCATCTTTTAGTTTGAATTTTTGTTTAAAAGACACTGTATTAGAATAATAAACTATTCTAGCACCAAACGCCTCCGAAAACTCATCTATTTTTTTTCCTACTTCGGTTACCTTTCCTATAGGTTCTATATTTTTCCCAAGAAGTTTCATCTCTGTGGGAATACCGCTGTCCTCAGGAATATCTTTAGAGTAGATATGCCATCCGTTTTCTAATTTTGCTATGAGGATGGCTTCGTATTCATTTTCGCCTAATTTATTGATTTCTAGTTTAAATTTTACTGGGTCTTTTATCTGAGCATAAACTCCCGTAATGATAAAACTAAAAAGAACAAGTAAAAACTTTTTTATGCTTTGCATTTTGTATTATTTGTTTTAATATTTTTTATTCAAAATCTTGTAATTCCACGAGCTTTTTATAAGCTCCATTTTTGTCTATAAGCTCTTTGTGAGTTCCCTGTTCTAGTATCATTCCTCGTTCCATCACTACTATCCAGTCAGCTTTTTGGATTGTAGAAAGACGGTGGGCGATAACCAGTGAGGTTCTGTTCTCCATCATTTTTTCTAATGCTTCCTGCACGAATCTCTCGCTCTCGGTATCCAGCGCGGAAGTTGCCTCATCTAGAATCATAATTGGAGGATTTTTCAGCACAGCGCGGGCGATGGAAACTCTTTGTTTTTGTCCGCCAGAGAGTTTATTCCCATCATCGCCTATATTGGTATCATATCCATCAGAAAGATTGGTGATGAAATCATGGGCGTTGGCGATTTTTGCGGCTGCTTCTACTTCTTCTCTATCCGCATCTGGTTTACCCATGAGAATATTGTTATAAACACTATCATTGAACAATACAGACTCCTGAGTAACCATTCCTATCATTTTTCTATAATCCCTTACTTTTAGGTCTTTTATATTATTCCCATCTATCAGGATTTCTCCCTCTGTGGCATCATAAAATCTAGCCAAAAGATTGGCAATTGTAGTTTTTCCACTTCCACTTTGTCCCACCAAAGCAACTGTTTTTCCTCTTGGAATGACCAAATTAAAGTTCTTCAGTATGGTTCTATCTTCATTATAATAAAATCCTACATTCTTAAACTCTATGTTGTTTTCTAATGTCTGGATAGGAATAGGATTTTCTTTTTCGTCTATCTTGATATCAGCATCCAGAATCTCTATCACACGCTCCAGCGCTGGCCCTCCCTTTTGTATGGTAGAAATGGAATTGGCTAAACTCTTAGCTGGAGGCAGGATTTGGAAAAACATCGCTAAAAAAACCAAAAACTCCTCAGGCGAAAGACTTTGGTTTTCAATGATTTGTTTCCCTCCATACCATGTGATTATCAGAAAAGTAATAGAACCCAAAAACTCACTCATCGGAGAGGCAAGTTCTCTTTTTTTACCTACGCCTACTGCGGCATTCAGCCACTTATTGATAGAAGTCGTGAAACGATTATTTAGTAATTTATCTGCATTAAAAATTTTAATAACCTTGGCAGATTTAAGAGTTTCATCTACGATAGAAAAAATATTTCCCATTTCGGTTTGGGCTTCGTGGGCTTGTTTTTTTAGGCTTTTTCCTATCAACGCTATCAGAGTTCCCATCACTGGCAAAACTAATAATGTAAAGAATGTAAGTTCTGGACTTAGATAAAACAAAGTAATCAGCGTGCTTATCAGCATAAAAGGCGAATTAACCAACTCTACTAAACTACCTAAAATACTTCCTTCCACATCTCCCACATCATTAGACATTCTAGACATCATATCTCCTTTTCTCTGTTCTGTAAAAAACGAAACAGGAAGTGTCAAAATCTTTTGATACATAGATGTACGAAGGTCTTTGGCTACACCTACACGGTAATAAATAAGCATCAAAGAACCTATGTAACGGAAAATATTTCTTGCAAAAAACGCAAATGCCGTGATAACGCATAACCACGCCAAAACGGTCAAAGCTCCATGTTCTCTTGCATTCACCTCCACTAGATAGTATGCATAATCCTTCAGGTAGGAAAAATAGTCTGACATATTCCCGCTGTATACAGGCTCTACCAATGGTTTGTCATTATTAATAGTTCCAAAAAGCATTCCCAAAACAGGAAGTATCGTACCCGCAGATGCTATCTGGAAAACGGAATAAAGAATATTAAAAAATAAACTCCCGAAAATATATTTTTTATGAGGGTTGGCAAATGCCAAAATTCTTCTATAAGGATTCATTAAACATAAATTTCAACTGACCAAATTACAATTTTTTTCTTATACAAAAAACCAGCCAAAAAAAGACTGGTTTTTCACTCAAAATAAATCGTTGTATAGCTATCGGAGTCTGTCTACAGATTTTACAAGCCTCTCATCTCTACGGATATTTTTATTTGCAAGAAATAAAAACACAATAGAAATCAGTGGAAATATCGGCTCAATACCTTTCTCAGGAAAATCCATTCCTCCAGGTAAATTTAGTAACCAATAAACCAATAACCCTATCAACAAAGCGTTTATAACAATGCTGATATTATTCAGCAGTATTTGTCTTCTTCTATTTTTGTACATAAAAATACAGATAAATTCCACCGCTCCCAAAAATCCTGCTACTCCCAAAAATCCTGGAATTTCAACATCTTTTGATGTCAAAAAAAGTCCCACAGTAGAAAGCCCTGCGATGAGAATAAATATGGTCTGTATTCTTTGTAACATGGTGCAAAAATAAAATATTTTTTTGTATTTATCAAAAATAGTGTAGATTTGCAGCATATTTTTCGATTAAAGGAGCAGTGGACTTCTATCATTTGTTCCTATTTACATCTTAATTTTACATTGATTTTAATTACATTTACTAAATATTTATATGTTTAACATTGAAAGCCTACAGTCAAAATCTACAACAGAATTGACTAAAATTTGTAAAGATTTAGGCATTAAAGTAGCAAGAAACAGCACAGAAAATGATAAGGTTTTCGCTATTCTTGACTTTCAAGCTGCAAATCCCAAAGTAGCAAAAGAATACTATAATGCAACCGAAGAAAAACCTGAGAATACCACTGAAAACCAAACTCCAGAGAAAAAAACTACTAAAAGAAAAAGAGTAGAAAAACCTGCAGAAGAAAATATTTCGGATAAAAAAGAAGAAACAGAATTAAAAACCGAAAAACCTGCAAAAGAGGAGAAAAAAACTACTCCAAAAGCCAAAAAATCTCCTAAAAATACAAAAGAAAAAGAAGCTAATATTCCAGCTTCGGCAGCAGTAGAGGAAAATATTTCGGAAGAGAAAACCAAACAAAAAGAAAACTCAAAACAATCAGAAAACAAAGAACCCGAAAACGAAGAGCAAAATCCTCCTAAAAAGGAATTTAATTTTGATAATATTGTAATCGTAGAGGGCGTTTTAGAGATTCTTCCTGATAACTATGGATTCCTCCGTTCTTCGGATTTTAACTATATTTCTTCTCCAGACGATGTATTTGTCTCTACCAACCAAATCAGAAACTATGGTCTAAAAACTGGTGATACCGTGAAAGGTATCGTCCGCCTTCCAAAAGAAGGAGAAAAATATTTTTCGCTCCAAAAAGCATTGGAAGTAAATGGCAGAGACCTGCATTTCATCAAAGACAGAGTAGCTTTTGAATATCTTACTCCGCTATTCCCACAAGAGAAATTTAATTTAACTGGAAAAAATTCCACACTTTCTACCAGAATAGTAGATCTATTCGCTCCAATAGGAAAAGGACAAAGAGCAATGATAGTAGCCCAGCCTAAAACAGGGAAAACCATGCTCCTGAAAGACATCGCTAATTCCATCTCGGCAAATCACCCAGAAGCCTACATGATGATTCTTCTGATAGATGAAAGACCAGAGGAAGTGACTGATATGCAGCGAAGTGTGAATGCAGAAGTAATCGCTTCTACCTTTGATGAAGCGGCAGAAAAACATGTAAAAGTAGCCAATCTGGTTCTGTCAAAAGCCCAAAGAATGGTAGAGTGCGGACATGATGTGGTGATTTTATTAGATTCTATCACTCGTCTGGCAAGAGCCTATAACACGGTAACTCCTGCCTCTGGGAAAATCCTCTCTGGTGGAGTAGATGCCAATGCACTGCACAAACCAAAAAGATTTTTCGGAGCGGCTAGGAAAATAGAAGGTGGCGGCTCTTTGACCATCATCGCTACAGCTCTGATAGATACAGGTTCTAAAATGGATGAGGTGATTTTTGAAGAATTCAAAGGAACAGGAAATATGGAGCTCCTGCTGGATAGAAAAATCGCTAATAAAAGGGTTTTCCCTGCGGTGGATTTGGTGGCTTCCAGCACGAGAAGGGACGACCTGCTGCATGATGAAACCACTCAGCAGAGAATGTGGATTTTGAGAAAATATCTTTCTGATATGAATCCCGTAGAAGCTATGGAATTTGTAGAAAAACAAATGAAAGCAACTCTGAACAACGAAGAATTCCTAATGTCTATGAACAAATAAAAAAACCTCGGAAATTCCGAGGTTTTTCGTTTTTAGGAGTTTTATTTTGTTGAGATTTTATCTATCCATTCGAAAAGTTCTTCCAAATCATAGTCGCCTCTGTGTCCTATGTCCCAAGGCATAGCAAAATCTACAGCTTTTTTATGGTTTCTAAGGGTAGTCGCAAGAATTGTAGAAATCGCAAGGGAAGTATCCGCATCTTTGGCGCCGTGTCTTATTCTCCAGTTTTGGGTGGAGGTGTTTTTAACGAAATTCATCGGATTCATCATTTTTACGATATCCACATCCGCCATTTGGGCTTTTGTATATTCATATGTTCTGGCTCCACCTTCGACAGGATATTCTGTTATGAAAAACTTGGCTGTATTATTATCAAAAGAAAATTTTGTAAAGTGTTTATTATCAACCGTTAAATCTCCAAACAAATTGTTTTCTCCAGCAGATAAATCCAAGGCATCAAACGCAGGAGCGGATTTACTTCTACGAAGATATTCTTTGGAATAAGTTTTAAAATCCAGCCCTACTACTTTTTTATTTTTAAACTCAAGCCAAGAATATTTACTCAAATCATTTCCTTCCGAGATGGCTTTATTAGCTGAATTTATCACAAATTTTTTCACATATTCTTTGAATGTTCCTTCTCCTTTTTCATTGAGTGTCAATGTTTTTCCGTTTTCATCTTTTAGTTTTAAGGAATTCACATATTTAGGAAACATGGAAGCTAATTTGGGCTGAACAGCGATTTGTTCCTCAGTCAAGGTTTTTGTGAATATCTCAATATAACCAGGATGGACAAGATTTATTACCTTATAATCCTTCACATGTCCATACTGCCATTCGTAGGCTGCATCAGCATTGTCAAGATTGGTAATTGGGCAATAGGCAGAGACCGCAAAAATATCATCTCTCACAGCAGCAGCGCCTAATTCATTCAAGTAAGAATGATAAATTTTCTGATTTCCACTCGCTCCCAAAAGCACAGAAAGGGCTCCGCCTGCGCTTGTTCCGTTAGAAATGATTTTTTCGGCATTACCCGGCATTATTTTATCATTAAATCTAAGATACCTCACCGCCGCCTTCAAATCTACTATCGCAGCAGGAGCTTTGCCAATGTATTGTGCTTTATCATTAGTAAGTTTACGCCCTCTTGCTCCTGGAGATGCCACTACATAGCCTTTGGAAAGGGCAACAAGGATAGCATTGTCCTTGCCTGTTGTTCGGTCTTTTATTGGCTCTCCTGCTTGGGAGGACATATATCTACCTACATCATTTGGGAGGAAAATAGGCGCTGTATCAGCATTATACTTTCTGATGTTTTTCCCTTCATAGTATTCCACAGGGATATAAATGTTCATACTCTGATATCGTACATCCACAGGATGGCTGACATAGACTACATCTTCGTAAGCTCTGAAAGAAATTTCTTTTCCTGCGACCTGAGCTGTTTTTACAGTGTATTTTTCTGAATCAAAATTCAGAGAATACTCTTTGGACTGGGCGTGCATCATAGAAGCCGCCACTGCCATAATTCCTATTGCTGTTTTTTTCATTTGACTAATTATTTATGTAAATATAATTTTATTTTAAAAAAAAATTTATCTTCTCGTGGCTACCCAAGTGCCTCTTTGTCCCTCTTTTTTCCACTCGCCTTTACCGAAGCGCAGACTTCCTTGAATCATAAATTTAGAATCTCCCGAATATACCTGCTGTAATGTTCCATCATGCAGCACACAGCCCATGCTTTGTTCTTCATAAAAAGTTCCCGAAGTCCTTGTCACTCTCTTCATATAACCGCTTTTTCCTACTTCCAGAGTGAAAGTCCCTCTTTCATCTCCTGTGTAAGTTCCCGTCCAAGTTCCCATATAGGGCGAGGTATAGTTTTTTCTTTCTTGTTCCTTCCAATAGTTGTCTATCATCCTTTCACAAGAAAATAAACTCATCAATAGAAAAATGCTATAAAATAATTTCTTTTTCATCATTTTTTAAATTTAAAACCAATTAAAAAAATCACAAAAATTCTGCTTAAAATTTATCTCAAAGTTAATGCATATATTTCAATGATTGATAAAATCTCTTAGGAAAATTGATTATAATATTTGATTTTTATTTACTTTTGGCGGAATTTTTAAATAGAATATATTATGTCATTTAACTTACCTAAACTAGATTATGCATACGATGCACTAGAACCTATAATAGATGCCAAAACTATGGAAATCCACCATACCAAGCATCATCAGGCGTATATAGATAATCTTAATAAAGCCATAGAGGGAACCAACCTAGAAGGGAAAAGCATAGAAGAAATCTGCAAGGCGGCAGAAGCACCTGCGCTGAGAAACAATGGAGGAGGGCACTACAACCACTCTCTTTTTTGGGAAATTCTAACTCCCAACGGCGCAAAAGAACCTGTGGGAAATGTGAAAAAAGCGATAGAAAACTATGGCGGTTTTGAGAAATTCAAAACTGATTTTTCAGAGGCTGCTAAGACAAGATTCGGTTCTGGATGGGCTTGGCTGTGTAAGAAAGATAACGGCGAAGTAGAAATCTGTTCCACTCCGAATCAGGATAACCCACTGATGCCGAATGCAGGCTGCTCGGGTACGCCTATTCTAGGGTTAGATGTTTGGGAACATGCCTATTATCTAAATTACCAAAACAGAAGACCAGACTACATCAGTGCATTTTTTGAAGTTATTAACTGGGACAAAGTAGAGGAGCTTTACAACAAATAAAAAAGTAAAAATTGGGATGAATTTTATATGAATTTGTTCCAATTTTTTTATTAAATTTAAACAAAAATTTATTGTAATGAAAAATAAGATTTATTTTTGGATGATAGGTCTAGCGATGACCTTAGTTTCGTGTAATGTAACCGCTGATATTACGCTGCACAAAGACAAAACACAGAGTATAGTGATGGACATCGATGGGAAAGAAGCAGCGAAAATCTTTAAAGATGAGAATAAGAAGGGTAAGAAAGATAAAGATGACCTCCCAAAAAAATGGACCAGCTTGTATGAGATGAACCTAAAAAAGGATAAAAAAGAAAGAATCACCGCTCCAGACACCATAGCAGTAATGAAAAAAATATATGTAAAAGGCAGCTATGATAAGGATGATCTTACAGATATTTCCTTTAAAACTGATAAACTGACTAATAAAGAATTGTCCATTATGTTCAATAAAAAAGAGGAAAAATCCTTACCAATTCTTGATTTGTTCTCCAGAAATGAATGGGACGGAAAAACTTTAAAAATAAATACTTCTGTATTAAATGATATACTCGTCAAAAAAAATAAAGATCAAGAATCTGATTTAGATTGGATAATATTTACTAAAGACTATCGGGTAACTTTCCATTTCAATTCGGAAATAAAGAAAATAGAAGGAAAACATGATTTAGTAAGAAAAGTAAATAACAACACAGTAGAAATAAAGTTTAATGTAGATGATGTAAGGAAAAAAGGATTTAAATTCAAAAACGATGATTCTTTTATAACAATTACTACGAAATAAAAACCAAGCTAAATAGGTACTTTTCATCAGGTTCAGCCTCAAAAACTGAATCTGATTTTTTTATCAACAATGTCTGTGGCTAATGAGGAAAAACTATCTTTATTCCATGTGGAAAACTTCCAAGAAAAAATATTTTGAAATCCAAAATAAAATTCTAATGAGAAAAATTTTCCCACCAATCAAGAATTATTTTCAAATAAAAACATTTGTTTTTGAATAGGTTTATTCACATTACACTTGGTCACATTGTCTTTATTTCAGACTTATTCACGAATGTTGATAAGCTGTTTTATAAATTTAGAATCAATGCTTTATGATGTGAATTATCTATGAATTTCAGCTAAAATATTTGTGCTAAACTTTCATAAAAAATTTATCCACTAAATTCAGCTCTATAACAATATACATCATTCTCTTTTTTTTATAAATAATAAAATGAATAATGTAATAGTGTGGTGCTTGGGGAATTTTTTGTCGGCTAAAATTTTTATTGGACGAATTTATAATTTAACTTTGCAGAAAGTAATCAAATAAAAATATATACATATGAAAACGATTAAACAATTTGATTTTTCTGGTAAAAAAGCCTTGGTAAGAGTAGACTTCAATGTTCCTCAGGATGAAAACCTAAAGGTAACGGATAATACCAGAATCACAGCTGTGAAACCTACGATTGAAAAAATTCTTTCCGATGGCGGTTCGGTTATCCTGATGACCCACCTCGGGCGACCAAAAGGAGAGAAAAATGATAAATACTCACTAAAACACATTCTTCCTGAGATAGAAAAGATTTTGGGTAAATCTGTGAAATTCGCACAAGACTGCATTGGTGAAGAGGCGGTAAAACTTGCTTCTGAGCTGAAAAGTGGAGAAATCCTTTTATTAGAAAACCTTAGATTCTATAACGAGGAAGAAAAAGGAGACAAAGCCTTTGCAGAAAAGTTAGCTAAATTAGGCGATGCGTATGTAAATGACGCCTTCGGTACGGCTCACAGAGCACACGCTTCTACGGCAGTTATCGCTGAATTTTTCCCTCAGACTAAGTTTTTCGGGCTGCTTATGGCGAAAGAATTAGAAGCGATAGATAAAGTCCTTCACTCTGGCGAAAAGCCTATTACAGCGATACTTGGAGGTTCTAAAGTTTCTACTAAAATCACTATTATAGAAAATATTCTGCCCGTGGTGGATAATCTGATTATTGGTGGTGGAATGGCTTTCACTTTTATCAAAGCGCAGGGCGGAAATGTAGGAAATTCTTTAGTGGAAGACGACAAGCTGGATTTGGCTTTAGAAATTTTAGAAAAGGCTAAAAATCAGAATGTTAAAGTTTATATTCCTGTGGATGTTATCGCAGCGAAGGAGTTTAACAATGATGCCGAAAGAAAAGAAGTGGCAGCAAATGAAATTCCTGACGGCTGGATGGGGCTGGATGTAGGAAGTGAGTCACAGAAAATAAATAACGATGTGATTATGAGTTCCAAAACTATTCTTTGGAATGGTCCTTTGGGAGTTTTTGAGATGTCTAATTTTGCTGAAGGAACTAAAGCTCTTGGAGACAGCATAGCAGAGGCTACTAAGGCTGGCGCATTTTCTCTCGTAGGGGGAGGGGACAGTGTAGCATTCGTGAAGCAGTTTGGCTACGCAGATAAGGTTTCTTATGTATCCACAGGCGGTGGAGCGATGCTGGAAAGCCTTGAAGGACTGGAACTTCCAGGAGTATCAGCTATTAACAAATAATTGTAATTATAAAAAGAAGCGAACTCTAAAATTTAGGGTTCGCTTTTTATGAATATTTTTAAGTAAAATATTTTGTAAGTATAAGAAAACTGACTAAGTACAGTCCCAATTATACATTACATCATCAAACTGGCATTTCGCCAAATCTTCTGGGTTTATAAAGAAGTTAGCCACGCCACAATCACCCCATATAATTTCTACATCTTCTATTTCATCAGAATCTATTTGAAGAAGAAGTAAGGTATGAGGGTCATTGTCTTTACGAGGATCATCTTGGGTGAAGTAAGGATAACCACCAATCTTATGCCCTGTGCTATCTAAATCACGAATAAAATCAGCTTCATCAGGTAACTGATATAGGTATTCTATTTTATCTGAAAAGGTTTTATTCCACTTTTCTATAAAAAGTTTTTGTGCGGAATTTTCGTCCAATGAAAAAGTTTCAATTTCTTTGGTAAAATGTAAAGCAAACTGCAAATCAGCATCAAAAGGCAAATTGTCATTATCAAAGACATAATCTTCTATAAAATCATCAATGGGCAAAGCTTCACCAATAGTAGGGTAGTAGAGTACTCGCTTAAAGTCATTACTGCAAGGATTGTCAAAGTCTAGCCCAAATAGATAATCTTCAGTATCTGCTATCCAGAACTGCAATAGACCTTTTTTAGGATAGATATTGTTTTCGGGTAGTTGTTCACAGTTAATTTGTGCCAGCATAAAGAGTGGTTTGCCTTCAGCACTTGTAGGTAATGAGCCTCCTTTTGGGACATAGGGCATACCACCGAATTTACTATCGGTAAGTGCTAAACTATCAGATAAGGATAGTTTGATACGAATCATCTCCCGCTGTGTGCCAGCATTAAGGTCGGCAACTAATTGCTCAATTTGTTCTTGTGTAGGAATCATTTTTATTATGTTTTTTGATAGACAAATTAAAATTAAAAACTCATATCTTTTACTGATTTTATATTATTTTTAGAGGAAAGAATCATCACAATTTCTGCGATGTTGTTATTATTTTCCTCGGTGGTTGCATTGAATGTTATAATATTGTTTTTCAGGTTTTTATCAACTTTATTGATGTTTATTTCTTTTTGTAGAAAAACAGCATAGCATTCGGAAATTATTTCTGAAACAGCGGCATTTTCATCAATTTCAATTTCAAAAATCAGATTAGAAGATTTTTTCATGAAAACAGTTTCTACCTTTTTCAGTGCTATCATGATGATGAGCATAAAAATAATGGCAATGAGTGCAATGTTATAAAATCCCCAGCCGATTCCTAATCCCACACAGCCAGTTGCCCAGATTCCAGCTGCGGTGGTTAGTCCGCCCACTTCGCCTTTTTCTTTGATGATGCTTCCAGCACCTAAGAAACCTATTCCGCTGATAACCTGCGCCCCAAGACGCCCCAAGTCCGTTTTCATAATTGCTGCAAGACCTTTGAAATCTTTTTCAAAGCCGTAGATATTCAATCTTAGTTGATCTTGCACCATCGAAACTATCGCTGCACCGAAACACACGAGAATGTAAGTTCTGAATCCAGCGGGTTTGTGTTTTCTTTCTCTTTCGATGCCGACAAGCCCTCCAAAAATAATAGCCAATAGAAGTCGTAAAAAAACAACATCCACAGTCAGCTCTCCTACAAATTTAATTTTTGATATGTTGCTAAAAAATTCAAACATGATATTTTATTTTAATTTAAAATTTTCTTGAAAAAGTTATTTTTGAGTAAAAAATTGGCTTTAATAAACCTATTAAAAATCCATTTTCTAAGTTTTTTCGATAATATATATCAAACTTGAAAATTCACCCGTTTTTGAGGCTTTAAAATTAGAAATCGCTCCGTGAATCGCTCCAAAAAGCCAAAAAAATGGATTTTTCTTATATTTTTCACTTAGCATGGAGATATAATAAGAATCGAGCAGGAGAGGTTTTATTTTTCTGATTTTCCAATTTTCATTATTCATTAATTTTTCCATTCCTGATTTTGAGAAATGCCAAATGTGTCTCGGCACATCATAGGCAGCCCAAAATTCTTTGTATTTTTTTCCGTCGTAGGAAGTGTGGTTCGGAACGGCAATAATGAGAAGTCCATTTGGTTTTAATTTCTCATGAGAAATTTTCAGATATTTTTCTCTTTCCTCTATATGCTCGAAAACATGCCATAGGGTGATAGCATCTAGACTTTCGTTTTCTATTTCTGTCAGTTCTGGATTGGAAATGAAAATTGTTTTTTCGGATTTTTGTTTTGCAAAATTTCTTGCATTTTCATTTGGCTCAAATCCGAAAGTGGTGTATTCGTTTTCTATAAATTTTACAAACTCGCCCGCACCGCATCCGTAGTCTAATATTTTCATATGAGTTCCTATTTCATTCTTGATTATATTTTTTTTGTAATTAAGATTAAACTTCTGTAAAAATTTATATACTTTTTCTTTCAAACTTCCCGAATCCTGATGATGCGAAATATAATTTTTACTTTCATAATATTTACCTAAATCATCGGGCAGGGGAGAAGTTTTATAAATCCCTTGGATTTCTGTTTCTATAATTTCAAATTCTTCCTGTGAGAGAAAATGGTCTTTTATTTTCATTTTAATTTTTTATAAAACAATCACAATGTTTCACATGAAACATTGTGATTTTATTTTCCTAAATAAATTAATAAAACATTAATATCCGCTGGTGATACTCCTGATATTCTAGAAGCCTGTGCGATATTTTTTGGACGAATATTATTCATCTTTTGTAGAGCTTCCGAAGAAAGTGAAGCTACCTTGCTAAAATCAAAATCATCTGGAATTTTTATATTTTCCATTCTTTGAAGCTTTGCTACATTTTCTCTTTCTTTTTCTATGTAGCCTTTGTATTTTATATTAATTTCTGCTTGCTCTTGTATCTCTTCAGAATATTTTCTTGCTTTATTTCCTATGATTTCTATTTTAGAAAGTTTTTCTAAATTTATGTTAGGACGAGTTAAAATTTGAGATGCTCTGTATGCTTGGTCTACAGGATTGCTTTCATTTTCTTCAAGAATAGGATTTATAATATTTGGTTTTAATGATAATTCTTTAAGGAATTCTTCCAGCTCTCCAGACTTTTTAATTTTTTCCTCTACTTTTCTGAGTCTTTCTTCTGATGCTAAACCTATGTTATAAGATTTTTCAGTCAGACGAATATCGGCATTATCTTGTCTTAGAAGTAGTCTATATTCTGCTCTTGATGTGAACATACGGTACGGCTCTTCTGTTCCTTTCGTGATGAGGTCGTCTATCAGTACACCTATATAGGCTTCATCTCTGCTGAGGGTAAATTCATCTTTGCTGTGGACTTTATTATGTGCATTGATTCCTGCAATCAGACCTTGTCCTGCTGCTTCTTCGTAGCCAGTAGTTCCGTTGATTTGTCCAGCGAAAAATAAATTTTCAATCAGTTTGGTTTCCAAAGTATGTTTCAGCTGAGTAGGAGGGAAGTAGTCATACTCTATGGCATAGCCTGGGCGAAATATTTTAGCATTTTCAAAACCTGGTACATGTCTTAGCGCTTTGGCCTGAATGTCTTCTGGAAGCGAAGAGCTGAAACCATTTACATAGATTTCAACAGTTTTCCAGCCTTCTGGTTCTACGAAAAGCTGGTGTCTGTTTCGTTCAGCGAAACGATTGATTTTATCCTCTATACTTGGGCAGTATCTTGGTCCTATACTTTGTATAGTTCCGTTGAACATTGGACTTCTATCAAACCCAGAGCGGAGAATATCATGCACAGTTTCGTTTGTGTAAGTGATGTAGCAGCTTCTTTGTTCTTTAAGTTTAGGCGTATCGAGGTAAGAGAATTTTTGTGGATTTTCATCGCCTTTTTGTTCTTCCATTTTGGAATAATCCAGACTTCTTCCATCTATTCTTACAGGTGTTCCTGTTTTCATTCTACCTGCTTCAAAACCTAAACTTACTAATTGTTCTGTAATCCCAAAGGCTTTTGGCTCGCCCATTCTTCCGCCACCGAATTGTTTTTCTCCTATATGTATCAGTCCATTTAGGAAAGTTCCATTGGTAAGAACTACTGCTTTACCACGAATTTCTACACCGATGTTGGTAATTACTCCTGCGACTTTTCCATTTTCTATAATGATATTTTTCACCATGTCTTGGAAAAAATCAAGATTTGGAGTGTTTTCTAAAGCTAATCTCCATTCTTCTGCAAAGAGCATTCTGTCGTTTTGAGTTCGTGGCGACCACATAGCAGGTCCTTTTGATAGGTTAAGCATTTTGAACTGGATAGCAGATTTATCGGCTATAATTCCAGAATATCCGCCAAGTGCATCTATTTCACGAACGATTTGTCCTTTTGCTATTCCGCCCATCGCAGGGTTACAGCTCATCTGTCCGATGGTCTGCATGTTCATAGTAACCAGCATAGTTTTAGAGCCGAGATTGGCTGCTGCTGCTGCTGCTTCACAGCCTGCGTGTCCTCCACCTACTACTATTACATCGTATATTTCGTTTATCATATATTGTAAATAAGTTTATAAATAATAAAAATGTTTCCCGTGAAACATTAAAATAAATTGATATAAAAATCTTCTTTCGCTCTCATTTCTTTTTCTTCTTCATCGGATTTGTCTTTGTATCCGCAAAGGTGAAGAACACCATGAGCCAGAACCCGCAATAATTCCTTTTCAAAACCACTGGATAGGGTAGAGGCGTTTTCCGAAATGCGCGTCAAAGATATAAAAATATCTCCGCTTATGGTTTTACCTTTTACATAATCAAAAGTGATGATGTCCGTATAATAATCATGATTAAGAAAATCCTGATTTACTTTTAGCAGGTATTCGTCATCACAGAAAATATAATTGATATTTCCTACTTTTTTTTCTTCATCTAAAATGAGTTTTTCAATCCATTCCGAACAATTTTCAGGAAGGGAAATTTCCTCTACATTTTCAAAAAAATACTGTATCATTCTGCTTTATTTATCTCTAAAAAATTAGAACCAATGCCCTAAAATTACACTAAAAATTCCTTTTCCTTTATTCATAGCTTTGCTGTAATTTAGTTTTATCTGCCCAAAAGGAGATTTGTATCCAGCGGTAATTCCACCAGAAACATCGCCTACTTTTAGAATATGATTTATTTTATGTTCATCAAAGGTATTCATAAAATTAACATGCCCCGTAATGAAATAGTTTTTCTTAATCCTAAACTGAAAATCATTCCCAGCAACAATAAGATTATCCGTGGCAAAATTTCCAAACTGATAACCTTGGAAACTTACAAAATTAACTAAATTCTGCTCAAAAATTCCACCTGGGTAGAAATGGTAGTAATACGGAACATCTTTCCCAAAAGTTAATCCTCCGAAAAGATTCAGCCTATAAGTTATACGGCTGGAAATAGGAAAACTCATTCGGATGTCAGCTTTGGTTTGGAAAATCTGTTTTTCAATATTTTTATTAAAAATATCTAATAATTTTCCTTCTATATTAAGGTAGAAACCTCTTGATGAGAAATCCTTGTCATTCCTTGTATCACTTTTAATGAAAACATAAGGATTGAGAAAGTTCTTTTCATTATCATAGCGGGTAGTTCCTATTTTAGACTCAAAATAATCATGGCTCATACCTCCTCCTATGGCATATCTATCTTTCCAAATAGATTGAAGATAAATCTCATTTCTAAACCATTTCCAATTACCTATTTCGTTTCTATTATCATCATTAAGCTGTAGACTCATTCCAGAAGAATAAATCCCAAACCCAGGGAAGTAGCCATTATCCACGAAATAATTAAAATAGTATCTCGGTCTATTTCCGCCCACGATGGCATCAAGGGAGAGAATAGAGTTTTGGAATAAAAACCTTTTGATGGTTGTATTGATGAGCAGTCCTGTTTTGAAAACCTCATCATAATGAAGCCCAAATTTTAGTAAAAACCGAGCGTTATCTTCTTCTAATTCAAGTTTTAGAATGTTTTTTCCTTTATCTTGTATCAGGTCATAATTGATAAGTTTATAATTATTGGTAGCATACAATTTATCAATCATTTGGTTAATTCCAGCATAAGTCTGCAGAGAAGGAATTTTAAGGTTCATTTTCCCTTTTACATAAGATTCATTAAAAATCCTGCTGTTCACCAAAATAAGGCTGTCTACTTTATAAATATTAGAATAGACAGGCTTACTCATCATTTTCGGTAGAGAGTCTCTTTTTGGTAATTTATTGAGTATATCGATGTATTTTTTAGCTTCTTCATATCCTAAATTTAGTATTTTTTCTTTGTCGCCATAGCTTGTGGAAGAATACCCTTTTAGGTTAGGATGTATTCTTATATCTGTATTTTTATACTGAGTTTTATTTTCGTTTTGTATAGTGAAATCTATCACTTGGTCTAAAATCTTTATAGCCGAATTAAGCTCATCTTTATTCGCCAAAGGAAGTGTCAAATCCACTCCGATGACAATATCCATTCCTTTCTCTTTAAGTGGTTTTGATGGAAAATTTACTGTCATTGCGCCATCTATGTACAGACTGTCATTTATTTTCACGGGATTTATCAGTGAAGGATAGGCGGAACTCGCCATGATAGAATTCACCAAATCTCCTTTTTCAAAAATTTTTATTTTTCCATTTTCCAGATTGGTTGCCACGCACATGAATGGAATATTCAGTTTGGAGAAATCTGTGACATTAGAAACATTGTTAAATAAATCCTTCAAGAGGAAAAGATTTTTTTGTCCTTGTGAAATAGCTTTTGGCAGGACATTGAATTTACCTTTTTCAAAAGGAATATTCAGTAGGTATTTGTCATTATTTTTATCAAAAAATGAGGTTTCTTTTCGGTCTTTTTCATTGGCAAGAATTTCGTAAAAATCCATTTCTTTAATGATTTTTTCTATTTCCTTTGCCGAGTAGCCCGATGCATAAAGCCCTCCAACTATCGCTCCCATGCTGGTTCCAGAGATGTAGTCTATTTTTACTCCCAGTGAGTCTATTACTTTCAATACGCCTACATGGGCAAAACCTTTCGCGCCGCCGCCCGCCAGAGAAAGCCCTACTTTTGGGTTTTTCGGAATTTTCATGTTTTCTTTTACCTGAGCTTTATACAAACTCAAAGAAAACATTATTATAAATATTTGAAGTAACTTTTTCATAATCAATCTTTTACATAAATTCTTTTGACTCTTCGTGAAATGGAAGTAAGAACCTCGTAAGGTATGGTCTGGCAGTATTCTGCAAACTCTTCCAAAGTCTTACAGGAATTGAAAATAAAGACCTCATCACCTTCCTTTGCAGGAATTTCACCCAAATCTGCCATGAGCATATCCATGCACACATTTCCCACGATAGGAACTTTCTGTCCTTTGATGATGACAAATCCCTTTTTGTTTCCTATCAGCCGAGGAATTCCGTCTGCATAGCCTATCGGAATGGTGGCGATTCGGGTATCTTTTTCTGCGATATATTTTCTGCTGTATCCTATGGAATCTCCTTTTTCCACTTTGGAAATCTGAGAAATCACAGTTTTAAATGTAGCCACATTTTGGAGCTGTTTTTCTATTTGAGGAATGCAGGAAATGCCCATCATCCCAATGCCTATTCTTACCATATCGTATTGATAATCAGTAAAATTGATAATTCCAGCTGTATTGAGAATATGCCTAATAGGTTTATAATCAATATTTTGGATAATTTTACTTGAAACTCGCTCGAAGGTTTCCAGCTGCTGCAGTGTATATTCCTTTTCTTCGGGAACATCCGCGCAAGATAAATGGCTGAAAATACTCGCTATTTTGACATTGTATTTTTTCAAGGTTTTCATCAAATCATCTATTTCATCTTCTTTAAAACCAAGACGATGCATCCCTGTTTCTATCTTGATATGGATAGGGTAGGTCTCTTGGATTCCTTTCGCTTGGAGCTGTTTCCTAAATAAATCCAAAACCCTCAGGCTGTATATCTCTGGTTCTAGATGATAATCTATGATAGTGTCATAGCTGCTCTGTTCAGGATTCATCACAAGGATAGGTGTAGTGACGCCGTTTTTCCGTAAATCAACTCCCTCATCTGCATAGGCAACACCCAGATAATCAATATGGTGATGCTGTAGATATTCAGCAATTTCGTAGCCGCCCAATCCATAGGAAAAAGCTTTCACCATCGCACAGACTTTTGTCTCTGGTTTCAGTAAACTCTTGTGAATGTTTATATTATGCACGATGGCATTAAGATTTACTTCAAGCGTAGTATCGTGCTTTTGGAGTTCTAAAAGTTTTTTGATTTTTTCAATTTCAAAAACTCTCGCTCCTTTTAATAAAATGAGCTGATTTTCAATCGTATTGAGATACTGGCTGTCTATAAGTTCCTTAGTATTGTCAAAGATTTTGACTTTCCCTGAAAACAAATCTTTATACTTCGTGATGTGTTCTCCGATGAGAATGATATTTTCAAAATCCTGCTCGTTGGTAAGTTCCGCAACTTTTTTATACAGAATTTCGTCTTCCTCTATCGTATCCAAAATATCTGTAAGGATGAGCGATTTTTTCCGCTTTTGATATTGGTTAATGAACTGATATGCAATGATTAACGAATCCAAATCTAGATTAAAAGAATCATTGATAATCAGATTATTCCTAATGCCGTTCACGCTTTCCAGACGCATTTCCACGGAATGCAGGTCTTGGATTTTGGTTACGATTTTTTCGTTGGAGATTTTCAGTGATTTTAAAACTGCTACAATCGCCATAATATTGGAAAGTGTAGCCTCATCTCGTTTTTGGAGAGAAATACTGATTTCTTCATCAAAATATTTTATCCCGATGCGTTCATTAGGATTTTTATAATCGGAAGAAATACGGACATCATTTCTTTGATTCAGTCCGAAACTAATTAAATTTTTACTTGAATAAAGTTTATTTACTAAATTATAAACCAATTCATTATCTCCGCTATAAATAATAGTTTCACTTTCTTTGAAAAGAATGATTTTTTCGTTTATCAGTTCTTCTTCATTTTTAAAATTAGAAGAATGAGCAGAACCGATGTGCGTCAAAACGCCGATTTTCGGAGCGAAAATATTTTCCAATTTTGCCATTTCGCTCGGTTTAGAAATTCCGACTTCAAAAATTCCCAGCTGGTGTTCCTCATTGATTTGCAGCAGCGAGATAGGAAGCCCAATCTGCGAGTTGAAACTTTTGGGAGATTTCACCGTAGAAAATTCATCCCAAAGGCACTGATAAAGCCATTCTTTTACAATGGTTTTGCCGTTGCTTCCTGTAATGCCGATGGTGTTTTCTAAATGTGAATTTTCTAAATGTTTTTTGGCTAAAATTTGTAAAAACTTGATGGAATTTTTGGTAATAATCCATGTAATATCTTTGTATTCAGAATAGTAGTTTTCAGAAATAATGACTTTCACACCTTTTTCTACTACGGAAGAAATGTATTTTTCGCCAGAATTATTTTTGGTGTTAATGGCAATAAACGCCGTATCCGAAATAGAATAAAGATTTCGGCTGTCAAAAGAGATATTGCTGATGAGAATATCTGGATTCCCAATCAGTTTAGAATCTGTAAGTTGCGAAATTTGTAATGTGCTGTATATCATTATTTTTTATTCAAAACTTCTTCTGTAAAAACTTTTCTGCTCACAGCCTCGTAGCTGTCAGTTTCTCCTAATTGTACCAAATCATCACTCCCTGAGGTTCTCATGGAATAATTCGCCAAATTTCCTGTTTTCTTGCAGATGGCATGGACTTTCGTAACATATTCTGCTGTAGCCATCAGGTTGGGCATCGGTCCGAAAGGTCTTCCCATGTAGTCCATATCCAGCCCAGCAATTACTACACGAACGCCGTTGTTCGC
Organism: uncultured Flavobacteriaceae bacterium; assembly: GCA_963506915.1. Taxonomy (GTDB): domain Bacteria; phylum Bacteroidota; class Bacteroidia; order Flavobacteriales; family Weeksellaceae; genus JABCPE02. The sequence goes on from CAUORE010000001.1 coordinate 26,656, forward strand.
CAGCTGATTGGCTATTTCTACAATGCTTTCATCGAAAAACTGCGCCTCATCTATGCCCACCACATCACAGTTAGACCCAAGGAGTAGAATCTCATCGGGAGTTTCTACGGGAGTGCTTTTTATTTTATTTTGGTTGTGGGAGACCACCTCTTCATCGGCATAGCGGTTGTCCAGCTTGGGTTTGAAGATTTCTACCTGCTGTCCAGCCATCTCTGCACGGCGGAGCCTTCTGATGAGTTCTTCGGTTTTTCCAGAAAACATAGAACCACAGATAACCTCCATCCAGCCGCTTTGTTTGGCGTGATTGATTGTATTTTCTAAAAACATTGTAAATTAGCCTTTTGATTTTGATGTGAAAAAATTCAAAATTAAATTCCAAATTTAAACAATTTTAACAAAAGAATTTATGAGCGGTATACTTTATTTTGTTCCTACGCCTATTGGCAATTTGGAAGATATGACTTTTCGGGCAGTAAAAATTTTGAAAGAAGTGGACTATATTCTTTGTGAAGATACGCGGACTTCGGGAATTTTATTGAAACATTTTGAAATTTCTAAACCATTGAAATCATATCACTTACACAATGAACATCAAGCGACACTTAAAGTGATAGAAGACTTGAAAAACGGTCAGAATATCGCCATCATTACCGATGCAGGAACACCTGGAATTTCTGACCCTGGATATCTGCTGGCAAAGGCATGTGCGGATAACGAGGTGGAAATGCAGTGTCTGCCTGGTGCTACGGCTTTCGTGCCTGCGCTGGTGGTTTCTGGACTGCCTAATAATGAGTTTTTGTTCGTGGGATTTTTACCACAGAAAAAAGGAAGACAGACAAAACTGAAACAGCTGGTGGAGGAGAAAAAAACGATAGTTCTCTACGAAAGCCCACACAAGATAAACACCACTCTGGAGCAGATAAAGGAGTTTTTCGGAGAGGGAACGAAAATAAGCCTCAGCCGAGAAATTTCCAAAAAATTTGAAGAAACCAAACGCGGAACCATAGAAGAACTCATCGAATTTTCCAAAAGCAAAACCCTGAAAGGCGAAATGGTTTTGGTGGTGAATAATCAGATTTGATGGATTTTAGATAATATAATTGAAAAAAATAAGCAGAGACTATTTTAATAGTCTCTGCTTAAATAAATATTTAATATTTATTTTCCATTTCTTGTTTTAACCGATTGCGAAGTCTAACAGCCATTTCTTTAAATGAAAAATAAGTTAAGCCTCCAGATGTTAATGCTCCTAAAATAGGAACAAGTTTAGAAATTCCCCTTCCAGCAACTTCTTTTGATATTTTTACTCCTATCCATTTGCCTACTTCTTTCACAATAGGATACCAACTAGTTTTTGTTAATGCTTTCTGAGATACTCGTTTAGCAATTTCTTTACTAGCAATTTTTGATAATTCATTTATTGCCTTATTAGCTGCATTAGCTCCCATCATTACACCTATGAATAAAGTTAGTATGTTTTTTGTACCCTCAGTTATTTGTTTCTTATCATCTAATAAGTCTGCCCAACCATAGATATATCCTAACTTTTGAGCCAAAACTAAAGTATGCCAATAGAACTGTGCTAAATCAGCTGGGATTGTTGCAAATCCACCCCATCCTCCTGGAAGACCTGCTGCTGATGAAATAAGTGTAACATTTCTTAAATGTTTATCAGTTACATCTTTTGCGATTTGATCAATGATTTTAATATCAAATAAATCAAGGGGGCTTTTCTCTTTAAAACTAAGGGAATCTTCTTTGTAATAGGGTTCAAAAACCTCAATTAGAAATTCTTCTCTATAAACCTTTGCACCTGGAAGACTTAGGGATTTTTCCATTATATTATCCCATGTAATAATATTATTCATTTTTAAAGTTTCACAAAGATAAATATTTAATATTAATTAATATACTTTTGTTAAAATTATATTACTTTTAGAATAGGTTTTTATACTTTTGGCAAAAGGTATGTAAGAATATTATGAAAAGTCTCATTTTTTAGAAAAGTATAATTTGCCAATTTATTTTGCGGAATATACTTTTGACCAAGATAAGCTGAGTAAAATTTATTTTGGTTTTGAGTATCCGTGAGGGATTTATTTAAAGTAAAGGATTATATAAACGGAAATAAATAATTGAAAATAAAATCGTATTGCATGAAGGTTATCTAACAATATCCATAAGCAAACTTCTATTAAAAAGAAAATCTATCACTATCTGAGACTTTCAGATAAATAAAAACAACATTAAAGATTAGATATAGGCAGTAGATATACCAAAATTTTAAGAAAAAAAATGTATCTTTGATAAAATAATAAAACAAAAACTATATATTTAAAAGTTATGGCAAATTTGTTAGACGAAGTGACAGGACCTGTAAATAATTCAGAACGAGATGTACATGTGATAGATAGACAGCTGCCTGTCGAGATAGGCTTTGGCTCTGCTCTTTTTCAGATAGCATTATGGGTTGTGATACCGATATTGGTACTATTGTATGTGTTGGTTATGGGCAGTACGCTGCAGAATCCTTTGCTTGTTGGTGGTGTGGGCTGTTTGCTGGGTATCTTGCCTGGTGTTATTTTCATCTTTATGAAGATATCGGCTCGTAATTATTTCCAGCAGCTGGAACAGCGCATTCAGGCAGAGGCATCTAATATTGACAATTATTTAGAACAAAGAGTACAGATACTTCAGAATGTCGTAGGACTTGTTGAGCGGGCTGTTGATCTTGACAAAGATGTGATGAAAACAGTGGCAGCACTTCGCAGTGGCAGTGTAAATGAGGACAACAGAAGCGATGTGAACGCACAGATTAACACCGCTTTCGGTAGGCTTTTCCCACAGGTAGAGGCTTACCCAGAATTAAAGGCGCACAACGCCATTGCAGATGCGATGCAGCAGAACAGCTACCTACAGCGCGAGATAACAGCAGCGCGAACTGTGTATAACAGCCGTGTAACGCAGTGGAACACAGATATTTTCTCATGGCCTACAAAAATGATAGTAGCAGCACAGCAGGGCTACACTACGCGTATACCATTTACAGCATCAGCCGAAACACGCAAGGCAGCAAGAGGTAAATTCTTCTAAGACTTTGGAATATAGATGATTCAGGATATCTATGACCCATTAAACGAATACATCAATACCTTTCGTGACAAGTTTAAGAAGGTGGCGGAAGAAACCTTCGATGCGCTTGCTAAGGAAGCACAGGTTGATGTAGAAGCAAATCGCACTACATGCCAGCAGATTTATAAAGGCGAGGCAGACATGGCAGATATAGCAAGCCGTATCACACGATGGACGGTATTATGTGTCATCCTGTGGATAGGTGCGGTGATAGGATTTGCTGTTGCCTATGTTAAGAGAAATGAGTTCCCAATGGAGCAGCTCTTATTAATAGGCGGCGGCTCAGTCTTGGTGGTTGTCTTTCTTTTGGTAAAAGTACATCCTACCTTGAAATCTTTACGAAGTGAGCGAAATGATTTAGCCAATAAAGTAGATGATTTAAGAAATACAGCATGGGAGCAAATGACAGAACTAAATAAACTCTACGACTGGGATATTTTGACACGAATGATGTCGAAGACTGTGCCAAGGCTGGAGTTTGACCCATATTTCACCACACAGCGATTGGCCGACCTTCGGGCTACATACGGCTGGAATGATTCCTTTAATGCAGAGCGATCGGTGCTTTATTCCCATTCTGGACTTATTAATGGTAATCCGTTTATCATTTGTAGAACACGAAAAATGGAAATGGGACAGAAGACCTACTACGGTGAGAAAACCATTTACTGGACGACAAGGGAAACTGATTCGGATGGGAAATCCCGTACCGTACATCATTCAGAGACATTGCGTGCGAGTGTGACAGCGCCTTATCCAGAGTATTATGAGCGTACCCGCCTTATCTATGGCAATACAGCCGCGCCCGATTTGATATTTAATCGCAAGCCAAGTGGATTGGCAGGTAGGGAAGGTTCACTTCGCTTTAAATGGGATAAATTCTGGCTGAAGCGTAAAGCTCGTAATCTGGCAGATGGAGATTTTGCTATGCTGACGAATGAGGAATTTGAGGTCGCATTCAATACAAGTAACCGTAATAACAACCAGCAGTTCGCCTTACTCTTTACGCCATTGGCACAGCAGAGTATGATGGCGCTTTTGCAGGACAGTACCAATGGCTATGGTGATGATTTTAACTTTGATAAAAATTGTATGATAAACACCATCACGCCTTTACATATACAAGAGCTGGATCTTGATATGAACCCAAATCAGTACTATAATTTTGATTTTGAAAGAGGCAAGAAAGATTTTTACGAAATTAATGCAAGATATTTCCGAGCGATTTATTTCAGTTTTGCTCCGCTACTATGTGTGCCGATGTATCAGCAGATACGGTCGCATAAGGATATTTGTGGGCGTGATATGGAGCAGAGAAGTTCGTTCTGGGAGCATGAAGCACTGGCTAATTTCTGGGGGCAGGAGCGTTTCAAACATCCTGACTGCGTGACGCAGTGTGTCTTGAAAACTTCTGCAAAGGTACAGAACGATGGCAGCACGATGATAGATGTTACGGCTCATGGTTTCCGTTCAGAACCTCGTCTTTCGTATATTAGTAAGTTTGGTGGTGATGGCTCTTGGCATGATGTGCCAGTGAACTGGTATGAGTATTTCTCTGTCGAGGGAAATGGACAGATTACGATGCATGAAGATAATCACCAAGAAGATGCCGCTATGACCCAGACCCAGCGTTTGAACCGCATCGGAGAGGTGCTTGAAAAAACGCACTTAGATGTGTATAGAAGGCATATAGCTTCTAAAGCGTAGTCAGATGGAATTTCCTAAAATTAAAAAATCAGAATATGCTGTTTTGATGGCAGATAGCAACACAGGAGTTGTATTAGATATATATTTTGATATTTACTATAAGAGTAGTAATCAGATTGTATATAAAGTATTTTCAAGTCTTGAAGAAGTAAAAGAATTTATAAAAGAAACTCTTAAACAAAGAGAAAATATTGAATTTATGGTGTATGATAATAATGAAAATATAGTGGAACTTCAAGAACAAAATTGACTATAGTTGTAAGTAAAATTTAAAGCATATGTTACACTCCATCATGGTAGGTAAAATTCCATTACTATTAAAAAAATAACAACAAAACCTTAAAATCATCCAAAATAAATACAAAAGATAAATCCCTAATCTTTTAGGTTTTAAAAATAATCCTTAATTTTGAACCAAAATAATAAGAATATGAAATTATTAGAAGGAAAAGTAGCTCTCATCACAGGTGCAGCTACAGGTATCGGAAAAAGAATAGCAGAAGTTTTTGCAGAGCAGGGAGCTAAAATAGCATTCTCCCACATCGGTCCAGATGACTTAGCAAAACAAGTAGAAGCAGACCTGAATAAAATCACCACAGCTAAAGAATACCATTCTAACGCTGCCGATTTTGATGAGGCTCAAAAACTGATAGACGATGTTATCGCAGACTTCGGGCAGATAGATATCCTTGTGAATAATGCAGGAATTACCCGAGACAATCTTCTCCTTAGAATGAGCAAAGAGGAGTGGGACATCATCATGAAAGTGAATTTGGATTCTGTTTTCAACCTTACAAAAGCAGCAATCAAACCTATGATGAAAGCAAGAACAGGGTCTATTATCAACATGGCTTCTGTAGTAGGTGTTAAAGGAAACGCAGGACAGGCAAACTACGCAGCATCTAAGGCTGGTGTTATCGGATTTTCTAAATCTGTTGCTTTGGAATTAGGTTCTAGAAACATCCGTTGCAACGCCGTAGCGCCAGGTTTCATAGAAACAGAAATGACAGCGAAACTAAGCCCAGAAGTGGTACAAGGCTGGAGAGATGCCATCCCGTTAAAGAGAGGAGGACAGACTACCGATGTAGCCAATACATGCCTATTCTTGGCAAGTGACTTATCTTCCTATGTTACAGGACAGGTTATCAATGTAGATGGCGGTATGCTTACTTAAAATATTACAAAAGGCTTTCTTTACGAAAGTCTTTTTTTATTTAAAAACATAATGAAAGTTCATTTTTTTCGTTCTAATAGAAAAATCAAACATAATGAAAAATTTATTATCAGGAATTTTATTCCTTTTCGGTGTGGTGTGCTCTTTTGCACAGAATGATAGAGAGGTTGGCGATTTTGTTTCTCTGAAAGTCTATGACAGAATTTCCGTAGAACTTATAGAATCCAAGAAAAACAAAGTGGAAATCATAGGCGATGGCAGTGCAAAAATCCAAGTAATCAATAAAAACGGAGAACTAAAAATCCGTACCAAAACGCTGAAACTTCTACAGGGAGATGATGTTAAAGTAAAGGTTTATTACAATGACCTTAGTGATATTCAGGCAAGTCAAGGTTCGGAGATCACTTCTAATGATGTATTGAAAGCTAATCTACTGAAAATTACTTCTAATGAAGGTTCTAAAATCCAAATGAAAGTAGATGTAAAACAACTGAATGTAAGAGGAAACTCTGGCGGCGAAGTAGAACTTTCAGGGAATGCAGATGTTCAAGAAATTGTGATGAACTCTGGTGCAAAATACAAAGGCGATGACAACGAGGGCGAAAATGTATCCGTAACTGTAAATGCAGGCGGAAAAGCAGAAGTCTACGCTTCTAAAGCTGTAAATGCTACCGTGAGAGCAGGTGGAAGAATAGAAATCCACGGAAACCCAAAGCAAAGAGATGTAAAAAAAGTAGTAGGCGGAGTTATAGAGTTTAAATAAAATTAAGCACTCAGATTATTCTGGGTGTTTTTTATTCCGAAAAAAGATTTTCTTCTTCCTTTTCAAAGAAAGTGTCTATCAGTAGATTTTCCTTTTGTGATGCTGCTACGGCAAGCTGGTCAGCTCTTTCATTTTGTGGATGTCCTGCATGGCCTTTTATCCAGTGGAAAGTAGGTTTGTACTTGCTGAAAAGAGGGATAAATTTTCGCCACAGATCAGGATTTTTCATATTTTTAAAGCCTTTTTTTATCCAGCCGAATATCCAGTTTTTATTTACCGCATCGGCTACATATTTACTGTCGGTAAAGATATGAATATCATGCCCTTCTTCTTTGAGGTTTTCCAGAGCTGTGATTACCGCGAGAAGTTCCATGCGGTTGTTGGTCGTCAGCCGATACCCTTCCGAAAAGCATTTCTCATAGTTTTTCTCTGGTGCCCGCATGATGATGCCATAGCCGCCTTTCCCTGGGTTGCCGCTGCACGCTCCATCGGTATAGATTTCTATCCTCATATTTTTTAGAAAGGCATATCATCTTCATCGTTCATAGATGAAGCAGTAAGATTGTTTTTAGGTAAATCAAATGCCGCCGAAGGGTCTATGCTTACTCGGATATTATCAAAGGCATTTTGGTTTGGCTGAGCGTAAGAAGGCTGCTCATTAGTTCCAAATAAATCCAAATCCGAGAACTTTGCTAAACTTGATTGGAACGAAAGCCTTACATCTGTAACGGCTCCGTTTCTATGCTTTCCGATGATGAGCTCCGCCTGTCCAGCAGAAGGGCTTCCGTCTTCCCAGTTTTCTATTTTGTAATATTCAGGACGGAAGAGGAAAGAAACGATATCGGCATCCTGCTCAATCGCTCCTGATTCCCTCAAATCCGAAAGCTGAGGGCGTTTGTTAGGTCTGCTTTCCACACTTCTGGATAGCTGAGAAAGAGCAATCACAGGGACATTAAGTTCTTTTGCGATGGCTTTTAGGGAACGCGAAATAGTAGCGATCTCCTGCTCTCTGTTTCCTGAGCCTTTTCCGCCATTGTTTGCGGTCATCAGCTGGAGATAATCCACCATGATGATTTTCACGCCGTGCTGCATTACGAGTCTTCGGCATTTAGCCCTAAAATCAAATACAGAAAGCGCAGGTGTTTCATCTATGTAGAGAGGAGCATTTTCCAGCTCAGATACATTGTTAAACAGCCTTTGCCATTCCTCGTCGCTCATTTGTCCTTTTCTTAGTTTTTCGGATGAAATGCCCGTTTCGGAGGCGATCATCCTTGTGATGAGCTGTACAGAGGCCATCTCTAATGAGAAAAGCGCCATTGGAATTTGATGCTCAACGGTGATATTTCTTGCCATAGAAAGCAGAAATGCCGTTTTACCCATCGCAGGACGGGCAGCGATGATGATGAGGTCAGAATTCTGCCAGCCACCAGTTTCTTTATCCACATCTCTAAAGCCCGAAGGAATACCAGAGAGCCCTTCTTTGTCTTTTAAAGCTTTGATTTTATCGATGGCTTCTTTTACCAAAGAGTTAGCCGTATCGAAACCTTTTTTGATGGTTCCGTTTGTAATTTCAAAGAAACCTTGTTCGGCTTTATCCAAAAGCTCGAAAACATCGGTAGATTCTTTGTAAGAACTGTCAATAACATTAGCAGAAACATTGATAAGTGAGCGAAGAATGTATTTCTCCAAAATGATTCTCACATGGTATTCTATATGTGCCGAAGAGCTCACACCTGTGGTAAGGTCTATAATATAGTGGTCGCCTCCTGCTAGGCTGAGTTTTTCGGTGCGTTTCAGTTCCTGAATTACGGTCACCATATCCACAGGATGGTTGTTTTCATAGAGTTTTAGAATCGCTCTGAAAATTTCCTGATGTCTCGGATCGTAGAAAACCTCTGGTTTTAGCAAATCTATGGAGTGGTCCAGACCTTTTTTGTCAATCAAAAAAGTCCCGATTACGAGTTTTTCAAAATCCACTGCATTAGGTGGAACTTTCCCTTGAGAAATAGACAGTTCCTTTGTAAAATTTCCATGTGTGAGAGATGATAATGTTTCTTTTTGTACCATGGGACAAAGATAAAGATTAAACTCTCAAAATTCTACGCAATGTTGAAAAGTAACTATAAATTATAACAAACAATTATAAATCAATTAATTACAAGTTTTAAGAATGTTAATAAAATTCAATAAAAAAATCCAGTGATGCATACTGGATTTTTTTAGTTTTTTAAAGTTCCTCTTCAGGTTCATTGTTTTCAATGATGATTTCCTCATTTTTTGTCTTTGGCTCTTGATGAGGAATTTCGCTTTTTCCTTTTAGATATTCAGGAAGATTAAGCCCTGCCATATTGAATAAATCATTCAGAGGCGGCACAGTTTTCATCATTCCTGAAACGAAATTAGCTGTGGATGTGTTCCCGTCAGGATTGTTCCCACTGTCCCAAACTGTAACTTTATCAATTTTAATATTTTTAACGGCTTCCACCTGAGTTTTAACCAATTCAGGAAGTTTTTCAATAAGCAGCAACTGGAATGCAGAGTTGGTATCTCCACCAGCAGCTTTTACCACTTGGTCATAACCTTCGGCCTGTTTTGTAAGGATTTCAAGGAGACCTTTCGCTTCGGCTTCCATTTTCAGGTAGATAGCATCGGCTTCCCCTTTGGCTTTTAGTCTGATTTTTTCCGCTTCGGCTTCCGCATCGATGATGGCTTTTTGTCTAGAGATTTCCGCAGGAACTACGATGTTAGCATTTTGTGTAGAACGCTCTCTTTCAGCTCTCGCAGCTTCCGCTTTTTGTTCAGCCAAATAAGATTCTTCAAGGGCTTTCGCTGTCTGAACTTTCTCTGCTGTGATTGCTATTTTGAGAGCTTCGGCTTCTTTTTCTCTTCTCTGTGCATCGGAATTAGCAATGGTTATTTTCGCTTCGTTTTCCCCTTTTACAGCAAGGGAATTTGCAAGTGAAGTCGCAATTCTCGATTCCTTTTCAGCTTCGGCTTTACCGATAGACTCATCTTTCACAGCGGATGCGATGCTGATTTCTCTGTCTTTTTGAGTAATCGCAATTTTTACATCTCTATCTCTGTTGGTTTCCGCGATTTGTACATCTTTTTCTCTGTCGGCCTCAGCTTTACCCGTTTCCCCGATTTTTTCTTGTTCAGCAACGGAAATTTTAGCTTCGTTAATCGCTTTCGCAGCGGCTTCTTTCCCTAAAGCTTCGATGTAGCCAGACTCGTCTTTGATATCGGTTACATTGACATTGATGAGTTTTAGACCTATTTTTTTAAGTTCGGTATCTACATTTTTAGAAATATTTTCAAGGAATTTGTCTCGGTCAGAGTTGATTTCCTCAATGGTCATCGTAGCAATCACTAAACGAAGTTGTCCAAAAAGGATATCCTTAGAAAGTTCCTGAATCTGCTCTGGCGAAAGCCCTAAAAGTCTTTCAGCGGCATTTCCCATCGTGTCTGTTTCAGTGGAAATAGCGATGGTAAATCGGCACGGCACATCCACACGAATATTCTGGCGCGAAAGGGCGTTGGTAAGATTAGCTTCGATGGAAATCGGCTTTAAATCAAGATATGCAAAGTCTTGAATTACAGGCCATACGAATGCGCCACCGCCATGGATACATCTCGCAGAACTTCCGCCAGTTTTTCCATAAATCACCAAAATTTTGTCCGAAGGACATCTCTTGTAACGCGAAATAAGAGAAACAAGAGTCACAAAAAGCACAAAAACTAATGCTACAATAATAATAAACGGGCTCATATAATTTTACTTTAAATTTTTTCTACAATTAAAATTTCATCTTTTATATCAATTACTTTTATAAGTTCGCCAGACAAAATATCTGTATCAGAGTTAGTTATCGCATAGAGCTCATGATTGGTTCCTTTCAGCGAAATAAGAACTTTTCCTTTTCCAAGGCTCTGAGCAGGAATTTTGAGATAGACTTCGCCTGTTTTATTTTTTAAATCATTGATTTTAAAAGTATTGTCTTCTGATAATTTAAGTAGTTGTTTAACAATTAAAAAGAAAATCAATACAAAACCAACGCCCACAGCAGCCGCAATAATGGTAAGTAAAAATTTGTTTTCTACTATTGGGTAAAAAGCAACACCAGCCCACCCAAAACCTAGTAGGAAATTGGTAAGATTTCTCAGCGAGAAAAGCTGAAAAGGTGCATCGACACCATCAAAATCACCATCAAAATCAGGCGCTGTGCCATCCGTGCTGTCACTGCCAATGAAAGTGAGTACAGCCTGAACCACAAATACTAAACTGCTGAATAAGGCTACATACCAAAAAGAACGATGTAGAACCTCTAAATTTTCTAAAAAATCAAACATTTATTTAAAATTTTAACTCCCTAAAAATACAATTTATAATTTAATTATAAAAAAATAAAAAGGAGTTTCAGAATAAAAAAGACCAAGCGAATAGCAGTAGAGAAAATAGAGAATTTTGATGGCGTTATGTTTTTCTATTTTTGAACTAAATTTAGAAAATATTAAAATAATCATTAAATTTGCAATCCTAAAAAGATTTTGGAATGAATAAGTACATAAAATTAGTGATTGCAGGACTAATGGTAGCAGGAGGAATATTCCTGATGTTCAACAGACAAGTAGGCTGGGGGATAGTATGTGTAGTTCTATCAATAGTTCCTGTTATATTGTTTTTTAAGAATGAATATATTCTTTTATCTCTTTGGAAGATGAGAGACCAGAAGCTGGATGAAGTTGTGAGACTGCTTTCTAATATTACAGATTATAAAACACAGCTGCACAGAAGCCAATACGGATACTATCACTATATGCTGGGGCTTACATATGCTGAAAATCCATTGAAAGCAGAAGGGTTGATGAAAACAGCTCTTGAATATGGAATGAGCATGAAGCATGATAGAGCTTTAGCGAAGTTTAATCTAGCAATTGCAGCACTTTCTAGAGGTAATAAAACAGACGCGCAGAGATTGCTGAATGATGCACAAAAACTAGATACAGCAGGAATGCTTACAGAACACATCAGAACGATGAAAGAGCAAATGAAAAAACCAAACATGCAGAAACACATGCATAATCCTAATATGAGACACAGAGGTAAATTCTTCTAGTTTTGGGATTTGATAACAAATAAAAAATGGAGATTAATTATTAATCTCCATTTTTCTTAATATATTTTTAATGTCAATGTTATGTAGGCAAGCCCAATCGCTGCGATAGCATTCTTTATTCCCAAAAACTGAACACGGTCGGCAGGCAAGGTCATTCACTTGGACAATATCTTCCTCGCTTTGCCCATAGCCAAGAAAACCAGCATAAGGATGCGTCTGTCCCCAGACTGATATACAGCGAGTTCCTACAAGGCTGGCTAGGTGCATATTAGCCGAGTCCATAGAAATCATTAGTTCTAATTGTGAGATTTTTTCTAATTCTTGTTTCAAAGAAAGTTTCCCTGCGAGGGATTCTGAATTAGGAATTTGTTTTTCCCATTCACTTAGGATTTCTACTTCTTTTTTTCCGCCACCGAAGAAGAACAGTGGTTTTTCTTTGGCGATTTCTTTGGCTAATTCAAAAGATTTTTCCAACGGAAGCATTTTCCCGAAATGCTGTGCAAAAGGCGCAAAACCTACACCGTTTTTTATTCCTTGCTGAGGTTTGAGCTGATGTGAAAGCGTTAATGAAAATCCCATTTTTCTCAAAACATCGGCGTATCTTTCGGTGTTTTTTTTGAGTTGGGTTTTATTGAGGTTTTTAGTGTTGATGAGTTGTTTTTTCTCTTTTCGGCCTTTGTCTATTTTATAAATAGGAAGTCTTTTTAGCCAAAAGAAAAAATTGAGAATATTGGATCTGAGGACATTATGAAAGTCCGCAACCATATCAGGCTGAAATTCAGATAAGATTTCGCTGGATAGTTTTTTTAGTCCAAAAAATCCATTGTATTCCTTTAAATCCACTCCTTTAAATTTGAGTCTTGGAATTCCATCAAATAAATCTTTGAAATTTTTTCTGGAAACCATCAAGATTTCTGTATCAGGATTTTCATCAAGAAACTCTTTGAGAACGGGCACCAGCATGGCGATGTCGCCAAATGCGGAAAAACGGTAAGCGAGTATTTTGGTCACGATTTTAGTTGATAAGCTACAGCGTAGAATTTTATTTGTTTTATCATAGAGGCAAGTCCATTTGCTCTGGAAGGAGAGAGGAATTCCTGCAGTCCGATTTTGGAAATAAAATCAAAATCAGCCGCCAGAATTTCTTCAGCAGTATGTCCGCTATACACTCCTACCAAAAGAGAAATAATTCCTTTTGGCAAAATTCCGTCAGAATCAGCAAGGAAAAAAATCTTGCCGTCGCGCAGTTCGGCATCCAGCCAAACCTGAGACTGACAGCCTTTTATTAAAATATCCTCTTTCTTCTTTTCCTCTGGAAGACCTTTTAGTTCTTTGCCCAAATCTATGATATATTCATACTTTTGTTCCCAGTCCGAGAGAAAGGCAAAATCATCTATTAGTTCCTGTTGTTTTTCCTTGATACTCATCATACGATTTTTGCAAAAATAAAAAATAAAAAATATAACAGATTTCAGGGCAGAAAATTTCTAAACAACTTTAAAAATAAAAGTATGACATAAAGTCAGACAAAAAAAATGGTAAAATATTTGATATTGTTTGTTGAATAATTACTAATTTAGTAATATAATTTATGAAGATTATGGAAAATAAGTTTTCGGAGGGAATGGACAGGGTGCTTCGCCATAGTAGACTTGAAGCAAATAGGCTGAAAAGCGAGTTTCTGAATACAGAACATTTTTTGCTGGGAATTATCGGCACGGAGAATTCTGCAAGAAATATTTTGGAGGCGCTAAAAGCAGATTTGGTTCAAATTCGTAGAAAGATAGAAAATATCAGCATCAATAATAATTTTAATTCAAATCCTGATAGAAGCATTATGCCTACTAAATTGGCAGAATATTCTTTGAAAAGAGCGGCTTTGGAGAGTAAGCAGTATCGTTCTGATGAGGTGAATACGATTCATCTTCTGCTGGGTATTTTATATAAAATAGATGACCCTACTACGCATATTTTGGAGGCGTATGATATTGATTATGAAAGTGTAGCGGCTGAATATAGAGCAATGCTCAAAAACAGCGGACAGCTGCCAAAAGCTTCTTTTGATGATGAGGAAGAAGATGCTGAGGATGCTGCATTTCCACAAACCAATAAACCAACTGGAAATATCGGAACAGGAAAAAGCAAAACGCCTACATTGGATAATTTTGGAAGGGATTTGACAACGATGGCTAAAGAAGGGAAATTAGACCCTGTGATTGGTCGTGAAAACGAAATCGAAAGGGTATCCCAGATTCTTAGCCGAAGAAAGAAAAACAATCCTCTGCTCATCGGTGAGCCAGGGGTGGGGAAGTCGGCAATCGCGGAAGGGCTAGCGCTGAGAATTCACCAGAAAAAAGTTTCGCGAGTTCTTTATAACAAACGAGTGGTAACGCTTGATTTGGCGAGTTTGGTTGCTGGAACTAAATATCGTGGGCAGTTTGAGGAGCGAATGAAAGCCATAATGACCGAGCTGGAAAAAAACAGAGATGTCATTTTGTTTATAGATGAATTGCACACCATCGTAGGAGCGGGAAGTTCCACAGGAAGTCTGGATGCTTCTAATATTTTCAAACCTGCTTTGGCACGAGGTGAAATCCAGTGCATTGGGGCAACGACTTTGGATGAATACCGCCAGTATATAGAGAAAGACGGGGCGCTGGAGCGTCGTTTCCAAAAAGTGATGGTAGAGCCTACCAGCGTGGAAGAGACTATCCAAATACTGAATCAAGTAAAAGAAAAATACGAAGAGCATCATAATGTGACTTATACAGATGAGGCTATCAGAGCCTGTGTAAACCTTACTACAAGATATATTACAGACAGGTTCCTTCCAGATAAAGCTCTCGATGCGATGGATGAGGCGGGCTCTCGTGTTTATATCAAAAACATGAAAGTTCCTACGGCAATTACCTCGTATGAACAGCAAATAGAGAAAGTTAAGGAACTTAAACAAAAAGCCGTAAAAGCCCAAGACTACTTGGAAGCGAGAAAATACAAAGAAGAGGAAGAACGCCTGATGATAGAGCTGAACCTTGCACAGCAGGAATGGGATAACGAAATCAAGGAGCGAAAACAAATCGTTACAGAAGAAAATGTAGCCGAGGTGGTTTCTATGATGAGTGGAGTTCCTGTAACGAAAGTGGGCAAAAACGAACTGGACAAATTGGCACAAATGGACAATGTGCTCAATGGAAAAGTTATCGGACAGGAAGAAGCTGTAAAAAAGGTTGTTCGTGCTATCCAAAGAAATAGAGCTGGTCTGAAAGACCCTAAAAAACCAATAGGAACATTTATTTTCTTGGGAAGCACAGGAGTAGGAAAAACCGAACTTGCAAAAGTGATGGCTCGTGAGCTGTTTGACTCTGATGATGCCCTTATCCGAATAGATATGAGCGAATATATGGAGAAATTCGCGGTGTCTAGACTGGTAGGTGCGCCTCCAGGGTATGTAGGCTATGAAGAAGGTGGACAGCTTACAGAAGCAGTCAGAAGAAAGCCCTATGCAGTAGTTCTTTTGGATGAGATAGAAAAAGCACACCCAGATGTATTCAATATTTTATTACAAATTTTGGATGAAGGTTTCGTGACGGATTCTTTGGGTAGAAAAGTAGATTTCCGAAATACAGTTATTATCTTGACTTCTAATATTGGTTCAAGAGACTTGAAGGATTTCGGAGATGGAGTAGGTTTCGGAACAGCAGCTAAAAAATCCACTTCTGATGCCAGAGCAAGAAGCACGATAGAAAACGCTTTGAAAAGAGCCTTTGCACCAGAGTTTCTTAATAGAATAGATGATATTATTTTCTTTAATGCTTTACAAAAAGAAGATATTCACAGAATAATAGATTTGGAACTTGGCAAACTATATTCTCGTTTAGAAAAACTGAACTATAAAGTGGAGCTGACAGATGAAGCCAAAGAATTCATCGTAGAGAAAGGCTGGGATAAAGATTTCGGAGCGAGACCACTGAAAAGAGCTATCCAAAAATACATAGAGGATATCCTTGCCGAGATGCTCGTGAATAAGGAAATGCAGGAAGGCGATACGGTAATTTTGGAGGTGAATGAAAATAAAGATTCACTCATCGGAAGAGTAAAATCAAAAATATAGTTTAAAACAAAAATAAAAAAGACACCATTTTCGGTGTCTTTTTTATTTGATAGAGATTTAAAAATTAACAGCGCTGCCTCCGCTATTCTCTAATTTTTTATCAATTTCATTATTTTTTCCTTTGGAGAAATCATAAGCAACTCCGAAAATGAGCATGTTCTTATTGTTCTGAATTTTAGTGTGATTTGTGAATTCAACTAAACTTTTACTATAACTTTTTGACTTGTATTCAGAAGGGACACCTATCCAATACATTCCCGATGTGAAAGTCCAGCCGTTTTTTCTGTATTGTAAAAACAGATGATTCTGATTTTCATTAGTGTACAAAAATGCACCATCCAGCGAAAACACAGGGACATTAAACTGATATTGAAGCGTGAAATTCTTGTATTGAGAAACCAGCGTAAGTCTGTTGCTCAGGTACGAATTCTTAATTTCTATATCTTTTATTTTAATTTTTTCCCAAATAGGAGCCAGCAGCGTGGTTATTCTCAGATAATTGTTCCCAAATGGCTTGATAACTCCCACAAACTGGGCGCCTCCTTTGGTGTATTGGTCTGCGTTTTCGTAGTTTAGAACATATCGGTTGGCAGAGTGGTCGAATGAGTAATACTCCGTGATTGCGCTTTGGGTGTTGTTATAGAGAGCAATGATATTAAAGTCAAAATACTTATTGTTAAATGAATATTTCAGCTGGTTTTTCCACAGGTATTCTGGTTTTAGGTATGGATTTCCCTGTTTCACTATATTGGGAACGAGCTGTACGATATTGCTGCTCAGCTGCTCGCCGCTGGGAGTGTTGGGCTTATAGGAGCTTATCAATTGCAAAGATTGGTTTTTTGATAATCGATATCCTAAAATCAGATTGGGAGTGAAAGACCATTCGTTTGTTCTTTCGTATTGGGATTTATTGTTAATATTGGTAATCCCAGCGCCCAGACGATACATCAGTTTTTTTATTTTTCCAGAAAATTCGGTGTAGAAATATTGCTTGAAATAATTTACCTGATATTCAGAATGTCCTGCAAGGTTAGTCAAGTTATTAGAAATATTCTCATTGCTAAATCTATACCCAGAGTTTAATTTACCTATCTTAAAGGTGTGAATATGAGCAAGTTCTACAACGGAGTTAAATTGCCTGTTGCTGAGGTTCATATCGTTTTCAAAAACACTGGCGCCAGTGTTCGTTACCCATTCTTTGGCCAATTTGGAATTTTGGGTTCGGAAAAAAGAACCGACTGCATTTAGAGCAATTTCATCTTTTTGACCAAGATTTTTATTAAAGTAAAGGTCTAAAATAGGGTTGATATATTTCTCATTATCAGAGTTTAGTAACGAGTTCTGTGTAGTTAGTGCTCCTTGAATAAATTCACTTTCTCCATTTGCCCTCGAAAAATAATGGTTCATGTTCAAGTTTAATTTAGCTTGAAATGAATAGCTGTCTTCCATTGAATTTGAATATGTTGCAGAAATTTCTTGGATTGTATATCCAAAGTGTTCCTTTCTAAATTCATCAGAACGATATTTCTGACCATTCAAAAGATATTCGTAAGTGCTGTGATAGTTTCGGTCATCATAGTCTCTGAAACCCAGATTGTAATCCAGCCCAAAAGTATTTTTGCCTCTCGTGTGGGTGAAATACGCTGAACCATTCACAAATCCTGTAAAAGTGGCATTTTGTACGCTGGCTCCTCCTGTGTAGCCGTTTTCTGGATTTCTCGTAATGACATTAACCACCAAATCAGCCTTGTTAGCCCATCTTGTAGGCGGAACATCGTAATAATCAATTCTGACAACGGCTTCGGGTTTTATTCCTTGAAGCTGTAGATTGGTAGATTCTCTCCCATTGATAAGGATGAGGATTTTCCCGCCGCGGATGCTGCTCACATTATTAGAAACAGGGTCTAATTGTAGCTGAGGAACACTCACCACCAAGTCTTTTGCGTACCGTGCAGACTCTATTGCTTTTTCATCAAAAGAATAAGAAACATGGTCAGAAAATACTTTTCTTTTCTGAGATTTTATGATGACTTCTTGGATTTCTTTGGCATTAGGAATGCTGTCTTTTACCGTGTTTTCTTGACAAAAACCTTGCAAAGACGCAAGGAAAGTCAGGGCGTGAAGTGTTCTCTTGTTCATAGGATTTATTTTTTAATTAGTTTGAGTTTTCTTGTATAGTTTTCACCTTTGACAAATATAACATAAACTCCAGTTTTCAGCTCAGAAATATTATAAATTTTTTGTTCAGAGAATATTTTTATAAGTCTTCCCGAAGTATCAAAAATTTTAACCTCACGAATGTTATAAAACCCTTGTAGATGAAATACATCAGCTACAGGATTAGGATAGAGAAGTTCTGGTTTAGTCTCTTCTTTTTTAGAAGTGTTTTTTAGTTTTATGGTGATGATTTGTGCATGGGTTGTTTCGTTTCCACAGCTGTCCTTAGCAGTCCATTTGTAAATGATTTTAGAAACTTTTCCGTTTGTTTTTTCTTCGCTTTGAGATGAGGTTACAGTCGCTGTTCCGCAGTTGTCAGAGGCAGTGAGCGTCATCTGTGCAGGAACGGTATCACCTTCCTCTATTGTGATATTTTGAGGAAGCCGTTCTACGAAAGTAGGTGCTGTTGTATCTTCTACTTTTATGATTTGTACATGAGAAATGCTGTTGCCGCAGTTGTCTTTTGCGGTGTATGTACGCTCAATGGTGAAGTTGTTTGAGCATTGCCCATTTATTCTTCTGTCAGAATGAGAGATGCTGACAGGAGAACAGCCTCCCTGTACGCTTGGATTAACGGTATTTGGAATGCTGTTTACACAGGCAAGATGAATATCCACAGGAAGTGTATTTGCCAAGAATTGTAAAGGCTGTACAGTTTTTGGCTTTATAGTGATGATTTGTGTGTGGGTTGTTTCATTTCCGCAGCTGTCTTTTGCAGTCCATTTGTAAATAATTTTAGAAATCTTTCCGTTTGTTTTTTCTTCATTTTTAGATGAAGTTACCGTCGCTGTTCCGCAGTTATCAGAGGCAGTGAGCGATATCTGTGCAGGGACAGCATCGTCTTCCTCTATTGTGATATTTTGTGGAAGAGGTTCTATGAAAACAGGCGCTGTATTATCTACTATTTTTATCAATTGTGTATGGATAAGAGATTGATTACAATCATCTGTAACGGTGAAGATTCTTTTGATAATGTGTTTGCTGGAACAGCTTCCGTTTGTTTTTTCTTCTTTGTAGGTGATTTTAGGGTTGCATCCTCCTGTAACGGTAGGCATAGTGACAGCAGGGACAGTCTCTTCACAAGAAAGAGTGATATCCTTTGGAACAGAAGTAAAAGATAAAGAAGCAGGAAGAGTTTCATTTTTCTCAATGATGAAGCCACCGCCGTTTTTTGGATTGTAATTTGTCAAAGCAAAAGCTAATCCATCGATGACCTCTATTTTGATAATTCCAGCAGGAATGGAGGTGGCTGTATTTCCAAAATTTTTGTTTCCAATATTGATATTAGGCAGTGTGACTTCATAGCTTCCGTTGTTGTCAATATTATTAGCCAAAGTGTGTTTATATGTTTTTCCAAAATCATCAGAAAGAAGGACTCTCACTTTTGTGTTTTTAAAAATATCATTATCCACTTGCCAAGTAAGAGTAAGTTTTTCGCCTCCTTTGTATTTGTTTTTCATGGTATTGGTTAAAACAAAAGGAAGTCCTTCTTTTACGGTTACTTTGGTTTCTACAAGGTCATATTGAGTGATATAGTCTGAAGAGAGCTGAGGCTGTGCATCGTTCACTCCTAACCAAAAAGTAAAAGTGCCAGTTTTCTGTGTGGGAATCCAGCTGTTAGCAACCTCATTCCCAGTTTGTTCGCTGTATTCTTTTTTGAAGCTGACAGGATTGGTCGTTGTAGGTTTATATACTGTATATTGGGCAATAGATTCTTTATCGCCAAGGCGAACATCTCTTTGATTGGCTGTATATAGAAGCTCGGAACTGTCAGGGTCTGTCGCAGGAATATAGAATTGGAAAAAAGAGTTTTCAGGGATAGTGTAGTGATTTTTGATTTGATTGGCATCAATCTGTGGAGGTGCGCTATTGAAAGGTATTCCTAGAGGAATATTAGGGAAAGATATGTCACCTACGACTTGCGTGCGCTGAGAATCTGTATAGTAAGGTACATAGGCCAATCGCTCACGAATACGATGAATACTTGATAGAGAAAAGAAATCCCTAGGGCTGCCATAAGACATTACCGATTGTCCTCGGAAATGCTCGGTTTTTTCACTAGCATAATCAAACGAAGGACTGCTGAATGTATGTCTTCCACCGAATAAATGCCCTATCTCGTGAGCAATTACATTATTCGTAGGGCGTGCTAGTGCAGCGCCTTTATAGTTTTCATAAACGCCGTAGATGTAGGCGAGTCCTCGGATTCCTTTGGAGGAAGTATGAGAAATAACAATCCCCGTTTCATAATTCTTTTCACCAATAAGATTGTTAATAAGCTGAGTAGAGTTGTTTATGATGTATGATGCGTTTTGGGAGCTAGAAAAAAACTCTTCACTTGCGTTTTTGGCGATAAGTTTTTCATTATTGATTATTTCAAATCGCACGCCTATATCTCGCATATAGATTTCATTAAGGAAAATTTCTATATCCGCCCAAAAAGTTTTTACTTTTTCTATATCATTATTAAAAAACCAGCTGCTAAATACATTATGGGTAATAGGCATCGCTAGTCGATAAACTCTAAGCACATTAGTATTTGCTATTTTAGGAGCATTATTGCCATCTTCTAAAATGCTTAATTCAGTATTTTCTGGATGAGTATGAAAAGGGTCTTCCACGCTGCACGCTTCGTTTTCTTCATTTTTAGTAAAAATGATATTATTCCCTTTTGAGCTAATATTAAAGGAAGAGTCGTTATGGGTGTAACTTCCTGAAACTGAGTTTTTACTAATGGCCAGGCTGGCTACAAGGGTATTTTGGTAATAACCAACAAAACTTTGGATGCCGTCTTTTTTCAAAGAACTATTTCTTGGATACCATTTCAAAGGTATGCTGTTTTCTTTGGGAATGGGCACACTCCATTCTGAAAAATTAGGTTGAGAAAAAATCTTTTTAACCTCAGATACCTTTAAATTTTGTCCCGAAATAAAAACTAAAAAACACAGAAATACGGAAATGAATAATTTTTTTATCATATGGATATAACTTTATTTTGATTGCATTATACAAAGTTAAGTCAATCTAACAAAACGATGAAGTTATTTTCAAAATAAAAAAATATGATTGTTGTTATCTCCGTCTATAATATGTTCTTTTTCTAAATAAAAGTAATTGATTTATAATGTTTAATGTGATTTAATTCAACCAATTTTTAAAATATTTCACTCGCTCTCGGCTGATGCTGATTTCTTCCATTGGCTGGAAACGGAGTTCTACTTTATAATGTGGCGAAGTGTGGATGTTTTTAATGTAATTAATGTTAATAATAAACTGCCTATTTGCACGGAAAAACGATGAAGAATCCAAAACACTTTCCAGCTCCTCCAAATTGAAATCCGTAGGGAAAGCCCTTTCAGAGGTCTGAGCGTAGACAATCTTGTTTTCGGTGTAGAAGCAGGAAATTTCTTCCACTGGGATTATCTTTAAATTATACCCGATTTTGACCAAAATTCGTTTCAAAGAAGGTTTTTCTTTTTGGATAAGTTCTTTGAAATTCAAGTTGTTATAAAACTGCTCCTTTGGAATGAAATTTTTAAATTTATCAATTGCTTTAGTTAAATCTTCTAAAGTAATGGGTTTCAACAAGTAATCAATAGAATTTAGTTTGAAAGCCCGCAGCGTATATTGGTCAAAAGCTGTGGTGTAAATGATGAAACTTTGAGTGGGAACCTGCTCAAAAATATCAAAAGAAAGCCCATCGCCAAGGACAATGTCAGAAAAAATAAGCTGTGGATGCTCATGCGTTTTGAACCATTCTACGCCTTCCTCCACCGAGTGAATAACCGCCACGATTTCTAAATCAGGAAACTGCGAAAGCATTCTCTGGAGCTGTCTCGCCGCAGGTTTTTCATCTTCTATAATGATGACTTTCATGTTTTTGTTTTTAAAGTTAATTTTTATGCTTATAGATTTAAAACGAATGCTTATTCATTTAAAACGAGTAGGCATTCGTTTGGAAATTAATCGTTATTAAATTTCTTTTTCCTCCTTTTCCATGATTTCACGAACTTTTCTTTTTTCCCAAGAATTCCCAAAAGGAGAGAATACGCTCAGTCCGTTCATCACCACCCCGAAGCCCCA
This sequence comes from uncultured Flavobacteriaceae bacterium, assembly GCA_963506915.1. GTDB lineage: Bacteria > Bacteroidota > Bacteroidia > Flavobacteriales > Weeksellaceae > JABCPE02. The sequence continues at coordinate 48,960 of CAUORE010000001.1, forward strand.
GCCTAAAAGCGGCCACCAGAACCAAAGATGGTCGGGATTGTGATATAGATTAAGACAGATAAAGAAAGTGTTCATAACCAAGTAAGTGATGAGGTGCATGTAGAAAGATTTGATTTCTTTCATTCTTTTGTAAGCTCTGTCATAAGCGGGATTTTCGTTAGTTGTTTGCATAATTTTAATTTTTGAAGTTAATAAAATAGGGATTTTTACACTGAAATGATTTTCTGTTTTTTCTATAAATACTTTTTTGTTTGTAATTAAATTATACCGAGCCGAAATATTATTTAAACCAATTCCAGAGGACTGGTGGATGGATTTTCGTGGCTGGAGGTTGTTTTCTACGATTAAATATTGGTTTTCGGAATAAACTCTGATTTTCAGAGGTTTTTGTTCTGTGGCGAAATTATGTTTGATGCCGTTTTCCAAAAGAAGTTGTAACGAAAGCGGCACGATGAAGGCTTTTTTGACCTCTGGTTCTATTTCAAATTGAAAAGAAACGCTGTCTTCAAAACGAGCCGTGAGCATCTCGCAGTAGGTCTCCGCAAAGTCTAGTTCTTCCTCTACACTTACCAATTCCTTGTCTTTTTTATCCAAAATATATCGGTAAATTTTGGACATTGATGCTGTAAATTCCTGCGCTTTGTGTGGATTTTCCTCAATGAGGGAACTCAGCACATTTAGTGAATTGAAAAGAAAATGCGGGTCGAGCTGGTTTTTGAGGCTTTCAAAGCGGACATTAGCGGAAGTAGCGATGATTTTTTGCTCCACCACCTGCGTCATTGTAGATTTTTTCCACTCTATCATGAAACTTCTCGCATGAAGGAAGGCAGAAACTCCCAGAGAAATAAGGATATTAAAAATATGAATCCACCACATTTTTTCTGTCCAAAAAACCTCAACGGGCATTTTTTGTATCAAAATGAAATTGATGTAGTTACACAAAAACACACTCGCCACACTCACCAAAATCGTGAAAATAATTCCAAGAGTCACACGCTCATAGGTCTGTGATATCCAGTCCCATCTTTGGCTGAGAAAATTATTCAGCAGCATCTGGCTGAACCCGATGGTATAAATGTAAAGGGCAGAAATACAGAAATCCAAAAAGAACTTCTCCAAAGAGGGATTCTGCACCCAGAACACTCCTAAAACAGCCACGCCAAAGGAAATAAAAAGACAGATGAAGAAAAACTTTTTCATAGTTTTTATCTTTTGATGGTTCAAAGGTATAATAGATTTCGGATGAAAACTAAAAAAATAAACTGAGCGGTCGAATTTAAATACTGAACTGTATTTTCTAATATAAAATTAAACAAAATCCCGCTCATTTCAGAATGAACGGGATAGAATATTTAGCAGAAAACTGATCTTATTTCAGTTGTCGGATGCCCATTTCATAGAACCCGAAACTTAGTAAATCAGCATTTTCATTGATAACTTGGTCTGTGGAACGCCCAGCACCATGTCCAGCATTCATCTCTATTCGGATAAGAATAGGATTTGGGCAGCTTTGTTTCTCTTGTAGTTCGGCTCCGAATTTAAAGGAGTGTGCAGGAACTACACGGTCATCATGGTCGCTGGTGATAATCATCGTAGAAGGGTAACACACACCTTTTTCTACATTATGAACAGGCGAGTAGGATTTTAGGTATTCGAACATTTCTTTGCTGTCCTCAGCTGTTCCGTAGTCATAAGCCCAGCCAGCACCAGCAGTAAACTTGTTATAACGAAGCATATCCAATACTCCCACACCAGGGAAAGCCACTCTGGCAAGGTCTGGTCTCATAGTCATGGTAGCACCTACGAGAAGTCCGCCATTAGAACGCCCAGAAAGAGCCATGTATTTAGGTGAAGTGTATCCGTTCTTTTGTAGGTATTCTCCTGCTGCGATGAAGTCATTGAATACATTTTTCTTCTGCATTTTGGTTCCTGCATCGTGCCATTTTTTACCATACTCACCGCCACCACGGATATTTGGAACGGCATAGATTCCTCCATTTTCCATCCAGATAGCATTTACAGGCGAGAAAGAAGGCGTAAGACTTACATTAAACCCTCCATAAGAATACAGGATAGTTGGGTTTTTACCATCTCTTTTTAATCCTTTTTTGTAGTTGATCATCATCGGTATTTTAGTCCCATCTGCTGAGGTATAAAATACTTGTTCAGATACATAGTCGTCAGGATTAAATTTCACTTTTGGTTTTTGGTGAATTTGGTATTTCCCTGTGGTCAAATTATATTTATAAATTGTGCTAGGCGTGATGTAATTTGTAAATGAAAAATACAGTTCTTTTTCTCCTGTTTTCCCTTCGAAACCATCTGCTTTCCCAGCTCCAGGAAGTTTGATATCACGGATAAGTTTTCCGTTGTAGTCCAGCTGCTGCACGAAAGAAATAGCATCTTTCATATATTTAGCAAACAGATATCCGCCGCCAGTAGAGATAGACAGTACATTTTCTTTTTCTGGGACTACTTCTGTCCAGTTGTTAGGATTATTGATATTAAATTTCACTATCTTTTTGTTCGGAGCATTTTTGTCCGTGATAGCATAGATGAAATCGCCTTTGGTATCGACTACATTTGTATTAAAATCATACCCAGTCTGCACAGGGATGAAGTCCGTTTTTTTCTTTAAATCCTTGATGTAAAGTTCATTCCCGTTTGTAGCATTTGCCGCAGAAATGATTAGAAATCTCTGGTCATCAGAAACGCTGGCAGAAAGATATCTTCGTTTAAAGTTTTCTCCACCGATGATGAGCTGGTCTTCGGATTGCTTAGTTCCTAGTTTGTGGAAATAGATTTTGTGCGTGTCTGTCTTTGCAGAGAGTACGCTTCCATCAGGTCTGTCGTAGCTGGAATAGTAGAAACCTTGATCGCCAAGCCATGCAATTCCGCTGAATTTCACATCTACAAGGGTTTCATCGATTTGCTTTTTGGTAATGGCATCTAGGATGATGATTTTATTCCAGTCGCTGCCTCCTTCGGAGATTTTGTAAGCAACGAGGTTCCCTTTTTTATTAAAGCTGATTCCCGCTAAGGAAGTAGTCCCATCAGCGGAGAATTTATTAGGGTCAAGGAATACTTCTGTTTTTCCGTTTTTGTCCTTTCTGTATAGAACATATTGCGCCTGAAGTCCATCATTTTTATAGAAATAAGTATAATCTCCCTCTTTGAATGGAGCAGAAATTTTTTCATAATTCCAGATGTCTTTCAGCTGTTTCGCGATGTCTTTTCTGAAAGGGATTTTAGCCAAATAATCATTGGTAAAATCCACCTCGCTTTTTACCCAGTTTTTGGTGTTTTGGGACATGTCGTCTTCCAGCCAACGGTAAGGGTCTTCCACCTTCGTACCGAAATACTCATCGGTGTGGCTTATTTTCTCTGTTTTAGGATAATTGTGTTGAGCGTTCATAAATGAAATGGCAGCTAAACCCACTGCGCAGAATAATGTTTTGTTAATCATAACTAAAGATTTTTCCCAAATATAATTAAATTTCCCATTGTGAAAAGTAGTTTTCATTAAAATCTTTATTTTTGCCTTATTTATAGTATATTTGCTAGACTACAATTTGACTTTAAACTTTAAACTATGCAAAAACATAAAATCATTTTTGGGCTGAATTTAGTTATTATTTTAACTATGATTGGAATTTATTTTGGAACTAATATTCCTGAAATTGTTCCTGTTCACTATGATATTAATGGTGATATAGACGCTTATGGAAAGAAACAGAATTTACTCATGCTTTTAGCAATTTGTCTTGTGTTGAGTATCGGTTTATATTATTTGAGTAAAAATCCTCAGAAAGCAAACTATCCTTACAAAATAACAGATGAAAATAGGGAGAGTTCGTACAGAAAAATGCAAAATTTTATAGGGCTTTTATCGTTAATAAGCACCTTTATCTTCTTTGTTGTCTTTTTGAAATCATCAGGCTTACTTGGAGGTCATGGCTATGTGCAATATATCATATATTTTCTAATGTTTCTCAATCCATTAGGACTGATATATTTTTTAAGAACCAAATAAATATGATAGTTTTTTTTGATGATTATTGTAAAATTTGCCGAAGAACCCTTTTATTATTAAAAAATTAAATTGGTTTCGCCTTATTGAATCAAAATCTTTAAGGAGATATTTGGAACAACAAAATACCAATGGAATTAATAAAAAGTTGGCAGTTGCACAGATTACTTCTTTTACTAACAAGTGGCAACATGGCTATATTACTATTTTTGAAATTTGCAAAAGACTTCCGCTATTTTGGATATTTATCCCACTCTTTTGGGGGTTCAAAATTTAGGGAACTGGACAGTTTTTTATACATGTGCTTATCAGTAAGAAGATCGGTTATTCCTATTAAATGTAATGAAAATTGTCATTTGAATTTTTGAATCAAAAACATTTAGTCTAAAAATTAATCATTATTTGCAAAAGCTGTTTATTATCAGCCAAAAGTTAATTATCCAAAAAACTTTTGTTTAACTTTGCCTTATGATAAATTTTTTAAAGACTAAAATAGCCCTCTTCTGGGCAAAAAAACATACCCAAAATGCTGAAATTTATAAACAAAATGCAGCGGCTGACCAAGAAAAACTTTTGTTTTCTTTGCTAAAAACAGCCGAAAATACGCTTTTTGGAAAAGAACATCATTTCCGAGAAATCCACTCTGTCAGGGATTTTCAGGAGAAAGTTCCCATCAGTGATTATGAGGATTTAAAGCCCTATATAGAGCGCATAAAAAACGGAGAAAAAGATATTCTATGGACTTCCCAGCCAGAATATTTCGCAAAAACATCTGGGACAACCTCAGGCGCGAAGTATATTCCTATTTCAAAAGAGGGAGTGTCTTACCAAATAGCCGCTGCACAATCGGCGATATTCCACTACATTGCCCAAAAGGACAATGCCGATTTTGTGGCAGGGAAAATGATTTTCCTGCAAGGTTCTCCAGAGCTGGAAGAAACCAACGGCATCAAAACAGGCAGGCTGTCAGGAATTGTGGCACATCACATCCCGAATTACCTTCAAAAAAACAGACTGCCTTCCTACGAAACCAACTGCATAGAAGACTGGGAAGCCAAGGTGGATAAAATAGTGGAAGAGACTGAAAACCAGAACATGACTTTGATTTCTGGTATTCCGCCGTGGCTCATTATGTATTTTGAAAAACTGATTGATAAAAAAGACAAAAAAATCAAGGAAATTTTCCCAAATCTTCAGCTCATCATCACAGGCGGAGTGAACTATGAACCTTACCGAGAAAAAATGGAGCATCTTTTAGGCGGTGAGGTGGATATTATTCAGACTTTCCCTGCGAGTGAGGGTTTTTTCGCTTTTCAAGATGATTACACGCAGGAAGGGCTTTTGCTTTTGACCAATCATGGAATTTTCTACGAATTCGTTCCATTAGAAGAGTTTGGAAAACCTAATGCGAGGAGATTGACTTTATCAGAAATTGAGCTAAATAAAGATTATGCTTTGATTATCAGTACTAATTCAGGGCTTTGGGCGTATTCCATCGGCGATGTGGTTCGTTTTATTTCTAAAAATCCTCACCGAGTTTTGGTGAGTGGGAGAACGAAACATTTTACCTCTGCTTTTGGAGAGCATGTGATTGCTTTTGAGGTGGAGGAAGCCATGAAAGCCACTGTGGCAAAGCACCCAGCACAAATTACTGAATTTCATCTTGCGCCACAGGTAACACCTGAAAACAAGGAACTTCCTTATCACGAGTGGTTTATAGAATTTGAGAAACAGCCAGAGGATTTGGAGGAATTTAGGAAAACGCTGGATTTGGAGATGAGGGAACGAAATGTTTATTATGATGATTTGATTTCAGGGAATATTCTTCAATCGTTGAAAATCAGTTGTTTGGCTAAAAATGCTTTTCAAGAATACGCCAAAGCAGAAGGAAAGCTGGGCGGACAAAATAAAATCCCACGACTTGCCAATGATAGGAAAATAGCCAAGATTTTGGAGAAGTTCAAGAAATAGGCGTAGTCAAACCATGAAAAATATAAAAACCTTACTGCCCAAAGACAAGTTTGATGATAGTAATTTAGAGAAAATAAAATTATTAAACGATTCTGATTTGTCTCAAATTGTAAGCGAACTGCTAACTTGGACACAAGATGCTAATTGGCCTATATTTCCTAAAATTGTAGAAATTATTGTGGCAAGACAAGATTTGTTCATTAGTGAAATTTCCAAAGTTTTCCAAACAGATGATTGGATTTGGAAATATTGGATTTTGATGAATGTCTGTCCTAAACTTAGTTTAGAAAACATAGATTTCTTGAAAAAAGATTTTGATAATATGGTAAAGGTTTTACCAACAGATATAGAAAAAGAGGAAATTTTGGAATTGATAAGTACATTAAGAAAATAAACAATGAACCTAAAAATATCACTTGATGCTCTAAAAGCCTTAAAGAATCAGGAGTTTAGAAACCTTATTACAGGGCGATTTTTCATTATTCTTGCCTTTAAGATGACCTCCACACTTTTGGGTTGGTGGGTTTATGAGCTGACAGGAGATCCGTTTTCTATCGGGCTGATTGGTCTGTCTGAGGTAATTCCTGCGGTGGGGTGTGCCTTGTATGCTGGGCATTTCATTGATATGAACGAAAAGAGAAGGCTTCTGCTCATTTGCAATTTTGCATATGTTATTCTTCTTGGAGCATTGCTTATTCCTGCGTGGTTTCAGGGGAATTTAGGATTTACTAATGATGAGGTTACTTATTTTATTTATTTCGTTGTTTTTCTTACAGGAATTGCGCGGTCTTTTCTTGGGCCTATTGTCCCTGCAATGATACCCAAAATCGTGAGCAAAGAACTTCTCCCAAGAGCCATTACGATCAATCAGACTACATTTTTGGCAGCGTCGGTCATGGGGCATGCGATGTGTGGATTTTTGGTTTCTCTGTTGCAAATCAAAGGAACATTAGTAGTGATCGTTTCTTCCCTTTTTGTGGCTTTCTTTTTTTATTTTAAAACAAATCCACAGCATTCGGAATTTAAAGACCAAGAAGTCAATGTTTATGAGAGTATAAAGGAAGGTCTGCATTATATCTTTAAAACAAAAGAGATTGTAGGCGCTTTGACATTGGATTTGTTCGCTGTGCTTTTTGGTGGTGCAGTGGCTCTTATTCCTGTTTTTGCAAAGGATATTTTACAGTTGGGCGCTGTAGGCTACGGCTTTCTGAATGCGGCTTCGGACATCGGGGCGGGGATTTCTATTTTCACACTGACTTTCTTCCCTTTAAGAAGGAATCAAGGTAAGCTTTTGCTTTTCAGTGTTTTTGGATTTGGGGCATGTATTTTGCTCTTTGGAATTTCAGAATATTTTATTTTATCATTTTTAGCATTGCTGATGAGTGGTATTTTGGATGGCGTAAGTGGGGTTATTAGAGGAACGATAGTTCAGCTGAAAACGCCTGACCATATGAGGGGAAGAGTGATGAGTGTAAATAGCATGTTCGTGATGTCTAGTAATGAGCTGGGGCAGTTCGAAAGTGGAGTGGCGGCAAGGCTTTTCGGGGCGGTAAATGCCGTGGTTATAGGCGGATCTATCACGATGCTTATTGCTGTGGCGGTGAGACTTACCTCACCAAAACTGAGAGAAATGGAGTATTAGATTTGCGAGAATGAAAAAATAATTTTAATTTTAACCTATAAAAAAGTTGAATTGTATTCAAAATTCATATATTTGCACAAAAATAAATTTAAAAATTATATTGTTATGTCAGACATTACATCTAGAGTAAAAGCTATCATTGCTGATAAGCTTGATGTTGAAGAAACAGAAGTAACTCCAGAAGCTAGCTTCACTAATGATTTAGGAGCTGATTCTTTGGATACAGTAGAATTGATCATGGAATTTGAAAAAGAATTTAACATTCAAATCCCAGATGACCAAGCTGAAAAAATTCAGACTGTAGGTCATGCAATCGCTTACATCGAGGAAGTGATTAAGTAGTAATTGTTTTACTGAAAAACTAAAAAAATTATGGAATTAAAGAGAGTAGTAGTTACAGGTTTTGGAGCCATTACGCCACTGGGCAGTAATGCACAGGAATATTGGGAAAATCTCACTAAGGGCGTAAGCGGTGCTGCACCTATTACTCTTTTTGATTCTACTAATTTTAAAACTCAATTTGCTTGTGAAGTCAAAAATTTTGACCCTCTTGCTCATTTTGATAAGAAAGAGGCGAAGAAAATGGACAGAAACACGCAGTTGGGACTTGTTGCGGCAAGAGAAGCTGTGACACATAGTAGAATAATAGAAGATGAGGTAAACAAGGATAGAGTAGGTGTAGTTTGGGGTTCTGGAATTGGAGGATTAGGGACTTTTGAAGCCGAAGTTTTAGGCTGGGCAAATACAGATGTTCCTAGGTTTAATCCGTTCTTTATTCCTAAGATGATAGCAGATATCACGCCAGGGAATATCTCTATAGAATATGGATTCCACGGACCTAATTATACTACTGTTTCTGCGTGTGCATCATCGACCAATGCTCTGATAGATGCCAAGATGCTTATCCAATTAGGGAAAGCGGATGTCATCGTATGTGGAGGGTCAGAAGCCGCTGTTACAGCTAGTGGTGTAGGAGGTTTTAATGCCTTGATGGCTCTTTCTACTAGAAACGATGACCCAAAAACAGCATCTAGACCATTTGACAAAGACCGTGATGGTTTTGTCCTTGGAGAAGGAGCAGGTTGTATTATTCTTGAAGAATATGAGCATGCCGTAAAGCGAGGAGCAACTATCTATGCAGAGCTAAAAGGAGCAGGTCTAAGTGCCGATGCTTACCACATGACAGCTCCACATCCAGAAGGATTGGGAGCGTATCTTGTGATGAAAAACTGTTTAGAAGATGCTGGTATTCAACCTAATGAAGTGGATCACATCAATATGCATGGTACATCTACGCCTCTTGGAGATGTAGCAGAATCTAGTGCTATCGCTAAACTATTCGGAGAACATGCTTATAATATTCAAATAAACTCTACAAAGTCTATGACTGGGCATCTTCTAGGTGCAGCAGGTGTTATAGAAGCAATAGCAGCATTAGGAACCATCGTTCATGGTGTAGTGCCTCCTACTATCAATCATTTCACTGATGATGAACAGATAGACTCTCGTCTTAATTTTACATTTAATAAAGCTGTTCAGAGAGATGTGAAAGTAGCAATGAGTAATACTTTCGGTTTCGGAGGACATAATGCCTGCGTTCTATTTAAGAAAATCTAATGAATAAGATTAGGAGGTATATTTCGGACTTTCTATTAAAGAAAAGAAGAAATACAAAATACCCCGATAGGGATCTGAAATTTATTGCCGATATCAGTAAGCTTGTTGGATTTAAAATCCAAGATGTAGAGCTGTACAGAGAGGCTTTTTCCTTAAAAAAAAATTATAAAGATGGTAGCTGTTCCAAGAACTACGAGAGACTTGAGTTTTTGGGAGATGCTATGATAGGAAGCATCATTTCTTATTATTTGTATGAGAACTATCCTAATCACAATGAAGGCTATCTCACACAGATGAAATCTAAGATTGTTAATAGACAAAATCTTAATCGCTTGGGCGAACAGCTGTGTTTGACTAGTTATATTCAGAATTCTAAATTACAAGTTTTAGGAGAAAATATCTCGGGGAATTTATTGGAAGCATTGGTAGGAGCGGTATATTTGGATGCTAATTATGAAATGTGCCAGTCCGTTGTTGAAAGATGGCTTCTTAACCCAAGTGAGATTACCAGAATAGAAAACAAAATAGTAAGCTACAAGAGCCTTCTTCTGGAATGGGGACAGAAAAAGAAAGTAAAGATACAATATGAAACTGCTGAGGAGCTCTTGCCTAATAAGAGTATTTGTTTCAGGTGTTCGGTCTTGCTTAATGAAGAAAAAATAGGCTGCGCCTCTGAGTCTTCAAAGAAAAAAGCAGAAGAAAAAGCGGCTAAAAGAGCGTTTTATGCATTAAATAAAAGAGAAAATATCCTTGAAAAATAACAAAATTTTCCTTGATTTTGAAGAAGAAGAAATTCTAATAGGGTTGATAAAATTGAAACAACAAATATCTCATCACGAGCTGTTTTTCAAGGTAAATCAACTCAATTTGTTTAATTTTTATAGAGCCAATGACTTAATGGCGGAGGATTATTTTAGACATTATAAGTTTCCAAAGTTTGAAACTTATGATGAAATTACACAAGCTAAATTTACTATCTTTGCTAACAAGTCTTTTTGGTCCGAAACAAAGCAAACAAGTCCAAATGAACTTTTCCAGCAAGGAGACGAAGAAAAATATTTTATAGATAAAGAAGTAGATTATATAATCTTTTCAAAAGACGGTTGGGAAGATTTTTCTAATATAAATTTTCCTCAGGATTGGGTGGATTCCGTAGAAGAATTCCAGCTGTCTTCAGAACATGAACTATACCAAATAATAATTTATGATAAATAGAGATTTGAAAAAAACAAAGATAATAGCGACATTGGGGCCTGCATCTTCTAGTAGAGAGACCATGATAGAAATGATAAAAGAAGGAGTGGATGTGTTTAGAATTAATTTTTCTCACGCCGACTATGATTTGGTGAAGAAAAATGTGGAACTTATCCGTTCTATCAATCAGGAATACGGCTTTAATACGGCTATTCTTGGGGATTTGCAAGGACCTAAACTCCGTGTGGGCGTGGTAAAAGAAGGTTCTTTTATCAACCCTGGGGACATTCTTACTTTTACCAATGAGAATGTAGAAGGCGATGCATCCAGAGTATACATGACCTACGAAAGATTTGCGAAAGATGTAAAAGTAGGCGAGAGAATTCTGATAGATGATGGTAAATTGGTTTTTGAAGTTATAGAAACCAATCAAAAAGATATTGTAAAAGCAAAAGCAATACAAGGCGGCCCGCTCAGCTCTAAAAAGGGAGTAAACCTTCCTAATACGGCGGTTTCGCTTCCTGCCCTTACAGAAAAGGACATAGAGGATGCTAAATTTATGCTGGATAATGAGTTTGACTGGATTGCGCTTTCCTTTGTGAGACACGCACAGGATATCAAAGATTTGAAAGATTTGATTCAAAATCACGCCAATGGAAAGCTTAATACTCCTATTATTGCCAAAATAGAAAAACCCGAAGGTGTCGAAAACATGGATGAAATCCTAAGAGAATGTGATGGAATCATGGTAGCCAGAGGAGATTTAGGAGTGGAAATCCCAATGGAGGAAGTTCCTGTGGTTCAGAAAAAATTAGTAGAAGCAGCAAGAAATCACGCCAGACCTGTAATCATCGCTACACAGATGATGGAAACGATGATCAACAGCCTGACGCCGACTCGTGCAGAGGTGAATGATGTGGCTAATTCTGTGCTGGATGGTGCGGATGCAGTGATGCTTTCTGGTGAAACTTCTGTGGGGAAATATCCTGTGGATGTGATTAAAAACATGGCTAAAATCGTGAGCAATATCGAGAAAGATAAACTCTATATGAGCAGCAATAAGCCGATTGAAAAAATACAAACCGAGGAAGAAGACCGCTACATCACAGATATGGTCTGCTATTCTGCGGTGAGAATCGCTAAAAAAGCCAATGCAAAAGGCATCATCACGCTTACCAATTCAGGCTATACAGCGTTCCAGATTTCGGCTCATAGACCTCATGCTCACATCATTGTGTTCTGTTCAGACAGAAGAGTTTTAGCAAAGCTTAACCTTCTTTGGGGAGTTAGAGCGTTCTATTATGACATGCAGAAATCTACTGATGAAACGGTTATCCAAGTGAATATGTTAGCAAGTAATTACGGTTTTGTGAAGCAAGGAGATTTCGTGGTAAATCTAAATGCGATGCCTGTATATGAAAGCGGAAAAACTAACACACTGAGACTTTCAACTATTTAAAATATTGTTTAATCCAAAATTGATAAAAATAAAATTATGTATCCAGAAGAATTGGTAATTCCTATGAAGGAAGAACTTACAGAAAATGGTTTCAAAGACCTTACAACGGCAGAGCAGGTTGTAGAAGCGCTTGGACAGAAAGGGACAACACTATTGGTTATCAACTCCGTGTGTGGTTGCTCTGCTGGAGCAGCGAGACCAGGAGTGCTTTATTCCCTTACAGGAGATAAGAAGCCAGATCATTTGGTGACTGCTTTTGCGGGATTTGATACGGAAGCTGTAGCAGAAGCGAGAAAGCACATGGCGCCATTCCCGCCGTCTTCTCCATCTATTGCTTTGTTCAAAGATGGTGAGCTTGTTCATATGATAGAAAGGCACCATATAGAAGGGCATCCAGCAGGAGCTATCGCTGCTAACTTACAGGCGGCTTATGATGAATTCTGCTAAAAAGATACTTTTTAGAAAAAGAATAAATCCAATCTTTAATTAAAGATTGGATTTATTTTTATGAGAAAATTATTTTTTAAAACTGTTTTAAATTTAATAAAAATGAATGTTTTATAAAAAAATAAAACCTTGGCAATCAGTGGATTATCAAGGCTTTAGAGTACCCCAGGTGGGACTAAAAATAGTAATTGATTATCAATGACTTATATTTAATATTTTGTTTTTGATACCACATTAGATACCACGGAAAAGAAATTAAATGTTTTTATACCCTTACAAGTTTTAATAATGTTTCAAAAGAATATAAAGCAGGGGTTCTGCCTGATGCTGGTTCTTTCACAATAATATATCCTTCTTTTATCAACTTCTTGATGATATTTCCAGCAGTGGCGGGAGGCATCTTAGTGTTGGAGATAAATTTATTATTTCTAAAAACGGGATAAGTAAAAATAAAATCAAGAACTTCCATGCTCCATTTTGAAGCCAACAATTCTGAAAAGTCATTCTTAAGTTTTTCATAAAGAGTTCTGATTTCCTCAGCTATTTTTAAATTATCTTCAGCTTGTTCTTTTACTGCTCTTAAGAAGAATTTAATCCAATTATTCCATATATTCTTTTCAGACACCTCCCTCATTAAATCTATATATTCTTCTTTGTGTATTTCAAAGTACTTACTGATATAGAAATGAGGTTGAGAAATAATTTCTGCTTTCCATAAATATAAAGTTATTAACATTCTTCCTATTCTTCCATTTCCATCTTTGAAAGGATGTAACGCTTCAAATTCAAGGTGCATTAGAGCAGTTTTAATAAGTGTTGGAATATCGCTTTCTTCTAAGAAATTAAACAATTTGTCTAATCCCTCAGATAGTTTTTCTGGGCTGATGGGTATAAATTGTATTTCTTTCTTAATTCTATCGGCAAGGTAATTTTGCTCTTTTTTAAATTCTCCAGGTGTTTTATCTGCTCCTCTGCCATAAGAAAGTAATTGCTGATGCATCTGTTTTATTAAACTGGTAGAAAACATATATCCATCATCTAAAGCACCTTGTGTGCTTTTAAGGGTTCTTTGGTAAAGTATGGTTTCTATAACTTCAGAACGCGTTTTTAGATCAGTATTATTTTCGCTGTCCGCTTCATATTGCAAGATCTCATCTATTGTACTAATAGTCCCTTCAATACGAGATGAAATTACGGCTTCTTGATTCCTAAGAGGGGCAAGTAGTATTTCGTTGTTATGTAAGTTTTTCAGCATTTGGTCGAATCTAGCCAACACTTCTGTAGCCTCTAATAATTCTTTGATAAAAGAACCATAATCAACAGAATTAGGAGGAAATTTATCGTAATGATATTGTACTGCGTTACTTAAATTATAATCCATTTTTACTTATATACCTGCAAAAGTATAAAATAATATACAAAAACAGATATTTGTTTACAAGATTTTATCGTAAATTGTTCACAAATGGATTTGATTACAATTTTTGAATACTAAGTTATTTGTTTACAGGATTTCGTTATAAATTGTTCACAAATGGATTTGATTACAATTTTTGAATACTAAGCCATTTATATATAAACAGTCCATAAATCATTTTGTAATCTTATGTAATATAAGCTATAATTTATTCAATGATTACTTATTTTTGTAAAAATAAAATGGAAAGTCTTTTTATGTTTTGATAAAAATTTGTATATATTTGCAAGGACATCAACGACATAAAAAGTGTAAACTTTTTTGCTTTGTTCAAGTAGAACGACCAATTTTATTAGAAGAGTAAAGGCAAAACAAGTTGGCACACTTACTATATCCTATAGTGAGTGGCTTTCCATTGTTTTTATACTCTTAGGTTTTGGTCGACCTTACTGAACAAAAGCGTGGAAAAGCCCCTCGCTTTTTTTGTTTTTAACAATAAAAATAACAATAGATAAATGGTAAAAATACCTAGCAAAATATCTACAATAATAGAAGAGTTAGTAGATCAATATATGGAGCAAGATCGCTACAATAGGCCTTGGATAATAGGATTTAGTGGAGGAAAAGACTCCACAGTTTTGCTTACATTGGTTTGGTTAGCTATTCAAAAAATACAAAACGAATTAGGAAATTCTAAATTAACTAGGTCTATATATGTGGTGTGTAATGACACAATGGTAGAAAATCCAATTATAGAAGAGTATACTAAAGATGTGTTACAAACTATACAAAATGCCGCAAAACATCAAAATCTTCCAATCAAGGTAAAAACAACAACACCTAAAATAGAAGACACTTTTTGGAGTTGTGTGATTGGGAAAGGTTATCCTGTACCAAATAATAGTTTTAGATTTTGTACAGAAAGAATGAAAATAAAGCCTACCTCACAATTTATTACAGAACAAGTGATGGAAGATGGAGAAGCGATAGTATTAATTGGCACAAGAATATCTGAAAGTCAACAAAGAGCTAAATCAATAAAGAAACATAATATAAAGGGACGGAGGTTATCTAAGCATCCATTAAACCCTAACACATATACCTATGCACCAATAAAGGAACTTATGCTAGAAGAAGTTTGGTGGATTATCAATGTAATACCTTCACCATGGGGGTTTGATAATAAAATATTGTTTAATATTTATTTAGATGCTTCTGCTGATGATTATGAGTGTCCAACAGTTGTTACTAATGATTCACATAAATCTTGTGGGCAAAGTAGATTTGGATGTTGGACTTGTACTGTAGTAAAAGAAGATAAGTCTATGTCTGCTCTTATACAGAATGGTATGACTTGGATGCAACCTCTATTAGATTTTAGAAATAAGTTAGTTAAAGATAGAAATATATCAGATAATAGAAGTGAAACAAGAAGAAATGGGCAACTAGCGATAGATGAAAATGGACATAAGATGGGGAATTATACTTTAGAATACAGAATAAATCTTTTGCGTGAGCTTTTTATTGTACAGAAAGAAATACAAAAAGAGCGTCCAAGTATTCAATTGATTACAAGTCAAGAGCTAGCTGCTATCCAATTGATTTGGTATAGGGATGGTAATTTTTCAACAACAGTAAATTCTCTGTATAATGAAGTCTATGGTTATGATTTACCAAATGATGATATACAATTACAAGAAAGAGTTTTATTGGAGAAATTTTGTAAAAATAATTCCCACTATCAACTAATACAGGAATTACTTGCTCTTCAGAAGAATAAAAATCTATTAATCAAAAAAGTAGGATTACAAACAGATTTAGAAGAAAGGTTAGAAAAATTTGTAAAAGCTTAATTATGAAAATAAAGAGTATTGAACTTTGTAATTATAGGCTTTACAAAGGGTATAATGAAATTGTTTTTGAAGAAGAAAAGGATAAAAATATATATTTAATTTCGGGGGAGAATGGATTTGGAAAGACTACATTTCTTACTTCTTTATTATGGTGCTTATATGGTAAAATGATCACGGATATAGATGATGGTTTTCGTAAGGAAATATTATCTAATTCATATGGAGCATTTTTATTGGGCAATCTTAATAATTCATTAAAACAGAGTGTTTTGTCACAACTTTCAAAAGATGAAATACAAGAAATTAAAAAGAAAGGATATAATGTACACAATGAATATATAAAGGAATACTCACAATATTTTGTTGCTATAGAGTTTTGTAATGTTTCCATACCTTCTATTCCTTGCGATTCTTTGAAGGTAATTCGTTTATTTGATTTTTTGAGAGAAAGCGAAAAAGTAGAAATATTGATAGATGGAGTACCTAATGAACTTGCCATAGAAATGGGGCAAGATGTATTTATCAATGATTTTTTAATCAGTAAGGATATAGCTAGGTTTTTCTTTTTTGACTCTGAAAAAATAGTGTCCCTTGCAGATATAAATACTACAGAAGAAAAGAAAAGGCTTTGCTCTGCTTATAATAGTATTTTAGGTGTAAAAAAATATGAGGATTTAAAAAGGAATCTTGAAAATTTACGCTTAAAATTTAGAAAGAGAAATGCAGATGTGGAGAGTAGAAACCAATTAAATTCTTTATTAAAAACATTAATTACTAAACAAAAGTTAATAAATGAAATTGATATCAAAATAGAAGAAAATGAAAGGACTTTATCTATACTCCGTGAAGAAAATGAAGCTTTGCAGGTAAAATTACTAATTGAGGGGAATACAACTTCTATTAAAGACTTGCAAAAACAAGAGTTATTATTAGAAACAGTCCGCAAAAAAGATATTGAATATAAATCTAAGATAAAGGACTTTTTAGATTTTGCACCTTTTGCTATTTCAGGAGATTTATTTACAGATACTAAGAATAAAATAGAGCAAGATTTTAAGATTTTAGAAATACAAAATAATACACAAAATCAAAATTTTTTATTGAGTAAAATAAAAGAAGATTTACAAAACATAATTCAAAATATTTCAGACAAAAATGTCAAATTATATTTAGATAACTCTATAAGTGATATTGTTTCTAAATATCAAAATAATAGTAAAAATACTAATTCTTTAATTAATGTTTCTAAAGAATTTTATGATGAATTTAATTCTATTTATGCCAATATAATAGGGACATATAAATTAGAATTTCAATATGTGGTGGATGACTATAGAAAAAATAAACAGTTAATAGAGAGAACCCAGAGAAATATAGCCAATCTAAAGTTGAAAGAAAATGATGTAAATATTAAAACTATTCGAAAACAGAAAAATAAGATAGAGAAGGAAATAGAGCAAGAAGAACAAAATGTAAAAGAATTATTTTTACAAAAGGGGCAAATTAGTAAAGAATTATCTAGTATTAATGAGGATGTTTCTAAATTAAGTAAAATAGTAAGTGTTGATGAGAGTGATAGTAAAAAAGATATACTTGCTTCTGAATTGATAGAAAGTATTAATGATTTTTTAATAGCCTTAAAAGTAGAAAAGAAAATATCATTAGAGGAAAAAATAAAGATAGTACTTAATAACTTAATGCATAAAGATGATTTCGTTAATAGGGTTGAAATCATTGTGAATGAAGACATGTTGGATATCAATCTATATGATAAAGAAGAAAGTATTATCAATAAAGGAAAATTATCAAAAGGCGAACAACAATTGTATGCATCTTCTTTGTTACAGGCGTTTATAGAGGAATCTCAAATGAAATTTCCAATTTTTATAGATAGCCCCTTACAGAAATTTGATAAAATACATGCTAATAAAATCATTACAGAGTTTTATCCTGTTATTTCTGAGCAAGTTATTTTATTCCCCTTATTGGGAAAGGAATTGTCTAAAAAAGAGTTTGAAATAATGAAACCATATATCAATTCTGTATATAAAATAAAAAATCAGACTGATTTTTCTTATATAGAGAAATTGAGCGACATAAATAATTTAATATCATAATTCTATGTTTTCACAAATAAAAACAAGTACAAAAAATAGGGAGATTGTAAGTGAACTTACACAAAAATTTAAACTAGGCGCAGAAAATATTATCGCTAGAATAGCAATTGCTTATTCTCTTCAGACGAAAGAAAAATTTTCACCTATTGATACTCAAGATTCTGGTGGTAAAGAATATAGTAGAAATGTCCTTTTTGGTAATAATTATCAAATTTATAAAGCTATGATGTGTACTTATTATAATATATCTGATACTGATAGAGATTTATATAGGTACTTCAAGATACATCTTGATCATGGGTTACAGTTAATATATGATGATGTAAAAAATAACCCTAATCTTATAGGATATGATTATTTGTTTGATAAAATAGAATTAGGGCTCAATAATATAAAATAATGTTAACTAATATTGATTTAAAAAATACTTATTCATCAGGGCTTGATGAACCTAGAGAGTTCTTCATCGAAGCTTTGATAGAAAGTAAAAAATTCGACCTTGGATTAGGTTATTTCAGTTCTAGTGGCATTCGTAGTCTTTCTTATGGATTTGCATTATTCATTGCTAATAATGGAAAAATGAGAGTGATTATCAATGATATTTTAAGTTCATCAGATAAAAATGCTATTGAAAATGGATTAAGTAATAAAGTCAATGATTTTGAGGAAAAATTACTCAATGACATCAATGGATTGACTGAAACACTATCTAAAGAAGATGAACAATTTTACAGATGTTTTTCATATCTTATTTCTACAAATCGCATAGAATTTGTAGCCGCTATCTCCGCGAAAGGAGGGTTGGCTCACGATAAATATGGAATTTTTACTGATGAAAGGGGTAATAAGGTTGCTTTTATTGGTTCTACTAATTTCTCAAAAACTGCATTAGAATTTAATAGTGAAACTATCACAGTGTTTTCTTCATGGCGAGAACCTTATCGTGTAGAAGAGTATCAAAATTTATTTGCCAATTCTTGGCAGGGTAATGATTCTCGACTTATCCATATCCCATTTGATAGAGTAAAAACCAAAATTACAGAAAAGTATCCAATAACTTCACTTAATGATCTGATAGAATTTGGAAATCATTTACGAGAAAATGATAATTTTATTGGTAATAAACCGATTTCTGAAGACCTATTAAAAAAAATCCATCAAAAGGAGCAAAAACCAAGATTTCCATTTCCAGAAGAGAGAAATATACAAAAGGAAGCTTATGCAGCATGGGTAAAAAATGATAAAAAAGGAATTTTTGCGATGGCAACAGGTTCTGGTAAAACTATTACAGCTTTGAATTGTGTTTTAAAATCTTATCAAGAAGAGGGATATTATAAAACAATTATTGTAGTGCCTACCCAAGCCCTTGCTTTGCAATGGGAGCAAGAAGCAAAAAATTTTAATTTCCAAAATATTATTTCTACTCATACTAATAAAAACTGGAAAGAAGACCTATTAAGATATAGTACAATAAGTAATGTGAATCCTAATAGAAATATAGTGATTATTACTACTTATGCAACCTTTAATCGTGGTGATTTTCAAAGTTTTGTTTTAAATACTAAAGGTATTGAATCTTTTATCTATATCGCTGATGAAGCTCATAATATAGGTGCAAAAAATACTTTAAAATATCTCCCTAAAAACATAGAGCAAAGAATAGGATTATCAGCTACTCCTGAAAGAATTTATGATGAGGGAGGATCAAAGGAATTATACGATTTTTTTAATTCAACTGCTCCTAACTATACTTATCGTTTTACAATGAAAAAAGCTATAGAGCAGGATATTCTTTGTCATTATGATTATCATCCCATTTTCGTAGAACTAACACAAGATGAGATAGAAGAATATAAAGAAATCACAGTAAAGCTGCAAAAGTTTATAGATGCTGAAACAGGAAAATATAAAAAAGATGCTGAAATGCTATTGCTTCAAAGAAAGAGAATTATACATAAAGCCAAAAACAAGAAAAAGAAAATAGCAGCACTTTTAGAGGATTTGAAACAGAAGCATTCGCTTAACTATACTTTTGTTTTTGTTCCAGAAGGCTATGAGCCTAACTATACTGAAATAGATGATTATCAAATTCAGGAGGAAGATGTTCATATTATTGATGAATATGCACAAATGTTCAAAGAGCAGGGGTATAAATACTATAAGTATATTGGAGGTTTGAAAGATAGTGAACAAGTACTTAAAAACTTTGAGAATGGAGATATACAAGTATTACTTTCTATGAAATGTTTGGATGAAGGGGTGGATATTCCTAGAGCTGAATATGCAATATTTTGTTCTAGTACGGGAAATCCAAGACAATTTGTTCAAAGGCGTGGGCGTGTTTTGAGAAAACATAAGGATAAGGATAAAGCAACCATATGGGATTTGGTGGTTATTCCGCCTAATATTTCGGAAGATATGTCTTCTGCTGAACGAAATATTTTCCTTAGTGAAATAAAAAGAGTAGTCAATTTTGCTGCTTTAGCAGATAATGAAATATCAATAATATACGGAGAATTGAGTGATTTATGTGATACTTTACGCATTAACTTATTTGAAATTTTAGAACAGGAACAACAAAAATACGATTAAAATATGGCTATACAAGATGAAATGTACAAGATGATTGAAAAGGAAATCAATCAGATGGTGTCTGATAATAAAGTACAAAAATTAGACACAGAAAAAGTAAAACAAGTTGCAAAAATGCTTACTGGGCTTTCCACTGATAAGGCTGAGGCAGAACAATTAGTGAAACAATATATTGTGAATATTAAAAATATTTGCAAATAAATAACATTAAAAACTTCTACAATATGATAATTAAAAGTATTACGATTGAAAATTTTCAGTCTTATTATTCAGCTCAAACTTTGGAGTTTTCAGAAGGTTTGAATTTGGTTGTAGGGCATGGTGGAAAAGGAAAATCCAAATTGTTTAATGCATTTTATTGGGTGTTATTTGGTAAAATATACATCACAGGCACAGGCTGGTGTTCTACTGACGGATTACCACAATCTGCTAAATTTACAATGCAAGATTATGAATTCATTAATGCAAAATCCTTGTCGGAAGCTAATGAGGGTAGTAAAGTGGTTTCTAAAGTTTATATAGAAATAGAAGATGATAAAGGTATAGAATATAGAATAGAAAGAAGTGTAATAGCGGAGAGATTAGATAATGAAGATTGGAATGATACTCATGCATGGCAAGTTCATAAAAGTGAATTATCTGTGAGCTATGAAAATAGAATGGGAACACAAATAGAACAAGGTATAATTGCAGAACAAACAATTAGTGATATTTTTCCAGAAGGTATCCGAAATTATATTTGGTTTCAAGGGGAATCTTTGGATAACCTTATTAATTTTAGAAATAAAGACACTTTGAAATCAGCAGTTAAACATATTTCGTATTATCCTTTTTATGAAAAGCTTTCAGCAATTATTACTCAATCCAAGGGTATCATCGAAAAAGATGAAGCTAAAAAATTAAGAGAATATAATAAAGGAAATGCAAGCCTTGACAAAGCGTTGAAGGAAAGAGATTATTACAATAATCTTATTTTGAAAGAAGAAGAAAAGAAAAAAGCTATCCAAGAGAATATTAATACTATTAATATAAAACTAGTTGACTATGAGGGTAAATTGAAAGGTGTTGTAGACTATACTAAGCTGAATCAAGAATATAATAGGTATAACCTAGATTTCCAAAAGGTTCAAAATGAATTAGGCAGACTAGACGAAGAGGAAAGGAAACAAGTGCCTAATTTTTGGGTGCTTAGGGGGATTGAACCAATGATTAAGCAAAGTAAACAAATTATAAAAGAGTATACTGCGTTTCAAGATACAGTGCCTGAGAAAAAATATTTGGATAATCCAGGAAGAGCCAAATTGGAGGAAATCTTAGAGCAAGGGCAGTGTTTTGTATGTGGCTCTGATGCTACTGAAGGTACAAAAGCGTCAGATTGGATTAAAAGACGATTAAGAGAACAAGATCAATATTTAAAAGAATTAGAAGAATATAATATAAATTTAGAATTTAGTAAACAATTTGAGCGCTTTGTTGGTAAAATTCAAGATTATCCAGATGTTTTATTGGCCTCTTTAGAACAGATTGATAAACAGATTATACAGTCTGACAACGAGAGTGAGAGGCTTAGAAGTCAAAGAAGAAACATTCAAGAAAAAAAAGAAAAATTAGATAAAGAGATAGAAGAAATTAAAAGAAAAAACGGTATAGATCCAATAAAAGAAGCAGGACAAGGCACAATAATTTCTGATGGAATAAAAGCCTCTCGAACTAATTTAGAAAGGGAACAAAGAAAGTTACAAGCATTACAAGAAACAATTAATGAATATAAAAATAAACTTAAAGATGCAGAACGAGAAATAGAAAAACTTATTTCTAAAAAAGGTGATATTACTTCTGTGCCAGAAACAGAATGGAAAAATATTTCTGAATTTTTAGAAAAAATATGTAAAAAAGTTCAAGAAAATGCTAGAAAAGACCTACTATACAAAATAGAAACCCGCGCTAATGAATTTTATCAAAAATTTACAGAGCATGATAAAGGTTACAAAGGGGAAGTAAAAATAAATGAAGACTATTCTATTGAGTATGATGCAGGGCTAAATACCAGTCATGAAGATAGAAAGAAAATGAGCATTATTAATGCTATGCTATCACTCAATCAGGAGGCGTTAAATATATTTTATCCGTTCATTAGTGATGCTCCTACATCAAGTTTTGATATCCCTACTACACATAAATATTTACTTGGGATCAAAGATATTTTTGGACAATCTATTATTATGACCAAAGATGTAGAATTGGAAGGAGAGGCTTATCAACAGCTACTCCGTGAGTCAAAAGTTTCTCGTATTTATGCCCTTGAAAGTAAGGTATCTGGAAATGATATGCAAAATCCTAAATTAAATGAAGTATCCACAATAATAAATAGATTAAAATAAAATGGAAGATGTTTTTGACATAAAATTTGCTTTTGAAAAACAGGCAAAAGAAAATATCATAGAAAAATTCTCTGGTAAACGAGGAACAGGTTATAATGTCTTTTCTTACCATTGGCAGTGTTTTGCATGGGCTGCAGTCATTGGTTTTTATTACGATGAACGAAAAGAATTGGGGTCGCCCATAGCCGATAAGGTTTTTAGTCTCAATACAATGCGTAATAATGATGGTGAAAAAATAGCTAAAGCGCTATTGTGTATGTGTATTTCCAAAGCAGGAAGTTTAGATATTTTAAAAGAACCTCAGAAAGCAATCACTCTTATAAATGAATATGCGAATGGTGGTTTTTATCGTATTCAAAAACTTATAGATAATGGAGAAAATGCTTTTAATAATTTAGACAAAGTGAAAGCAGAGATATTTGGGCGGTCTTAATCTTAATAAATCATTCTTTATATTTACAAACTTGATTAAAGTTATTATGGAGTATGGGTGTTATAAATAATGGTAATTCCATGATTTATTTAGATGCTCATTTATGTTTCATCTTTGAAAAGATACTTTTATTATTATAAAATTTTAACTTACACATTTTATTAGATATAATAGGTAGAAGTATTATATAAGATACTAATAAAGATAAAATCTTTGGAGTTAAAAGGGGATAGGTGTAGGGGGCTATCTACTATCCCCCGAAGCCCCCTAAATTTGACTAATCTTTTTGGTATCCCCCAGCTATTATATTGATAAAAAATTAGGTAGATTAATTACCCATTTAAGTAATGATAATAAATTAAGTATTTTTCCACCTTTATCATAGAAGTAAAGATTGTAGTTTTCCTTTTATTTTCTCTTTTATTTTTGTATGGCTGTATAAAGCATCCTTAGTATAATTATAATATTTTTTTCTATTATTATTGATATATCGTTTCTGAGATAATTGTTTCCAAAACTCTATTTTTTGTGCATTAGTGACAAATTTTGCTTTAGCAGGAGTTAAGGGTAACCCATTTAAATCTTTGTCATTGTTTAACTTTAGTACATTATCCCATTCTTTTAGCAGTTGCTCTGAGAAAATTGAATATTTTTTTTCATCTAATAAATCATCGAGAGAATATATTTTTAGCACCTTTTTGATATATTTTCTTTGATTGCTTCTTATCTCAAATCTTACCGTGTTAATAGGAATTTTATATTCGGGGTTCTTTTCATGCTGCAATCCTTTAGCATAGATTTTTATATTTTTATAACTTGTTGTATCAGAAATTTTATAATATTCATAATCCTCACTTTCTTTGAAAGGGGTTGTTTTATACAGTTTAATGTTTTCTATGAAATCCCTTACATCTGTTTCTAGATAAAGATTAAGCCCTACTTCTAAATTAATAATTTTGAAATCAATATATTCACTTTCATTTATTCCTAAAATATCCAATATCTCATAAAGGGAATGTATACAATTTGTTTTATTCAAATCATTACCATTATGCTTGTAATGGTTGTAATGAAAATGAGGGAATATGCTTATTTTTACATAATTGTAGCCAATAATATCATGATCACTTCCAAAAATAGCATTAAACACTAATTTTATTTTCCCACTATATTTTTTGTGGATTTTAAGATATTCATATTTTGCGGTTCTTCCTCTATAATATTTCTTTTTAAAATCGGGGTGTTCCGCTAGTCTTTTGATAATTTCTGGATTATCAGTCAGCATTTTTATATGGTCTAACATCAGAAATTAATTTAGAGGATTACTAAGGATTAATTTTTTTACTTCCTCGCGTGAGTAATATATCCTCCCTTCTAACCCATAAACCCTTATGGATTTTCTTTCTTTCCAACGATGTAAAGTGGATTTACTAACATCAAGATATTTACACATCTCTTTTTCTGTCAGAAAATCTTTAGGTTGTATATTTTCTAATAATGTGAGTAGTAATGTTTCTCCTTTATCTTTAATTAGTTCATTCAGTTTGTCTAGTATATTTTGCTCCATAGTTTTAATATTTTATGGGGCAAACCTCCGTGTAGTAATTCTGTAGTAAAACTATTTTTCTACTATAAAGAAAAAAGCCAACTCATTATAAGTTGGCTCTATGCTATTCTATCTATGCTTTTATTTAAGTTTTGAAGGGTCTATTTTCATTTTGCTAAGTGCTTCGTTTGCTCCTATTTTATTTTGTGGTACATTATAAGGATTATTATTTGAAAAATTCCCCTCAGCTTCTGTAAGCATTGGGTTGAGGTAGCTTTTTATAGTTTTTTCTTTTCCTTCTATTATATAAGCTATAATTTGGGATGTATGTGTGATATTTTCAGGAGTTGTTTGTATAGACTTAATATAGTCTATAATTCCTAATCGCTGTAAAACAATAAGTTTTTGTTTAATGGAAAGACTTGTATGATCATCATGTAATACCTCATCTTCATGATAAACAGGAGTATTGTTAGATTTTTCTAATTTTATTTTAATGTCATTTAGTATACGCCTAATAGTAAATCCAAAATCTTCATATTTTTTTAAGTCAAATATTATCTGCCCATTTTCTTGAGAGAGAAATTTATAAAATTTCAGATGATATTTTTTTGAAAGAGAATATTTCTTACATGTATGTTCTAATGAGTTTCGTGCAGAGTTTTTTGTAAAGAAGTTATCTCTTTCCTCTATCATTTCCCTAAAAGTTTCCAAATTAAATTCAGCCTTTTTTGCAAAAACCTTGAAATAAGAGTTTACAACATCTCCAAAATAATTCAATGAAATTCGTTGTTCAGTATATCCTCCCCCCTCTATTGGACATAATTGTTCCATTATAGTATAATCCCAAATATTTTGGTTTCCATCTACCCAGCTTTTATAGCATTTTTCTATTTCTTTTAGATAATCACATTCTTCAGCATTTGGATATTTTTTAAAAAAAGAATTTAAATCATCTTCATATTTTTCCTCATAGTCTTTATAAGTATAGTATGGCACCTCATATTGCATAGTCTCTATGTCTGTACTTATAAAATGTTCATGATAAATTTGATTTTTTTCTTCCATAACATTTATTATTTGTTAAGTATTCCTGACTCTTGAACAGCTTTTGCAAATGCAATGCTATCTTTTGTTGTTTTTTCTTTTATAGATGTCGTGATATAGTTTTCAAGCATCTTATCATCACTGTGCCCCGTTTGCTTTCGTAATAAATGGAGCTCAAATTCATTTGAAAACATAGTTGCAAATGTTCTCCTACCAATATGAGAGGTTACCAATTCATAGAATGGGTATACGCCTTTTACCATTCTTTCTTTCTCTGTTTTTCCTATCGGAATTTTGATTCTTTTAGCTCCTTCTATTTCTTCAGTGAAACCTGCAATTTTACAAACCTCCTTAATGTAATTATTATACTTTTGAGAGCTTATTATTTTAGGAAATCGCCACTTTCTTTTCTTTAAAATTTTAATGATAGAAGGAAAGAGCCAAATACTATGTTGTTTTTTAGTTTTGGTTTCTGTAAAAGGATAGAAATATAAATCTTCTTGACATACAATATTATCAACATCAAGTTTAAATAAATCCGAAATTCTTAATGCAGAATAACAAGAGATAATTAACCAATCTCTTGCATTATCCAGCCTTTCATTATCAGTTAGGTCTAGTTTTTCTAAGACATTCACCTGTTCCTTAGTAAAAGAAATTTTTTCTATGACTAAAGGAGGGTTATTTATAATTTTCCAATGAGCCACATCTTTTTTTATTTCATATTCACTCTCTGCAAATTTACATAGTAGCTTTATCTGTTTGATAAACTTACTTTGGATACTTGCTGAATATTGCTTATTATTAAGCCATTCGATAAACTTTGTTCTAAAATTATTGTTGATTTCAGTAACTTTCAGGTTTTTATTATATTCTGATATTTTATTTTTTAAGGTAATGAAACTTTCCTTGGTGTTCTCTGCTAATGCATTTAAACCTTGCGTAGGATCTGGGGTGCTTCTAATATTTATATAGTGGTCTATGAGTTTAACAAAATTTTCTGGAATAGTCTTTTTCTTCTTTTCTTCTTTTATTTTATGCCCAAAATAATTGTGGAGAACATATTCTTTTATAGACTCCTTTATTGATTCGCTTTTTAGACTAAGATTATCAGATATGTGTTTTGATAGATTTATCTTAAATTGTTTAAGCTCATCATTAAAGTTTGTTATTTCTAAGTTTTTCTTCTTGACCTCTGCTAATTTCGCTCCTTTTATGATTTCTGTTTCATTCCAACACTGTTTTTCTTTGTCCCAATGTTGAGAATGTATTTTAAAAGGGGTCGCTCCATTGAGATCAATTTGTTTGCTTGGTCTATATCTGTAATAGATTGTTTTAGGTTCTCTAGTACCTTTTAAAAATAAATTAATTCCTGCCATGTCTAAAATGATTAATGAACATTACAAATTTATAAAATGTGGTGTCAATTTCCAAACTAGATACCATGTTAGACACCACCGATATGACACATCATGGAACTTGATGGATATTCATGGAACTTTACCTATTTATTTATATATTGTTGATATTCAGTGGTATATAGGTAAAAACAAGGGAAAAGTGCACAAAAAAAGCGACCTTTGAAAAGTCGCTAATATGAGTGGTTGTACCCCAGGCGGGACTTGAACCCGCACGCCAAAAGAGGCACAGGATTTTAAGTCCTGCGTGTCTACCAGTTCCACCACCAGGGCATGGAATGGAGCGAAAAACGGGATTCGAACCCGCGACCCCAACCTTGGCAAGGTTGTGCTCTACCAACTGAGCTATTTTCGCAACTGTGCGGATGAAGGGACTCGAACCCCCACGCCTCTCGGCACCAGATCCTAAGTCTGGCGTGGCTACCAATTACACCACATCCGCGGAAAAAATGAACTACTTTGTTCTTTTGTGATTGCAAATATACAAACTTATTTTTAATCCACAAGCATAAATATATTTTTTTTTATTTTTTCCTTTTAAAAGAGTTTTTTAACTTTACCAGCTAAAATTTATATTTCTATGGAATTACAAGGGACAGTGAAGAAAGTATTTGAAACTCAAACTTTTCCAAGCGGTTTTCAGAAAAGAGAGATGGTATTACTTACAGAGGAGCAGTATCCGCAACCTATCAGTATAGAGTTTTTATCTGAAAAAATATCACTTTTAGACCAAGTGTCAGAAGGAGATAAAGTAAAGGTAGGAATCAATATCAGAGGAAGAGAATGGACAAATCCAGAGGGACAAGTAAAGTATTTTAACTCTATCACAGCATGGAGATTGGAAAAAACGGAAGGAGGCAGCTTTGATGAGCCTGCATACACGGCACCTGCAGCATCACAATCTTCTGCGGTAAATGACAATCCATTTGATGAAGAGTCGGATGATGATTTACCATTTTAAATAAAATCTTATTATAAAATAAATCCTGCTGTTTAGTAGGATTTATTAAATTTTAATAAATGTATCAATTAGATTCTGAAATTTCGTTTCCAGACCCATATAAATATCATCCCGAAAGCGACATTGTTGCTGTAGGAGGAGATTTGTCTACTCAGCGGCTGATTTTGGCTTATTCTTTGGGAATTTTTCCGTGGTTCAATGAAGGTGATGAGATTTTCTGGTGGAGTCCAGATCCTCGGTTTGTGCTTTTTCCAGAAGAAATAAAGGTTTCTAAATCCATGCGAAAAATCCTGAGAGATGGCAAATTTATTTTCACAGAAAATAAATGTTTCGAAGAAGTGATGAGAAACTGCGCAAATATTTCACGAAGAGGGCAGGATGGAACTTGGATTTCGGAGGAAATGATAAAAGCATACACAGAACTAAACCAACAGGGAAAGGCCAAAAGCATAGAAGTCTGGGAAAATGGGGAATTGGCAGGAGGTTTTTACGGAGTGGAAATGGGGCATGTTTTCTGTGGCGAGAGTATGTTTAGCAAGGTGAGTAATGCCAGCAAAGCAGGATTTATTCAGTTTGTAGAAAAAAATGCTGACCGATACAAACTCATAGATTGTCAGGTTTATACAGAGCATTTGGAAAGCCTTGGAGCGAGGGAAATCGCTAAAATAGAGTTTTTGGATATTCTCCGTAAGCCTACGAATTGATTTTGATAACCTTAAATTCTCCTTTGAGATAGGCTATCTGCATCTCGTTTTTTATTTCTTTGGGAAGAGTGGTAACGGGAATGGTAAGTTTTAGGATTTTCTCCCAAGAGAGCGTCTGATGGTAGAGTTCATAGAAACCATAACCGATGAATTTACCTCCTCTAAAAGCCAGAAAAGAATGCTCGCCGAGTTTTCTCCCTTGCCCTATCCATAGCTCGTTCCTTCCAGTGAAAGAAATTTTCTTTTTCAAGGTTTTATAATCTAAATTTTCTTTTTGTAGAAAAGCCAATACTTTTTCTGCCTGAGAAGGATATTTGAAATTAAACAAATCCGTTTCATTTTCTTTCTTTTTAGATGAAGAAATGAAGAAAGAGCCTGTCTGCACGCTGTGTCTTATGGCGAAAGGTTTAGAAGTATTTCTTTTTACTTTTTTTTCTTTCAGCATCAGCTGGGCAATAATGTCCGTGCCTGTGAACTCGTAGTAGATTTGCTCTACATTTTTCTGAAACTGAATGTTTCTTTTGGATTTAGAGTTTAAAATTCCCTTGGCGGACTTGTAAATATTGTCGCTGAAATCACAGAAAATGATTTTTCCTGCTTTGTCTTGTAGGTAGAAAATCCCTTTTTCGGAAGGTAGATTTTCGGTAAGTTCATTGATTTTATTGATGTAGAGTTTGGATTGTGTTTCTTCTTGATGCTGTTGAATAATCTGGTTTTCAGTGTCTTTTGAGATTAGAAGTTTGAATAAATCCAATGTCGCTCTGGCATCGCCACCAGCACGATGAGCATCTGAGAGCGGAATACCCACAGATTTACAAAGTTTCCCAAGCGAGTAGCTTTCTACATCGGGAATCAGTTTTTTAGCTAATGGAAGGGTGTCTATGGTATTGATTTTAAAATCAAATCCCAATCTTCGGAAAGACTGGCGCAGCATACGATAGTCAAACTCTACATTGTGTCCCACGAGCGTGGTGTTTTCGGTCATTTCTATTACTCGTTTCGCTATCTCGTGGAATTTTGGTGCTCTTTTGACCATTTTAGGCGTTATCCCAGTGAGTTTTTGTACATATTGGGTAATTTCGGTTTCGGGATTAATGAGCGTGATGAACTGGTCTACCACCTCATGCCCATCATAAACAAAAATAGCGAGTTCTATGATGCATTCTTCTCTGAAACCTGCGCCGTTACTTTCTATATCTATTACCGAATACATTTTACCATCAATCAAAGCTGCAAAGATAAAGTTTTAATGCTAAATGGTCAATGTTTGGTAAGTGTCCTATTTTAATTTAATTAGTCCTTGTGCATCAGAATTTGTAAAGATATCTTTAATATTTTCAAGATTTGTATTGGTTTTAAAACCTCGAATTCCTGCATTATATATTGTGAAATCAGAGAAATTACAATCTAAAAATTGGTTTGCTAAAAGATATAGGTTTTTCCATTGTGCCTCCATGAAATTACAATTAGAAAAAATACATCTTCTGAATCCACACTCTTGAAAACTTCCTTTGAAAATAGACTTTGAAAAATCACAATTTTCGAAAATAATGTCTGTAAAATTAAAATTAAAATGGGCTTTATGAAATGAAGAATCTATAATTTTGGTTTTGCTAAACCAGCTTGATTTATCAAATTTAAATTCTACGCATTGTAAATTTTTAATTTCAGAATCTATTATGGACAGGCTGCCTTTTCCATAGGATAAATCTATATTTTCTAGTTTGTTTTGAATAATTTTAGGAAAGATAAACTCATCTAAATTAATACCTCTGAGATCAATATTGTTTAATAAATGGATGTTAATTTCTCTACTAATGTCTATTTGGTCGATAAAACTAGAATTTTTCCATCGTTCCCGAAGACTCTTTTTTGTGATTTTTTCCATGTTTATAAATATAAATTCCCTTCATTTTGGAGGGAATTTTAAATAAAAAAATTATTTTTTAGAACCTTTGGTGGTCTTTTTCAGTCCTATCATTCCCATGATGGCTTTTGCGCCTTCTCTCATTAGGGTTTTCCCGAAAGTCTGTATCATAGGGCTTCCTAGAATACTTTCAAACATAGAAGGCTCTTCCTTGGCAGGTTTGCTCTGCTGAGGTTTGCTGGCTTCTGTATTTGTGGAATCTCCCTGCTCTTCGTTCATTCTTCGTAATAGGATTTCGTAGGCAGACTCTTTGTCAACAGTTTGGTTGTATTTTCTTACTAATTCTGATTGGTTTACGAGATTGTCAATTTCCTCTGGAGATAGGATATCCATTCTACTTTCTGGCGAAATTAGATAAGTGTGAACCAGCGGAGTAGGGATTCCTTTTTCATCTAGCGCTGTCACAAAAGCCTCTCCGATACCGAGGGACTGGATGAGTTCACTCGCTTTATAAAACTCACTCATAGGATAGTTTTCTACAGCTTTAGAAATTTCTTTTTTGTCTTTTGCGGTGAATCCTCTCAGGGCGTGCTGTATTTTTAGTCCCAGCTGACTCAAAACAGATTCTGGAATATCGCCAGGCACCTGCGTGATGAAATAAATTCCCACACCTTTAGAACGGATAAGTTTTACCATTGTTTCTATCTGTTCTAAAAGCACTTTTGGAGCGTCTTTAAAGATTAAATGAGCTTCATCTATGAAAACAGCCAATTTAGGTTTATCCAAGTCACCTGCTTCTGGAAGGGTTAAATATATTTCAGCAAAAAGCGACAGAATAAAAGTAGAGAACAGAGCAGGCTTGTTCTGTATATCTACTACACGAAGGATATTTACCACACCCTTTTCATTTCTGGTTTTTAGCAAGTCTAAAACATCGAAACTAGGTTCTCCGAAAATTTGTGATGCTCCCTGTTGTTCCAGCGCCACGATGCTTCGCAGAATAGCGCCTAATGATGCAGGAGCGATAGAGCCATATCCATCGGCAAGTTCTTTTTTACCTTGTTCATTATCAGTTACATATTGTAATACCTTTTTCAAGTCTTCTAAGTCTATGAGAGGAAGACCTTTGTCATCACAATATTTGAAAACGATAGACATGATGCTGGTCTGTGTATCGTTCAGCCCTAGAATTTTACTCAAAAGCACAGGTCCAAACTCGGTAACAGTAGCTCTAAGTTTTATTCCTTTCTCCGCAGAGAGAGACATTAGCTCCACAGGGAAAGCCTGTGGCTGGTATGGTAATTTGGTTTTATCGTATCTTTCTTGGATACGGCTGTTCATTTCTCCTGTGGCTGCTATTCCAGAAAGGTCTCCCTTGATATCCATTACCAAAGAAGATATGCCATGGTGGGAGAGCTGCTCTACGAAGGCTTGTAGTGTTTTGGTTTTTCCTGTTCCTGTTGCTCCAGCGATGAGACCATGTCTATTGATGGTTCGCAGAGGGATATTTACATCTACTTCAGGGATGACTTCTCCATCCAAAATCCCCTTTCCTAGAGTAAAGAAATGTCCTTTTGTAGTGTAGCGAGGCGTAGTTTCTGCTATAAATTTTTCCTTTTTTGACATTATTTATGATTTTAGGGTCTAAAAATAAAAAAGAATTTATAAAATAACTAAAAAAGGAGATAGAAATTTCTATCTCCTTTATGTTGGTTTTTTATTTTCTTAGAATTTATAAGTGATACCGATTTTACCACCAGATACATTACCACCACCACCTTCTAGGTTGATACCTAAGTTTTTAGTGAAGAAGTAACGACCACCAATTTGTGCGCTAATTCCAAAAGGAGAAAAAGCATTTCCTGAATACTCATAAGAACCTTCTCCAACATACTTAGTAGTCCAATGATAATATCCTAAAGAAAGACCTGCATAAAGGTCAAACTCAGAAGGAAGTCTTAATATTCTGTTGAAGTGGTAGTTACCATTAGCAGAAATACTAAAACCTGTGTGTTTCCATTCTCCATAAGCCCAAGATTCCTTTTTAGAACGATAAGAAGCTTCTGCTCCAATAGTAAAGTCTCTTGCAACTCCATAATCTACACCTACTACTACAGGAATCCCCCAGCTAGAAATCCCTACACCAGCGTTAATTTGTACATTGTTTTCTTCTAAAGTTCCTTGTGCAGATGCTGTAGCTACAGCAAAAAATAAAGATGCACATGCTAAAATCTTTTTCATAAAAAATAAAATTTAAATTTTTAAAACAGGGACAAAGATATACATATTTTTTAGATAGAAAAATATTTTGTATCAAAAAAATATTTGTAACTTTATAGAATGTAAAAAATTATAATTATGGACAAAATAAAAAATTACATTGGGTTGATTGTCGTTTCAGCTGCAATAGTTTTTTCTACTTTTTTGGCGGCTAATGCTTTTAAAAATAGAAACTCAAATAATGACACGATCAATGTTACAGGGCTTGGGAGTAAGGACTTTGAGTCTGACCTTATCGTGTGGAATAGTTCTTTTACAAAGAAAAGTGCAGATTTGAAAAGCGCCTATGCTTCGCTGGAAAAAGACAGAGATGCCCTCAAAAATTATCTATTGTCTAAAGGTGTGAAAGAAAAGGAAATCGTGTTTTCTTCGGTGGGCATTTCTAAAGATTTTGATAGAACTTATGATGAGTATCAGAATGTGCGTTCAGAAGTGTTTACAGGATACACACTGAAACAAAATGTGCAGGTGGAGAGCAAAGAAGTGGAAAAAATAGAAAACATTTCACGCCAAGTTACCGAACTTATCAATTCTGGTGTAGAGCTGTATTCTGATCAGCCAGAATATTACTATACTAAATTAGCCGAGCTAAAACTAAAAATGATAGCCGAAGCGACCAAAGATGCGAAACTTCGTGCCGAAAAAATCGCCGAAAACGCAGGAGCAAAACTCGGTGATTTGAAAAAATCTGAAATGGGAGTTTTCCAGATTATTGCACAGAATTCTTCGGAGGACTATTCTTGGGGAGGTTCGTTTAATACTTCTTCTAAAAAGAAGACCGCCAACATCACCATGAAGCTCTCCTATAATATTAGATAAATTTCATACCTTTGCGGTTTTCAGATTATTTATGACAAATACAAGTCCGAAAACAGTAGCATTTCATACACTCGGGTGTAAACTTAATTTTGCAGAAACATCTACTATTGCGCGCCAGCTTATAGGGGCGGGATATGAGAAAGTGGAGTTCGATGACCCTGCGCAAGTTTATGTAATCAACACATGTTCGGTAACGGATAATGCCGATAAAGAGTGCAAGTTTCATGTGAAACGAGCAGTGAAAGCCAATCCAGATGGTCTGGTGGTGGTCTTGGGATGTTATGCACAGCTGAAACCAGAGGAAATATCCGCAATAGAAGGTGTGGATTTGGTTTTAGGAGCAAAGGAGAAATTTAATTTACTTAATTTCCTTGATGATTTAAGGAAGTCCGAAAGTTCAGCACAGGTTCACTCTTGTGAAATAGAAGATGCAGATTTCTTTATAGGTTCTTATTCTATTGGAGACAGGACTCGCGCCTTTCTGAAAGTTCAGGATGGCTGTGATTACAAATGTACTTATTGTACAATCCCGATGGCGAGAGGGATTTCCCGCTCCGATACGATAGAAAATATTGTCAAAAATGCCCAGCAGATCGCCCAGCAGGATATTAAGGAAATTGTCTTGACAGGAGTGAATATTGGTGATTATGGAAAGGGCGAATTTGGGAATAAAAAACATGAACATACATTTTTGGATTTAGTGACAGCACTGAACGAAGTGGATGGCATCGAGCGAATCCGAATTTCTTCCATAGAGCCTAATTTGCTAAAAGATGAAACCATAGAACTTGTAGCGAAAAGCAAGAGTTTTGTGCCACATTTTCATATTCCATTGCAGTCGGGCTCAGATGAGATTTTGAAAAAAATGAAACGCCGCTATCTCACGGCTCTCTATACGAGCAGGGTAAATAAGATAAGGGAAATCCTGCCTGATGCAGCTATCGGTGTGGATGTAATCGTAGGTTTCCCAGGTGAGACAGAGGAGAAGTTTTTGGAAACTTATAACTTTTTAGCAGAGTTGCCAATCAGTTACCTGCATGTATTTACATATTCTGAAAGGGACAATACGGAGGCGGTTAGCATGGAGGGCGTGGTTCCTATTTCGGAAAGAAAGAGAAGGAATAAAATGCTCAGAATTCTTTCTGAGAAGAAAAAAATGGCTTTCTACCAAACACAATTAGGCAAAGTTCTGCCTGTTCTTTGGGAGCATGAAGAGAAAAACGGAATGATGTTTGGCTTTACGGATAACTATGTCAGAGTTCAAAAACCATATGACGAAAAGTCCGTGAATAAAGTAGAAAGAGTGAAATTAGAAAAAATTTCAAAGGAAGGAAATGTAGTGGTTTCTAGTTCTTTTGAGTAATTTTTAACAAAAGTTTAACCTCTATTGTCATTACAATGGAGGAAGTTTTTTTATTTTAGTGGATTGAATTTTCTTAAAATATTATGTCACAAAAAAGCACATACGGCGACAATGTCATCTCTCTGAGAGATGTAAAAATAGTTCAAAAGAATTTCACGGTTCTTTCTAATGTTAATCTGACCATAAAAAAAGGTAAGTTTAATTATCTCATTGGGAAAACAGGCTCTGGAAAAAGTAGTCTTCTCAAGGTTCTTTATGGGCATCTTCCACTCCGCGAGGGAGAAGGAGAGGTGGTTGGATTTGATTTGACAAAACTGAAAGTATCCCGCATTCCTGATTTGAGAAGAAAACTAGGAATTATTTTCCAAGATTTCCAGCTGCTTATGGATAGAACGGTAGAGAAAAATCTTCTTTTCGTTTTAGAAGCCACAGGCTGGAAAGATAGAAGCCTGATGGAAGAGAGAATAGATGATGTTCTCAGCAGTGTAGGAATGAAAACCAAAAAACACAAAATGCCTCACGAATTGTCTGGTGGAGAGCAGCAGCGTGTTGCTATAGCGAGAGCTTTGCTGAATCACCCTGAGCTTATCTTGGCAGACGAGCCTACGGGAAACCTAGACCCAGAGACTTCTAATGATATTATGACTTTGCTAAGACAAGTGTCTGAGGAGAGAAATTGTGCTGTGCTGATGGCTACGCATGATTATCATTTGATACAAAACTTCCCAGGGCAGGCTATCCGTTGTGAAGATGGGACGGTATCTGTTTTACAGGATACAAGTATACTTTTTGAATAAAATATTAAATTTAACTTTTTTCAATAAAAATCAAATTTAATTAGTTAAATGGTGTTAAATTGTATAAAAATTTAGTTAAAATACAAATTTGATACAATATCATTAATAAATGCTCGTTTTTGATATTAGTAACCAATTAAATTTTTAAGTATCATGAAAAAGTTAGTTTTTGCAAGTTTATTCCTTGCATTAGGAACATTCGCAGTAAATGCACAGTCTACTCCATCAAAAAAGAAAGCAGAGCCTTCTAAGAAAACGGCTAAACAATCGCCTAAAAAATCAGCTCAGCCTAATGAAGCAGAACATACTGTTCCTGTTGCTCATGAAAGCGGAAGTCATTCTTCAGCGGATAAAGAGCAACCAAAACAAAAGGAATCAGAGGATAAAAAGGAGGAACATCCTGTAAATCCACAGAAATAGATTTTATTGTTTATCATAGATAGCCACTTCTGAAAAAGAAGTGGCTATTTTTTATGGGTAAATTCTTATCTTTGCGCCCAAAGTTTTAAAAGATGAGTAAAATTCGCGTTCGTTTTGCACCGAGTCCTACGGGCCCTCTGCATCTTGGTGGAGTGAGAACAGCATTATACAATTACCTTTTTGCTAAAAGCCAAGGAGGAGATTTTATTTTAAGAATAGAGGATACAGATACTGCCCGCTATGTAGAGGGAGCAGAAGACTACATCATGGAGGCACTGGACTGGCTTGGAATACAGCCTGTGGAAAGCCCTAGAAAAGGAGGCTCTTATGCACCATACAGACAGTCTGAAAGGAGAGAAATCTATGATAAATATACTGAGAAAATTCTAAAAACGGATTATGCTTATTTGGCGTTTGATACTCCAGAAGAACTTGATAAAATCAGACTGGAATACGAGGGCAAAGGAGAAGTTTTTTCTTATAATAATGTTACTAGAAACAGCCTGAGAAACAGCCTTGCACTTCCGAAAGATGAGGTGGAAAAGCTTTTGGCTGAAAAAGTTCCTTTCGTGGTTAGGTTTAAAATGCCAGAAAACCGAGTGATGGAGCTTAGTGATATTATCCGTGGGAATTTCAGCGTAAATACGGATACTTTGGATGATAAGGTTTTGGTGAAACAAGATGGAATGCCGACTTATCATTTCGCAAATATCATTGATGACCACGAGATGCGGATTACCAATGTAATCCGTGGAGAAGAGTGGCTGCCATCAATGGCTCTGCATGTATTGTTATACGAAGCTATGGGCTGGAAAGCACCAGAATTTGCGCACTTGCCACTGATACTAAAACCAGAAGGAAAAGGAAAACTCAGCAAAAGAGACGGTGATAAATTCGGGTTTCCTGTGTTTCCGTTGAATTTTACTGATAAAGAAACAGGTGCTGTATCCAAAGGATATCGTGAGGAAGGGTATTTCCCAGAAGCATTTGTGAATTTCTTGGCGCTTTTGGGCTGGTCGCCGTCTGATGATAAAGAAATCTTGTCATTAGAAGAAATGGTTCAAGAGTTTAATCTGCACAAAGTTCATAAATCTGGAGCAAGATTTAGCAAAGAAAAAGCAGAATGGTTTAACAGCCAGTATCTTAAAATGAAAACAGATGAAGAGCTGCTAGTTTTACTCAAAGAAATAGAAGCAGTGAAAAACTCTGGAGTCAGGGATGATAAGCTGATTACGATTATAGAGCTGATGAAAGAGAGAGCGGTTTTCGTGAAGGATATCTATGAACAGGGACAGTTTTTCTTCTCGGCGCCAGTGGAATATGATGAAAAAGCCATCAAAAAAGCGTGGGCAGATACCACAGGAGAACTCCTTGCGGAGTTTGCACAGAAATTAGAAAATACAGATTTCCAATCAGAAATTCTCAAAAATCTTATTCATGATTTCGCAGCCGAAAAAGAATTAGGAATGGGTAAAGTGATGATGCCACTGCGTTTGGCTTTGGTAGGCGAACTGAAAGGGCCAGATGTTCCTGATATTATGAATATTATAGGAAAAGAAAAAACGATAGAACGAATCGAGAAATTGATAGAAACTCAAAAAAAATAAATTAATATTTGATTTTTAAATTTATTAGTATTTTTGAAAACTCAAATATTATTCAAAATTAGAAATATGGAATACTTGGATTTTGAACAACCGATAAAAGAGTTGATGGAACAATATGAAAAATGCGCTATTGTAGGCGAAGAGAGCGGCGTGGATGTTTCAGCAACTTGCAAACAGATAGAAGAAAAAATTAACAAGACTAAAAAGAAAATCTATGGCAACCTTACGCCATGGCAGAGAGTGCAGCTTTCCCGCCACCCAGACAGACCCTATACATTGGACTATATCCACGGAATAGCGGATGAGGGCAGCGTTGTCGAGCTTCATGGCGATAGATGTTTTGCGGATGACCCAGCGATGATAGGAGCGATGATAAAAATAAATGGTCAAAGCGTGATGGTTATCGGGACACAAAAGGGAAGAACTACGAAGGAAAGACAATACAGAAGATTCGGGATGTCTAATCCTGATGGATATCGTAAGGCGCTGAGGCTGATGAAGCTGGCGGAGAAATTTAATATGCCTATCGTGACTTTGATAGACACTCCTGGTGCTTATCCAGGTCTTGAAGCAGAGGAAAGAGGGCAAGGTGAGGCTATTGCAAGAAATATTTTTGAGATGAGCCTTCTGAAAGTTCCTGTAATCGCTATTGTTATCGGTGAGGGAGCTAGTGGAGGAGCTCTGGGAATAGGTGTAGGGAACAAGGTTTACATGATGGAAAATACTTGGTATTCAGTGATTTCGCCAGAATCATGTTCTTCTATTCTTTGGAGAAGCTGGGAGTACAAAGAAACTGCTGCCGATACGCTGAAACTTACAGCACAAGACATGCTGAAAGAAAAGTTAATAGACGGCATCATCACTGAACCGCTTGGAGGAGCTCACTACGACCCAACAGAAGCATTTGCTAATGTGAAAGACACAATTTTAAAGAATATAAAAGCATATAAAGGCTTTACTGAAGATGAACTTGCTACACAAAGACAAGAAAAATTTGTAGCAATGGGACAATACAAAGGATAATCAAATAAAAAAAAGCTGGAAAATTTTCCAGCTTTTTATTTTTATCTTACGCCTAATGTTAGTTGATAATCAGCATTGATGGTTCTTGATTGTTGATATTTTCCTCCACATATTACGGAAGAAATAGTATATGAACCTTTGTTTAAAGACATTCTTCCCGTAGAGTTTGCAGGAACACTCATATTATAGCTGCTTTTCCCTGTAAAATTTACTACAATAGGGCATTTTGATAGATTTTTGACAGTTACATATGCACTATTTCCTTTACTGCTTCCGTTGAGTATTCTAGTGGCTTCTTCAGCGGTTTCTTGGTGGCTTCTGTGGTTGCTTTGAGGCTGGTGAGAAGTCGAGGTGTGCGAGGAAGAACTGCTGACACTTAGACGGGCTAACTTCCTTTTGAATTCAGGAGTTTTAGGGTGAGTAGGATAGTTTACAATGAAATTTGCAACTACCTTCGGGTCGTTGGATTTTTCTGTCTGTTCTACGGTATATTGGGACTGAGCGAACATACCTGCGGACATAAATCCAAAAAGAAGTAAAATGGTTTTTTTCATCTTTATAAAAATTTGTATCTTTGCCAATTAATTAATTACAAAAATATAAAAAAATATTATAATTATGTATACACCAGTAGCAGCAGATGTAGCTAAACTAAGAAACACAACAGGTGCAGGAATGATGGACTGCAAAAAGGCTTTGGTAGAAGCTGAAGGGGATTTTGAAAAAGCTATCGAAATCCTTAGAAAAAAAGGACAAAAAATCGCAGCAAATAGAGCAGATAGAGAATCTACTGAAGGAGCTGTAATCGCAAGAGTAAACGAGGATAACACACTAGGTGCTATCATCTCTCTAAACTGCGAAACTGACTTCGTTGCTAAAAATGATGCTTTCGTAGAATTGGCTCACGAATTAGCAGAACAAGCAATGAACTATGCTTCTAAAGAAGAGTTCTTGGCTTCTGATTTCCACGGAATTACTGTTGCTGAAAAACTAATCGAGCAAACAGGAGTTATCGGAGAGAAAATAGAAATCGGTGCATTTGAAAGAATCGAAGGACCTTTCTTGGGAGCTTATATCCACGCAGGAAACAAAATCGCAGCTATCACAGCATTGTCTGCTAAAGTAGATGGAGCAGCAGAAGCAGCAAGAAACATCAGTATGCAGGTAGCATCTATGAGCCCAGAAGTTCTTTCTTACAAAGATTTCTCTCCTGAGTTCATAGCAGCAGAAACAGATGCAAGAATCGCAGCTATCGAGAAAGATAACGAGGAGCTTGTAAGACTTGGAAAACCATTGAAAAATGTTCCTAAATATGTTTCTTATGCACAGTTGACAGAGCAAGTTCTAAAACAAGCAGAAGAAGATGCAAAAGCTGAATTGAAAGCTGAAGGTAAGCCAGAACAAATCTGGGATAAAATCTTACCTGGTAAAGTTCAGAGATTCATCAGTGATAACACTTCTCTAGACCAAGAAAAAGCATTGCTTGACCAAAACTACATCAAAGACGGAGACATGAAAGTTTCTCAATATGTGAAATCTGTAAGCCCAGACCTTGAAGTAGTAAGATTTGTAAGAGTTTCTCTTTAATTAAAATTATAAATTTTACCCAATTCCTCTTAGCCGAAAAGCTGAGAGGAATTTTATTTTCTGAGTAGCATGTTTTTATAAAACTTAGTGATAAATATCAGTATTTTAAATAATCATTGTATGTTTTTTATTGTTAATTTTGCTAACAAAATATACTTTTTTAACACTAAATAGAAGAAAATGAGCGAAATAAGTGAAATAATCAGAGATTACTGGACAGAGCGCTCCAAAACATATAGCGATTCCACATTGCAGGAGCTTTATGGAGACAATGCCCAGAACTGGGAAAATATTCTCTATGGAGATATTGATAAGAACCAGAATTTGAAGATATTAGACATCGGAACAGGGCCAGGGATGTTTGCGGTGCTGCTGGGAAGAAATCCGAATTTCGAAGTGTCCGCAGTAGATTCGAGCAAAGGGATGATAGAACAGGCGACGCAGAATGCACAGAAATTCGGAGCGAAGGTGAATTTCCAGCTGTTGGATGCACAACAGCTGCCTTTTGAGGATGATACTTTTGATGTCATTGTCACTAGAAATGTCACATGGAATCTTCCTCACCCAAAAGATGCTTACAAAGAATGGAAAAGAGTACTGAAAAAGGGAGGAAAAATGATAAATTTTGATTCCAATTGGTATTCTTATCTTTTTGATGAAAATCTTCACAAATATCATGATGAACATCCAGACAAGAAACTCCAAGAAGTCCTGC
This sequence comes from uncultured Flavobacteriaceae bacterium, assembly GCA_963506915.1. Lineage (GTDB taxonomy): Bacteria > Bacteroidota > Bacteroidia > Flavobacteriales > Weeksellaceae > JABCPE02. Next base: position 90,267 of record CAUORE010000001.1, read on the forward strand.
CAGAAGGAATGGAAGCACGAATGGAGAACATCGCAAAAACGCTTCCTCTTTCCAAGGAGAGAAGGCCAGCGTGGGATGTTAATTGTCTTTTGGATTTAGGGTTTTCTAAAATGGCTTTTGATTATAATATCAATGATGAGGTCTATGATAAGGAGCATCAGGAAATCAATGCTTACGCACCGATGTTTAGAATTATCGCAGTTAAATAATGATAAATTAAATTTAAATTATGCATAAAATATTTTGTTCAGTTGCACTAGGAGCGCTTGTTTTGTCTTGCTCGGGGAAGAAAGAAACACGAGATAATAAGGCGCAAACTAACGCTCCTAAAATGGAGAAAGTAGAATATATCTATCACGATGGGACTAGGGATTTAAAAGTAACCATCACTACACCGCCACAGCGTGCGGCTCTTTTTACACCGCATATGACGGAGATGCTATTAGCATTAGGTCTAGGCGATAGAATAGTGGTGGGAACTACGGAAGGACCTGTTTCCAAGCAGTTTGAAAAGGAATATGAGAAAGTTCCAGATGAATATAAATTCATAGGACATAGTTTCAAAATGACCAAAGAGGCATTCCTGCTTAGAGAGCCGGATTTTGTGTCTAGTGATGGAGACCTTAGCTCAGAATCCACAGGTTCGCCAGAGGAACTTTTGGCTCAGGGAATAGCGCCATTTACGCCAAAAACCATCCAGACTCCAAATGCTACGATAGAAACTGTGTATGAAGATTTCTATATGCTGGGAAAAATCTTTAATGTAAATGACAAAGCGAAGGAAGTAGTAGAGGGAATGAAATCCAAACTTGCTGAGGCTAAAAAAACATTCGTAGTTAAACCTGAAAACGAAAAGAAAAAAGTAATGATACTTTCTTCTATTAACAATGGGATTTGGGTTTTCTCTTCTTTGGCGGCGGATTTGGTTCGTCAGGCAGGTGGTGTCAATATTTATGAAGATGCAGGAACAGCGTATGAGTTCGTATCTTTTGAGAGTGTGGTGCATAGAAACCCAGATGTGATTTTCATCACGGATACACAGTCTAGAAACATGACTCCCGAAGAAAAAGCAAACTTCATCAAAAATCACCCTATCTTGAAGGATATCAATGCAGTGAAGAATAATCAGATTTATGAAGTGAATTTTGCAGATGTTTCGCCAGGGGTAAGAAATGTAGATTTTATCATTAGACTGAATAAAGTTCTTTACCAAGGAGGAAAATAGAATATTGTTTGAGAATAGTTGTGTAAATTTCAATAATTTCGTTGAAAAATCGTGTTTTTATTGGTTTTTTAACGAAATTATTACGATATTAGCAAGATAAAATTAATACAACTATGGAACAATTGGTAGAAAAGATAGCTGGGCTTATTTGGTCTGATATCTTTATTTTATTATGTGTTTTCACGGGAATTTATTTCTCCATTAGACTCGGTTTTCCTCAGTTTACCCAAGTAAGGGAAATGCTGAGGTTACTTTTTCAGGAGAAAGAGTCAGAGAAGGGATTGTCTTCTTTTCAGGCGTTTTCTTTGGCTATTTCGGGGCGTGTAGGAACGGGGAATATTGTGGGAGTTGCCACGGCGATAGCTATGGGAGGGCCGGGGTCTATATTTTGGATGTGGTTGATTGCGATTTTGGGTTCCGCATCGGCATTTGTAGAATCTACTCTGGGACAGGTTTATAAAAGAGAAATAGACGGCGAATACCGCGGAGGGCCCGCCTATTACATAGAAAAAGGGCTAGGGATAAAGTGGTATGCTGTTCTTTTCGCTGTGATTGCGGTGGTGTGCTGTGGGTTTCTTTTACCAGGGGTTCAGAGCAATAGTATAGCACAATCCATGAATAATGCCTTTGGGATAGTTACTCAGACGGATTATTTTATTCCTATGAATATCTTTGGGGTGATAGTTGTAGGGCTTTTAGTGGTGATAATATTTGGAGGGGTTAAGAGATTGGGGCATGCTTCGGAAACGATAGTTCCCATAATGGCGGGAGCTTATATTTTGGTGGGGCTGATAATCATTATTCTCAATTTTCATAGAATTCCAGAAGTATTTTCTACAATTATTTCTTCGGCTTTTGGACAGGATGCTGTTTTTGGGGGGATTTTAGGAAGTGCTATTGCTTGGGGAGTGAAAAGGGGAATTTATTCCAATGAAGCAGGACAGGGGACAGGGCCTCACGCAGCGGCGGCGTCAGAGGTTATCCATCCAGCGGAGCAGGGGCTGGTGCAGGCGTTTTCTGTGTATATAGATACTCTTTTTGTTTGTACTACTACGGCGTTTATGATTTTGTTTACTAATCAATATCATGTGATGGATGAGCAGACTAAAATGATGGTGGTGGAACATATAAAAGATGTGGACTATACAGGTTTTACGCAGGCTGCGATTTCTTCTCATTTTCCTTCTTTTGGGAATGAGTTCGTAGCGATAGCACTCTTTTTCTTTGCTTTTACTACCATAATGGCTTATTATTACTATGCAGAAACAAATCTTACCTTTATTGTCTGTTCTAAATATCACCATTTGGCTATTTTTGTTTTAAGAATCGTTTTTCTCATAGGAGTGTATATGGGAAGTGTACGAGAAGCTAAAATGGCGTGGATAATAGCAGATGTAGGATCTGGACTGATGGCATGGGTAAACATTATAGCGATTTTACTGCTGGGAAATACCGCACTGAAAGTATGGAAAGACTATAAAACTCAAAAGAAAAATGGAATACAAAAACCAACTTTTGATATTAAAAAACTAAATATTAAAAATGCTGATTTTTGGGAGAAAAAACAAAATCCCTAAAACTATGGTTTAGAGACTTTGACAGGTTATAATATATGAATGGATTTTTACAATTAGTGTCTTTTGGTTAGAAATTGTTACAAAAAAGATTAGTTTTTTTTGTTTTGGTTATTTAATGCATTGATTTATTGGTTATAATGTTTAGATATAATATATAAAACCCCAACACAAGCTCCTATTAAAAGTGAGATTAACAATAGTGAAATTATAAGAAATATAATATAGGCTGTTTGACCATACTTTTTAAATTTTTCATTGCAAAAATCACTTGCTTTTTGTAGGAAGTCAAGTTCTTTTTGGATTTTTAGGAAACTTCTATCATATTCAAAACCATCTTCTTCATCTTTGATTTCAGCTACAATTTTAGAAATCTTCATGATGTGTTTTCCATAACTTTCATACATCCAGTATTTTCCTATAAAATATAGAATTACGCAGAATGTTAAAAATAGTATAATAAAAAAAATAATATTAGATTCTTTGTTATGTAAATATAAAGTAGAATATAAACCTAACATAATGGGAACAAATACAATATTAAAAGATTTATAAAGCTCTGAATTTAAAACCAATTCATACCTTAAATCCAAAATATTATGATAGGTATTAAGGTTTTTGGTATTCAGCTTTTTATAAAAAATATAGAATTTCAGATAATAATATCCTATTATTGTAAGTGCTATAAATACTAATATAACAAGTAGATAGGTCTGCTCAGTATTCTTTCCCATTAAAGGCAGCATTATAGCCCATAAAGAAAAGGAAACAACACTTATCCAAAATTCTGTCCGCATATTCATCCGAATTATTTCCAGAGGCGTATGAATTTCTTTTTGTTTTTCCAAGGAAATTTCGGGAACGGATTCTATTTTTTCCTTATCCCACACTTGTTTTAAGTTTTCTAAATCCATCAGATTTTTTTATTAAATTTTTATGATTCTTTGTGTATCAATTCGTTTACTAAGTCGCTCAGTTTCTGTTTGGCTCGGTTTAGTTTTACACGGCAGTTTCCTTCCGTTATTCCCAGCTGTTCTGCCATTTCTTTCCCAGAATAGTCTTCTAAATAGTAGAATATCAGCGCTTTGTCTATCGGGCTCAGCAGGTGGATGGCATCATACATTATTTTTACTTTATACTCTTCTTCGGAGGTTTCTTCATTTTTGATGTCAAAATTCTGAATTTCCTCTTCCCGAGAGATGAACCCTCTTTTCTTCTCAGATTTCAAGAAAACTATCGCAGTATTCAGGGCTACACGATACATCCAAGTAGAAAATTTGCTTTTTTCCTCAAAACTTGGGTAGGCTTTCCACAGCTGATAAGTAATTTCTTGAAACAAATCACTCTGGTCTTCTGGCTCGTCCATATACATTTTGGAGATTTTGAAAAGCACGCCTTTATGCTTTTCTATTCTCTCTAAAAATTCCAGCTCTAATGAAGACATTGATTGATTTTTATCTAATTAGTATTTAAAATAAAAATTTGTTACACATTTATTCGAAAAAATAAAACCACATTTTTTATGTGGTTTATTTTATTCTTAGAGACTCTTTGACAAGTTCTATCATTTTTGGGTCGCCTGTTTGTTTTCCTTTTTCATCGGAGAATTTCACAGTTGGTATCCATTCATCATTTGCGCCAAGAACTCCTGTGAGTTTCATCACGATATTCATCGGAGTGAGTCCTACATCATTGGTCAGATTTGTTCCAATTCCGAAGGAAAGTCCCACTTTTCCTTGGCAGGCCTGTGTGATTTCGGAGATTTTCTCTAGATTAAGATTATCCGAGAAAATAATGTATTTGAACAAAGGATTGATGCCGTGTTTTTCGTAGTGTTTGATGGTTTTTTCGGCGAAAGCTATCGGGTCGCCGCTGTCGTGTCTTACGCCATCGAAAAGTTTAGCAAATTTTTTATCAAACTGCTTGAAAAACACATCGGTAGTGTAAGTGTCCGAAAGCGCAACTCCCAAGTCGCCGCGATAAACATCCACCCAATGCTCCAGAGAAAGTGCATTTGCCATCTTAAAGCCATACTGCGCGCCATGGAACATGAACCACTCGTGGGCGTGCGTTCCGATAGGTTTCACGCCGTATTTCATCGCAAAATGAACATTGGAAGAACCGATGAAATAGCTGTTAGAATCTTGGGTAAGAGCTCTCATTACTACATCGTGAACCTTGTAGGAATGCCTTCTTCGTGTCCCGAACTCCGCGAAATTTACTTTCAGTTCGATGAGGTTTTTGGCTTTTTCTAAGGTCTTTTGGGTGATTTCCTCATCGCCTTGGCGTTCCATGTCGTTCATTTTGTAATAAAGTTCGCTGATGAGTGACAGTAGCGGCACTTCCCAAAGTATGGTTCTGTACCAGAGTCCTTCTACGGTCACTTCTAAATCGTTTCCTATTTGGCTGATTTTCACTTCGGAAGGGTCATAGTGGTATCCTTCTAAAAAGTCTAAATAAGGCAGATTTAGGTATGGACAATTTTTCTTTAAAAATTCTTTTTCAGCTTTGGTCAGCTGGAGTTTTGCCATTTCGTTGATGGCTTTTCTGAGGGCATCATCAAAGCCTTCTGGGAAGGAGTGTTTCCCTCGGTTGATGAATACATATTTTACTCTTGCATCTGGAAAGAGCTTTACCACAGCGCATTGCATGGTAAATTTGTAAAAATCATTGTCTAATATAGAGTTGAAAACTACGCTCATTTTTTAAATTCATTAAAATTAAAGCCATAAAAATACGAAATTCTATTATTAAAATTGTCTTTAAAACAACAAATAATTAAATTCGCGTTGCTATTTGAATGAAATATGAAAAACCTGCTTAAGTTTTACTCATTATCAGAGATAAATTATAGACACAAATATCCTTTAATCGAGAAAATAAAATATTTTGCAAAGGGCATACTATTGTATTTTGTATTGCAGATTTGCGCTTTATTGCTAATGTTTTTGGTGGATGATTTCTTGATAAAGAAAATGGGTTTTGCTTCCGTTTTTAAATTAATGTTAGAAAGCCAAAAGAAAATAAAAGGATATTATGGTTTTTTCCTAGTTGTGATTTTAGGGCCTTTGGTAGAAGAGCTTATTTTTAGGTTGATTTTAGTCCCTAAGCGTAGAAATATCGCGATATTTACTTTTGTATTTTCGTTCTTGGTATTGAATAAAACTTATTATATTATCAAAATAGACTGGCTTTTGCTGGTGTCTTTGGTAGTGTCAGGACTGCTCTCTTTTCTTGTTTTTAATTTGCTGAAACGAAACCCTGAAATAGAAACAGCCATAGGGAAAAGACAGAAAATAATCACAATGATCTCTGTTGTCCTTTTTGGGTTGTTGCATATTGTTAATATAGAAAATCTGCATTGGGAACTGGCGCTGCTCTATCCTGTGTATGCTCTTCCGCAAATGATTTCAGGGTATGTTTGTTCTGTGCAGAGGCTGAAATTAGGTTTTGTCTGGGGATTGCTTTTTCATTCGATGAATAATTTAATGGTATTTTTGAGATAAAAATCAAAAAGGAAAATCAGATAAAATATCATAATGTTTGGTTTTTTGCTTGTTTAGAAAATTATTCTTTACTTTTGCTATGTGCATTCAGAATTAGAACTTCAGTTAAAAACATTACCTTCGGAGCCTGGTGTTTATCGTTATTACGATAAAAAGGGCGAGATTTTGTATGTGGGAAAGGCTAAAAATCTGAAAAACAGGGTTCTATCTTATTTTAATAAAAGTCAGATCGGCTACAAAACCCGAATGATGGTTTCTAAAATCGTAAGGCTGGAAACCACCGTGGTTAATAGCGAATATGATGCGCTTCTTCTGGAAAACAACCTCATAAAAGAATATCAGCCTTTCTATAATATTCTGCTGAAAGATGACAAGTCCTATCCATGGATTTGCATCAAAAAAGAGCCTTTTCCTCGGATTTTTTTAACGAGAAATGTCATCAAAGACGGCTCGGAATACTATGGGCCTTATGCGAAAGTAAAACAGGCAAAAACGCTGATAGAAGTTATCAAAAACATCTATAAACTCAGAACTTGCAGCCTAAATCTCGCTCCCGAAAAGATAAAAGAAGGGAAATATAAAGTCTGTCTGGAATATCACATTAAAAACTGTGCCGGCCCTTGCGAAGGGCTAGAATCTGAGGAAGAATATGCCCAAAAGCTAAATGCCATTCGTGGGATTATCAAAGGCGAATTCAAGGCAGCGAGGGAATATTTAGAAGCTGAAATGTACAACTACGCCGCAAAACTGGAATTTGAAAATGCCCAGCAGAGCAAGGAGAAATTACAGATTTTAGAAAATTACCAGACTCATACCACTATCGTGAGTTCCAATATAAACGATGTGGATGTCTTCGGTATTATCAGTGATGAAGCGGCGGCTTATGTCAATTATTTCAAAATTAAAAACGGTTCTATTATTCAGTCCTACACCACAGAAATCAAAAAAATGCTGGACGAGACCGATGAAGAAATATTAGAAGAAGCCCTGATAGAGATTAGGAATAAATTTAATTCTACTTCTACGGAAATTTTTCTTCCGTTTCATCTCAATATAGAAATTCCACATGTGAAGCTCATAGTCCCTAAACTGGGCGACAAAAAGCGTATCGTAGAGCTTTCCGAGAAAAATGCAATGGAATACCGCGTGGAAAAACTCAAGCAGGTGCAGATAGTAGATCCAGAGAGGCATACCAACCGCATCATGGCGGAGATGAAAAAACTCCTCAGACTTCCCGAAGAGCCGCGCCATATAGAAGGTTTTGACAATTCTAATATTCAAGGGACCAATCCCGTTTCGGCGTGTGTGGTTTTCAAAGATGGGAAACCCAGCAAGGCGGATTATCGGATTTTTCATGTGAAAACCGTGGAAGGGCCGAATGATTTCGCTACGATGGAAGAAGTCATCTATCGCCGATACAGCAGACTTTTGGATGAGGGCGAACCACTGCCGCAGCTCATTTTGATAGACGGAGGAAAAGGTCAGCTCAGTTCCGCAGTGAAAAGCCTGAAACTCCTCGGGCTGTATGGGAAAATTTCCATTATCGGGATAGCGAAAAGATTGGAAGAAATCTTCTTTCCCGAAGACCCAGTTCCATTGTATTTGGATAAAAAATCTGAGACTTTGAAGGTTCTGCAGAAGGTTCGGGACGAGTCGCACCGTTTCGGTGTAAAGCATCACCGCACGAGAAGGAAAAATTCTACAATAAAATCAGAATTGGAGGAAATCCCTGGCGTGGGCGAAAAAACCATCCAGCAACTTTTATCTAAATTAAAATCCGTAAAAAGAATAAAAGAAGCCTCACTGGAAACGCTGGAAGAGATTTTAGGAAAATCCAAGGCAAAAGCAGTTTGGGAGCATTTTAACAGCTAAAAAAGATTGAATAAAGTTCCTAATTTTTGCTCGTAAAAGCGGAATTAGGAAATTTTGTCGTATTAAAAATATCATTTTTAAATCATTTTTCGGAAATTTTGTCTTGTTTTATGTAATAGAATGGTTTTTGCAATTTAGATTTCAGATAACTTTTAAAATAAAAAATTATGAATCTAAATCAATATACCGTAAAATCACAAGAAGCCATCCAAAAAGCACAACAGATTGCTTTGGATTTTGGCAACCAGAGTATAGAGCCTCAGCATCTATTGGAAGGGATTTTCCAAGTGGATGAGAATATCTCGGCTTTTCTAATGAAAAAAGCAGAAGCCGACCTTAACTTGATAAGACAAAGAAATAGAGAATCTTTGGAAAGCCTCCCAAAAGTGGAAGGCGGAAATATTTACCTTTCTCAAAGTGCCAGCAAAGTCCTTCTGGAAGCGCCTAATATCGCTAAAAGAATGGGCGATGAGTATGTGACTTTGGAGCATATCTGGCTGGCGTTATTAGAGGTGAGTTCTTCCGTTTCACAGATGTTGAAAGACATGGGCGTGACCAAATCCCTTTTGGAAGGAGGAATCAAGGAACTTAGAAAAGGTTCAAAAGCAACTTCGGCAAGTTCCGAAGAAACTTACCAATCGCTTAATAAATACGCTAAAAACTTCAATGAACTGGCAGCCGAAGGGAAATTAGACCCAGTAATCGGGCGAGATGAAGAAATCCGAAGAGTGCTGCAGATTCTTTCGCGAAGAACCAAGAACAACCCTATTCTCATCGGTGAGCCAGGCGTGGGTAAAACTGCCATCGCCGAAGGAATAGCCCATAGAATCATCAGTGGAGATGTTCCAGAAAACTTGATGGACAAAACGCTCTATTCACTTGATATGGGAGCATTGATTGCAGGTGCGAAATACAAAGGAGAGTTCGAAGAAAGACTAAAATCTGTAGTAAATGAAGTGGTAAAATCTGATGGGCAGATTATCCTTTTCATCGATGAAATTCACACCCTTGTAGGAGCAGGCGGCGGCGAGGGAGCGATGGATGCTGCGAATATCCTAAAACCAGCTTTGGCGAGAGGAGAGCTTCGTTCTATCGGTGCGACAACGCTTAACGAGTATCAAAAATACTTTGAGAAAGACAAAGCTCTGGAACGCCGTTTCCAAAAAGTAATGGTGGAAGAGCCAGACACAGAATCAGCGATTTCTATTCTTCGCGGAATCAAAGACAAATATGAATTCCACCACAAGATTAGAATAAAAGATGAAGCCATCATCGCGGCGGTAGAAATGTCCCAGCGATATATTTCAGATAGATTTTTACCAGACAAAGCCATTGACCTAATCGATGAAGCTTCTGCAAAATTAAGAATGGAAATCAACTCCAAACCAGAGGAATTGGATGTTTTAGACAGAAAACTTATGCAGATGGAGATAGAGCTGGCGGCGATTTCCAGAGAGGGCAACCAGACTAAAATAGACCATCTGAAGGAAGATATTGCGAAAATCACTGAGGAACGAAACCAAATCAACGCAAAATGGCTCAGCGAAAAGCAGAAATCCGAGGATTTGACTCAGATTAAAAAAGATATTGAAAGCCTGAAATTAGAAGCTGAAAGAGCTCAGCGTATGGGTGATTATGCAAAAGTTTCGGAGATACAATATGGAAAACTTCGCGAAAAGGAGGACGAGCTTCAAAAACTGGAATTGGCGATGCAGAATCAGCAGAATGAGCTTGTAAAAGAGGAAGTTACCGCAGAAAATATCTCTGAAGTAGTGGCGAAATGGACAGGAATTCCAGTGACTAAGCTACTTCAGTCCGAAAGAGAAAAACTGCTTCATTTGGAAGATGAACTCCACAAAAGAGTAGTAGGGCAAGAAGAAGCGATACAATCCGTGGCCGATGCTATCCGCAGAAACAGAGCAGGGCTGAATGATGAGAAAAAACCTATTGGGTCTTTCCTTTTCCTTGGAACTACGGGAGTTGGTAAAACCGAGTTAGCGAAAGCCTTGGCGGAGTTCTTATTTGATGATGAAAATAATATGACCCGTATCGATATGTCTGAATATCAGGAGAAACACTCCGTTTCTAGATTGGTAGGAGCGCCTCCAGGGTATGTAGGCTATGATGAGGGCGGACAGCTGACCGAAGCGGTGAGAAGAAGACCATATTCTGTGGTGCTTCTGGATGAGGTAGAAAAGGCGCATCCAGATGTGTTTAATACCTTGCTTCAAGTGTTGGATGACGGGCGATTGACAGACAACAAAGGTCGCGTGGTGAATTTTAAAAATACGATTATCATCATGACATCTAACCTTGGTTCTCATATCATTCAAGAGAATTTTGAGAAAATTAATGAAAGTAATTTAACTGAAATCGTAGAAAAAACCAAAGAAGAAGTATTTGATCTGTTGAAACAAACTCTACGACCAGAGTTCCTCAACAGAATAGATGAAACGGTGCTGTTCCAACCATTGAACTACAATGAAATCGGAAAAATCGTTCAGTTCCAACTAAGAGGAATCAACAAAATGCTGGAAAGCAGAAATATCATCTTGACTGCAACACAGGAAGCGATAGATTTCATTCTGAAAAAAGGCTACGACCCAGCATTTGGAGCTAGACCGCTGAAACGAGTAGTGCAGCAGGAAGTTCTGAATAAACTCTCAAAAGAGATTTTGGCTGGAAATATAAAAGAAGGCGAGAGAGTGACTGTAGATTGTTTTGATAACAAGCTGGTTTTCAGACCTGCAGAGTAATTGTTATAATGTTATAAAGACCATTTAGACCTGCCGAATAATCCAACCTTGTTATTGATCTTTTTCATAGAATCCTTATAGCGGGTCTAAATGGTTATTTTAAATGTGTAAATCCAAAAATAAAATCCTTCAAATTTGAAGGATTTTTGTTGTTAGAAATGTCTTTGCTAATAAATCAGAAAATCAAGTCTCAAAGGCTTGATTTTTTTCTTTACCTTTGTCATTTAAATGAAAAACGATATGACTGAGAACAAAAATTTACCAAAAGTAGGTGTTATTGGGAGTGGTAGTTTCGCCACCGCAGTAGTAAAAATGCTGATGGAAAACTGCGAAAAAGTTCATTGGCTGCTTCGTAATGACGGTACAAGGGAGGCTTTGGTTTCACAAGGGAGCAATCCGCACTATCTCACGGCAGTGAAATTTAACCCAGATCGATTGGTTTTGACAATGGATATCAATGAGCTGGTGACAGCCTGCGATGTGATTATTCTAGCAACGCCATCTATCTATTTGGCGGATACCATAGAAAAGATGACTTGTGATTATTCAGGGAAGATATTTGCTTCAGTGATTAAAGGAATTGTTCCAAAACATAATGATATTGTAGCGAATTATCTCCGTGACACTTTTAATATAGGATATAGAAACCAAGCAGTTCTTGCAGGGCCGTGCCACGCTGAAGAAGTTGCCATGGAGCGATTGTCTTTCCTTACAGTGGCAGCTGCCAGCAAGGAAACCACTCAGATACTGAGCGACTTGTTGTCTTCACGATATATCAGAATTAACCAAAGTAATGATATTCTGGGTAATGAGTACAGCGCAGTCCTCAAAAATATCTATGCCATAGGCGCAGGAATGGCCAATGGGCTGGGCTATGGGGATAATTTCCAAGCGGTATATATTTCTAATGCCGTTCGGGAGCTGGAAAGAATTCTAGATGCGGTATATCCAGAGCCAAGAGATGTCAATGAAAGTTCGTACATCGGGGATTTGCTCGTTACGGCGTACTCGTTGTTCAGTAGAAACAGAATGTTTGGGAACTACATTGGGAAGGGCTACACCGTGAAATCTGCTATTCAATCCATGAGCATGGTGGCAGAGGGCTACTACGCTACTAACGGAATTTATCAGATTATTAAAAACAATAAGATAGATGCTCCTATCGTGCAGCATATTTATAGAATCCTTTACGAAGAAAAAAACTGCGAAGAAGAATTTACAAAACTTGTTCAAAAGCTAAACTAAAATGAAAGAATACATAGAATACAACACTAAACAGGGCATAACTGACCTGCTGTCCGAAATAGAACTAGACGACGAAAAAGGCTGGGTAGAAGGAATGCACAAAGGAGAAATGATAGCTTCTGTCAAACTTCCTAATAATAATTTTAATTATAATGAAAATGGCGAGCTGGTGGAGGAGTATTCATCCCAGAAATATCTAAGAGTAGATTATCTGGCGAGTCTCAGACCTGTGAGTTTTGATTTTAAAATCGTGGCGTATAGATTTTTGGATTAGATGAATTTTTATTTTGACCATATTTAAGGAATAATAACTAAAATGAATCAATCGAAAAAAGGATTTATCTATACTACTATTGGTGCTACACTGTGGGGTATAAATGGGGCTTTTGCGGAGTTTTTGTTTTTGCATAAAGGGGTAACTTCTGACTGGCTGACACCTTACAGACTTTTGCTGGCGGGCGTTTTTTTGCTGGTTTATCTTTACGCAAAGGATAAAAATAAAATCTTTGATATTTTTAGAAATACTAAAGATTTGATAAGGGTTTTTGTCTTCGGGGTTTTTGGTATGCTGGGGACACAGTATACCTATTTCACTACGATACAGCATTCTAATGCAGGCATTGCCACGGTGCTTCAGTATTTTGGACCTACGCTTATTTTGCTTTATGTTTGTTTTAAAGAAAAAAGAAAACCGAAGCCTTATGAGGTGGTTGTTTTGTTTTTATCTCTTTTGGGAGTGTTTATTCTGGCTACACATGGAGATATGAACACATTGAAGGTTTCTTCTGTGGCTCTGTTTTGGGGAATGCTCTCGGCAATTACTTTGGTTATATACACGGTGCAGCCAGCAGAGATTTTAAAGAAATATGGAACGGCGGTGGTGATCGCATGGGGAATGTTCATCGGTGGAATTGCACTTTCTATCACAGCGAAGCCATGGGAACAGTCGGTGAAAGTGGATATCGTAGTAATTGTATTTTTATTACTGATTGTCCTTTTGGGAAGTATCTTTGCGTTTCTGTTTTATCTGTCAGGTGTAGGAATCATAGGACCTACAAAAGCAAGTATGATAGCCTGTATAGAACCTGTGGTGGCAACGATATGTTCTGTAGTATTTTTAGGAAATCCTTTTTCCTTCTTGGATGCGATAGGATTTGCTTTTATCTTGTCCACGGTGTTTATTGTAGCATATATTTCGGATAGAGAAAATAAAAAAAATACCACTCAATAAGTGGTATTTTTGTTTTGGTTTATTTCACGCCTTTTTCTTTCATGGCTTTATTTAGTGGTTTTAGGATGGCAACTCCCAGTAGGGTAGCGATGAGCAGCAGGGCGAAATTTACCCAGAAGAAATTAGCTTTGTCTTCGTAGCTGTACCACATACTTGCTAGTATACCAGAGAGTTTGTTCCCTATCGATGTAGAAAGGAAAAATCCTCCCATCATCAGCGCTGTAATTCTCGGCGGAGAAAGTTTAGACACTAGAGAAAGTCCCATAGGAGACAGACAGAGTTCACCTATTGTGATGATTCCATAAGCAGCAAACAGCCAAAGCGGTGATACTTTGGAAGCGCCGTTATCTCCGGCATATACAGCAGCTACCATCACAAGGCAGCTGAGAGCCGATAGGAATAATCCTAAAACTATCTTTGTAGGAGTGGAAGGTTCTTTGTCTTTTCTACGAAGCATCATAAAGAAGCCTACCACCACTGGTGTAAGGGCGATAACCCAGAAAGGGTTGATAGACTGGAATAGCTCGGTATTGTAGAGATATACTTTCTTGTCTGGATTGGCTTCCAGCTCGGCCCTTTGTTCCTTGCTTATATTTTTGAAATAAATATCTTTTCCTTGCTCTTTTTTAGGTTTTCCATCTTCATCTTTTACAGTTTGGAACTGATTGTCATGAACTGCAACTTCCTTTGTATTGTAATCCTTTGTATCAACCAAATAGATGCTTTCCAAAGGTTTTTCTAAAGCCGCAGGGACACTTCTGTCCGTGTAGTAATTTGCCCAGCGGGTAAGGGCAGTTCCGTTTTGTTTAAATACAGCCCAGAACATCATACTCACCGCAAATATCGCTAACAAGGCTCCGATAGGTTTCTTGTCCTCTGCATTTGCGCTGATGTAAATAAAAATATAAAACAAAATAACAGGAATACACGCAAATATAAAGGCATCCGTAGAGTCTGACCCAAAGATATTCCCAGGAATTACCCAGCCGACAGCTCCAGCAATGATAGCAGGAAGGAACACCTTTACCAAGATGGAACTGATAGTGGTATCGCCCTCTTGAACAGGCTTCATTACATTGGCATGAACGACATGTTTTTTCCCAAAAGAAAAAATAATCAGCCCTAAAAACATTCCTACGCCAGCCGTCACGAAAGCCTCGCCCCAGCCGTATTTATTTCTCATATAAGCCGCAATGATGTTACATACAAAAGCCCCAATATTTATACCCATGTAGAAGATGTTGTACCCTGCATCTTTATTGGCTTTATACTTGTCATCAGAATAGAGATTTCCTAAAAGCGTAGAAATACTTGGTTTAAAGAATCCATTACCAATGATTATCAGCCCCATGGATACATAGAACATGGACACATCTTTGAAAAGTCCTAAACCAATGTAGCCCAGTCCCATAAGCGCCCCGCCAATGTAAATTGCCTTGATGTATCCCAGCAGTCGGTCTGCAAGAAACCCACCAAGGAAAGGCGTAAGGTAGGTAAGGGCAATGAATGTCCCAAAGATGTCATCAGCATGTTTGCTATCAAAGGCCAAACCGCCCTTGTCAGCATCAATCATATACAACACGAAGATTCCTAAAATCAAATAATAACCGAATCTTTCCCACATTTCTGTAAAGAAGAGATAGGGTAAACCTTTTGGATGTTTGTTTTTCATAATTTTCAACTAAAAGGCAAATATAGAGATAATTTAATAACTTCTTTTGTGTATAATGTATAATTTTTACCTTTGCATAAATAAAAAATTATGAAAAATATATTCTTGTCATTAGGTCTTGCATCAGTATTGTTTTCTTGTTCTAAACAAAATAATACAGTGATAGTGGATAATCCTACAGACAAGGCAATTTCCTTTGAAGTAGATGGGAAACCATATAAAATGGAATCAAACTCTACACAAAATATTGAACTTGAAAACGGAAACCATACTCTGAAAACTCCAGAAGGAAAAGAAATAAACTTTGAAAAAAGTGAATGGCAGACAGAGTCTATTATTAACCCTACTAATTCTGAATATGTCCTTTATACAGAGGCTTACACGGATATTCCTTTTGAGCAGAATAAAATGTACCAAATGAGATTTAAAAATGTGAAAGTAGATGGAAAAACATACTACGCACCGATAGAAATCACAGGTGGCTACTATATCCCTCATAGAGATGGTGCACCATGGAAATTTGGTCTAGATGAAGATTTTACTGAAACTATAGACATTAAGAATTATCAAGAAGGTTCTACATATAACATGATGGTTTCTAAAATCTATCGTAAGAAAGATTTTGTGAAAAAACATGCCAATGAGGTTGTAGAATAAGTATAATCATCAAATAGATAACAAAAATGGTCTATTATTTCCGTGTAGAATATAAAAGTTATCACAGCATAGAAGTTCCAGATTTGCTTTGTCCGATTAGTGGAGAGATGGAACCTATGCGTTTGGTTTTATACCAAAAAGAAGTAGAAACTTTACTGAGTAAACAATATGTAAAAAAGCCATCAGGAGTGTTTTTTAGAATATCTGATAATAAAGATATTCCTGCATCTAAGTGGACTTCTGAAATGGAGGCTTTTTTCGAACAGCAAAAAGCAGCAAATCCTGTTCCTAAAAAAGGACTGAAAGTAAGCTGGCCTGGGAAGTTCATCATAGCATTTGCAATAATTCTTATATTGGCGTTTTTTGGTTGGTTGGGCTATACACTTTTTATAAAAAAGCCAATGCAAGAGAATGCAAAAGCAGAATTATTACAACTCCCTAAAAAAGGCGAGCAGTATAGAGTAGGTGTTCCTGTGACCAATTATGACTCAAACGGAAAAGCCACCTCCAAAGGCTCAGATATGAAATGGGTAGAGGTGCAGGAGGTAAATCCCGCTGACAGCACCTGTGTCATCAGATTGAAAGAAGAGCTTTCTTATGGTGCAGTCATAGAGCCGCATGTTCAGAAGGCGCAGAAGGATGAAAAAACATTTGTTACTAAATTTAAGATTCTTTCTGACAATGAAATAGAATTTGCGGTAAAAGATGGAGAAGGCTTTAATGCAAGGACTTATGGTAGTTTGGATAATGTAAAACGATAAATATTTAAAATTATATTTTTATGAGCAACGAGAACAAAAACGAAACAGATGAAAAATTCATCGAGAGAAGTATGTACGAGAACAAATCAAGTAAAAACCCTTTGCTCCCTCTTTTAGGTAGTTTGGTGCTTGCAGTTGGGGTTTTAGGTTTTGGGGTTTATTACTACTTAGAACTTGTGAAATGGGAAAAAGAAGGAGGAACTATCAAGATGAATAGACTTATCAATCTTCTGTATGATTTAGGTGGATCTATTACAGTTTTGCTATTCTTTATTGGAGCAGCACTTTATCTCGCTTATGCAGGGTATAACAGTTATAAGAATAAGAAAGGAGAATAAATAAAAAAGCCAGAATTTTTTTTCTGGCTTTTTTTTATTTTTATAGATTATTTAGAATAAAATCTGTCATTTTTTGGTGTAGATGTAGTCTTGTGTTTCCACCATATATTCCATGGTTTTTGTCTGGATAGGTCATAAACTCAAATTCTTTGTTTTTCTGAATAAGAGCTTCTGCCATTTCTACTGCATTTTGGTAATGCACATTATCATCTGCTGTTCCATGGATTAGCAGGTATTTCCCTTTCATTAAACCAGCGAAATTGATTGGCGAATTTTCATCATACCCTTGTGGGTTTTCTTGCGGTGTCTGCAGATATCTTTCAGTGTAGATCGTATCGTAATAACGCCAAGTGGTTACTGGTGCTACAGCGATTCCCACCTTGAAAATATCCGCTCCTTTGGTCATCGCCAGACTTGCCATATATCCTCCAAAACTCCATCCAAATATCCCGATTCGCCCAGCATCTACAAAGCTCTGTGAGCCAACCCATTGCGCAGCAGCGATTTGGTCTTCTATCTCGTATTTTCCTAAATTCTTGTAAGTTGCTTTTTTATACTTCGTTCCACGATAGCCCGTTCCACGCCCATCTACGCAGAGCACAATGTATCCTTTTTGAGCCAAAAGGTTAAACCAAATAGCGTTTCTGCCGTCCCAAGCATTGCTTACCTGTTGTGAGCCAGGGCCAGAGTATTGGTACATCAGCACAGGATATTTCTTGTTAGGCGAGAAGTCTTTTGGTTTTATCATCCAAGCATTCATCTGGTCGCCGTTTTTGTTTGGAATTTGGAAAAATTCTTTCGTTACGAAACCATCCGATTGCAGTTTTTTCAGCGCCGAATTATTATTCTGTAATTCTCGCAGAGTTTTCCCGTTAAAATCTCTCAAAGTGTAAGTATTCGGCTGTTCTGCGGAAGAATGCGTGTTGATAAAATATTGGAAAGATTTACTGAAATTAGCGTTATTGGTTCCGTTTGATTCAGAAACTATCTGCTTTTTTCCTGTTTTGATGTTTATTTTGCTCACCACTCTGTTGGTGCTGCCTTTTTCGGTAGTCTGCACCAAGATTTCAGAATTTTTTGGGCTAAAACCATAGTAGTCAGTGATTTCCCAGTTGCCTTTGGTGATTTGTTTTTTGAGTTTTCCATCAGGTGTGTACCAGTAAAAATGTCTGAAACCATCTCTTTCTGAAGCCCAAAGGAAGGAATTATCTTCCAAAAATTCCAAAGAAAGATTGTCCGTTTCTATCCAAGCAGCATCCGTTTCGGTTAGGATTTTCTTGGTAGAATAGTTTTTAGTATTTATCTTGATGATTTCCAGTTTGTTCTGATGCCTGTTGGAAGTCGCTATCGCTATTTCATTAGGCTGCGCAGTCTGGAAAACTTGTGGAATATAATAAGTTTCAAAGTTAGCAAGATTGATTTGCGTGGATTTATTTAGTTTTAAATCATAGGCGTATACCGAAACTTTTGAGTTTTCTTCTCCTGCTTTCGGATATTTGAAACGAAAATCCTGCGGATACAGATTTCCATTGAAAACCTGCATGTTCATTTCTTTTACTTGGCTTTCATCAAATTTCACGAAAACCAGACTTTCGCTGTTTTTTGTCCATTGGTACATGTCTGCATGCCCGAATTCCTCCTCATACACCCAGTCTGCCAGTCCGTTGATGATTTTATTTTTCTCACCATCGAAAGTGATTTGGGTGATTTTTTCAGAGCTGAGGTCTTGGTAATAAAGATTATTCCCAGAGATAAAAGCAACGAACCTTCCATCAGGAGAGAATTTAGGCTCCTGAACCCAGTTTCCGTTGTTTAGGGCAGTTATTTTTCCGTTTTTACTTAGATTTACTACATGGTATTTTCCTAAGAAAGAATGGCGGTAGATGGGCTGTTGTTCGTTCAGAACCAGTACTTTGCTCTCATCGTGAGAAAATGTATAGTCCTGTATCTTAGCCTCTAAGATGGTTTCTATTTTTTTTCCTGTTTTGTAGGAATATTTTACGATTCCATCTTTTTCCAAAATGGTGTAGTGTTCTCCATCGTTCATGGAGTTTATTCCATAGATATACTCGGTTCTGTAATAGCCTGAGTGTATTTTATTTAAAGTGATTTCCTGAGCGGAGTTCAGCGTAAAGACACTAAAAACGACACAAGAGATTAGTTTTTGATATAAAATCTTCATTTTAGATAAATTTTAGAAAGTTGCCCAAAGATAATGATTCTTTAGAAGAAATTTAAGAAAACTTAATATAAGTTTAACTTTTGCGGACTTAACCTTGACCAAAAAAACGAATCCAACAAATAGAAAATCGTAAAAATTTGAACATTATGAAAAAGTTAGTTTTAAGTTTAGCATTAGTCAGAGCATTTAGTTTTGTATCAGCACAAGAAGCTCCAAGGGAACATGACTGCCATCGTCCAGAGCAGAGAAAAATGGAAAGAGGTGAAGAAGGCAGAGGAAAAAGATTAGAAGAACTAAATCTTTCTGACAAACAGGCTAAACAGCTGGAAGAACTTCGCAAACAGCATAAAGCGGACAAGGAGAAACTTCATGAGAAGCATCAGCGAAAACTCAAAAAAATCCTGACGCCTGAGCAGTATGAAAAATGGCAGTCCAATCACCCAAAAAGAAAGGATGAAAGAAGAATGCCGCCTCCGCCATCCAGAGAACAGATGGAGATGAGAGGAAACTAAATCCAAAAAAGCAGAAACATAGATTTCTGCTTTTTTATGTTTAAAATATTTTACTAATCGGCCTTTGTAGCAGTGAGTTTTCCGTGCTCTATTCCTTTTACAGAAATAAGGCTGTTGGCAAGTTCTATCAAAGTAGAAGCCTTTCCTTTCACAGCGATGATTTCCATGCACAAATCATGCTCCAAGTGGAAGTGTAGAGAAGACAAAATATTGTCATGATATCTATGCTGGATGTTGGTCAGTTTATTTACCAACTCCCTTCTATGGTGGTCAAACACCAAAGTAATAGAACCTGCCACCATGGCATCTTTATCCCATTTTTCAGCTACTAAACTCTTGTTAATCAAGTATCTAATGGCTTGAGAACGATTCTTGAACAAATTATCCTCACTATATTTATCCAAAGCTTCTAAAAGGTCTTCTTCTAGAGAAACACCAAAACGAACAATACCCATAATTAATAGTATTAAAAAAACTATAACAAATATAGGGAATTTCTACAATAGAAATATTATTTTTTATTAAAAAAATGTTATTATTTCATTATTTTTGCGACAAATCTTTTGATAATGACCAAAAAACAAAGAGCCGATTTTGTGAGAAAAGAGCTGGATAAACTCTATCCCACAGTTCCTATTTTCCTGCACCATACAGATGCCTATACGCTGTTGGTAGCGGTGGCTCTTTCGGCGCAGACTACAGATAAAAAAGTGAATGAAATCACTCCCGAGCTTTTCCGAGTTGCAGGAACGCCACAAGCTATGGCAAGGCTGGAAGTAGCAGAAATAAAGGATTTAATAAAAGAAATCGGCCTCTCAAACACTAAAGCCAAAAATCTGAAAGGCATGGCAGAAATGCTGCTCAGGGATTATGAAGGCGTGGTGCCGCAGACTTTCGAGGAATTAGAAAAACTTCCAGGTGTAGGGCACAAAACCGCCTCTGTGGTGATGAGCCAGTGGTTTGGTTTCCCAGCGTTTCCTGTGGATACGCATATTCATCGGCTGATGAAACTTTGGAAATTGACAGAAGGCAAAAATGTAATCCAAACCGAAGCTGATGCCAAAAAACTTTTCCCTCAGAAAGATTGGAATAAACTACATTTGCAGATTATTTCCTACGGAAGAGAATATTCTCCAGCGAGGAACTGGAGTTTAGAAAAAGATTTTATCACAAGACAAATGTTTGAAAAATAAATGACACCTAAAGTTTCCATCATTACTCCGTGCTACAACTCTTCTGAATTTATAGAAGAAACCATAAAATCTGTTCTTGCTCAGACTTTCCAAGATTGGGAGTGGCTGATTACTGATGATAAATCAAGCGATAACACTGCTGAAATCATCAAAAAGTATAACAACCCAAGAATAAAGCTACAAGTCCTCAAACAAAATGGCGGCGCAGGAAACGCACGGAACAAAAGCCTTGAAAGAGCTTCAGGAAGATATATTACTTTTTTGGATAGTGATGATTATTGGGAACCTTTGTTTTTGGAACGAATGATTGGTTTTATGGAAGAAAATAAAGCCGAGTTAGCCTATTCCAGCTATGCCCGATGTGATGAGCATTTGGCTCCCGTTCTCAAAGATTTTCAGGCAGATGTAGAGGTGACTTTTGATAATTTATTGAAAACTTGCCGCCTTTCTTTGCTGTCGTCTATGTATGACAGCCAGCGAGTGGGAAAATTCTTTTTCCCAACAGAAAGTAAAAGAGAAGACCATGTAATGTGGCTGAATTTGTTGAAGAAAATTCCCGTAGGGAAGCCTCTCCGTGAGACTTTGGCTAAATACAGAATGCGCGAAGGCAGTGTTTCCCGAAAGAAAAAAGACATCATAAAAGACCAATATTTGGTGTATAGAGAATTTATGGGATTTTCGGTGGTGAAGTCTTTGTATTACACCTGCCTATGGGCGATAAATGGTTTTATGAAATATTCTAAATGGTTCAAAGGATGAAACCTTTCCATTTCAAACAATTCAGTATTTTGCAGGACAAAAATGTGTTCCGAGTGGGAACAGATGGCGTTTTGCTTGGAGCTTTGGCGTCGTGTGAGGCGGCTTACAAGGTGCTGGAAGTAGGCACAGGAACGGGACTGATTTCTTTGATGACTGCACAGCGAAATCCTAAAGCCGAGATTTTAGCGCTTGATATTAATGAAAAAGCGGTGGAACTGGCAGGACAGAATTTTAGCAATTCGCCGTTTAGAGATAGGCTGAGAGCTGAACTTTTTGACTTTAAAAATTATATTTCCGAAGAAAAATTTGATTTAATTCTCTCCAATCCGCCTTATTTTGAGCAGATGGATTCCTCTCAAAAAGATGTTTTGGCAAGGCAGCAGGTGGAACTTAATTTTGAACAGCTGATACAGAATTCTTCGGCGTTACTTTCGGAAAACGGATTGTTTTCAGTGATTATCCCAAAATCATCTGAGGCTTTTTTTATAGAAAAATGTGCAGATTTTGCACTGAAACTTAGACGAAGAGTGATTTTGCACGGAACACCACAAGCCGAAGCAAAACGCTGTGTGCTGGAGTTTTCTTTTTGTGAGGGAGAGCCTCAGGAGGAAGGACTAGTTTTAGAAGTTTCGCCACGATGCTACTCGGATGAATATCTGCAACTTACGAGAGATTTTCATGTTTTTAAGAAGAAGTAGGAAGTATTTATGATGATAAAAACCTAATTGTTTTTACACTAGTATTAAATGTGATATTTTCAAATTATCTCGAAAAAATAAAAAAAACAAAGAATTGGCTATTTCTTTGTTTTTCATTTTTTATTTAGCAGAAATGATTTTGTTGGTTTCTTCTATGAAATCCAAAATCTGCTCTCCGCCCAGTTTTTTCTCTGCAGAGGTGACAAAAATATTGGGTAATTCTTCCCAAGATTCCAAAAGAATTTTTTTGTATTCTGCAACGCTTTTTTCTGCGGTAGCTTGGGTTTTCATCTTGTCTGATTTAGTGAAGATGATGGAAAAAGAAATTTGGTTCTCTCCGCACCATTCTATAAATTCCAAATCTATTTTCTGTGGCAGGTGGCGGATATCCACCAAAACAAACAAATGAACGAGGTTTTCTCTGTTGAGAATATAGTTGGTAATCAGCTTTTCAAAATCTTTTCTCTGCGATTTGGAAACCCTTGCGTAGCCGTAGCCAGGTAGGTCGGTAAGATACCATTCTTCATTCACAAAAAAATGATTGATAAGCTGTGTTTTCCCTGGTGTTTGCGAGGTTTTCGCTAAGTCTTTTTGGTTCATCAGGGCGTTTATCAGAGAGGATTTTCCTACATTACTCCGCCCGATGAAAGCGTATTCTGGGAGATTCGGTTCTGGGCAGTCCTGCCATTTTTGGCTGCTTTTTACGAAGGAAACAGATTTTATTTTCATTTCTAAATTTTGTATTTGAAAAATGGAAGCTAGTAACTAACTTCCATTTGTTAAACTTTATCTTTTAACCAGTTGTGAAGAATTCCATTAAATTCTTCTGGTTTTTCCATCATTGCGGCGTGCCCACATTGGTCTATCCAGAACAACTCCGAATTAGGTATCAGTCTGTTCATTTCTATGGCTACATCTGGTGGAGTCACATTGTCCTGTTTTCCCCAGATGATACAGGTAGGACATTTGATGTTAGGCAGCTCATTCTGCATATTGTGTTTGATGGCGCTTCTTGCCAACATCACTGTTTTTATGCCTTTCATTCGGTCGTTTACAATGCTGAAAACTTCATCTACAAGCTCATCTGTAGCTACATCAGGGTTATAAAAAACTTCTTGGGTTTTTCTTTTGATGTATTCTTTGTCGCTTTTTCTAGGGAAACTATCTCCGAAAGAACGCTCATAAAGCCCTGAACTTCCTGTAAGAACAAGAGAATGAACATATTCTGGACGAGCTAAAGTAAGTATAAGTCCTATATGTCCTCCCATGGAGTTTCCTACCACAGTAACAGGTTTCCCAATTTCCTGTTTGATGAATTTTCCTACGAATTTTGAGATGGCTGTGAGGTTGGTATTTAGCACAGGTAAGTCATAGATAGGCAGCTGAGGAACAAATACCTTGAAGCCTTTGTCAGCGAAGAATTCAGCCATTTCCTCGAAATTGCTGAGTCCTCCCATAAGCCCATGCAGAAGAACCATAGGATGGCCTTCTCCTTTCTCTATGAAGTGATACTTTTTATCTTTTTTTGTCTTAAAAATCATACCAATACTCACAAAAGTAATCGCAAAGATATTAAATAAAAATGTAAAAAATAGTTTTTACCGTAAAAAAAATGAATATTTACTACCGAAATCATTTTATCATAAGATATAACTTATCCACATGAAAGATAAAATTAGATTTGGTTTAAAAAAATATATATAATTTTGTAAACTTATAGTATATCAAAGTAAGTTAGAAATGTATCATAAACCTGTTTTACTTGCAGAAAGTGTAGATGCCTTGGTAAATAATCCTGATGGTGTGTATGTAGATGTTACCTTCGGTGGAGGAGGGCATTCTCGTGAGATTTTGTCCAGACTTTCCGAAAAGGGCAGGTTGTTTAGTTTTGATCAAGATTCAGATGCATTAAATAATGCGATAGAAGACTCTAGATTTACTTTGATCAACCAAAATTTTAGGTTTTTAGAAAATTCACTGCTCATGTATGGTGTCGCTCAGGTGGATGGTGTTTTGGGAGATTTGGGAGTTTCTTCTCATCAGTTTGATAAAGCGGAAAGAGGGTTTTCCATCAGGAGTGATGCGCCTCTGGATATGCGGATGAACAAAATGCAGGATATAGACGCTTATAAGGTGGTGAATGAATATGATGAGGAAGCTTTGGCGGATATTTTCTACTATTATGGAGAGCTGAGAGAAGCAAGGAAACTGGCAAGAGAAATTGTTAATAAAAGAAAATCAGCAGATATAAAGACTACGGAAGATTTGAAAAAAGTATTCTCGTATGTTCCTGCACATAAGAGCAATAAGTTTTTTGCACAGGTTTTCCAAGCGATAAGAATAGAGGTTAATCAAGAGTTGGATGCGCTGAAAGAAATGCTGGTGCAGTCCTCTAATGTATTGAAAAAAGATGGGCGGCTGGTGATTATTTCATACCATTCTTTAGAAGATAGGTTGGTTAAGAAATTTTTGAAAAACGGAATGTTCGAAGGGGAGCCAGATCGAGATGTGTATGGAAATTATCAAAAAGTTTTTGAGCTTCCGTATAGAAAAGCGATAGTTCCTACGGATGAAGAAATAGAAGATAACTCACGAGCAAGGAGTGCAAAAATGCGTGTTGGGATAAAACTTTAAGTAAAAAAATGACAAAAAGAAAACATCATCCTCATCATCGTTCCTCAAAGAAATTCACTGTGATGGATCTTCTGAAAGGAAACTTTCTGAATAAGGAAGAGGTGAAGCAGCATTATAAATATATTTTGTTTTGCTTCACACTTTTGATGATTATGATTTTTACCAATGATTTGGTGAATAGAAAGATAGGGGAAGTGAATGCTCTGAAAAGTCAGGTGGAAGAATACAAGTCTCAGAACGCCTATACACAGAGCAAATTGATAAAAATAAAACTAGAGTCAGAACTCAGCAAGGAGGTTTTGAGGGATTCTTTGCAGGCATTGGAATCTCATCCTTTGAAGATATTAGTAAAAATGGATAGTTTGGACTATGGCAGAATCAAGTGATAAAAAACGAGCGAAAACACTCTATTGGGGCTACCTTTTTGTAATAGTAGCAGCGATTCTGTTTGTAATTTTTGGGGTTAGAATTGTCTATTTGCAAAATAATTCAAATGTGGATGACATACAGAGAACTATTCAGGCGAATTATAGAGCAGATACCATTAAAGCAGCGAGAGGAAATCTATATGCTGCCGATGGCTCTATTCTAGCAACCACAGTTATAAAATATAATGTTTTTGTTGATTTTAAAATTATAAAAGATTCTGTTTTTGATAAGAAGGTGGGAATTTTGTCAGATTCTCTACATAAGATGTTTGGGAAAACCAAACAAGAGTTTAGAAGTTCTTTGAAACAACAAAAAAGAAGACAAAACCAATACTATACATTAGCGTTAAATCTTGATTTTGAACAAGTTAATAGGCTTAAAAGATTTCCTATATTCGGAAAATATAATGCGAAAACAAAGACCTATAAAAAAGAAAGATGCCTGATAATAGAACCAAAATACAAAAGGATTTTGGCGACTAACCAAATCGGAGCGGGAACCATCGGGATTGATGATGAACGAGGAAAATCAGGCTTTGAAGGGGCTTTTAGTCAGTATCTTTCTGGGAAAGATGGTAGAAGATGGGTGCAGAGAGTAAATTCTAAACAGTGGAAGCCTATTGACTTCTGGGAAATAAGAGAGCCTGTCGATGGGCAGGATGTTTATACTACACTAGATTTGAGGATACAGGATATTGCCCATTCTGCTTTGGAAAAACAGCTCTATGCATTTAGCGCTCATCATGGAAGTGTTTTGGTTATGGAGACAGCAACTGGGAAAATCCGAGCAATGGTGAATCTCCGTAAAAACGATCAAGGTAGGTATGTAGATGCATATAATTATGCCCTAAGGGATGCTACAGAGCCAGGATCTACTTTTAAGGTGGTTTCTCTTTTGGCAGCGATGGATGATGGCTTTATAGACAAAAATACAACTGTAAATACAGGTGGCGGTATTTGGGAATATAACGGACAGCGGATAACTGACAGCCACATGGGAGGAACTTATGATATTAGTCAAATATTAGCATTGTCAAGTAATGTAGGTTCAGCTAAACTGATAGTGAAATCATATTCGTCTAATCCACAGATATTTATCAATCATCTTAGAAGATGGAAAATGTTTGATAAACTGGATATAGAACTCCCAGGTGCGGCTAAACCTATGATTGTAACGCCAGAGAGCAAAAGATGGAATAAGGCGACACTTGCATCAATGTCTTATGGTTATGCTTCGGCATTCAGTCTATTACAGCTTGCTACTTTTTATAATGGAATAGCTAATGATGGTAAAATGGTAAAACCGCTTTTCATTGATAAAATCATGAAAGATGGTAAGGTGACACATACTGCGACTCCGCAGGTTATGGTAGAAAAAATGGCATCTCCTAAGGCTATCCAGATGATGACAGAAGCTCTCACCAAAGCCGTAGAAAAAGGAACAGCCAAGAGTATCTTTACGCCGAATCTGAAGATGGCAGGGAAAACAGGAACTACTCGTTTTGAATACTGGAAAGGTGGCGGGAAATATCAAGCTTCATTTGCAGGGTTTTATCCAGCGGATGACCCTAAATATACTTGCATTGTGATGATTAACCAGCCACAAGGGAATTATTATGGTGGAGTGGTGGCAGCGCCTGTGTTTAAAGAGATTGCAGGGAAAACATTCCTAAAAACTCCGCTTAATATAGGCGAAGAAATGCTGGATGATAAAAAAGTAAATTTAAATAAACTAATCACTCCTAATCCTAAAATAAACATAGTAGGCAGAAAAATGCCAAGTCTGAAAGGATTAGCAGGGAAAAATGTGATTCCACAGCTGGAGAACTTGGGGTATCGTGTTAGTTATAAAGGCGTTGGGAGGATACTAGAACAGTTCCCAGAAGCAGGAACAGTGATGAAGAAAGACCAGAAAATTTATCTAAGAATGCAGAATTAAAATGAAGTACGAAATAAAGGCGAATAAGAGGAGAAGTTTTTTGATGTTTAGCCTTTCTATACTTTTTGTAGTGTTGGGATTTCTTCCATTTTTAGGGGTGGGGCTCAGAGGGTATAGAAAATATGTGCCTGTGTTTCATGATATGATTTTTATTGTAGTGATTATTTTTTTTGGATTCACAGCATTGATTTATTTGAAGATGATACTAAGCACAAAACCTACGCTAAGTATTTCTGAAAAAGGAATTTGTGATAATGTATCCTTTGGGATGATAGAATGGGAGGATGTGGCAGGTTTTAGAAAAGTAAGGGTTCAAAAGCAAGATTATATTTTGATTTTATTAGAAAACCCAGAAAAATACATAGAAAAGTTTAATTTTTTTAAACAAAAATGGTTGAGTTTAAACCTTAAACAATATGGAACGCCAGTGATGATACACACTGGAAATTTAAAGATAGACCAAGAAGAATTATTGAATATAGTCCGAAAAGAATGGGCAGAATATAAAAGAAATAAAAAAGAATGATTTTAAGTCAAATATTGAGTAGAGTATCTATTTTGGAAAACCTCGGAAGTTTGGAAAAGGAGTTTTCTGAGATAGTTTTTGACAGCAGAAAAGTTGTGAAAAATGCTCTTTATGCAGCACTGAAAGGCAGTGTTTCAGACGGGCATCTGTATATAGATTCTGCGATAGAAAACGGGGCGGCTGTGATTGTTTGTGAAGATTTTCCTGAGAAAATAAATGAAGCGGTTACCTATATCAAAGTAAAAAACGCCTCCAAAACTTTGGGAAAAATAGCGAGTAATTTCTATGGAAATCCATCGGAAAAACTTAATCTCATCGGAATTACAGGGACGAATGGTAAAACTTCTACGGCGACTCTGCTGTTTGATGTTTTCCAGAATTTAGGGTTTTCTTCGGCGCTGATTTCTACGGTGGAATATAGAATCGGTGAAGAGATTATCCCATCTACCCACACCACGCCAGATGTAGTAAGGCTCAATCAGATGCTGGCAAAAGCAGTAGAAAAAGGCTGTGAATATGCTTTCATGGAAGTTAGTTCCCATGGAATTCATCAGGACAGAATAGAAGGGCTGAATTTTAAAATCGCTGGTTTTACGAACATTACGCACGACCATTTGGATTATCACAAAACCTTTTTGGAGTATCTGAATGTGAAAAAAAGATTTTTTGATGAATTGCCCGAAACTGCCGTTGCCATCACCAATATCGATGATAAAAATGGAAATGTAATGCTCCAAAGCACCAAGGCAAAAAAGAAAACCTACGCCTTGAAAACTATGGCGGATTATCAGGCAAAAATATTGGAAGTTGATTTTGATGGGATATTGCTGAATTTCAATGGGAAGGAGTTTTGGACAACTTTGACAGGGAAATTTAATGTTTATAATCTGTTGCTGGTTTTCGCCATCGCTTCGGAATTAGGATTTGAAGGAAATGAAATTTTACAAGCGATTTCTAAGCTGAAAAGAGTGAACGGAAGATTTGAAACGATGAAATCTGACAGCGGCATTTTCTTCATTGTAGATTATGCCCACACGCCCGATGCTTTGGAAAATGTCTTGGACAGCATCAATGAAATTCGGACAAAGAACGAAAGGCTGATTACCGTTTTCGGCTGTGGAGGAGATAGGGATAAGGAAAAACGCCCTAAAATGGGAAATGTAGCTTCCGCGAAATCCACACTGGCGATTATCACTTCTGATAACCCGAGAACTGAAGAGCCTTTGGAGATAATTAAAGAAATAGAAGCAGGCGTAGAACCACAGAATTTCAGCAAATATACTTCTATTCCAGACCGAAAAGAGGCGATAAAAATGGCGATAAAATTTGCAGAGCCAAAAGACATCATCCTCGTTGCAGGAAAAGGGCATGAAACTTACCAAGAAATCAATGGTGTGAGGCATCATTTTGATGATAAAGAAGTGATAAAAGAATTATTAACCCTTATGGGAAAGTAACCAATAAAAACAGACGAATAAAATGCTATACTACTTATACGAATATTTAACGAGTCAAGGAATCCATATCCCAGGGTTAAATTTGTTGCGATATATTTCATTTCGTGCAGGGATGTCTGTGCTTTTGTCCTTGTGGATAGCCCTTGTTTACGGGAAGAAAATCATTAACTTCCTCCGAAGAAGGCAGATGGGAGAACTCGTGAGAGACCTTGGATTAGAAGGACAGAAACAAAAAGAAGGAACGCCTACGATGGGCGGTCTGATTATCATTATTTCTACACTGATTCCCGTTCTATTATTCACAAAACTGAATAATGTTTATATCGTTCTCCTTGTGGTTTCCGTGCTTTGGATGGGTGCGATTGGCTTTATTGATGACTATCTTAAGAAAATCAAAAAGAACAAAGATGGTTTGAGTGGTAAATTCAAAGTGATTGGTCAAGTAGGTCTAGGACTTATCGTAGGAGTGACGATGTATTTCCATGAAGGAGTTGTCATCAAACGAGAAGTTCCAGACCTGCCACAGGCAACACAGCACAGTGTGGTAGAAAAATTCTCTTCTGAAGAAAAAGCCATAATTTCTACAGTTCCTTTCGTTAAAAATAATGAATTTGATTACAGTAAAGTTCTTTTCTGGATGGATGAACAGGATGCTCAGAAATGGTCTTGGATAGTTTTCATTCCTGTGGTTATTTTCATTGTAACCGCTGTTTCTAATGGAGCAAATATCACCGATGGGATAGATGGTCTCGCGGCGGGGACAAGTGCGGTGATACTGCTTACTTTGGCGTTTTTTGCATATGTCTCGGGGAATATCATTTTTGCGGATTATCTCAATATAATGTTTATCCCAGACACGGGCGAAACGACCATTTTCACGATTGCGCTTGTAGGAGCGGTTATCGGCTTTTTCTGGTATAATACCTATCCAGCACAAGTATTTATGGGAGATACGGGAAGTCTGATGCTGGGCGGAGTAATCGCGGTTTTGGCGATTATCCTTAGAAAAG
Organism: uncultured Flavobacteriaceae bacterium; assembly: GCA_963506915.1. GTDB lineage: Bacteria > Bacteroidota > Bacteroidia > Flavobacteriales > Weeksellaceae > JABCPE02. The sequence continues at coordinate 120,442 of CAUORE010000001.1, forward strand.
AACTATTGATTCCTGTGCTTTGTGGAATCTTTTTGGTGGAAAATCTTTCGGTGGTTTTGCAGGTGTTGGTTTTCAAATACAGAAAGAAAAAATACGGGCTGGAATACGCTCAGAACAACCGATTGTTTAAGATGTCGCCTCTTCATCACCATTATCAGAAATGCGGTTATCACGAGAGTAAAATCGTGAATAGAATGATTATCATAGGTGTGATTTTGGCGGTAATTTGTTTAATAACTTTGAAAGTAAGGTAAATTTAAATTAAAATGGGATTCTTTTCAAAATTGTTTGGAGGCAAAAATGAGGATGAAATAGATTTCAATATTTATTTGGAGTTTGCTAAATTGATTAGCCTTGATGACAAAAAAGTTTTATCAGAGGTTAAAGAACTAATTACTAATACAGATGCATTTATTTCGAAGAATAAAGAATTCTACGAAAATAGAGGAATAGACCTAGATAAATGGAAAAAATCAAGGCTCATTTGGATGGGCTTTGCGGATATTTTGATTAGTAATGGTTATGCGGAGGAGTTTGACTGGAAATGTGAATTGGAGAGTTTTGAGTTTTTGCTGACAGAGTTAAAATCATTTAAGGCTTACGCTCTGGAACTTCCTCCATTGGCTGAAGATAAACACGATGTCTATGGCTGGATAAGCGCTATCAATACGGCTTGGCATGGGCGTGGCGTTTATCTCATGCAGATGTATATAGATAGTGACAGTTATGTGATTTTCCCTATTGAAGCCAGCAAAACAGAGTTTCTGGAAACAGAGAGCAAAAAGATAAATGAAATGTTCATGATTTGTTAATATAGAAAAAAAATGAAAATAATAATATTAGGTGGCGGTGAAAGTGGTGTAGGAGCAGCTGTTTTAGCAAAGAAAAAAGGTTTGGAAGTTTTTCTTTCGGATCGTGGCGTTATTAAGGAGCATTATAAACAGCTGTTGCATGAGGAAGGGATAGATTTTGAAGAAGGGGCGCATAGCGAGGAACGGATTTTAGCCGCAGACTGGGTTATAAAATCGCCTGGAATACCAAAGAAAGCTCCTTTAATTCAAAAGATTAAAGAAAAAGGAATCCGTCTGTCATCAGAGATAGAATTTGCAGCAGAATTTACCGATGCCAAAATCGTTGCTGTAACGGGAAGTAACGGCAAAACGACCACCACATCGCTGATTTATCATATTTTGAAAAACAGTGGACTAAATGTAGGACTGGGCGGAAACATTGGTAAAAGTTTTGCGATGCAGGTGGCAACAGAAAATTTTGAATATTATGTGTTGGAAATCAGTAGTTTCCAGCTGGATGATATTCAGCATTTTAGACCATATATTAGTTTGCTTTTAAACTTGTCGCCAGACCATTTGGACCAGTATAATTATAATTACGAAGAATATGCATTAGCAAAATTCCGAATTGCTGAAAATCAGGAGAATGATAACTATTTCATTTACAATAAAGATGATGAAATGAGCATGAAACTCCTTCAAGAACTGAATCTGAGAGTGAAAAAAATTCCGTTTTCCATGAAGGAAAAACTTGATGAGGGAGGTTATTCTGCGGATGAAAATTTAATTATTAAACTTCGTGGAGAATTTTCTATGAAAATAGAGGATTTGGCTCTCGTAGGAAAACACAATGTAGCGAATAGCCTCGCTGCGAGTATTGCAGGTAAATTATTGAATATCAGCAATGAAAGTATTAGAAATTCGTTGATGACTTTTCAGGCGGTGGAGCATAGATTGGAAGAAGTAGCGGAGAGAGACGGCGTGAAATACATCAATGACAGTAAGGCTACCAATGTAAATGCCACATATTACGCATTGGAAAGCATGAAGCGCCCGGTGATTTGGATAGTGGGAGGAGTGGATAAAGGAAATGATTATTCTGAAATAGCAGATTTGGTGAAGAAAAAAGTGAAGGCCGTTATCTGTATGGGGCTGGATAACTCTAAGATTATCAGTTTTTTCCAAGGGATAAAGGAAAATATTTATGATACATCGAGCATGGAAGAGGCTGTCCGTACAGCTAAGAAATTAGCCCAAAATGGAGATGCTGTGCTGCTTTCTCCGTGTTGTGCGAGTTTTGATTTGTTTGATAACTACGAGGATAGGGGAAGAAAATTTAAAACAGAAGTTTTTAAGTAAAAAAGAAACTTATAAATGACTCAAAATAAAACACAAAAAAGAAATTTTTTTAAAGGAGATAAGGTATTGTGGTATATTATTATTGCAATATCTATTTTCTCTTTTTTCCCTGTTTATTCTGCAAGTACGAATTTACAATATATCGTAGGGGAAGGAACAACGATTTTCCATTTAGGAAAACATGCAGGGCTTATTCTGTTTGGACTTTGTATAATGGCTGGTGTTACCCATTTTATAAAATATGAATGGATTGGAAAATTGAGCGGATTAGTCCTAGTTATAATGGTGCCTGTTTTATTATTAGCGAGCTATTTTGGGAGTAATATTGGCGGAGCAAGTGCAGGTCGGTGGGTTTCACTTGGGCCAGTAAGATTTCAGCCGTCTACATTTGCTTATTTGGTATTGATAGTATATCTCTGCCGTCATTTGGCGAAAAATATGCCTGTAAATAAGGATAAGATTTCTTATTGGAACCATGCTTTGATTATTGTACCTATTTTGGTCATTTTTGCTTTGATTGCAAAGGATAATGGTTCTACAGCACTTATGATTTTGTTAATGTCCATAGCGGTATTGGTTGTGGGACAGTATCCATTGAAATATATTATAAGAATAGGGGCAGTTGCTATCGTTGGAGTTACGATGTTTTTATTCGTGGCATTGAATACGAATACTTTCAAAAATACCCGTGTTCATACTTGGATTAGTAGGGTGGAAACATTCGTTAATTCAGATAAACTTAATGAGTCCGAAAATGAAGCATTGAAAGCAAAAAATTACCAAATTAATCAAGCAAAAGCTGCGATAGTGCATGGAGGGTTTTTAGGTGTGGGGCCAGGGAAAAGTGCATTGAAGCAGTCTCTTCCTCAGTCTGCATCAGATTTTATTTTTGCTATCATTGTTGAAGAATATGGATTTTTGGGGGCAGTTATGCTGATGGGCGCCTACTTTATCATGCTGATGCGGATAGTCATCATCGCTAATAAAATACCTACATTTTATGGCTCCTTATTGGTTTTATCAATAGGAATGATGATATTTTTACAATTGGCAGTGAATATTGCCGTCGCGGTCAATATTATCCCTGTTACAGGGCAACCACTTCCTTTGATAAGTTATGGGGGAACTTCTATGCTGGTTACCTATCTTCAGCTTGGAATAGTTTTAAATATCAGTTCGAGGATACAGGTTTTAGGAGAGGAAGGTCTGGGAGAAAAACAGATAGCCAAAGAAATGAGTGATATTGCATAGAATACTATCATTTTTGAAAAATAAAAGAAATGGAGCATCAAGATAAAACTAATGAACAACGAACAATAAGGGTTTTAATGAGCGGTGGCGGCACAGGAGGGCATATTTTCCCTGCTGTGGCGATAGCCAATGAGATTAAAAGCAGATTTCCCAATGCCGAGTTTTTGTTCGTGGGAGCGAATGGAAAAATGGAAATGGAGAAAGTTCCTCAGGCTGGCTTCAAGATAGAAGGGCTAAATATCGCTGGGTTTGATAGAGGAAATTTGCTTAAAAACATCGGTCTTCCTTTTAAAATTATTTCCAGTTTATGGAAAGCGAGAAAGATTATTAAAAACTTTAAACCAGATTTTGCTGTTGGGACAGGCGGTTTTGCTTCTGGTCCTGCTCTATATGTGGCATCATCTCTCGGTGTTCCGATTTTTGTGCAGGAACAAAACTCCATTTTAGGGAAAACCAATCAGTTTCTCGGAAAAAGAGCCAAAGCCGTTTTCATGGGATATCCCAATATTAGCAGCTTTCTTCCTGCGGTATTCACGGGAAATCCTATCCGAGAAAACATTGTCACAGATATTATAAATACCAAAGAAGCGAAGGAAAAAATGGGCTTAGACCCAGATAAACTTACCATTCTTTCTGTGGGCGGTTCATTAGGCTCAAAAACCCTGAATAATGCTTGGAGAGAGTTTTTACCTAAATTAAAGGAAAAAAACATTCAGTTGGTATGGCAGACAGGAAAGCTTGAATATCAGAACATTATATCGCAATGTGGAAGTGATGAACAAGGTTTTCAAATCAAGGAGTTTATCTTAGATATGGCATTGGCGTATTCGGCGGCGGATGTGATCGTGTCAAGAGCGGGAGCTATCGCGATTTCCGAGCTGGCAGTGGTAGGAAAGCCTATTCTTTTGGTGCCGTTTCCTTATGCAGCAGAAGATCATCAGACCAAAAACGCACTGGCTTTGGTGGAAAAAAATGCAGCCAAAATGGTCAAAGATTCCGAAATGAATGAAAAATTCTGGAATACGCTGATGGAAATCTGCGAAGATGAGAATTTGAGAAAAGAAATGTCCAGCAATCTAAAATTCTTTGCAAAACCAAATGCAGCAAAGGAAATTGTGGATGAAATTTTTAAAATAATTAAATAGATGAATATCAATCAATATAAAAACTTTTATTTCATAGGAATTGGTGGAATAGGAATGTCCGCTCTTGCGAGGTATTTTAAAAGTCTGGGAAAGAATGTTTTAGGATATGATAAAACAGAAACCAAACTAACTAAAAAACTGCAAGAAGAAGGAATAGCTATCCAGTTTAAAGATGAAATCACTCAGGAAATCAGCGCTTTAGATAAGAATGAAACGCTTGTGATTTTTACGCCAGCGATTAAGGAACTGCAGATTTTGGATTATTTCAATCAGCAGGGATTTTCAGTTTTGAAACGAGCAAAAGTCTTGGGAATGGTTACTGAAAATACCGAATGCATCGCAGTGGCGGGAACTCATGGGAAAACGACCACTTCTTGCCTTGTAGCTCATCTCTGCAAGGAGATTGGACTTCCGTTTTCGGCTTTTTTAGGAGGAATTTCGGAGAATTTTGGGTCTAATTTTATGTTCAATGGCAATCAGTATTCCGTTTTGGAAGCTGATGAATACGACCGAAGTTTTCTCAATCTGTCACCAGACTGGGCGATAATCACTTCTACGGATGCCGACCATCTTGATATATATGGCGACAAAGAAACTATAGAGCAGGGCTTTGAGGATTTTGCGAATTTGGTTCCAGATGACCGCCAGCTTTTTGTAAGAAAAGGAATAAAAATCGCCAGAAATGCGCAGACTTATGCAGTGAATGAGAAGGCGGATTATTATTCTGATAATCTCCAAATGAAAGGCGAAAAAATTAGTTTTGATTTCCATACAAAAGATGGAGAAACTCACCAGTTTGAGTGGGAAATCCCAGGGATACATAATGTAGAAAACGCCACAGGAGCATTAGCTCTGCTTCATCATCTTGGAGTGGATTTTGAGGTTTTGAAGAAAGCAATAGCTGGTTTCAAAGGGATAAAACGCCGCTATACGAGGCATAAATTTGCTGATGGGAAAATCTATGTGGATGACTACGCCCACCACCCGACGGAGCTGAACGCGGTGATAAACTCCATCCGAGAATTTAATCCTGATAAAAAACTTTTGGTGGTTTTTCAGCCGCATCTTTTCAGCAGAACGAAGGATTTCGCTGATGGTTTCGCAGAAAGTCTGTCCAAAGCAGATGAACTGTTGCTTCTGGATATTTACCCAGCGAGAGAATTACAAGAAAATTTTTCCGAAATTACTTCCGAGTGGTTGTTAGAAAAAGTAAATTTGCAAAATAAAGAAGTTTCTACCCTTGTGGCTGCATTTGATAAAATCAAAAGTAAGGATTTTAATGTTCTGCTCACGGTAGGTGCAGGAAATATAGATACCCTCTATGACGGCATAGTGGAGTGGATGGAGAATAGATAAGAATGAAAAAGAAATATAGGTTTTTGAAAATCATTTTCGTAGCGGGAATTTGGATATTTCTGCTCAGATTTTCTTTACAAAGGTTTAATAATAGACCTGTGGAGGATATCGTAGTGAAAATGCTACAAAAAGAACCTGTGTCTTTTATCAATGATAAAATTGTCAGAGAAATCATAAGAAGGGAAAATCCGACAAATAGGATAGGAGATTTGAATATTTTGTCCTTGGAAAGGGCGATAAGAGCAATGCCCATGGTGGATAGTGCGAATGTTTACTTGAAACTAAATGGTCAATTAAATTTGGATATTAGCCAGAGAATTCCTATTTTTCGGCTTTCAAAAAAAGACCAATCTTTTTATGTGGATGAAAAAGGGGTGGAATTCCCTGCATCTAACAATTATTCCTATCAGTGCATGCTGGTTTCTGGGAAGGTGAGTTCAGAGGAATATCCCATGCTGGTGGAACTTGTGAAAATCATAAACAGGGATGATTTTAGTAAAAATTTCTTTGTTGGGATTAGCAAAAAAGGGAATGATTATTATCTGATGACTAATGAAGGAAACTATGTTGTGGAGCTGGGAAGGCTGGAAAATTTAGGATTTAAGATAAAAGGTTTTAAGACTTTTGTAGAAAAATATTTGATTTATCAAGACCAAATGAAATATTCAAAGATTTCAGTAAAATATGATAATCAAATAGTGACTACTCTACGAAAGGGAAATGAAGATAAAGAATCTAAAGAAAGAGTCTATAAACCCGATGAAAAAAGTAAAGAGGAAGTAAAGAAAGATTCTGACACTGAAAGCAAAAAAGAAGAAACAAAACCAAAATCTGAGAAATCAGAGGAAAACAAAGATAAAAAGAAATAGTAAAAACACGAATATTAGATGGAAGCAAATGAATATTCAGTAGGACTAGATATAGGGACGACAAAGATAGTAGCCATAGTAGGGCGTAGAAGTGCTCATGGGAAGATAGAGGTGATGGGAGTAGGAAAGAGCAAGAGTCTCGGAGTACGAAAAGGAATTGTGCATAATATTGCTCATACCATTAGTTCCATTAAAGCTGCTATCAGCGAGGCAGAAAAGTCAGCAAAAGTTCCTATCAAAAAAGTAACTGTTGGTATTGCAGGGAAACATATCCGTTCCTTACAGCATACAGATTATATAGGGAGACAAGACCCAGAGTCATATATCACAGAAGTGGATATATCAAAACTAAAGGAGCAGGTTAAGAAAATAGCAGTGCATCCAGGTGAAGAGATTATTCATGTCCTTCCACAGGAATACAAAGTAGATTCTGAAGAAGAAATTATAGAACCAATAGGTATGCATGGAACTCGTCTAGAAGCGAAGTTTCATGTGGTAGTGGGACAGATGGCATCTATCAAGAATGTGGTTCGATGTGTCAAAGAAGCAGGTTTAGAGCTGGAAGCTTTGACTTTGGAGCCGTTAGCATCTGCAGAGGCTGTTCTTACCCAAGAGGAGAAAGAAGCAGGAGTTGCTATCGTAGATATAGGAGGAGGAACTACAGATGTAGCTGTTTTTAAGGATAATATTATCCGCCATACTTGCGTTATACCTTACGGAGGAGGAATCATCACAGAAGATATCAAGGAGGGGTGTTCTATCATAGAAAAACACGCAGAGCAGTTAAAGATAAATTTTGGTTCAGCAGTTCCTGAATTAGAAAAAGAAAATGCTTATGTTACCATACCAGGACTTCACGGAAGGGAAGAAAAGGAAATTTCTTTAAAAACCCTTGCAAGTATTATCAGTGCGAGAGTGGAGGAAATCCTAGAGATGGTAAATAATGAATTAAAATCCTATGGAGCTTATGAAATGAAATCCTATGGAGTTAATGAGCAGAAAAGAAAACTTATCGCAGGAATGGTACTTACAGGTGGAGGTTCCAACTTGAAAAACCTTCGTCAGTTGGCAAATTATGTGACAGGATTTGACTGTAGAATAGGTTATGCCAATGAGTATATCATTAATGATAAAAACCAGCTTTTGAGAAGTCCAGAGTATTCCACAGCTATTGGATTACTGATGGAGAGTCTTAGAATCAATGAAAAACAAGAAAGGTTAGAGCTACAAGGCAAAAAAGAAGATGTTTCCAAGCCAGTAGAGATAGAGCCAGAGCCAGCTCCAAAACCTGTGGAGAAGCAGACAGAAAATGTATCATCAAAAGATACTCAAGAAGAAATTAAACAAGAAGCATGGAGTGTGCGTTTCTTGAAAAAGTTTAAGAATTTTTTTGAGGAAGAAGAAAATTAATTAAAAGAAAAAATAATAAAAACAAGGATATAAAAAGATAACATAAACATATGGGAGGTTTTAATCAAGATATAAAAATAGACTTCAATTCTCCTAAAGATAAATCGTCTATTATTAAAGTGATTGGTGTAGGTGGTGGAGGAAATAATGCACTACAGCACATGTACGAAAGAGGTATCCATGGAGTTGATTTCATCGTACTAAATACAGATGCACAGGCATTGGACGAACATTCCGTTTCTAATAAAGTTCAGCTTGGGACACGAACAACAGAAGGACTTGGTGCGGGAGCAGATCCAGAAGTAGGAGAAAAGGCTGCTATTGAAAGTATGGACGATATCCGAGAAGCTCTTGGTCATAACACCAAAATGGTATTCATCACCGCAGGTATGGGTGGTGGTACAGGTACAGGTGCTGCGCCAGTGGTAGCTCAGGTTGCTAAAGAGTTGGGCATTCTTACGATAGCTATTGTAACTTTGCCTTTTGATTTTGAAGGAAAAAGAAGATTAGAACAAGCTCATTCTGGATTAGAAAAACTAAGAGAAAATGTAGACTCTTTGATTATCATTAATAATGATAGACTAGCAGAACAATATCCTGATTTAGACTACGAAGAAGCGTTTTCTCAAGCAAATGAAGTGCTGACCAACGCTGCTAAAGGTATGGCGGAGGTCATTACTGCTCCGTTTAAAGTTAATATAGACTTCCGTGATGCTAAAACTGTCCTTGAAAATTCAGGAACAGCGTTGATGTCCATAGGAATAGCATCAGGTGAGAATAGAGCAGAAGATGCAGTGAAGAGAGCGCTGGATTCCCCGTTGTTAAATGATAATAAGATTACAGGAGCGAAAAAAGTAATGCTTCTTATTCTAAGTGGAGAAGAGCATAAAGCGAAAATGAATGAAATCAAATTCATTAGTAGTTATATTCAGAATGAAGCGGGAGGAGGAAATAAGGCGGATGTTATTTTTGGAGTAGGAACAGAGGATGGATTAGGAGAGTCTATTAAGGTCTTGGTGGTAGCAACAGGATTTGCTCCTGAGCACGAGAAGAATACAGTTGTCCCAGCAGAGCGTATTATTCATGATTTGAATGGAGGTATTAAAAAACCAGATATACCAGTTGTAGAATCTCAACCTGTTAAAGAAACTCCTGCAAATGATGTTCGCAGACCAAGTAATAGACAAGAAGTTAGAGAAGAACAGAAAAGACAGTTTTTTCGTTTAGATAATAATTCTAACTCTAATACCGATTCTAATTCTAATTTTCCTACCAATAGTTTTTTGGTAGAAAAAGCGGAAGAAAAGTTTGATTTTCACCAGACAACTGTGCTAGAGGAGAAAGAAGATGATTTCGCGACAGGTTTTAAATTCAGAGAGGAAGAAGAACCTTCTTTTTTTCAAGCGGAAGAAGAGCCAGTGAAGGAATATGATCTATTTTCTTATGCTGAGCTGGAGCCAGTTTCTTTTACATTTGATTTAGAGGAAGATAAACCAAAAGAAGAAGATTTTTCTTTTCAAGTGAAAGATGCACCTGTCAATTTCAGAGTGGAAATGAGAGAGGAAACTGCTCCTCAAAAAGAAGAACCAAAAGTTTCTGTAACTAATAATCAACCTCAGCCACAAACTCCTAAAAATGATTTTCCTAATATAGAGCAAAAAGAGGAATTTACCATCATTGAAAAAAGAAGAACGGAAGAGGAAGATAGCAGAATACAGGAGAGAAGAAATAAATTAAAAGAGTTTAATTCTTCTAAATTTCAAGGAAATGATGAGAAAAAAATAGACATCTATGAAATGATACCTGCTTTTAGAAGAAGAAATATAGATGTTGATTTTGAAAATCCATTAGATAGGGAACAAAAAATATCTAGTTTTATTTCTGAAAATGACAAAGGAAAAATGGAAGTAAGACGAAATAGATTCTTAAATAAAGATGTAGATTAAAAATAAAAAACTCCACTAAATGTGGAGTTTTTTTATCGCATAAAAACGAATTTATCGTAATATTTACTCATATAGGTCAGACCTATATTGATATTTACTCCTATAGAAAAGCCTTTTAGATTTTTTTCAGAATCAAAAGGGATAGAATATCCGCCATAGACATTCATGAATTTCAAAAGAGAAAAACCTACGATAGGGCTGAAATGTTTAGTGGAAACCACTAGACCAGCATATCCACCGCCATCGTAATATCCCACTTTTAGCTCTGGGATAAAATGGTCTTTGCTGTCTTTTCCTCTGAAATAACGACCAAAAGCCCCTATTGTGATGGATTTGTCCTGTCTTCCTGCATTATAATCTATACCTACAGCGAGGGAATTTCTGCCAATGTAGTTGTAATCCAAGCCAATAGCTGTTTTGTCAAGAATATTCCTTTTAAAAGAAAAATTATCTTGTGCATACAATCCTACAGAAAAGGATATGAGCAAAATGCTAAAAATATTTCTCAATTGATTTTTTCTATTTTCCATAATTTTCTGCTTTTTCTTGATCAAATTCTCCTTCCCATTTTGCGATGAAAACAGAAGCTACACAGTTCCCAATCACATTCAGAGAGGTTCTACCCATGTCCATCAGTTCATCAATTCCTAAAATAGCTGAGATGATAATCAGTGGAAGTCCAAATTGCTCAGCTGTAGCGATAAGAACAATCAGAGAGGCTCTCGGTATGGCTGCCACTCCCTTACTTGTAATCATTAATGTAAGACACATCAGCAGCTGCTGCCCGAAACTCATCTCTATCCCAGCGGCTTGAGCCACGAATATAGATGCTAATGATAGATAAAGTGCAGTTCCATCAAGGTTAAAGCTATATCCTGTAGGCACCACGAAGGAAACAATTCTACGAGGCACGCCAAAGGCTTCCATATTGCTCATTACTTTAGGCAAAGCAGCATCAGAGCTTGTCGTAGCAAAAGCGATAGAAACAGGCTCTTTGATGGCAGAAACGAAGTTCTTGATTGGGATTTTTAGATACATAGCCAAAGGCAATAGTACCAGCGAAACAAACGCAATTATAGCTGCGTAAAGAGTCAGTAGAAGCAGGAATAAATATTTCAGAATGTCTATTCCCATATGTCCTACCGTATATGCCATCGCAGCGCCTACTCCGACAGGAGCAAAGTACATCACTATTTTAGTATATTTAAACATCACTTCTGCTAGACTTTCTACAAAATCTATCATCGGTTTTTTCTTTTTCTCATCCAGCATAGCCAGCCCAATACCAAAAACCACAGAAAAAACTACAATTTGTAGCACCTGATTTTCATAAATAGACTTTATAATGTTTTCAGGGAAAATATCACGGAAGAAAGCCGTGGTCTTGTATATCCATTGGTCAGCCTCAGGAATTTGTTTTAGAGCCTTTAAATCATTCTCTTTGACTCCCGAACCAGAAGGCAGGTCGTGCTGAGGAAATTGGCTCAAATCTATCCCTACACCAGCATTGGATATATTGATGGATACCAAACCTATTAGGATAGCAAGAGTGGTCGCTACATTGAAATAGAGTAAAGACTTCCATGCCATTCTTCCCACTTGTTTTAGGTCAGAATGCCCAGCAATTCCATAAACCAAAGTCGCAAATAAAATAGGACCTACAATGGTTTTTACTAATTTGATAAATCCGCTGCTCAGAGGCTGGAGAGCCATCGCTACGCCAGGAAATTCCACGCCTATCACCACGCCCAAAATCATACTGGTAAGTATCCAAGTCGTAAGGTCTTTTTTCGAAATGGCATAAAATAAAAAAGCTCCACCGATGACAAAATGCGTCCCAGAGAGAACTTCCTTAGAAAGAGGTGTGAAAAAGTTAATTCCATAGACAACAGCTCCAAAAGTCATTATCAATAAAGGAAATAATCTAAAAATAAATGAATTCATTACTACTTTTTGTTTGTTGCAAATATAATGAATAAACTAAAAAAAGGAAATAGAAGTGCCTTTTAAGCAAATTATTAAATTATTCAGATGATTTATCAGAATCGCTTAGAAGTTTAAAACTCACTCTGTGATAAGGCGTTACGCCGTGTTTCTTAATGGCCTCTCTATGGGCTTTGGTGGGATAGCCTACATTCTTGTCCCAGGCGTATTCAGGGAATTCTTCGTGGAGTTTCAGCATGAGCTGGTCTCGGTAGTTTTTAGCTAAAATAGAAGCCGCCGCGATGGAAAGCACCTTGCTGTCGCCCTTCACAATGCACTCATGTGGAATGAAATTATACGGATGAAATCTATTCCCGTCCACTAAAATCAGCTCTGGTCGGGTTTTTAGCTGGTCTAATGCCAAGTGCATCGCGCGGATGCTGGCATTCAGGATGTTATGCTCATCAATGAAAGATGGCGGAACTTCTGCAATCGCAAAATCCACTGCATTTTCCCTTATGTATTGGTCTAATTCTAAACGAACTTTTGTGGTGAGTTTCTTGGAGTCGTTGATGAGGTTGTGGTCAAATTTTTCATCAATAATCACAGCAGCAGCGACTACAGGGCCTGCCAGACAGCCTCTTCCTACCTCATCACAACCAGCCTCAATACAAATTTCAGACCAAAAATGCTTTAAATTCATAAATATTCAATAAAAATTAAGTTTTAAATAAAATTTAGCACAAATTTAATATTTTTTTTACAAATCTATTGTTTTTGTTAAAAAAATGTTATAAAATTGTCAAAGAAAAACCAAAATAACTTTTAATTATGAAGAAACTAACATCAAATGTCTTGGCAGTTGTTCTTTCTTCTTCCTTTGTGATAGGAAACGCACAGGAAAAACCAAAAGACTCTGTGAAAGTCAAGGAAATCGGCGAGGTGGTAATCACCGCTTTAGGAATTAAGAGAGACAATAAATCTCTTGGGTATTCAACTACGAAAGTAGGCGGAGATGACTTGTCAAAAGTTGGGAATCAGAATTTAGTCAATTCGCTTTCGGGGAAAGCAGCAGGGCTTCAGGTAATCTCTTCTGGCGGGGCGCCAGGTTCTGGGAGTAGATTGGTAATAAGGGGAGGTGCGAAATCTCTTACTAATTCTAACGAGCCTCTGTATGTAATTGATGGAGTGCCTATCACCAATGCGAATGATGGGAACTCAAACACCGTTACAGGAATTTCTTCTCCAAACAGAGCAGCGGATATCAACCCTGATGATATCGAGAGTATCAACATCCTAAAAGGGGCTGCTGGAGCTGTTCTTTATGGAAATAGAGGTTCTAATGGAGTAATACTCATTACAACAAAATCGGGAAAAGCGAGAGCAGGAAAACCACAAATCACTCTTTCTACGCAGGTTGCAGTAGATAACGCTTTGGTTCTTCCAGATTATCAGACAGTCTATGCACAGGGGAGTAGAGGCGTATATGGAGAAGGAACTTCTTATTCATGGGGGCCAAAAATACAAGGGCAGACTGTGTATAGTGATGCGGCAGGAAAAAATGTTACGCTCTCTGTTTATGACCCGAGAAAGCAGTTTTTACAGACTGGAGTAACGAGAAATAATAATGTATCCTTGTCACATTCATTTAATAAATCTAATATTTTCTTGTCAGCAGGACATTCCTTGCAGACTTCCATTGTCCCTAACCAAGAATATGAGAAGACCAATTTTAGATTTAATGGAAATACGCAGGTTACAGAGAAATTCAATGCAGGAGTAAATGTCTCTTATAATAAAACCAAAGGAAATGTGCCATTTGCAGGGCAGGATGGGAATAATCCTATTTTCGCCTTGTTCCACACGCCTGTAAGCTGGGATTTGAAGGGGTATGGCTATGTTAATCCTACTACGGGCGAACAAATCAATTTCCGTGGAGGAAGTTTTGATAACCCATATTGGTCAGTTTATAAGAACTCTGCTAAAACTTCTAGCGACCGTTTCATTGTGAGTTTGAATTTAGGGTATGATTTAACAAAATGGTTAAAGCTGACTTATAGGTTAGGGAATGATTATTTTGTAGATAATAGAGTGATATTCAGGGATATATATTCAGGTTCAAAACCAAAAGGATACCTATCTTATGATGATATAAAGAGAAATGAGCTTACATCAACATTGATGGCAAATATCAATACTAATATTAATGATAACTTGGCATTAATAGTGATTTTAGGGCAAGATTATAATAAGAGAACTCAGAGAAATAATATCATTACAGGAACAGAATTGGCCGCTCCAGGGTTGGTAAATACTAATAATATTGCTACTTCTGATCCACTATACAATCATGAAACCAAAAGAACATTATTTGGTTTCTTTGGGGATGTTTCTTTAAGTTACAAAAATTATTTGTTCCTAAACCTAGTAGGAAGATATGAAATGGCATCTACTTTACCAGAAAACAATAGAAGTTATTTTTATCCTGGGGTAAGTGGTTCATTCATATTCTCGGATGCATTTAAGATTAATAAAGATATATTAAGCTATGGTAAAGTGCGCGCGGGGATTTCCAGAACGGCAAGAGATGCGGATCCTTATTTAGTTTTTCAAGCATATAGAAAAGCAGAGTATGGTGATGGATTTGTACCAGGGTTTAAATTCCCATATAATAATGATTTAGCAACTTTTGTAGGATATACAGTAGCAAACACTTGGAATAATCCTGATTTGAAACCAGAATTTACAACGGAATACGAGGTAGGAACAGAGCTTCGTTTCTTGAAGAATAGAATTGGTTTAGAGTTCACATATTTTGAAAATAAGAATACAGATGGAATTATCAATCTTAGGATTTCTCCTGCATCAGGAGCTGTTGTGTCTATAGAAAATACAGGAAAAACTTCCTCTAAAGGTATAGAAGCAGGACTGAAAGTAACGCCTATCAAAACGAAGGATTTCAACTGGGAAGTTAATTTTAATTTCAGTAGAATCCGTTCATTGGTGGAAGAAACTCACCCTAAGACAGATAGAATATATATGGGAGGTTTCTCTGGAAACCCTGCTATCTATGCTGTAAAAGGTGAAAGATATGGTTCTATCGTTGGTAGCGCTTACATGAGAGATGCGAATGGAAATATTTTGGTGGGAAGTAATGGTAAGCCAATGATCCAGAGTGGTCAAGTCCTAGGGCATGTGGAACCAGACTGGACAGGAAGTGTAGGAACATCCTTTAAGTATAAGGGTGTATATCTTACTGCACAACTGGATATTAGACAAGGGGGTTATTTGTTTAATGGAACAGAAGAATTGTTGGATTTCTATGGTGTATCTGCTAAGACATTAGAAAGAGAAAAAGGAACGATAGTTTTCCCTGGGGTAACATCTGCAGGCACACCAAATACAACGGCTATTCCGATAGATCGAAATTATTATGGTTCACTTCCAACAGAAGCTTATGTGTATAAAAATGACTGGGTAAAACTTCGTGAAATCAGCTTAGGATATAGTTTCCGACCAGCAGGATTTGATTTCATAAGAAGTATAGATGTGGGTGTATTTGGTAGAAATCTTTTCTTATGGACAAAGGTACCTCACATAGACCCAGAATCAAGTTCTTTCGGGACAGGAAATGCACAGGGTGTTTCTCGTTTTGCATTCCCTTCGACAAGAAGCTTTGGTGTTAATTTAAAAGTTCAATTCTAAAAACTAAGAAAAATGAAAAAAATTAGAAATAATATATCTAAATATGCTGTTCTTTTAGCTTTGACAGCAACTCCTTTAGTAATTACCTCTTGTAGACAGGAGTTGGATATTAATGTTGATCCCAATAATCCTTCACAAGCTTCTTTGTCAGGACTTCTTAGCGGCTCACAGGTTGGTTTTGCCTTTGCTCTTGGTGGTGAGGGAACTAGAATGCCAGCAAGTATTGTTCAGCATTATGCAGGACATAGAGCGCAGCCTCTTGACTATGCACAATATAGAATAACCTCATCAGCTACAGATGGAACATGGACAGCTCTTTACAATATATTAATGGATATGAAGGAATTGGAAAATAAAGCTGCAGCTTCTGGAAGTCAGGCATATGTAGGAGTTTCTAAGCTTCTTCAGGCTCATGCATTCAGTGTAATTACAGATATGTTTGGAGATGTTCCTTTTTCTGAGGCTTTACAGGGAAGGACTAATATTACTCCAGCTTATGATAAACAGGAAAATATCTATCCAGCACTTATTACCATGATAGATGAAGGGCTGACGGCTCTTTCGGTAGGAACAGAAACTATTTCTGGAGATGTAGTCTATGGAGGAGATGTTGCAAAATGGAAAAAATATGGAAATTCACTAAAACTACGATTACTAAACCATTTAAGCAGCAGACAACCCAATGCAGCAGTGAATTTCTTGGCTTCTAATCCAAGTCTTATAGAAACTAGTGTGGATGATGCAAAGGTTGCCTTTGGTTCTGTAGCTGCTAATGCCAATCCTATCTATCAGTTTGATGTGCTTTCTGGAAGAAGTGACCAAGCAGTATCCAGTACAATTGTAGATAAGATGAAAGCCTTGTCAGACCCTAGGGTAGGTGTTTATTTTGAGCCTGTTGCTAATAATGTTTTAGGATTAAAAGGACAGTATTTGGGTAATGCACCAGGAAATGATGAGGAAGACTCTAAAAAGAATAGATATTCCCGCGTAGGAAGCGCTTATGCATCTATAAAAGCTCCTGTGGTTCTGATGAGTGCAGCGGAAGTTAATTTCATCAAAGCAGAAGTGTATCACAGAGCATCTGATTCAAGAGCACAAGCGGCGTATCAAGCAGCGATTACACAGGATTTCGCAGCATTAGGTTTATCTTCTTCTGCAGCGGCATATTTAGCGAATGCGAATGTGGCTTATAATGGGACTTTGCAGAGAATCATGGAGCAAAAATGGATTACCATGTTCCAAGCATCTTATGAGTCTTGGGTAGATTGGAGAAGAACAGGCTATCCTGCTCTCACACCAGCAGCGAATAACACTACATCTAATGTCATCCCAAGAAACCTACCATATCCAGATGTGGAAATCAATTCAAACCGTGCCAACTTAGTAGCAGGCCCAGGGATTCCGATTCCATACACAGGGCTGAGCAATAGAGTTTGGTGGGATAACTAATAACCTCTTCATTTTTAACTAATTTTTTTATAAAGGGAATCTCTTTTTCAGGGATTTCCTTTATATTTTTTATCTTTGCGATTATTTTATTCATTATGGTTAGAGAGATACTACTTGAAAAAATACAGAAAGTTTTAGCAGAGAGTTTTGGTTTGGCGGATTTCGTTCCTGAAATTCAGCAGACAAAACCTGATTTTGAAGGAGATTTTACTATCGTGACTTTTCCTTTGGTTAAAGTTTTGAAGAAAAGCCCAGATATCATTGCGACAGAGCTTGGCGACAAGATACTTTCGGAGGTGGATTTTGTAGAAAATTATAACATTGTGAAAGGTTTTCTTAACCTAAAATTAAAGGACAATGTTTTCCTGCAAAGCTTTAAAAATCTTTCAGAAAATTTAGAGAAAATCACACCTAAGAATGAAACCATTATGGTGGAATATTCTTCACCGAATACCAACAAGCCTCTGCATTTGGGACATATTAGAAATAATCTTTTAGGTTTTTCTATTGCTAATATTTTGAAAGAAGAGGGCTATAATGTCATCAAAACCCAAATCATCAACGATAGAGGAATCCACATTTGTAAATCTATGCTGGCGTGGGAAAAATTCGGGAATGGAGCAACGCCGGAATCCACACAAACCAAAGGCGACAAGCTGGTAGGAAACTACTATGTGGAATTTGACAAACATTACAAAGCGGAAATAGCCCAGCTGAAAGAACAAGGCATGGACGAAGAAACGGCTAAAAAACAAGCACCGTCTATTTTAGAGGCTCAAAAAATGCTTTTGGATTGGGAAAATGGCGATGAAAAAGTAAGAAACCTTTGGGAGAAAATGAACGCTTGGGTTTATGCGGGATTTGCGGAAACTTATAAGCGCCTTGGAGTAGATTTTGACCAAGTTCAATACGAAAGCCAAACTTACCTTTTGGGTAAAGATTTGATAAAAGAAGGTCTGGACAAAGGTGTTTTCTTCACCAAAAAAGATGGCTCTGTATGGTGCGACCTTACTGATGAAGGCTTGGATGAAAAACTCCTTCTTCGTGGGGATGGTACTTCTGTCTATATCACGCAGGATTTAGGAACGGCAGTGGGGCGTTTCGCGGATAATGATATACAGAGACTTATCTACACGGTAGGAAATGAGCAGGATTATCATTTTCAGGTTTTGTTTAAAATCCTTAAAAAACTCGGTTACAGCTGGGCGGAGCACCTTTACCATCTATCCTACGGAATGGTGGAACTTCCTAACGGGAAGATGAAATCTCGTGAAGGAACGGTGGTAGATGCCGATGACCTGATGCAGGAAATGTACCTTACGGCGAAAGAAAAAGCGCAAGAACTTGGAAAACTGGAAGCGCTGAGCGAAGAGGAAAAAGAAAAGTCTTATGAAATCGTAGGTCTTGGAGCGTTGAAATATTTTATGCTGAAAGTAGATCCGAAGAAAAAAATGCTTTTCAATCCAGAGGAAAGTGTGGATTTCAATGGGAATACAGGACCTTTCATCCAGTATGCTTATGCCAGAATTCAGTCTTTGCTGAAAAAAGCGGAAGGAACGGATTTCAATTTCTCTGAAAACATCGCCCTTAGTGAGAACGAGAAAGAACTCATCATTGCCCTTAGCGAATACAAGGAGACTATAAGCAAAGCGGCGGCGGCACTCAGCCCTGCTCATTTGGCTAATTATGTCTATGAAGTGGTAAAACTCTACAATGCTTTTTACCAAAATAATCCAATCTTGAACAACGAAAACGAAGATGTGAAGAAATTCCGACTATATCTATCTCAGCTCACAGGCGTGGTGATTAGAAAATCTTTACATCTGCTCGGAATAGGCGTGGTGGATAGAATGTAAATGAAATTATGAAAAAAAGTATAATTTTCTTTGTAATGCTTATTCTTTCTTCATGTGGAGGAATAAACAAACTGAAGGTAAAAGACATAAATACCGAAAATTCTGATATTAGTGGAGTTTATGAAAATACAGAACAAAAAGACAATATTCTTAAACTTTTAGATAGAAAATTATTAAAAGATACTCTTACACTTGATAAAATGGAAGGGTATGATAAATTTTCTATTTTGGTGAAAGATGATAAGAATCTGCAGATAGAGATTATACGAAATGATAATTCTAAAATTACAAGACAGTATAAGTATAGAAAAAAGAATAATATATATCTTCTAAAAAACCAAAATGTAAAACCTGTTCTTATTCCTTATGTATTAGGATCTTTTGATGTTAAAAAACTTCATTTGTATAAAAATCAGGATAATGGTTTGGGTATTGTAGAATCTACATCACGAAGTGGGGCAGCATTTCTTTTGTTGTATTTTACATGGACAAAGAGTTATTATAAATATTATACATATCAAAGGTTAGAGTAATTTATAAATAAGTAAAAAATAAAAATCCCTCCTAAACGAGGGATTTTTTGTTGAGGTTTTATATTATTTTATCAGCTTTTTAAGATAATCGCCGTAGCCGCTTTTTCCGTATTTTTCGGCAGATTTCAGGAGCTGTTCTTTGTTGATAAATCCTTTTTTGTAGGCAATCTCTTCGATGCAGGAGATTTTCACGCCTTGTCTTTTTTCAAGAACTTTTACGAATTCAGATGCCTCGTGAAGGGAATCGAAAGTCCCTGTATCCAGCCAAGCTGTTCCTCGGCTCATCACACCTACTTCTAATTGGCCTTTTTCAAGATAAATTTTATTGATATCGGTAATTTCCAATTCTCCTCTCGCCGAAGGTTTTAGGTTTTTAGCATATTCCACCACAGAATTGTCGTAGAAATAAAGACCAGGCACGGCGTAGTTGGACTTCGGCACGGCAGGTTTTTCTTCTATGGAAACGGCTTTTTGGTTTTCATCAAATTCTACCACACCATATCTTTCGGGGTCGGAAACAGGGTAGGCAAATACACAGCCTCCTTTCACTTGGGTTTTGCTTTCCAGCAGCTGAGGAAGACCAGAGCCATAGAAAATATTATCGCCCAAAACCAGCGCCACAGAATCTGACCCGATGAACTCTTCTCCTAAAATAAACGCCTGAGCCAGCCCATCTGGAGAAGGCTGAACTTTGTATTCAAACTTACACCCGATTTGTGAGCCGTCTCCCAATAGTTTTTTGAAAGCCTCTTGGTCGTGCGGCGTAGTGATGATGAGTATCTCCCGAATCCCCGCCAATAGAAGGGTAGAAATAGGGAAATAAATCATAGGCTTGTCATATACGGGCATTAACTGCTTACTTACTGCGATGGTGAGCGGGTAGAGTCTTGTCCCAGAACCTCCCGCGAGAATTATTCCTTTCATAGTATTTTATTATTTTAGAAACTTGTTATAATCATTTTTATTTTTCACTAAATGTAAAGAATTGTTAGCATAATCAAAGACATAAAAAGGGAAATTTATATTATTTTACCTAAAATAAATCCTATTTCAGTTTCTTTGATTTTTTTAGTTTTTTGAAAAAAATAATTTTTTCTATTCTCATAATTCTTTTATAGTGTTGATGATGTATTCCTCCTGCTCATCAGTAAGCTCGTAGAACAGAGGAAGCCTCACAAGACAGTCAGAAAACATGTCTGAGTTCGGAAGCTCACTTTTTCGAGTAGAATATTTTTCGTAATAAGAACTCTTATGCAGCGAAAGATAATGGAAAACAGATAGGATTCCTTTGTCTTTCAAGTGTTGGATGAATCTCGTTCTGTCATCTACATTATCACAAACGAGATAAAACATATGGGCGTTGTTAGTCGCATATTCAGGAACGAGAGGAAGTTTCGGTTTTTTAATAGAAGCAGGTTCAAAGCTGGAAAGCCCTTCATAATAACGCTTCCAGATTTTGATTCTTTTGTCCTGAATGTCTCTCATGTTTTCTATCTGAGCCCAAAGAAAAGCAGAAATAATCTCACTTGGTAGGAAAGAAGACCCTGTGTCTACCCAGCTGTATTTATCCACTTCGCCTCTGAAAAACTGCGAACGGTTCGTTCCTTTTTCCCAGATGATTTCAGCTCTTTGGATAAAGCGGTCATCGTTAATACAGAGCATACCGCCTTCACCTGAAATAATATTTTTGGTTTCATGAAATGAAAAAGCAGAAAGATGGCCAATGCTTCCTAATGCTTTTTTCGTTCCATCTTTGGAAATATAGTAGCTGTCGATAGCTTGTGCAGCATCTTCTATTACGATGATTCCGTGTTTGTCAGCTATGGACATTATTTTATCCATATCACAAGCGACACCAGCGTAATGAACCACTACGATTGCTTTGGTTTTTTCAGTGATTAAAGCTTCTATTTGATCAGCATCTATATTAGGATTGTCAGAATAAGAATCTGCAAAAACGATATCAGCACCTTGTCTTACGAATGCCAGCGCTGTGGACACAAAAGTAAAACTAGGAACAATGACCTCATCACCTTCCTTGATATCTGCTAAAATAGCAGCCATCTCCAATGCATCTGTGCAGGAAGTAGTAAGCAGAGTTTTTTTGAAGCCAAATTCTTTTTCAAAGAACTCTTGACATTTTTTGGTGAAGAGTCCGTTTCCAGATATTTTCCCTGATTTTACGGCTTCTTCTATATATTGCATTTCTTTACCAGTAAGGTAAGGTTTGTTGAATGGTATCATAAGCTATAGTATAAAAATTTTATATCATTAAAGATTATCGGAATTATTGCAATTATAATAATTAATAACAATTTATTATTACTAAGTTTTAAATATTGACAACTTGTCAGAATAGCGATGAAAAGCATTATTTCTATCCCTGCAAGCCAGCGTATTTCTACATGAGAATAAGCTACAAAACAAAATATAAAACCAAAATATAAAAAAGGCAGCAAAAAGAAGTTTTTTCTAAATAAAAATATTAAAGGAATGAGAATAAAACCTCCTATTGTTTTAAAATAGAATTTGAAAAGAAACAGCAAATTAAACAAAGTCATTTTTATGAGCTGCATAGGATGGTTGAAGACAACATCTAGAAAACTTTTTGGTAAGCTGTTTTCGCCATTTTGTTTTAAATATTCTCTTACATCATCAAAGGTATTAGTCCTCCAGATAGACCATGGTCTGATATTAAAAATACCAGTGCTTTTTTCTATTTCT
>CAUORE010000002.1:0-98302 GCA_963506915.1 uncultured Flavobacteriaceae bacterium
TATCGCTTTTAGGGAAAATCTTATCCCAAGAAGCAACATTTACAGGGTTTTCAGTGTTTTTGTTCATATTGATAATATTTTTTTGGTTTATACGATTTATTCATTATGAAAGAAGACACTCTTTACTTTTGCGTATTCTTCTTAAATACAAGCCTATAACCAAGTATATCAATGTTGGAATGATGCCAAAAAGGGGGGATACTAAAAGTGTTTTATCGGGTGAAATAACAGTAAATCCTTCTGAAATGAGAGGATTAAAAACATCTTTCATTGAGTGCATCAAAACTACCAATAAAAGTGAACGCGATAGAAAGAAAATTTCGGTATACATTATTGTCCAAACAGCAATGACTACAAAGCTCACCAAAACAAATAACTCTTTGCTATAAGGGAAAAAGGTTGCCTGATAAGCATCGTCTAAGAATATGAGATTGTATGGCAGGTGCCATATTTGGCAGACGAATGCCACCACTACATAAATCAGCCATTCGTTTTTGGTAAGTTGTTCCATTTTTACAGTGAGATAGCCTCGAAAAGCCGATTCTTCAAAGATATTTTTGATAAAACTAGGCAAGAAAGCTGCTACAAGCAAAGGAAGAGAGGCAGCAATAGTAAATTTGCTCACATCTACCCAACCTAATAGCTTGCCAACAAATAGTGTTATGCCAACAACTATGGGATAAACTGCAATGGCGAAGATATACCAGCGGGTGTTTTGCTTGAAATAAGGTTTCAAAGGGAAATCTTTCCAACCATCGCCACCAAAAAGGCGAAGCAAAATCATACACACAATAGGAGTAGCAATAAAAATCCCTGATCCCAAAGACTCTAAATTAGAAGGTTCACCTAGTAACTGGTTTACCCCAATGCCTATCCATCCGCAAGAGATGGCTACCAGGCTAAATAAGATTACATTCCGAAGTGCTTTTTTATTGGTTTTCATATTAAGGCAGGTTTATTTTAATATTTCTAAAATTTTATCTTCGTCGTAGACAAGCATACCCACTGCGACTAGTGAAGCGATACCGTGTGCTAACATCCAACCTTTAGCAATGCTATTCTTCAGCTCTTCATCAGATAGGCTGCGGCATTCCTCGCTATTCTTCATTATTTCTACCACTCGCTCACTTTCGGGAAAAATGTCAGTAAGTTTTACATTGGTAACATTATCCATATAAAAAGCCTTGAATAGGGCTGGTTCAGTGTACGCTGTCCATACATAGCCCAATCCCAAATCCAAAAGAGTATTGCCTGTTTTTGAGTAACTGAGCATTAGATTTTGGAGGAATGGAAGAGCTTTCTTACAGATTTCAGCTTTGAGGTCACCCATATTTTTATAGCTCCAATAGATAGGCTGAGTGGAGCAACCAATTTGCTTGGCAATATTTCGGGCAGAAAGCACAGCGAAGCCTTCCTTTCGTACCATCTCGAAGGCAGTTTCTATAATTACTTCTTGAGTTATTGTTGTTGGTTTCGGCATAAATTTATTTATATAACAATTATAATATAACATTTGTTATTTTTTTTACAAACATAATATATTTTCCTAAATCCACAAAGTTTTAAATCAAAAAAGTAAAATATTATTTAAATCATCCCAAATTATCATTGTCATTGAATTATCTTTGTAACAAATCATAAATAAAGTATACTAATGGATAAAAATCATTCTAAATAATTTATTATGTACATTTCACAAGTTTTTTCAGCGAAAAGCAAACGAGTTTATGCCATAGTATGCGCCATTGTTTTATTACTTCTATTCCAAGGAGCATTCCAAGAAAATAATAATGAAACAGAAATAGTGATGAAAGAAATGATAAGTCAGATAGGCGAACTCCCGACTTTTGCCTTGACCTTGGTCAGCTTTACTTTTTTTCTATTTCCTTTGTTTTTTATTGTTAAAGTATTTCATAACCAATCCATTACCCAGTTCACCACCAGCCGAAAAAAAATAGATTTCCGACGAATTTCTTTCAGTTTTTTAGTCTATGGAGGGATTATTGCAGGGACTTTCTTTTTAGAATATTTTATGAATCCTTCTGCGTATGCATGGAATTTCCAACCCTTGAAATTCTTTATCTTATGTATCATGGCTCTCATGTTGCTGCCTGTTCAAATAGGTTTTGAGGAGTATTTTTTTCGAGGATATTTTATGCAGTGGCTCGGGCTTTTGTCCAAAAACCGATGGGTTCCACTTTTCCTTTCTTCCATTTTATTTGGATTGGCTCATTTCGCTAATCCAGAAGTTTCCAAAATGGGCTACAAAATCATGTTTTTCTACATCGGAATGGGATTTCTGCTGGGCATCGTTACCCTGATGGATGATGGGCTGGAACTTGCCCTTGGTATTCATTTCGCTAACAACTTTTTTGCGTGTATTCTTTCCACATCGGACTGGTCAGTATTCCAGACACCATCTCTTTTCAAAGAACTCTCCGCTCCTGGCATTGAATTTTATCATATTATTCTAATGTTTACATTATATCTTTTAATCATTTTTATCTTTGCCAAGAAATACAATTGGGCTTCTTGGAAAGAAAAATTATTCAGTAAAATAAGCGTTCCACAGACCGATAGCAATTAAAATTTAATTTTGGTACAAATATTGATAATATTGGACAGAACTCAAAAACACATTCATATAAATCTAAAACACAAATGAGAACTTTAAAGTTCTCATTTGTGTTTTTTTATTCTCAAAAAAGATATTATTTTTTTCCTTTATTAATAAATGGCTTCTCTATATATTTGAATGTCAAAGTACAGATAATCACCAAAATAGGCGTCAGCCCAAAAATCATTAACCAATATTCTAACGCCGTAAGTCCCTTAACAAAATGACGCCCTAGAACCAAATCTATCATTACAAAAAGAACTATACCATGGAGCAAATAAATACTATAACTAATCTCCCCCAAAACCTTTAGAGCATTGATTTTTAATAATCCAAAAATATCATTCCCTAAGGCTATTAGTGTGAAAACAAGGGTGACAACCAGCACATTCAGCTTATTACTCTCCTCCAAAAACAACAAGGCAGACACACCTCCTATAACCAACAATGTATAAGGGATAGCATTAAAATTATCAATCTTATTTTTCAAATATTTTATACAATATACTGCCACAAAACCTCCCATAAAGAAAACAATAGAACTCCCTCCACCTGAATTAAAATAGAAAAATATGGATAATGAACTACAAAGAAGCAAGATTCCCAAATTAACCATCTTTCTATTCAAAAGCAAGTACCAAAAAGGCAGCGTAAAGTAAAAAAAACATTCTATGGAAAGCGTCCAAACTACCCTTGATACAATTAAAGGAGTGTCCTCATACCCATTTATTGGTACTTGGGAAAATGAAAGCCAGCGTAATATACTTAATATAAAATCAAAAAAGCTCTGATGTAAAACAAAATCAGTTTTTACCATAGCTATCGTCACTATGGACACAACAGCAAAAACATAAAGAGGCACAATCCTAAAAACCCTTGATTTATAAAGTTTTTTCCAGTCTATTTCTTTACCACTGATAATTCTACCAATAAACAAAAAACTGGTGATCGTAAAGAAAAACCGAACACTAGACGCCCCCAAGTGTGTATATAATAAACTTTCTGGTTTTGTCCATTCATCAGCCTGTACATAATGATACCAAATAGAAGAATGATGCACAAATACAAAAGGTGCCAAAAGCCCTCTCAAAGCATCAATGCTACCAAATCTATTAGCAGATGCCTCTGCTACATATACATGAAACTTTTTGTTAATCAAATAAGCTGTAAAGCAGGCTATGATTATAGTTACAACCAAAAAAATGGGATTATACACACTAATCATGTTTCTATAAATTAACTTTCAAATATAATTCATCTAATTGTTCTTGGCTAATCTGCGAAGGCGCATCTATCATCACATCTCTTCCGCTGTTGTTTTTCGGGAAAGCGATGTAGTCACGGATAACCTCGTTACCATCCAAAATAGCGACCAGACGGTCAAACCCAAAGGCCAATCCACCATGAGGAGGAGCACCATATCTGAAAGCATTCATCAGGAAGCCGAACTGAGCCTCCGCCTCTTCTGGACTAAATCCTAAAAGAGCAAACATCTTGAACTGCAAGTCTTTATCATAGATACGGATAGACCCGCCGCCAATCTCGTTGCCGTTCAGCACAAGGTCATAAGCATTGGCTCTGACTTTCTTGGGCGAAGTTTCCAAAAGTGGAATATCCTCTGGCTTCGGCGATGTGAACGGATGGTGCATCGCGTGGTATCTTCCGCTCTCCTCGTCCCATTCCAAAAGCGGAAAATCTACAACCCAAAGCGGCGCAAATTCATCGCCTTTTCTTAGCCCAAGTCTATTTCCCAGTTCCATTCTCAGCGCAGAAAGCTGGGCTCTTACTTTATTAGCATCACCGCTCATAACGAGCATCAAATCGCCTTTTTGAGCATTAAATTTCTCAGCAATGGCTTTCAAATCGGCTTCGTTATAAAACTTATTCACTGAAGAAGTCAGCACGCCATCTTCTTGGAATTTTACCCAAACCATTCCGCTCGCTCCTATCTGTGGGCGTTTTACCCAGTCGATAAGTTCATCTATCTGCTTTCTCGTG
The DNA here is from genome assembly GCA_963506915.1 of uncultured Flavobacteriaceae bacterium. Lineage (GTDB taxonomy): Bacteria > Bacteroidota > Bacteroidia > Flavobacteriales > Weeksellaceae > JABCPE02. Next base: position 4,616 of record CAUORE010000002.1, read on the forward strand.
TAGTCTGCCTTCCCTTCTACATTGATTCCGACTACAAGTTCTGCTTCATCAAAGATTTTAAATTCTTTCCCTTTCACAAGTTCGTTCAGCTCCACGAATTCCATTCCGAAACGAATATCTGGCTTGTCGTTTCCGTATTTTCTCATCGCCTCCGCGAAAGTCATTCTTGGGAATTGACCGAATTTCTTTCCTGTCGTTTCCTCCAAAAGATTTTTTGCCAAACCTTCAAAAACATTCATCACATCTTCCTGCTCCACGAAAGCCATTTCGCAGTCTATCTGCGTAAATTCAGGCTGTCTGTCCGCACGGAGGTCTTCATCACGGAAACATTTTACAATTTGAAAATATTTGTCCATTCCGCCCACCATCAGAAGCTGTTTGAAAGTCTGCGGCGACTGCGGAAGTGCATAGAACTGCCCTTCGTTCATACGGCTCGGCACCACGAAATCCCTCGCGCCCTCTGGAGTAGATTTGATAAGAACAGGCGTTTCCACCTCTATAAAGCCTTGCTCAGAGAGATAATTTCGGACTTTCTGTGCGATTTTATGTCTGAAAATAAGTTTATCCTTCACTGGATTTCTTCTGATATCCAGATATCTGTATTTCATACGAAGCTCCTCGCCGCCATCGGTTTCATCTTCGATGGTAAAAGGAGGCAGCACAGATTCGTTCAAAATAGTGAGTTTTTCTACCAAAATCTCTATTTCTCCTGTTGGGATTTTTGGGTTTTTAGAGGCTCTTTCTATCACTTTTCCTTCCACTTGGATGACAAATTCACGCCCCAAGTTTTTAGCCTTTTCCAAAAGATCTTTGGATGTTCTTTCCTCATCAAAAACAAGCTGAGTGATGCCATATCGGTCACGCAGATCCACCCAAATCATAAATCCTTTGTCTCGGATAGTCTGCACCCAGCCCGCAAGAGTAACGGTTTCGTTAAGATTTTTCAGCGAAAGTTCGCCATTAGTATGTGTTCGAAACATATTTTTATTTGATTTTTTAAACTTAATTTTTTACAAAGATAATATTACTTTGGCTAATGATGGCTATGTTCGTGAAATAAATGCCCAGCCAGAGCCACACCCACGCCCAAAATCACCAAAAACATTTTTTCCCAGTTTATCTGGTGGCTTTTACTATTATTTTCAAAAATAATCACCGAAGAAATATGCAGGAAAATCCCACCCGACAGCGCCAAGAAATACGCCTGCCATTCAGGTTTAAAGTATTTCCCAAGCAGCATTCCCAGCGGAGATGCCGCCGCAAAAAACGCGATGGTAACCCACGCAATCAACTTGTTTTTCTTTTCCCTCAATAAAAAAGCTCCCAGCACAAAGGAAATCGGCAGATTATGCACCAAAATTCCCAGCAAATACGGCGAATTCAAATGCATTCCAGCCAATGGAATTCCTTCTATAAACGCATGGATGAACATACCCACCAGCAGTCCAACAGGGAGAATATTACATTTTTCATAATGAAAATGACCGTGTTCAAATCCCTTGGTCATCCCTTCCAAAACCATCTGCAAAACGACTCCGATGATGACCCCAAGCCCAATATTCTCATTCCCAGAGTTATAAATCTGCGGAAAAACCTCCACCACACAGACCGCAATGAGAAACCCAGCACTGAGCACAAGCAATCTTTTGGCTAAATTTTCATTATTCCCAAAAAAATTCCCTAACAAAACTCCCACTAAAACACTGAGAACAAGAAAAAAAACTACCATCCGAAAAAAATTGAATAAAATGAGATGCAAATTTAGTTATTTTTAAAATAAACATCTCCATAGAAATAATAAATGCCTTCTCACAAATAAAGAAGGCATTTACATTATTTATTATATTCATAAACCATCGTAGTAACAGTTTGATTATTAATATTCAATTTCGTTTTTATAGGGAAATTATTTTTATACTCATATTGAAATTTATACTCACTACTATCGGCTCCACTTCCATATAAATTTATTGATTTTTTGATTAAAGTAGGATTATGGCTCACCCACCTAAAATTAAGATAATCAGCAATAGTATTTTCATCCTTATCTAAACTACAAAACTCGGCAACCAAAACAGAAAAACCTTTAATGTTTTTATATGGGCTGTTTTTAGTATCATATGCTACCTCTTCATCTATTACCACCATATTATTGGGATTTAGGTAAAAATGTCCGTTAGGAACATTTTTGCTTATATCGTGATGAATTTTTATAATATTTTCTCCATTCAAAACATAAGTATGCATAGAATTTTCATCCCTAAGATTATAAGCATATGATTCTGAATGGTATTTTACATTCTCATTCACTGAAACCTCTGAGCCGTTATAACGATACTCTCGTGTAACGACTCTCTTATACTGAATTCCAGAATCTGATATTACTACTTCATCTATTACTGATGACAATTTTCCGTTATTGTACTGATAATTAGTCTCCCCAAGTTCTTCTCCTGCTTGAGAATATCTGATTTTAGATGTGATAAAATCTTTTTCATACACGAAAACAATCCTCTCACCACTTCCTTCGTCTATTATTTCCTTTAGTTCGTTATCGTTTTGGTATTCAAACCTTTTCGATATTACTTTGTTGTTTTCTGCTATTGTTACTTTGGTTGGCAACTGCATTTTTGCGCTATTCGCTAATGTTTCATCGGTCATTTTATCATTTTCCCTACTACAAGAAATGAGAAAAAGCCCTGCCATAAAAAATAAAATTATTCTTTTCATAAATTATACTTTTTAATGGAATGCAATTTAATCATTATGAAACGAAACCCAAAGAGATTTCTATATTTTTCTCTCTTTTTTAGTTTTTCTCTTTTATTGACTAAATTTGCAGAATATTTTAAAGTTAATGAATACAGAAAACATCAATATTCAAATCAAAACATTTTTTGGATTGGAAAACACTCTCGCTGAGGAAGTTAAAAAACTAGGCGGAAGAAATGTCGAAATAAAAAACCGAGCAGTAACCTGCGAGGGAGATTTAGGATTTTTGTATAAAATCAACTATTCCTGCCGAACAGCGCTGAAAATTTTAGTGCCGATACTTACTTTCAAAGCGTGGAACGAAGACCGATTTTATGATAAAATTTTCGCATTCCCGTGGGACGAAATTCTAAGTCCAGACCAGACCTTTGCCATAGATGCTACGATAAATTCTGAGAAATTCAGACATTCCCAGTTTATGACTCTGAAAATGAAAGATGCTATTGTAGATTTTTTCAAGGCAAAATACAGAAAACGCCCTGATATAGACACCAAAAATCCAGAAATAAAACTCCAGCTGCACATAGACCGAGAGCTGGTGAGCATTTCGCTGGACAGTTCGGGAGATGCTTTATTTAAAAGAGGTTACCGAAAAGAGCAGACAGAAGCGCCTATCAATGAGGTTTTGGCGGCAGGAATGCTCCAAATCGCTGGATGGGACGGCAAGGGAAATTTCCTAGACCCTATGTGCGGAAGCGGAACCCTTCTGATAGAGGCCTCTATGATTGCCCTAAACCTCCCAGCACAGATTTTTAGAAAGAAATTTGCCTTCCAAAACTGGAAAAACTATGATGCTGAACTTTTTAGTAAAATCAGAGAATTTAGACTGAATAAAATAACCGAATTTTCTGGGAAAATCATCGGCTACGATATTGCCCCTTCTGCTGTAAAAGCCGCAAGAACCAATGTAGAATCCATAGAAATGGAAGACATTATAGAAATCCGAAAACAAAATTTCTTCGAGTCTAAAAAAGAGCTTTTCCCTCTGATGGTGATGTTTAACCCGCCGTATGACAAAAGAATTTCCATCAAAGAAGAAGATTTTTACAAAAAAATAGGCGATACCTTTAAGCAAAACTATCCCAACACGCTTTCTTGGATTATAACTTCTGATTTAGAAGCGGTTAAGAAAATAGGACTCCGCCCTTCCAGAAAAATCAAACTATTCAACGGAAAGCTGGAATGCCGTTTCCTACAATACGAAACCTACGAGGGAACGAAAAAAACACATAAATTCTCTAACGAAAAAGACAGTAACTAATTACTGTCTTTTGTTTTTTATTTTATTTTTGACTTCTTCCCTTATATACGGATATTTCTGCTGCATATCCTCTGATAAGGACGGGTCTAAATCAAGCGCTATCTCAAGGAAATCCTTGGCTTTCTGCTCTTCTTTCAGATGAAAATAGCAGTTGCTCATTTGATAGAAAAGCTCCGCTCTATGGTGCTGTTTTAGGGCTTTTTCTAAAAGTGAAACAGCCTCTTCATACTCACCAATGAGCATAAGCACCTCGCTGTATGCATACCAGTTGTAGAAGCGGTCTGGCTCCATTTCTACGATTTTTTTCAAGCAGGAAAGGCTCTCTTCAAATTTTCCGCCGTCTATGTATAGAAAAGCCAATTTTTTCTGATAATCCAGATTCGCTTCATTGAGTGAAACAGCCTCTTTCGCGAAATAAAGAGCTTCCTCATATTTGTGCATCTCATAATAAACATCCGACTGCTCCATCATGGACATATAAAACTGCGGGTCTTCTCTGAGAGACTGTTGGAAAGCACTCAGCGCAGAAGCCCATTGTTTCATTTCCTTGTAGCAAAGCCCTATTTTATAGTAAGTAAAGGCCTTGGTGTATTCTAATTCCAGCAATTCTTCATAGACTTCTATGGCTTTTTCCCATTCATTCAGCGCTTCATAACACGCCGCTTTGCTCCCATAAATAGAAAGGGAATCACTATTGATTGCCAACACATAATCAAATCCCTTGATAGCTTCTCTATAATTCTTTTTGTTGAAATGAAACTGCCCGTATTCATACCAACCCATTTCGGAAAATGGAAATTCATCAAGATAATTTTCCAAAAACTTCCTTGCTTCATCGGCTTTATTCAGCTGATTGTAGCAAATCATAACATTCTCCAATGAATAATCATCGTAGGCATCATATTTTAGGGCTAATTTATAGTTTTTCAGCGCATTAAAAGGGTCTTCCAAATTCACATATTCATCCGCAATGAAATTATGCAGGAAATTCTGCTCTTCGCCGTATTTCAGAGCTTTTTTGCAATATTCTATGGCTCTTCTCGGATTTCCAAGATTGGAATAATATTTCGCACAGCAGACCAAAAAATCCATAGTTTCCATCGATGAATTTTTAAGCTCTGCCATCAGCTCCTTTACCTGTGTATATTTATGCTGTTCTAGAAGAATTTCTAATCTTTTGGTTTTTATCTCTATGGAATTAGGGTGCAGTCTCAGTGCATAATTGACAGCCAACTCCGCAAATGCAATATCTCCCAGCTCCAAATAATGCACGATAATATCTTCCAGCTCCTCTGAACTGAAATAATATTCCTCGTTATTTTCTATCATTTCTTCGAACTTTTTTACAAGTTCATTTTCAAAAAATTCCTCTTCCAAAATCTATCGCTTTTAGCGTTTTATTTATTGTTTTTTTGATTTCCATTGATACAGCATCAATGTTTTTCTATCTTCTCTATCATCAAAAGAAAACTCCGTCACATCCTCTATTCTGAAAATTATATTTCCCTTATCTTCTCCATCAGTACCTATACAATGAAGCATAAAAAAATCCTCATCTGTTTCTTTTACAAAACCTGAGTAAAACGAACCATTTACCTTTACAGAAGTAAGAAAATCAGTTCTATTTTTCACTTGTTCCAAAAAAGACTTTCGCCAATTTTCGGTATCTTCACAGTTTATTGGAATTTCTGTTTTTCGGTCTATCTCATATCTATGACTGATAACATAAACCATTGCTTCATTATAATCATCATCAAAGTCAATCTCGCTAATTATAGACCTTTGTAATATTATCTCCCCATCTTTCCTACCAAATTTAGTATAATGCTGGAATATGATAATTTCTTCATTGAAATCAATAACCTTACCAAACCAAAATTTATCATCATCTGAATATTCGTAAAGGCATAGAAATTTATCATTTTCTTTCGAATCCAAAAGCATTTTTGTAAATAAATCCATAATTTCAATTAAATTTAAAAATTATTAATTCCCTCATCATTTTTTGAACTTTTTAACAAGTCCATTTTTTTCAAAAAATTCCTCTTCCAAAATCTGCTAATTTTTTCTACAAAGGTAAAAGTTTTTATTATCTGATGAGAATTTATTTTTATTTTTGTATAAATATATAAAAACTTTTTTTATGATACTAAAACAACTATCTTCTACTGTACAAAACAATAGAGCCAGCCAAGGCACGCGACTTCTTAATTACATCATAGACTTTATAGTATTCTACATTTTCATTTTCTTTTTAGGTATATTTCTAGGAATACTTTCCGTTATAGGAATAGAAGCTCCTCTACAATGGCTTTTGTATCTAGACGGAAATCGTGCTCTTGATTATTTAGTTACCAGTATTTTATATTTCATTTACATATTCTCCTTTGAATATTTCACCAAAGGTAGAAGTATCGGTAAATACATCACAAAGACTAAAGTAGTCTCAGTCAATGGAACAGCTCCTACACAGAAAGATTTTTTTATCCGAAACATCTCAAGATTAGTTCCTTTTGATGGACTTTCTTTCTTGAAAGAAGATGGAGGATGGCATGACTTATGGTCAGATACCCGCGTTGTTAATTGGGAAAAATATAAATCTGATTATGAAATGCAACAAGAGCTAAATGAATTGGGTAAAAATCCAAATTAAGAAATAATAAAAACCATCTGTTTAGATGGTTTTTATTTTTATTTAAGCTATAAAACTTCTAATTTCCTCAATAAATCTATCACCCAGCTCATCGGCTTCTTTTTGGGATTTTGCTTCAGTATAGATACGAATTATCGGTTCTGTATTGGATTTTCTAAGATGAACCCAGTTCTCCGCAAAATCTATTTTCACGCCGTCTATTGTAGAGATTTCCTCGTTTTGATATTTTGTTTTTATCTTCTCTAGAACCTCATCTACATTGATTTCTGGCGTCAGTTCTATTTTTTTCTTACCCATAAAGTAGGCAGGATATGTAGCTCTCAGTTCAGAAACGGATTTGTTTTCTTTCGCCAAATGTGTCAAAAACAATGCGGCACCAACTAATGAATCCCTTCCGTAGTGCAGGTCAGGGTAGATAATTCCACCGTTTCCTTCTCCTCCAATCACGGCGTTTTTCTCTTTCATCAGAGTCACTACATTCACCTCTCCCACTGCACTTGCAAAATACTCAGAATCATGCGTTTTCGCTACATCTCGCAGTGCACGGCTGGAAGAAAGATTAGACACCGCCACGCCTTTTTTATGTCTTAAAAGATAATCCGCTACGGCTACCAAAGTATATTCCTCACCAAACATTTCTCCGTTTTCATCAATAAGAGCAAGTCTATCTACATCGGGATCAACCACAATTCCCAAATCTGCTTTTTCCTTTTTCACCAAATCACAAATGTCCGTAAGATGCTCTTTCAAAGGCTCTGGGTTATGTGGGAAATGCCCATTTGGCTCACAATAAAGCTTAACCACCTCACAGCCAAGCTGCTCCAAAAGTGGCGGAAGCGCCATTCCCCCAGTGGAATTTACGGCATCCAGCACTACTTTGAATTTTTTAGCCTTCACAGCATCTGCATCTACCATCGGCAGGGCAAGAATTTTAGCAATATGAACCGCGAAGCCATCTTCTCTGGTCTCGTATTTACCAAGGTTATCCACCTCTACATAGCCGAAATCCTCACGCTCAGCAAGAGCCAAAACCTCAGCTCCATTTTCTCCATTGATAAATTCTCCTTTTTCATTGAGAAGTTTCAGAGCGTTCCATTGTTTAGGGTTATGTGAAGCTGTAAGAATAATTCCGCCATCTGCCCCAAGTTCTGGCACCATCACCTCCACCGTAGGTGTAGTAGAAAGCCCAAGGTCTATCACATGGATACCCAGCCCCTGCAAAGTAGCAGAAACCAGCGAAGAAACCATCTGCCCCGAAATTCTGGCATCTCTACCGATAACGAGCATCAAGTCCTTTTTACCTTTGTTATTCTGAAGCCAAGACCCAAATGCAGAGGTAAATTTAACCACATCCAGTGGCGTGAGATTATCTCCCACTTTTCCTCCGATAGTCCCTCTAATTCCTGAAATTGATTTTATTAATGACATATTTTATTTTTCTTTAAAATGTTTTTCCGAAAGAACTGGCTCTGCAAAATCCAATAAGCCTTTGTCTTGAAGCGCTAAGAGTTTAGTATAAATAATATTATAATTTTTTTCAAAAGGAATTTCCAATACGAAATAGCTGCTCCCTGCTCTTTCTGAGTAAAATCCCAATTCATTAAATTCCTCTCGTAAAGATTCTATATCAAATCCGTCCTCAAATATAACAACTTGCACAGTGGAATTTCCCGAATGTTCAACTACTTTTCGATAAACAAGACACATTTCCGACTCATCATACTCCGCTAAAACAACATCTCCACACGAAAACTCTGCTCCATAAAAAGGAATATTATCTATTTTATACCACCCTTTTTCCTCATCGATTACTTCTGCCCAAAGCGTTTCTACAACTATTTCATCAAGAACATCACTAAAATATTTGGTTAATATTTTTACCAATTTTTCCTCTGTCTCCATTATTTTTTGTCAAAAAGTGCTCTACAAAGATAAGAAATCTCCTAAATATTGGGTAGAATTTGAGCTGTTAAAACAGCTTTAAGAAAGAAAAAATTATTTCGTTAATAAAAATAAACTACGAACAGCCACAACCTCTGTCACAACCGTTTCCTTTCTTCTTGGAAGAAAAATTTTTAGTGAAAATTCTCACGAGACAATAAACCGCCATCAGCAGTATCATTGCTATGATAACATATTGAAAATAAATCATTTCTTTAATTATTTAAAAATTTGATAAACCAAAAAAGAAACCAAATAGGCTATTCCTGTCATCCCAAACATCTGCACAAGTGTCCATTTCATGCTTCTGGTTTCCTTATAAACAATGGCAATGGTGGAGATACACTGCATCGCAAAGGCATAGAACATAAGCACCGAAAGCCCCGTAGCGAAACTGAAAACCTTCTCTCCATTGGGTTTGGTGTCTTTTCGCATTTTGTCCATAATGCGGAGTTCGCCCTCTTCGGATTCGGTATCCACATCTTCCAGCCCATAGAGCGTAGCCATCGTCCCTACAAAGGTTTCCCTCGCCGCAAAACTCGTGATTACGCCCACGCCTATTTTCCAGTCGTAGCCCAAAGGCTCTACCACAGGCTCAATGCCTTTGCCCAAAATAGCCAAATAAGAATCCTCCATTTCTACATCAGCCGAAATGATTTGGTCTGTGTTTTGTCTTGGTCCAAAGAACGCCAATGCCCAAAGCAAAACCGTAACCGAGAAAATAATTTTCCCTGAACCTGTGATAAAGCCCCAGACTTTATTCATCGTCAATCTGAAATTATTCCCCCACATCGGGACTTTATAAGGCGGCAAATCCATCACAAGGTAAGATTTTTCATTGGCTCTGATGATTTTCTTTAAAACAAATGAAGCCCCCAAAGCCATCAGAAAACCAGCGATATACATTATCAGCATCATCACTGCTTTATAACTGATAAAACCTAAAAAATATTCATCTGGGATAATCAACCCTATAATGATGCTGTACACAGGCAGCCTCGCAGAGCAAGTCATAAAAGGCGTAACCAATATAGTAAGTAGTCTTTCCTTTATATTTTCTATATTTCTCGCTCCCATAATGGCAGGAACTGCACACGCCGTACTAGAAACCAGCGGAACAATGCTTTTCCCATTCAGCCCGAAAGGCCTCAAAAACCTGTCCGTAAGAAAAACTATCCTCGCCATATAGCCCGAGTCTTCCAGCAAATAAAGCACATACAGCAAAATTCCTATCTGTGGCGCAAATGGCAGCACGCCGACTATACCTGGGATAATTCCTTGGGTAAAAAGACTTTTGAGAGGTCCCTCTGGAAGGTACTCTCCTGCCCAGTCACCCAAAAATACCACACCGTCCTCTATCCATTTCATAGGGTATTCTGCCAAGTAAAATACACTATTGAAAATCAGCAATAATAATACTCCAAAAATCAAATACCCGAAAAACGGATGCACCAAAATTTTATCCAGTTTCTCTGTAAGGAGTTTCTTTTCTTGTTTCTTTTTGGAGAAAAATTCTGGAAGGATTTTATCAATATTCTGATATCTTCTGATGGTTTCCTGAACCTGCAATCTTTTGGGAATAAGACATTTGACCATTTCCTGATTAAGCTGCTCGGCCATACTTTCTAATTTCCCTAAATATTTTTCGGCAGAAAGCAGCGTCCAGATTTTGTAATCGTTTTCTTCTTTTAGTTGATTTTTTAACTTGAAAACCAAGCCTTTATGCTCCATCGGAATTTCAAAACTCGAAGTAGTTTCCTGCTGAAATTCATTGTCATAAATTGCCTTTTTTACAGCTTCCATTCCCTCGTTTTCCTTCGCATTGGCAGGAATGATTTTCACGCCTAAAGCCTTCTCCATTTTGGCTAAATCAAAAGCAAATCCTTTTTTCCGCGCCAAATCCATTTGGTTCAAAACCATCATCATAGGAATTCCCAAATCCTTTATCTGCTGAAGAAGAAGCAGACTTCGCCTGATGTTGATAGCATCTGCTATGTAGAGAATTCCGTGATATTCTCTCGGCTCCTGTACCAAAAACCTACTGAAAACAGCCTCATCCTCAGAGCTGGGATAGATGCTGTACGCCCCTGGCAAATCGGTTATTGTAATGGTTTCGCCTTCGTAATCGTAACTTCCCGTGTAGCTTTCCACTGTAACTCCTGCATAATTCCCTGTCTTCTGCTGTCTGTTACAGAGATGATTAAAAACCGTGGATTTCCCTACATTCGGGTTTCCTATGAGCAGTATATTTTTAGTCTTTTTCGCCATCAATCAATATATTCTACCAAGATAAATTTAGCCTCCTCACTGCGAAGAGCCACGCAAGTATCCTCCTCTCCATACTCTACATAAAGAGGCCCGCTGAATGGCGCTCTATGAAGCACCACCACTTCCATTTCTGGAAGAATTCCCATTTCCAGAATTTTGGTGGGCATTTCCGTAACCTTGTCATCATAGCCCAAAACCTTTACTTTCTTTCCATCAGGAATATCAAAAAGGGTCAGAGGATTTTTCATTTCTTTTTGAATCATTTTTTCTTCGACAAAGATACTTGTTTAAATTTAATCTAAATAAAATTGAGCAATTTTTGTTATATTTGAAAAAATTTTGCTTAAAATGAATTTTTACCTAAAATACATTCCCACACCCATCGGCAGACTGTATGCTGTGGCTGATGAAGAGGGACTGCTTTCGCTGGACTTTGAAGACAGTAAATACACAGAGAAAAACATTAATTCTTTCAAAAACTGTATCCACGAGAGCAATTCTATCTTGGATTTAGCCGAAAAAGAATTAAATCTTTATTTCAATGGAAAACTGAAAAAGTTCTCTGTTCCTGTAAAATTTTCGGGAACAGAATTTCAGCAGAGAGTCTGGGAAGAACTGCTAAAAATCCCTTTCGGAGAGACCATTTCCTACCAAGAACAAGCCCAAAGGCTCGGCAACCCAAAAGCTGTGAGAGCCGTAGCCAACGCCAACAGCAGGAACAAAATCTCCATCATCGTTCCCTGCCATAGAGTCATCGGGAAGGACAAGAAACTGACAGGCTATGCTGGCGGACTGGACAAGAAAGAATTTTTGCTAAATTTAGAAAACACTTTTTATAAAGACTGAATTTCTTTTTAAAATTAGATGTTTTATTTTTTAGTTTTAAAATGAATAAACAGAGCAACAATTACTATGGAAACAAGAAAAATCATATAATAATCTCTGAACCCTCCCCCTCTTTTTACAACTATTTCTACTTTTTTCTCTCCTTCTACTGGTATTAGTTTTTCATTCGTGATAAGCTGTCTCAGACTCCTATAATCATCTCGCAAAAAAGCCAGTGTTTCTTTATCCGTAATTTCATAAATGGTATTACTAATTAATTGATAAATTCCTAAATCATCAAAGTAATAATACTTATTCCCTTTTTGCCAGATGCTTCCATACACTCCACTATTTATATCTTCTATTTTTTTCCAAGCATCTTTTTTGCCTAAAGAATAAATCTCTGTATTTCTTGAATCTAAACCTTTGTCATACTTGGATTTTCTCCATACATCATAAGCATGAAAATAATAAAGATTTTCATCATCAGTAAAAACATTGGGAGTAATTTCTTCTATTTTTCCTGTGAAAAAATTATTTCCCGCTCTTTCCTGCTTCTTTTCTTCGCCGTCATAGTAATAGATGCCTTCTTTATTGATAAAAACTAAATTATTCAGGTGGCTTCCTTCATTTCCTAGTACTTTGTAGGGTGCTTTTTCTCTATCAAAAGAATAATCTCCCATAAAGACATAGCCATTTACCTCATCATAAAGAAATTCATCTCCCTGCTCACTTGAAACAATTCTTAACTTTCCGCTATTTTTAATCGGTAAAAGTTTTGACTTATAATAGACATTTTCTTTATCGGCAAAGTATCCATTATATCCATCTACACTTTTTAAAGTATTTAAATCAGCCTTTTCTAAAATCTCTCCTCTGTAATAGACTTTCTCTCCATCAGTTGCGAAATATTGTAAATTTTCGACTGGCTGTAATCTTTTATTCGTTTCTATCTTTTTATAAGGATAGATGTAGCTTTGTGGCTTTTTAGTCTTTGAAAAAATATATACAAAATGCTGTAATATCTCCATCGAAGTAGATAAGTCTTCATTTCTTTGGGAATAAGAGGAGCAGAAATAAGTACTTGTCCCATCTGTATAGTAGCCATTTCCTAGGACTTGGAGTTTGCTGGGATTCAGGTCAGGAATAGGAATGCTTCCTAAATAGACATGATTTTTATCCAAACCTACCACCAGAGTGCTTCTGTCTATGTTATTTTCTGAATCTACCGCCCTAAATGTGCTGATATCTACATCTTCTAAAACATATCTTCCGCCACTGGGAACAGAAACAGAGATTTTGCCTTCATATTCTACAAACTCACTTTTTCCGTACTGATTGCCTTTTTCTTCTATTTCGTAAGAATCAATTTTATTGGAAAAAACCAGCAAATGTAAAAACACAAAAACTCCAGAAAACAATCCAATTCCTGTAATTAGTGCATATCTTATTCGTCTACTATACTCTGTTCCTTTCCTTTCTTTCATTTTAAAAAGGTTTTTGAAGAACTTAAATATAGTAAATAATTTTTAATTTATATTCGAGTTAATTATGAAAATATAATTTTTTGAGTGAACCAAGATTTTGATAATAATATTCTTAATTTTAGAAAAACCAAATTTAGTTTTTCAGCCATTTCCAAAGTTCTTTCATGGTAACTTTATTTCCATACATCAGGATTCCCACTCGGTAGATTTTAGAAGCAATGAAAACCATTCCCAGCGTAGAAACCAGCAGAATCACTATGGACAGCACCAGCTCCCATACAGGAACATCGAACGGGATTCTCGCCAGCATTGCAATCGGCGAAGTGAAAGGTATCATAGACAACCAGAAACTCATCGGCCCGTCTGGATTGTTCATTATCGTTATACTGCCATAAAAACCAAGCATCATTGGCAAAATCGCAAATAATGTAAACTGCTGGGTCTCGGTTTCATTATCCACTGCAGAGCCAATCGCCGCATACATCGCACTATAAAACAAATATCCCAATAAGAAATAAATCACAAATACGAAGAGAATCAGCCCGTAATTTATCTGCGAAAGAGCAGATAAAACCATCTGTACTTCGGCTACGCCACTCACCATTCCTACATTTGATGAGCCAAGAGTCATCACAGAAGCAAATATCATCACTACCCATACCCCGAACTGCACCAGCGCCACTCCTGTAACGCCCAAGATTTTCCCCATCATCAGCTCAAAAGGCTTCACCGAAGAAATCAGAATTTCCACCACCCTGTTGTTTTTCTCCTCCAAAACACTTCGCATCACACGGATACCATACATCATGATGAAGGTAAATACACAGTACATCAGGAACATACTAAGCCCAGATTTCACGCCGACTAGGAAACTATCCTGTTTCTTTTCTTTCTCTAAAATATTGACTACATGAAGATTAACTCCCTTGTTCAAATCCTCTATCTGCGCAGTACTGATTCCTAATGCATTGATTTTCTCTGCCTTGATGATTTCCGAAATATTTCCTGCAATATTTTTTCTCGCCTCGTTGCTAAGGTTTTTATTGGTCAAAACTTCTATGCTGTTTTCCAGCTCATGAATGTCTTTTTTAGGAATAATCATGACCGCATTCATTTCCTCCGTGGTTTCCAAAACCTTTATCAAAGATTTCTCTGTCTCCTCCGAAGAAAAAATATAACGGATATTTTGATCCGATTTTAGCTTGTCTTTGAACAGACCGCTTTTGTCGATGACACTTATCTGCATCTGCGTTTCATTTGCCTGAAACATCAGAGAGACCACACCTCCAAAAACAATAATCAGAAGCGGCGTGAGAAGGGTAAGAATGATGAAAGATTTCTTTTTTACTTGGGTAAAAAACTCTCTTTTAGCGATTAGGATTATATTTTTCATTTATTTTTCGGTATTAGTTTATATTCCTTTTACTGCGGCGATGAACACCTCGTTCATCGTTGGGATTTTTTCCTTAAATTCTACGATTTTCCCAATATTTAGAAGCTCTTGGAGGAGTTCTCTCTGGCTCATACTGTTTTTTATTTCAAAACGAATAAGATTTTCATCCTGTTTTTCATTAAAAAGTTCATTTTTAGTTTTAAATGAATCAAATGCATCCAGACTCGCCTCCGAAAGGACAATTTCAAATAAATTCTGCTTAAATTTCTCTTTCACTTCCGAAATTCTGCCATCCAAAACCTTTCGCGACTGATGAACCAAAGCCACAGAATCACAGAGTTCCTCCACGCTTTCCATTCGGTGGGTGGAGAGAATGATGGTCGTCCCTTGGGCTTTTAAATCCAAAATCTGGTCTTTTATAAGATTGGCATTCACAGGGTCAAATCCCGAAAACGGCTCATCTAAAATCAGCAGTTTTGGGCGGTGCAGCACCGTCACTACAAATTGTATTTTCTGCGCCATTCCCTTGGACAGCTCGGAGAGTTTTTTCTTCCACCACTGGTCTATTTCTAGTTTTTCAAACCAATGTTTGGACTCCGCAAGTATGTCATTTTTAGACATTCCTTTCAGCTCACCGAAATACATCAGCTGGTCGCCTATTGTCATATTTTTATACAGACCTCTCTCCTCTGGCATGTATCCTACCTCACAGATATGACTGATTTCCAAAGGTTTATCATTAATGAATATTTCGCCGCTGTCTGGCTTGGTAATCTGATTGATAATTCTGATGAATGAAGTTTTCCCTGCGCCATTAGGGCCAAGAAGCCCATAAATACTGCCTTGTGGAACTTCTATGCTAAAATCCTGCAAGGCTATTTTTTTACCTGCATCGTAGGTTTTAGTGATGTTTTTTGCTTTTAGCATTGGTTTTGATTTTCTGAATTAGTATTATTTTTTTTGTTTTGTTACAAAATAAACAAATCTTTTTCTAAATATTATAAACTTATTAATGCTTAAATTTGAGAAAATTTTTTGAAATGAAAAAAAATTTAGCTTTCGGAGAAAAAAACTACAACTATTATGGTGCTTATCTAAAACAAAAATTCAATGGGCAGAAAGTCTATAAAGTCATTGTAGATGCTGGTTTTACCTGTCCCAATCGTGACGGCTTGAAGGGATTTGGCGGATGTTCCTACTGTAATGTAGAGTCTTTCACGCCTGTACCAAAGGATTTGGAAAACTTCCGAGAGCAGCTGAACCACGGCATGAAAAACGCCATAGAAAGCTATAAAGCCGAGAAATTCATCATTTATTTTCAGCCAAATTCTAATACTTATGCTTCGGTCGATGAACTAAAAATGCTGTACGATGAAGCCCTGAAAATAAACTCCGAAAACATCGTGGGACTGTCCGTAGGAACACGCCCAGACTGCATAGACAGCGAGAAAATAAAACTTCTGGAAAGCTACTGCGAGCGTGGGTTGGAAGTGGATTTGGAGCTGGGAATAGAATCCATCCACAATTCTACCCTTGCGGAAATCAACCGCGGATGCACACACCAAGATTTCGAAAAAGCAATGGAACTGCTGAAAAACACGCCGCTGAATGTCTGCGTGCATTGTATTTTGGGGCTGCCGAACGAATCGCGGGAAATGATTCTGCAATATGCCGAGGAAATCAATAAATATCCTCAAATAAAATTCGTGAAATTTCACAATCTACACATTGTCAAAGGTTCTATCATGGGCGTAAAATACAAAAGAGAACCTTTCAAACTTTTCTCCTTGGAAGAGTACATTGATTTGCTCTGCGAACTGCTTCCGTTGCTTCGGCCTGATATCGTGATACAAAGGCTTTTTGCTGTGTCCGATACCGAAATGCTCATCGCACCCAAATGGGGACTAAAGAAAAACCAAATACAAAGCCTCATAGAAAAAGAATTAGAAAAAAGAGGCGTCGTGCAAGGAGCTTTGTTTCAACAGGTTTAATCTTGTTCTTTCTCTATGAATTTAATGCTTTTATATATCGCAGACAAACACCTCTATACCTTTTTGTAAAAGAGTGTCTTCTATGATTGCCTCTATCTCATCCCAAGAGCCTCCTGCCAGTCCACAGCCTATGCGGAGCATTTGCACTTTTGCGTTTATTTTTTGAGCAAACTCTGCTACTTGCTGTAAACCTTCTTTTACGGCTTCATAACGAATGGGAGGATTTCCATTTTCATCTTTATATATTTTATGCTGACCGATGATATTGGCAACCCACACATTATCCTCTACAGCCACGAACTGAACTGCCCCCAAAACAAAGTCTTCACCTTCTTTATACCATTGTTTATATTGTTTCGCGGGTTCTTTCCATCGTTTAGAAATAGCCATTACAAAACCTTTTCCCCAAGCCCCTATATCGTTGCAAATATGAGAGATAATGATGTTACCCTCAGTCTGTGGTATGGTAGCATCTGCTTTTAAATAATTTATCATTGTTTAAATATTTTATAACTTACAAATCATTATATAATCTTCTTCATTGGTCTTAATGATTTCAAAACCTAATTTTAAATACATCTTGGAAGCATAATTGGCTTTTTGCTGTTCAGGTTGTTGGATAATGCTCTTCTCAGGGGGTGTTACACCTTCAGGGATAAAAATAGCATCGTAAAGAAAATCATCTAAAAAGATATATTCACCAGAAACGATGGGTCTTATTTTCATATTTTTATTCATTGTTATTAAGTCTTTATGCGCTCCTATAAGCATTTGTAACTGCTCTATCCACCAGCCAATAAAGTCCTATATAGAATAAAATACTGACAAGCAGCACCACGAAAGCAATTATAGAAATTGTAAACTCCGTTGTTCTCTTTTTAATTCTCTTTCGCATAGTATTCTGATACATGAAATTGATTCTTATATGCGTGATAATCTGATAGATAAAAAACAAAGGAAACAATACATAAGCCGTGACAAAAATCCCTCCGCAAATAATTTCTACCAAAGTTGTATTATAAAAACGAGGATAGAAAAGATCGGTAACTACTATAATTGGTGCAAGGATAACACACAGCAAACACCAAATACTAAAGTATAGTGAGTAATTTCTTCTCATTTTGGTAATTTTATAATACTACAAATATAGTGATTAGTAAGAACTTTTTTAGCAAAAACAAAAATCCCACTTCAAAAGAGTGGGATTTATTGTCAATTTTTATGCTTACAAATCTTAAGCCTGAGCGTTGTTTCCTCCTAATACGAAAGGCTCAACTTCTTTGATTTCTCCAAACTGTTGTTCGTAGCTTTGGATATTTTGTTGAAGAGCTGCAAGAACTCTCTTTGCGTGAAGTGGAGCTAAGATAACTCTACTTCTTACCTGAGCCTGCTGAACTCCTGGCATGATTTGAATAAAATCTAAAACAAATTCTGATGGAGAGTGGTTTACTAATGCTAAGTTAGCATATGCACCAGCTGCTACCATTTCGTTTAATTGAATGTTAATGTTGTTTGGGTCTTGGTTTTGATTATTGTCCATTTTTATTTTATTTTTTTATTGGTTAATACTATTATTAAAATTCGAGGTGTGAAGATATTAAATTTATTTCAAACCTCAAATTTTAATTTCGTTTATTTTTATTTAATATCTTCAAACTCTCTATTAGATCCTACGATGATGTTCTGGTAGTCTTTCAGACCTGTACCCGCAGGGATTCTGTGTCCTACGATTACATTTTCTTTCAGACCGTTCAGCTCATCTACTTTACCAGAAACAGCCGCTTCGTTTAGCACTTTCGTAGTTTCCTGGAATGATGCCGCAGACATGAATGATTTTGTCTGAAGAGCTGCTCTCGTAATACCCTGAAGCACTGGATTTGCAGTAGCTGTAAGAGCTTCTCTCACTTGTACCAATTGTAAATCTTCTCTCTTCAGTTTAGAGTTTTCATCTCTCAGCTCTCTAGCTGTAATCATCTGTCCTGGTTTCAATTCTTTAGAATCTCCTGCATCTACAACTACTTTCAATCCGAATACTCTGTCGTTTTCTTCGATGAAATCTAGTTTGTGCTCAAGGCTTCCTTCCAAGAACTGAGTATCTCCTGCATCTACGATTTCCACTTTTGTCATCATCTGTCTTACGATAATTTCAAAGTGTTTGTCATCGATTTTCACCCCTTGAAGACGATATACCTCTTGGATTTCGTTCACGATGTATTCCTGAACCGCAGTAGGCCCTTTGATTGCTAGGATATCGTCTGGCGTGATTGCTCCATCAGAAAGCGGATCTCCTGCTCTCACGAAGTCATTTTCCTGAACGATAATCTGGCTAGAAAGTTTCACTAGATATTTTCTAATTTCTCCTGTTCTAGACTCTACGATAAGCTCTCTGTTACCACGCTTGATTTTTCCGTAAGATACCACACCATCTATCTCTGTTACTACAGCTGGGTTAGAAGGGTTTCTCGCTTCGAACAATTCGGTAACTCTCGGTAGACCTCCGGTGATATCCCCTGCTTTTGCAGATTTTCTAGGGATTTTTATCAAGATTTTACCAGCTTTGATTTTTTCTCCGTCATTTACCATCAAGTGGGCTCCCACAGGAAGGTTATATGCTTTTTGCTCTACACCTTTAGAATCTACCACTCTCAATGTAGGAACGGCTTTTTTGTCTCTTGATTCTGAAATTACTTTCTCCTCGAAACCTGTCTGCTCGTCTATTTCCAATTGGAAAGTTCTACCTTGGATGATATCTTCGTATTCTATCTTACCTGTAGTTTCCGCGATGATAACGGCGTTATATGGATCCCATTTACAGATGAGGTCTCCTTTTTTCACTTTATCCCCTGGCTTCACAGAAAGAACAGCACCATAAGGGATGTTTGCCACCATGATAGGCGTTCTTACTTCATTATCAGCTACTAAACGGAATTCTGTAGAACGAGATACAACCACTTCGGTTTTGTTTCCGTTTTCATCTTCTGATGTGATGGTTCTTACCTCATCCATTTCTACGATACCATCTCTTCTCGCTGTGATGGAAGGATTTACAGAGACATTCCCCGCAGTACCCCCTTGGTGGAAGGTTCTCAGTGTCAGCTGTGTACCTGGCTCCCCGATAGACTGCGCTGCGATAACTCCCACAGCTTCACCCATGTGAATCATCTTACCAGTTGCCAAGTTTCTACCATAACATCTCGCACAGATACCTTTTTTAGCCTCACAGCTTAGTGGAGAACGAACTTCTACCGTCTCGATTCCAGCATCTTCTATTTTCTTCGCTAAAGCTTCGCTGATAATCTGGTCTGCTGCTACGATAAGCTCATCCGTTTCTGGATCATATACATCATGAAGAGAAACTCTACCCAAAATTCTTTCGGAAAGTCTTTCTACGATTTCATCATTTTTCTTCAATGGAGAAACTTCTACTCCTCTCAGTGTACCACAGTCATCTTCTGTAATAATCACATCCTGAGCCACATCTACAAGTCTTCTCGTCAAATATCCTGCATCGGCTGTCTTAAGCGCCGTATCCGCAAGACCTTTTCTCGCCCCGTGGGTAGAGATGAAGTATTCTAGGATAGAAAGACCTTCTTTAAAGTTGGCTACAATTGGGTTTTCGATGATTTCCGCTCCTGTAGAACCAGCTTTTTGAGGTTTTGCCATCAAACCACGCATACCAGAGAGCTGACGAATCTGTTCTTTAGATCCCCTCGCTCCAGAGTCTAGCATCATATAAACAGAGTTAAATCCACCTTGGTCGGTTTTCATTCTGCTCATAATCATCTCTGTAAGACCTGCATTGGTATTTGTCCAAACATCGATAACTTGGTTATAACGCTCCGTATCCGTGATAAGCCCCATGTTATAGTTGTCCTTGATGCCATCCACAGTTTCCACCGCCTGAGCGATCATTTGTTTTTTCTCCTCTGGAACTACGATATCCGCCAAGCTAAATGAAAGTCCTCCTTTGAAGGCGTTCATATAACCTAAGTTTTTCATATCATCCAAGAATTTCACTGTAGTAGGGAAATCTGTCTCCGCAAGGATAGTACCGATGACATCTCTCAGCGATTTTTTAGTCAATAATGTATCTATATATCCTACTTCTTTTGGTACAATTTGGTTAAACAAAATTCTACCTACTGTAGTTGGGATAAGTTTCGTTACAAGTTCTCCGTTTTCTTTCAAAGTCAAACGGCATTTTACTTTCGCATTCAGTGATGCTTTTCCTTCTGCATAGGCTATTTCTGCCTCTTCTGGAGAGTAGAATACTAGACCTTCGCCTTTCACTTTATAATCATCAGTAGAGTGAGCTTCTTTCGTCATGAAATAAAGCCCCAATACCATGTCCTGAGAAGGGACAGTGATAGGCGAACCATTCGCAGGGTTCAAAATATTCTGAGAACCTAGCATCAATAATTGCGCTTCCAAAATAGCCTCTGGACCGAGTGGTAAGTGAACCGCCATCTGGTCACCGTCGAAATCGGCGTTGAAGGCTGTCGTTACCAATGGGTGAAGCTGGATAGCTTTCCCCTCAATCATCTTAGGCTGGAATGCCTGAATACCAAGTCTGTGAAGCGTAGGCGCACGGTTCAGAAGAACTGGGTGTCCTTTCATCACATTCTCCAAAATATCATATACAACAGGTTCTTTTCTGTCGATAATTCTCTTCGCTGATTTTACCGTTTTTACGATTCCTCTTTCTATCAATTTTCTGATAATGAACGGCTTATAAAGCTCTGCTGCCATATCCTTAGGGATACCGCACTCATGAAGCTGAAGCTCTGGCCCTACGACAATAACCGAACGCGCAGAGTAGTCCACCCTCTTACCTAACAAGTTTTGACGGAAACGCCCTTGTTTTCCTTTCAATGAATCAGAAAGTGATTTCAGTGGTCTGTTTGATTCAGATTTTACAGCTGAAGATTTTCTTGTATTATCAAACAATGAATCTACCGCCTCCTGAAGCATACGCTTCTCGTTTCTCAAGATAACCTCTGGAGCTTTGATTTCCATCAATCTCTTCAAACGGTTATTTCTGATGATTACTCTTCGGTAAAGGTCATTCAGATCCGAAGTAGCGAAACGACCACCATCAAGCGGAACTAGAGGTCTAAGCTCTGGCGGCGTAACAGGCAGCACACGCATCACCATCCACTCTGGACGGTTTATCATTCTCGTGTTTGCTCCTCTCAATGCTTCCACCACAGAAAGTCTTTTCAGCGCCTCTGTTCTTCTTTGTTTAGATGTTTCGTTATGAGCCTTGTGTCTCAAATCATAAGAAAGCTCATCAAGGTCTATTCTCTTCAATAAATCCTCGATAGCCTCAGCCCCCATTTTTGCAATGAATTTATTTGGGTCTGAATCATCAAGATACTGGTTTTCAGCAGGAATAGAATCTAATACATCTAGATATTCTTCCTCTGTAAGGAATTCCATTTCATCAAAGTCAGAACCATCCGCTTTTTTCGCAATCCCCTGCTGGATAACTACATATCTTTCGTAGTAGATAATCATATCCAGCTTCTTAGAAGGCAATCCAAGAAGATATCCTATTTTATTCGGAAGGGAACGGAAATACCAGATGTGCGCGATAGGAACCACCAAATTGATATGTCCTATACGCTCTCTTCGTACTTTTTTCTCGGTAACTTCTACCCCGCATCGGTCGCAGACGATACCTTTATATCTTATTCTTTTATACTTACCACAAGCACATTCATAGTCCTTTACAGGTCCAAAGATTTTCTCACAAAACAGACCATCTCTCTCTGGTTTGTGCGTTCTATAGTTGATAGTTTCAGGCTTTAGAACCTCTCCTTTGGATTCTTGAAGAATAGATTCTGGTGATGCTAAACCTATCGTGATTTTGCTAAATCTACTTGTTTTATTTTTATTTGACATAGTTTTTCTATTAAGATTAAAGAGCTGGGAACTGAGATATCTATCTCGCACTCAATTCCCTGTCTCGTGTCTATTTTTATTCTTCTAATCTGACATCAAGTCCAAGACCTTGTAACTCGTGCAGCAATACATTGAATGATTCTGGGATGCCTGGTTCTGGCATAGATTCACCTTTTGCGATTGCTTCATAAGTTTTCGCTCTACCCATGACATCATCAGACTTCACAGTCAAGATTTCTCTCAGGATATTAGATGCTCCGAACGCCTCAAGAGCCCAAACCTCCATCTCTCCGAAACGCTGACCACCGAACTGTGCTTTACCACCGAGTGGCTGCTGTGTGATAAGAGAGTAAGGACCAATAGAACGAGCGTGCATCTTATCATCTACCATGTGTCCTAGTTTCAGCATGTAGATAACTCCCACAGTAGCTGGCTGAGTAAATCTCTCCCCTGTTCCTCCATCATACAGATATGTATTTCCGTATTTAGGAAGACCTGCTTGGTCTGTGTATTCTGTAATCTGATCTAGACTTGCCCCATCAAAGATAGGTGTCGCAAATTTCAATCCTAATTTCTTACCTGCCCATCCAAGAACTGTCTCGTAAATCTGACCAATGTTCATACGCGAAGGTACCCCTAGTGGGTTTAGTACAATGTCCACTGGTGTTCCATCTTCCAAGAAAGGCATATCTTCCTGACGAACGATTCTAGAAACGATACCCTTATTACCGTGTCGCCCTGCCATTTTATCCCCTACATTCAGCTTTCTTTTCTTAGCGATATAAACTTTAGCTAATTTAATGATTCCCGTAGGAAGCTCATCCCCGATAGAAATTGTGAATTTCTCTCTGTTTTTAACTCCTTGTAAATCATTAAATTTGATTTTATAATTGTTAATCAGGGTATTTACCAATGCATTTTTCTCCTCATCTGCAGTCCAGTCAGCACCACTCACAGTGTTGTAATCCTCTATGCTAGACAAGAGTTTCATCGTAAATTTACCTTTTCCGATAATTTCCTCTCCAAGGTCGTTTTTAACCCCTTGCGAAGCCTCTCCACCTACGATAGCATTTAGTTTTTCCAGCAAAGTATTTCTAAGGTTGTCAAACTCTTTTTGGAATTTGTTTTCTACCTCTTCTAATTTCAGTTTTTCTTCGCTTCTTTTCTTTCTATCTTTGATGTTTCTAGAGAATAGTTTTTTATCAACTACTACCCCTCTCAATGAAGAATCTGCTTTCAATGAAGCATCTTTCACATCACCTGCTTTGTCTCCAAAGATAGCTCTCAATAGTTTTTCTTCTGGTGTAGGGTCGGACTCTCCTTTTGGAGTAATTTTCCCAATAAGAATGTCGCCAGGTTTCACCTCCGCTCCGATTCTAATCATACCATTTTCATCAAGGTCTTTAGTCGCTTCTTCTGATACATTCGGGATGTCTGCTGTAAGCTCTTCCATACCAAGTTTAGTATCACGAACTTCCAAAGAATATTCATCTATATGGATAGAAGTAAACCAGTCCTCACGAACTACTTTTTCATTGATTACGATAGCATCCTCGAAG
Source organism: uncultured Flavobacteriaceae bacterium (assembly GCA_963506915.1). Lineage (GTDB taxonomy): Bacteria > Bacteroidota > Bacteroidia > Flavobacteriales > Weeksellaceae > JABCPE02. The sequence goes on from CAUORE010000002.1 coordinate 28,670, forward strand.
TTATACCCTTTCCACGGCATGAACGCTACCACTAGGTTTCTACCCAATGCCAATTCACCATTTTCAGTAGCATATCCTTCACAAAGAACCTGCCCTTTTTCCACCTTATCTCCTTCTCTTACAATAGGTTTTAAGGTAATTGTTGTAGATTGGTTGGTTTTTCTAAATTTGGTCAAATAATAAGTTTTAGTCGCAGATTCGAAAGAAACCAAATCTTCATTCTCTGTTCTTTCGTATTTGATAACAATTTTATCTGCATCCACATATTCTACTTCTCCTTTCCCTTCAGCATTTATCAATACTCTAGAGTCTTTTGCTACTTGTCTCTCTAGTCCAGTTCCTACAATAGGAGCTTCTGGTCTTAGTAGTGGCACCGCCTGACGCATCATGTTTGATCCCATCAATGCACGGTTCGCGTCATCATGCTCCAAGAACGGAATTAGAGATGCAGAAATACCAGAAATCTGGTTTGGTGCGATGTCTATCAAATTAACCTGCTCTGGCTCTACCACTGGATAATCTCCATCCAAACGAGCAATAACCCTTTCTGTAAGGATAGTTCCATCCTCTTTAATGTCGATATTAGCCTGTGCGATGATTTTTGCTTCCTCATCTTCTGCATTCAGATATATAGGAGCAGAATTGTAGTCTACTTTTCCGTTTTCTACTGTTCTATAAGGCGTTTCTATGAAACCTAAATTATTGATTTTAGCATAACATCCCAAAGAAGAAATCAAACCAATGTTTGGCCCTTCTGGCGTTTCGATCGGACAAATTCTTCCGTAGTGAGTATGGTGGACATCTCGCACCTCGAAACCTGCTCTTTCTCTAGAAAGACCACCAGGCCCTAACGCAGAAAGTCTTCGCTTGTGAGTAACCTCAGAAAGCGGGTTTGTCTGATCCATGAACTGAGACAACTGGTTGGTTCCAAAGAATGAATTGACCACAGAAGTCAATGTCTTAGCATTAACCAAATCCAATGGCGTAAATATCTCATTATCACGAACATTCATTCTCTCCTTAATCGTTCTGGCGATTCTAGAAAGTCCCACTCCGAACTGACCAGCCAACTGCTCTCCAACAGTTTTAATTCTTCTGTTAGAAAGGTGGTCTATATCATCTACTTCTGCTTTAGAGTTAGCTAGTTCTATCAAGTGACGAACGATAGCGATAATATCTTCTTTCGTAAGAACCTCTGTCTCAACAGGGATATTTAGTTCTAATTTTTTATTTAATCTATATCTACCTACCTCTCCCAAAGAGTATCTCTGCTCTGAGAAGAACAAGTTTTCAATGATTTTTCTAGCTGTTTCTTCATCTGGCGGATCAGCATTTCTCAACTGACGATAGATGTACTCCACAGCCTCTTTTTCAGAGTTTGTAGGGTCTTTTTGTAATGTATTTTGGATGATAGAGAACTCGCTGCTGTTTTCGTTATGCAACAAGATAGTTTTTACTCCAGAATCAAGAATCAAATCCAAATGTTCTTTTTCTAGAATCGTTTCTCTATCAAGGATAATTTCGTTTCTTTCGATAGAAACCACCTCTCCTGTATCTTCATCCACAAAGTCTTCGAACCAAGTATTCAGAACTCTGGCAGCCAAAGTTCTTCCTTCTACTTTTTTCAAGTTAGCTTTGTTTACTTTTACTTCTTCTGCCAAGTCAAAAATCTGAAGAATATCCTTATCAGACTCATAACCAATAGCTCTCAATAAAGTAGTGAAAGGCAATTTTTTCTTACGGTCAATATATGCATACATCACATTATTGATATCCGTAGTAAATTCCATCCAAGACCCTTTGAATGGGATAATTCTTGAATAGTAAAGTTTAGTTCCATTAGCATGATAAGTCTGCCCGAAGAACACCCCTGGCGAACGGTGAAGCTGTGTAACAACTACCCTTTCTGCTCCATTGACAATGAACGACCCAGAAGGCGTCATGTATGGAACTGGCCCTAAATACACATCTTGGATAACAGTTTCAAAATCCTCGTGCTCTGGATCTGTACAATATAATTTAAGCCTTGCTTTTAGTGGAACACTATATGTAAGCCCTCTCTCGATACATTCATCGATAGAATAACGAGGAGAATCTATCATATAATCTAAAAATTCCAACACAAACTGGTTTCTGGAATCTGTAATTGGGAAATTTTCCTGAAAAGTCTTATAAAGACCTTCTTTTTTTCTGTCCTCAGGCAATGTATCCAGCTGGAAAAACTCCTTGAATGATTCCACCTGAATATCCAAGAAATCAGGAACTTCTACTCCTCTTGCAGAAGCAAAATTAATCCTTTGATTTCCCTGAGTGTCTTTCATCGTTTTTGATTTGCTCATAAAAAACTCTAAGAATGTTAGTAAAATATTTTGTTCACAGAAAAATATCAGAAAAGAACCAAATCAAAAGAATAATGACAATGAAAAATTTTGTATCCACGCTATCAGAAACACCCTTCTCATCACCATCCTAAAAATCAGCCTTTTCTAACTGCAACACTGGTATATCTTTTCACAGCGTAGTGCAAAATATTTTTCCCATCCCGCCATTTATCCGTTATACACATACACAAAATACGAAATCCCCTATACAACAATGTATAAGAGTTGTTCAATTTTCATGCATGTCTATAAATTTTCCAATAGCGTAAAATGGTCTGCAAATATAATTTATTTTCGGGAAATATTTAGCAAAAAATTAAAGTTAATTTTAGTTAAATTTATAACTAATTGATAGTCAGTGTTTATTAGACTTGAAATAAAATCATAGATTTATGAGAAATTTCACATGGAAAAAAGATATTTTTTAAACAAAAAATTGTACTTTTGCACTTTAAAAATTTTCAGGAAAATGAATGTTACGAGAACTAACCACGATGATGTAAGTGCTTTACTTACAATTACACTGAATAAATCAGATTACAAGGAAAAAGTAGATGATGCACTAAACTCTTATGCTAAAAGAGCAACTATACCTGGCTTCAGAAAAGGGAAAGCGCCTATGAGCCTTATCAAAAAACAATATGAAGAAGCCGTTACACTAGAAGAAATCAACAGAAAGATTTCTGAGTCTTTGGACAAATATGTTGCTGATAACAACATAAGACTTCTAGGACAGCCTATTCCACAGGATACACAGGCTTTAGATTTCAATGCTGAGGAGGTTTCTGTAAGTTTTGAAATTGGTTTCGAGCCAGAATTTGAAATTGATTTATCTAAATACGCTGCTGAATACTACGAAGTAGAAGCTACTGACAAAGAAGTAATGAAGAGCGTAGGAAATATGCAAAAAAGATTTGCTGAAAAAGTTGTTAAAGACAAAGCAACTAAAAATTCTCATATCAACTTTGAAGTTACTGAAATCGTGGAAGGTGATGCAAAACCTGTACACAAGCCTAAATATCTTTCTGCAACAGAAGAAAACACTGCTATTTTCCCTATTCTAAAAGGACTAAAAGTAGGTGAAACTAAAGAAATCTCCGCAGAAGAATTAAAAGCAAATGAAAACGAACTTGCGAGAGAATTAGGTTTCCATGATATAGAAATCACACATTTAGGAAATGAAAAATTCCAAGTAAAAGTTCAGGAAATCTTTGAATTAAAAGATGCTGAGCTTAACCAAGAATTATTCGATAAAGTTTACGGAAAAGACGAAATCAAATCTGAAGAAGAACTAAAAGCAAGAGTAAAATCTGAATTGGATGATTTCTTCAAACAAAATTCTGAAGCTGTATTCGTAAGCAAAGTTTTAGAACAAATCTACAAAGAAGATTTCCTAAAAATCCCAGAAGCATTCCTAGTAAAATGGGTAATGTATTCTAATCCAGAAATCACTGAAGAAGACAGAGCTAAACAAATCATAGCAAACGAAAAATCTGCTCTAATCGCTCAGATGGTAGAAAACAAACTAAGAGTTTCTAATAATATTCAGTATGATTTCGAGGAAGTATTAGAGCATGCGAAACTTTCTTTCAGAAATCAGCTAATGTCTCATGGAGTGCACCACATCGGTGACCAAGAGCTACACAGATATGTGCTAGAAATGCTGAGAGACAGAGAGCAAATGAGAAGATATTCTTCTGAGGTTCTTTTAATAAAAATCAGAAGTGTAGTTTTAGAAAAAGCTAAAAAAACAGAAAAGAAAATCTCTTATGACGAGTTCATGAAAGAAATTCAAACTAAATCTAAAAAAGAAGATTAATAAATCTAACTAAAAAAATGCGGTTCTTTTCAAGACCGCATTTTTTATAATTTTAAAATAAACCCACATGCCGAGACCTACTTCTAAAACTGAACTTCTCCAGCTGAACCAAGAGAATTTCAAAAACTTGATAGATTTTGTTTCTGCTCAAGAAAATCCGAACAAAGAATTCAGTGGAAACACCATGAATAGAAATATTCGTGATGTTTTAGGACACCTCCACCACTGGCATGAAATGTTTCTAAATTGGTACAAAATAGGCATGCAAGGCGAAAAACCTGCCATTCCCAAAGAGGGCTACACCTTTGCTGATACGCCGAAACTCAACCAAGAAATTTGGGAAAGTTGTCAAAATATTTCACTTGATGAAGTCCTTATTTTATTTCAAAAATCATTTGAAAAAGTGTTTTCTATCATAGAAAAACATACGGATGAAGAGCTTTTCACCAAGAAAAAATACAAATGGACAGGTTCTACTTCATTAGGGTCTTACCTTATTTCGGCAACTTCCAGCCATTATGACTGGGCTTTAAAACTAATGAAAAAGGGATTAAAATAGCTTATCTTTAATGCAACAAAAAAAGCCTATTAATGTAAATCATAATAGGCTTTTTTATTTTATTTATAAGGATTCTTCCAGAAAGGTATGTCTCCATTTCGTAATAAATCCCCATATAGTCTTATTACTATATCTACATAACCCTTGTTGTCTGGTCCTCCTCTATAGGTCATATTACTATCATGACTAAAGTCCAACACATGACCAAATTCATGAGACCAACATTCAAGAGCCCAATGGCTAAGCTGACTATAATAATCATCATATTTCAAGAAACGCTGGTGTATACCAAAAACATTTCCTCCACCTAAGCCTTCTACCCCAGTAGTTACTCCAAAAACTTGGTGTGGAACAGAAAACATCTTATTATAAACAGCCTCTCTATTTATAGGTTTTTTACCATTATCATAGAGTACATGTGGAAAATCCATAAATCTAGTTCTAAATTTCTCACTACTATATAGATAAGCCATATTAGCAATGATAGGTAAATATTGGCGAATATGCTCAGCTGTCGTTGTTCCCCAGTTCCCTGTACCAAATTTACCAAAACTAATAAATGTTTTATGCTTTATAGTTTTCATTCTTTGGAACAAGAAATTATCAGGAACATCTACACTCAGCGTGTAATCATCTGTTTTAAGGTCTGATGCTGCATAAGACTCTGCATTTCCATCCGCATCCTCAAAGCGAAGGCTTCCACCATCGAAAGGAAGGTCTATTTCCACTTCTGACAAAGCTTCAAGTTCTTCTAGCACAAGAATTTTCACTGGTGCAGTAGTTTTATCATTCTTAAAATATATCTCTACATCATTAAATTTACGAGGCAAGAAATTACGAATTCTGAATTTATTTTTATCAATCTTGCTTACCTGAACCATCGCATTCAGATGAAAACCTCTTTGGTTACCATCGAAAAGGACACTCTCTGGCTCATCATCCTGAAACATGATTTTTTGTTTCTGGGCTATGTCTGCCGCGCTGACTGTTTTTGTAGACAGCGGTTCTTCTTCCACTACTCCTACACTATACCAGCCTTCTTTTCCGTTCACAACAGTATAAATCTCCAAACGATTTTTAGTCGTGTTATAGATCATTGTTCCAAGCTTTACCTCAGTAAATGTTTTTCTTTCTTTGGTTGTAAAATTAGGGAAAGACACCCCCTGTGAATACCCTTCTGGCATCTCATCCAGAGGTTTTTCCTTGATATCAAGTGTCGCTTCTGGAGAGTCTGTATTTATTCCTACTCTACCTTGTTGTCCGTAGGAAATAATTGATAAGAAAATTAATAAAGAATAGATTTTTTGCATATATTGTGTATTTTTAAAACTGGCGGCAAATTTACGAAATAATAATTTTCTATCAATAAAAAATAATCAATTATTATGATTGATTATTTTTATAAATATTTTCCAAAAAGTTTTTATTTAAGATCCTTAGCACTTTATTTTCCTTCTTCTATTTTTATTCTAAGCCATCGCATACTGCTTCCCTGAAAGGGCTTTGATGTAGCCTAACAATTCTAAATCTAATAAAATCGGTAGCAGTTTGAAAGGCGGCATTTCTAATTTTAGACTGAGGTCATCCAGCGAAATAGGAGAATTTTCTGCAATGAGCTGGTAGGCTGGTTTCAGTCTTTCTTCCACCTCTATTTCCTTTGGTTCAAATAGCTGTGGCTGTTTCACGGATGGATAATTATCGCCCAATTCATCCAAAACATCTTGGAATGAAGCCAAAATTTTTGCTTTATTCTGGGCAATTATCATATTACAGCCCTGACTGTATTTATCTCCGAAACGCCCTGGCAGCGCCAAAACCTCTCTATTATATTGATTGGCGTAGCTCACCGTACTCATAGAACCGCCCCCAAAAGCAGTTTCCACCACGATGGTAAATTGCGAAATCCCCGCTACTATCCTATTTCTCTGCAAAAAATGTTCTCGGTCTGGCTTTGCACTGGAATTAAATTCTGACAACAGCGCGCCTCCGTTTTCCAAAATATCTTTTGACATTTTCTCATGAACCACTGGGTAAATCATATGCAGACCATGAGCCAAAACTCCCACTGTAGGAATATTATGATTGAGAGCCTGCTGATGGGCATATCCATCCGTTCCCAAAGCCAAACCACTCACTATCAGTACATTTTTATCCCTTAAAACCTCGCAAAGTTCTTCTATGAATTTCTTTCCGTAAGTGGTCATTTTACGAGTTCCAACTATGCTTATCAATTTTAAATTTTCATTAAAATCTCCCTTTTGATAAAGCACAGCAGGAGCATCTGGACACTCTGACAACAGCATCGGAAGCTGGTTCTGATGCCTCAGTCTGACTTTAATGTTATTTTTTTCGCCAAAAAGCAGTTCTTTTTCCGCAAATTTCAGAAAAGTATCATCGCCGATTCCCTTTGAAATCTGTGTCCCGATGCCCGAAATTTCCTGCAGAACAGACTTGGAAAGCTTCCATGTTTCTTTGGCCGAACCTGTTACGGAGACCAATTTCATGAAATTGACATCACCCACCAAAGGACACGCCCTTAGCGCAATAGAATACAATATTTCTTCCGAATCTACCACTATTTCCATTTATGAAATTACGCCGCTTCCCAGCAGCTCTTCGTCCTGATACCACGCCGCAAACTGCCCTTCTGCTATCGCTGACTGCGGATTTTCGAACTCTATGAAAAATCCCTCTTTATACTGATAAAGAACCGCATCTTCCAAAGGCTGGCGGTATCTTATCCTTGCTTTTATTTTCATAGATTCTCCGTTTTTCAGCCTCAAATCTTCACGCACCCAATGCACCTCATCATTATTGATTTTCAGTGCTTTTCGGTAAAGTCCAGGGAAATTTTTGCCCTCGCCCACGAAAAGAATATTGTTTTCCATATCGCGGTCGATGATGAAGCAGGATTCCTTATGTCCGCCTATTCCCAAGCCTTTGCTTTGTCCTATGGTAAAAAACTGCGCACCTTGGTGCTTTCCGATGACTTTTCCGTCTTCTTTTTGGTATTTTATTTTCTTTGAAAGATATTCTAATTCATCAAGTTTAGTTTCAAAAATAAGCATTCCCTTATGAAATTCTTTGTAATCGCTGAAAATCTCCACGATTTCGCCTTCTTTCGGAATTAGCTGCTGCTGCAAAAATGTCGGCAGACTCACCTTTCCGATGAAACAAAGCCCCTGTGAGTCCTTTTTATCGGCAGTTACCAGCCCTATTTCTCTTGCGATTTCTCGCACTTCGGGCTTGGTCAGTTCTCCTATCGGGAATAGGGCTTTTGATAATTGATTTTGATTTAATTGACACAAAAAATAGCTTTGGTCTTTATTATTATCCTTTCCTGCGAGAAGCTGATAGATTTCCTTCCCTCTCTCATCCACGAAAGAGGAAACTCTGGCGTAATGCCCCGTTGCCACCTTGTCAGCCCCCAAAGACAAAGCCGTCTGAAGAAAAACATCAAATTTCACTTCTCTATTGCAGAGAATATCTGGATTGGGCGTTCTTCCTTTTTCGTATTCGGCGAACATATAATCTACGATTCTTTCTTTGTAAAGTTCGCTCATATCTATCACCTGAAAAGGAATACCCAGCTTCTGCGCTACTAGAAGGGCGTCATTACTATCCTCTACCCATGGGCATTCGTCCTCCAAAGTCACCGAAGCATCATTCCAGTTTCTCATAAAAAGCCCGATAACCTCGTGCCCTTGTTGTTTCAACAGGTAGGCTGCAACACTGCTGTCCACGCCTCCTGAAAGTCCTACGACTATTCTCATATGCTAAAATCCCTAAAACCTCTGAAAAACGAGGAAATACGATAGGGCGTCGTTTTTATTAAACTATCTAAAAACACAACAAATACCAAGAAAAAACATCTGTATTTGTCATTTTGGAGGCAAATTTAAATGATTTTATCTGATAAAAAAAATCCTCAAAATTCACTTTGAGGATTTAGTATTTTTGTTTTTATTCTGGGTTTTGGAGGATTGATTAGGTTTACTGATTATATTTAAATTATTAGAATCATAGCTTATTTTCTGATTTCATAATAGTTATAAGTTTTTACTCTTCCTTCTTTTGATTTTAATAGTGTTTTTATCATTGGATCATTAGAATCTATTTTTATATCCCAATCGTAGCCTTTTGTTTTAGACTTCACTTGTTTTAGCTCATTTCCCTCATTATCAACTATATAAAGTATATTATCAAAAGTAGAGTCAAAAGTAAAATATTTTATATTCACCTTTATACTATCTACATTTTTTACTATAACTGAATTTTTAAAATAAAAACTATATTTTTTATCTATAGTATCTTTAATTGTATCTAGTACTACTCTCTGATTCTGAATTTCATTTTTCCCATCATTATAAAATTCTAACATTCTTTCCTTTTTTCCTCCTTTTGTATAAAATATCCACCAGCCTCTTCTGTATTTTTTATCATTTATTATATTGACCTCTCCTTCATATTCTAATTTCCCATTTGTATAATAGGCTTTTTCTATATAGTAATTTTGATTATCTTCTGACCAAATTAGTTTTGTTTCAATTTTAGATTTTCCACTAGGATAGTAGTCTTTAATTTCGGATATAATACCTTTTTTATACTTTACCTTGTAGGATATATTTCCATTTTTTGTAAAGTTTGTTGCTTGAACTAGACTATCATTTCTGTATACAAGCTCTTGAACTGTATTTTCATCTTCCCTCTTTTCCACTCTGTCTTTCGGCTTTTTACAACTTAGTAATAGACCGAAAGACAAAATGATAATTGATAAATATTTCATTATTTCATACTTTTTAGAAACCAGCTACCCCTCCTTCCCCAAGAAATAAAGCCCTTTCAGTGTGTGGAGATGGTCGCCGACATCTATTTTGTCTGTCAGTGGTTTATAGATATGGGAAACTCCGCCTGTGGCGATTACGAAACAGTTATCCTTTACCTCGTTATTCACCCTTTCTATAAAGCCTTCCACCATTCCCAGATAGCCATAGACCATACCGCTGACCATACAAGAAACCGTATCCTGCCCCAAGACAGTTTTCGGTGGAGCCAGCTCTATCTCTGGGAGCTGGGCAGTCTGCTGAACCAGACTATTGAGCGAAGTGATAATCCCAGGCGCGATGATAACACCTTGAGTTTCACCATTTTCATCCACACAGCTCACCGTAAGGGCAGTTCCAAAATCTATGATAATCTTCTTTTTGTCTTTGGGATAAAGATAATGCGCCGCCACCAAATTGGCATAAATATCAGTTCCCATTTGGCTGGATTTATGGCTGACTCCAGAGGGCGTGCTTCTATTTACCAAAACAGGTTCCAGACCATGTATCTTCTTCAAAGCACTGCTAATCACCGTTGTAAGCTGCGGCACCACAGAACCGATGATGATTTTCTGAAACTCATCTGCTTTGACCTGATAAGTCTGATAAAACAAAAGAAACTGCGAATAAAATTCATCTTTCGTGCGGTAAGGCTTGGTATTGATAACCCATGAGGTCTGGCATTCATCACCGCTAAATATCCCAAAACGAATATTCGTGTTTCCTATATTGACTACTAAAGTTTTGCTCATTTTCGTGTATTTTTGAAAAATTACTTATTTCACTTCCAAGAAGTTGTCCTCTGGATGCACATCGGCTAATCTTTGGGTAAAATCTATTCCCATAGCCTGAAGTTTTTCCTTCCCAAAAGGTATCGTAAAGGTGTAATGATTCGCCGTCCAGTTCCAATAACCAAGGGTAGTAAAATTCCCAAAGAAATCAGATTTCTTCGGCTCTCTCATCATATTGAGCGGAATGTGGTAGTTCACTATTTTGTTATCTTTTGTCAATACAGAGAAGTCTATCGGCATTGGGATTGTCCCTTTATTAACAAGGGTAATGGTCGTAAATCCATCGCCATATTTTACATCTTTTATCGCGTAGTCTATGGTTTTAGTAGTGTTTATCCAGTAATGATAAAACCATTTCAGATCCATTCCCGAAACTTTCTGTGCTATATGCATAAAATCACGCCCAGTAGGGTGTTTCATAGACCATTCATCATAGTATTTTCTCATGATTTTAGACAAAGTCTCTTCCCCTACGATATAGCCCAGCTCTACTAAAAACAACTGCCCTTTGGTATAAGATGCCACACTGTAAGCCGAACCGTGGTCATGGTGGTCAGCAAGCCAAACTGCTGGTTCTTCTATTTTTCTTTTCGTGAATGCCACATAGCTCTGGATAGCATCCGTGAAAGGATTAGGTTGCGGCTGAACTGGCGGGAACAATCGGTAAAGAACATAATCCTGTGCATATGTCGTAAAACCTTCATCCAGCCAAGGAGCCATGCTCTCATTAGTTGCCAGCATCTGCTGATACCAAGAGTGAGCTCCCTCATGTACCATCAGACTCACAAGGCCTTCCAAGTCTTTCGCTTCGCCCAGCATCAGCGTACACATTCCGTATTCCATACCGCCGTCTCCCCCTTGGATAAAGCTGTAGCTTGGATATGCATACCTTCCAAAAGTAGCATTCATGATTTGGAAAAATTTAACCGCTAAAGGTTTTGCTTCTTCCCAATATTTTGTTTTTTCTGATTTTTGATAAACGAAATATAGTTTAGGCCCATCGATTACGGTCATCTCTTCCACCGAAAAATCTGGGTCTGCTGCCCAAGCGAAATCCAAAATATTTTTGGCTCTCCATCTCCAAGTTGCCTTTCCGTTTCTATCTTCTTTGATTGTAGGATTTTGGGCATATCCTTTCACTTCATTAGGGTTTTGGAGTGTTCCTCCTGCTCCGATGACATAGTCTTTGTCAATATTGATTGTCACATCAAAATCTCCAAACGGCGCATGAAACTCCCTTCCTACATAGTCAAAAGTCGCCCAGCCGTCATAGTCGTATTCTGCGATTTTAGGATACCACTGGGACATAGACATTTCCACGCCTTCTCGGTTGTTTCTCCCTGCTCTTCGGATTTGGTGTGGAATCACAGCATCCCAGTCCATCGTGAAAGTCGTAGTGGAATTTGGTTTCAGTGGTTCATTCAGATAAACTTTCATTATCGTTTCCTGAACTTCGAATTTTAGGTCTTTGTCTTTTTGTTTTATCCAGTTTATTTTCTGGCTTCCCTCTTCATTAGCAGGAATAGAAGCCAAACGAGAGACTGGTTTCCCATTTACTTTGGTCATCAGACGCCCGTCTGCATTCAGCCCTTGGTTGGCCACCCTTTGGTCCATCATAGAATTAGGCTTAAAGGCATTCCAATACAAGTGAAAATACACTACTCTCAGCTCATCAGGCGAGTTGTTCGTGTATTCTATGCTCTGTTTTCCGTGGTAAGAATAGTTAGACACATCTACATCGATGTTCATTTTGTACTTCACATATTGCTGATAATATGCTCCTTTCTGAGCAGACAGCATGAATGAAAAGCAAAAGCCGATTAGTAAAATTACTTTTTTCATATTTATAAATTATTGTTTATTTCTTCTGTAAAAATATTTTTATATAAAGTGTAAATCATCGCATTCCAAAAAGGAAAAGTCAGCGCATACCCCACCAGAAACACAACTAAACCGAGATAACTGATAAATGCAGTCCCGATGACACAGATTAATAGTGTTAAAAAATTCCCACGCATCGCATGAAAACTTGTAACCATCGCCGTTCCCAAAGGTTCATTCCTGAAATACATCAGCGGAGGAACAAAAAGCGTAAGCATCACCCAAAGCGGTGCTGGAAAGACCAACTGGCTCATAAATCTGTAAATCATCATCCAAAGAATGTAATATATAGCGTATTTTATAAAGTTAGCACCTTGATAACCTTCGAATAAATCGCCTAAAACAGGCTCTTCCTTGTTGTCTATTTTCTTAAAAATCTTGAAAAAGCCTATATGCAGAGGAAAAACCAGCCCAGAGCAAAAAACACTCAATAACGAAAATAGCATCACATCTTTTGAACGAACCAGCTCATTTAATTTCTTAACATACGCCTCCATGCTCGTTACTGATTGCAGTTCCATGAATTTTTCCCAAACGCCCAGATAGTTTGCCAAACCATAAGTCAGCAGCATAAACAATCCAAAATACAACACTGAAAATGCAATATTAAACCTCATCACCGATTTCCAATAATCAAACGCCTCACTGAAAATCTGCCCTGTATCTATTTTTCGTTCCATTTTTATTCTATTTTATGCAAAAATAAAGTTTTAGTTTTATTTTTGCACTATGAAAAATTTTCAAGGCTCTTTTGAGAAAATGAACTTCCTCTCTGCGAATAAAATTCCTTTCTTTTTTATGATTGATTTTTTGGCTCAGAATATCATCATTCTTGAAGAAAAAGATTTGGAAAAGGCCGACATTTTCATCAAATTTCCTGATTTCAAATTCGAAAAACCAATTCAAGATTCAGAAAAAAATATTTTCTGGGAAAATTTCCCACAGAGCAGGGAAGATTACCAAAAAGGCTTTGAAATTGTTCAAAAAAACCTCAAAGGCGGAAATTCCTACCTTGCCAACTACACCTGCCAGACAGAGATAAAAACCAATCTTTCTTTAAAGGAAATCTACAAAATTTCTGATGCGAAATACAAAGTCTATTTCGATGACCTATTTGTATTTTTTTCACCAGAAACTTTCGTAGAAATCAAGGAAAACAAGATTTTCACCTATCCGATGAAAGGCACCATCGATGCCTCGGTGGAGAACGCTGTCAATGTCCTGAAAGAAGACAAAAAAGAACTTGCCGAGCATTATACCGTGGTGGATTTACTGCGAAACGACCTCAGTATGGTGGCGGACAATGTCCAGTTGGAAGAGTTCCAAAGGATAGATTTCATCAAAACCCACCAGAGAGATTTATACGCCATGAGCTCCAAAATCACAGGAGAGCTAAAGCCTGAAATTCAGGGAAATATCGGCGATATTCTCCAAAAACTGCTTCCTGCAGGGTCTATTCTGGGTGCACCAAAAATGAAGACTTTGGAGATTGTTTTAGAAGCAGAAAATTACCAAAGAGGATTTTACACGGGCGTTTGCGGCTGGTTTGACGGCAAAAATCTGGACAGCTGTGTGATGATTCGCTTTATAGAAAAAGAAAACGAAAAATTCTACTTCAAAAGCGGCGGCGGAATCACCCATATGAGCCAGCTGGAAGATGAATATCAAGAAATGAAAAACAAAATATATGTCCCAATTTATTGAAAGCATAAAAGTAGAAGACCAAAAAGCATTTTTATTAGACCTTCATCAGCAAAGGGTTCGTGAGACTTTTGCGCATTTCGGGAAGGAATGCTGTATAGATTTAGAAAAGATTTTCAAGGATTTAGAGCATGACGAAGACGGACTCTACAAACTGCGCATTGTATATGATTTGGAAGGAAATTTCAAATCCCAAATGCTCCCTTACGCATTTCCTGAAATAGAAACTTTTGAGCTGGTGGAGAATAATGATTTTTCATACGATTTCAAATTTGCAGACCGCACAGAATTTGAAAAAATGAAGAAAAAAGCCAGAGCACAGGAAATCATCATCGTGAAAAACGGACAGATTACAGACACTTCTTTTTCTAATCTTCTATTCCTAAAAAACCAAACTTGGTACACGCCTAAAAGTTTCTTGCTCAATGGCGTTCAGCGGCAAAACCTCCTAAAACAAGGAAAAATAAAAGAAACAGAAATCACCCTGCAAAACCTAAACGAATTCTCTCATTTTCAGCTCATCAACTCTATGAATGAATTTAACCAAGATTTTGTGTATTCCATAGAAGAGCTAAAATAATTTCATCGTTTCCCTTTGAAAAACTCGCTGACCAAAAGTGAACTTTCTTCCTCTAAAACCCCTGTGATGATTTCGGTTTTAGGGTGGAGCTCTATTCCTTTGTTTAGAAAACCGCGCTTTTCATCTCTTGCACCGATGACCAAGCGGGAAATCTGCGACCAAAACAAAGCTCCAGCACACATCACACACGGCTCCAGAGTCACATACATCGTGCAGTCTTTCAGGTATTTACCACCAAGGAAATTAGCCGCCGAGGTTATGCTCTGCATTTCGGCGTGGGCTGTGATGTCGTTCAGTCGTTCGGTGAGATTATGCCCTCTGGCGATAATCTTGTTATTACAAACTATCACACAGCCTATCGGGACTTCCTCTTCTTCAAGGGCATAACGAGCCTCTTGGAGAGCTGCTTTCATAAAATATTCGTCGGAAAACATATTTCTAAATGTTTCAGCAAAAATAGAAAATAAAAATCTGCTTTCATGGGAAATGTTCTTTTCTGTTATATTTTTCTAATTTTGCAGCAATGACAAAACTAAAATCAAAAATCCACAGCGCCCTGTCGCTTCTCTTCCCAAATAACAAAGCAGAATATCTTTTATTCGGCTTATTCGTGTTTGTTTATGGGAGTTTAGGAAGTATCATCGCACTGGAATACCGCATCATTTTCGATGACCGTATTCCGTGGGATGCTTATTTTAGTTTTGATAACCGTGCTATTATCATGACTGGCGGAGGTTTTGAACGGCATCCACTGTCTATCTATTTTTTTGATTTTTTACGGAATTTTGCACTTTTCGTTTCTGGCGGCAAGAAAAACGAGATTTTCAGGCTGGTTTGGGCGTGGCTCAGCACCATTACTATTAGTTTGACTTTGGTTCAGATTTATAAATATTTGACCAATATCACTTTGATTTCTAAAAAATTAGCATGGCTTTTGACCATTTTTTTTGCTTTTTTCTCTACGAATATTCTTTTATCTTTTACACCTGAAACTTACATTTATTCGCTTTTTCTTCTGACCTTTTTTAATTATTACACTGCAAAAAAAATCCAGCAGAAACAGAGCATTCCTTTTTTCCCGCTGATGCTCTCTGGCGTGGCGATTGGAGGGCTTACCATCACGAATATTGTCAAAACTTACATTCCTATTTTATTTGAAAAAAGACTTTTCCTGTCTTGGAAAAAATTCTGGCAAGTTACTCTAAAAGTAGCCCTTTCCGCTGGAGTTTTTGTTCTATTGTTCCTGATGCGAATGGATTTTAATTTGAAGCAAATTCTTACTAAAACCGATGAACAGTATGAAAAGTTTTCCAGCGCCAAATCCGTACCTTTTTGGGATATGATAACCTCTTGGTTTTTAGGCGGAAACATACTGTTTCCAAGCTTCATCATCAAAAACTATAACAACAAAAAAGGCTTCGAATATAAAGCCCTTTTTATGGATGTTTATAAGTCCGATTGGCCTTATCTCTTTGTTGGGATTTTACTCATATTGGTGATTTGGAGCATTATAAGAAACTTTAAAAACACTTATTTCCAGATACTTACACTTTCATTTTTAGTGGATATCATCATACACTGCGTCCTAAAATTCGGGCTCAATGTTTCCTATATCTACGGAGGACATTTCGTTTTTGTCTATCCGCTGTTCCTTGGCTGGCTGTTTCATTCTTACCAAAAACAGCCCAAAATCCTGAATTTCTTGGTTTCCGTCGTTCTTATTCTGTGTGTTTATTTGGCGGCAAATAACATCTACAGAATGAATGATTTTTTCATCTTTTTGGAAACTTATTATAAGTAATTTTTCTATCGCTATTGATTTTTCTTTAAAAAATGTAAATTTTTATCACTGAAAATCAGTAACTTACAAAAACCTGTAAACTTGGAAACTTTTTTATTTTTTTTTGTTTCTGAGTTTTTATATCTTTGCAAACCAAAATCAGACAAAATATGAAAGACACTATATTAGAAAAATCAAAGGAATTATTCCTGAGGAATGGCTTTAAGACCGTTGGGATGGATGATATTGCTCAATCTCTTCATATTTCAAAAAAGACTATTTATCAGTATTTCCCATCAAAAGAAGATTTAGTAAAGGCTACTCTAGATTATGTGTATAATCTGGCTTTCAGCAAAATTGCAGAAATATCAGGAAAATGCGAAACGGCTATTCATGAGCATTTCAAAATAAAAGAATCAATAGATGGTATTTTAGGAAAAGATTTTGAAACATCGCCTTGTTTTTTTCAGCTTAAAAAATATTACCCAGAACTCTGTTATGAATTTGAAAAAAAACGCTGCAAGGATGTGAAAAACCACATCGAAAACAATATAAGTGAGGGTATAAAACAAGGAATCTACAGAGAAAATCTAGATAAATCTTTTTTGGCCGTCCAGTTTATTGCAGGATGTGATGCTATCGATTTGTATGAAGAATTCCCAGAAGAAATAGGAAAAAGTATATCAATAAAAGAACACGATGACAAATTTTTAGAATTTTATCTAAGGTCAATCGTAACGCCAAAAGGTTTAGAAATAGTAGAAAATTTAATAAAAAAAGAAAATGAAATATAGTTTATCAATAGCTTTGGCTCTACTGAGCTTCTTCCCAAAAGCGCAGGAAGAACTGACTCTCAGCAAAGCGGTTAATTATGCCCTAGAACATAAAGCAGAGGCTGTAAAAGCCAAATTAGAATACGAAAACGCAGAGTACCAGATAGAGCAGGTGCGTGCAGCTACGCTTCCGCAGGTAAATGTCACAGGAAGTCTCACATACAACCCTATTCTGCAACAGTTGAGCTTTATGGGAAATCAAGTAAAAATAGGTAACCCATGGCAGACTTCAGCAGGAATTTCCGTTACTCAGCAGTTATTCAACCAAAGTGTTTTCATTGGTCTGAAAGCAGCAAAAACCACTCGTGAGTTTTATGCTATCAATCAGCAACTTACCAATGAAAACCTGATAGAAAAAGTAGCTACGGCTTACTATCAAGTTTATCAAACACAGCAAAAGCTGAAAACTGTGGAGACGAATCTAAACAGCACCACTAAAACCAGAGACATCATAGAAGGACTGTACAAAAGTGGTCTGGCTAAAAAAATAGATTTGGATAGAACCAATGTAGCAGTGAACAACCTAAAAGCCTCTAAACAGCAGATTTTAGAAGTGCTACAACTGCAAGAACATTCCCTGAAATTCATGATAGGAATGGACATCAATAAATCCATCGTGATGCCAGAGGACACCTTTGATGCTACGCCAGCACTTCTAGGAAATGAAGCAAGCGTGGAAAACAGAACAGAAATCAAAGTTATCAATAAACAGATAGAACTCTTGGAGCTGGACAGAAAAGCTAAAAAAGCGGAATACTATCCTACTCTGGTGCTTTCAGGAAACTTTGGCTATACTGGTGTAGGGCAAAAATTCCCTTGGTTTAGTAAAGATGAACACACATTTTACTACAGTGCAGCGAGCATTGGGCTAAGTCTAAACATCCCTGTTTTCAATGGGTTTTCTACAAGAGCCAAACTTCGCCAAGCCGATGTGAACATCAGAAAAGCTGAAGTGGAAAAAAGAGAAGCAGAACTGGCAATCAGCCTAGATATAGAAAACGCTAAAACACAGATTAACAATAGTTTAATCACTATCAACACACAAAAAGAAAATGTAGATTTAGCGAAGAGTGTTCTAGAAAACACACAAAACAACTATAAATACGGGCTTTCTACACTCACCGATTTATTGGATGCAGAAAAAGCCTACGCAGATGCACAGAACAACTATACCAACGCTCTGCTGGAATACAAAATAGCTGAAATAAAACTAATAAAATCAAGAGGAGAACTAAATACATTAACAAAATAAATTTAAATAAAAATGAAAAAAACAATCATAACAATCGCTTTAATCGGAGTTTCAATCGCTGGAATTGTCTTCGTTTTAAATAAAAATAAAGAAAAAAGTGAGCAGGCAACAGCCATTGTAGCAGAGAAAAACGCCAATGTAGCCGTAAGAGCGGACATCGTAGATTTCAGAAGCGTGAATACTCAATACGAAGCCAACGGAACTTTCCAAGCGAAGCAGGAAGTAGCCCTTTCTGCTGAAACTCAAGGGCGTGTGATTCGTGTTTTAGTAAATGAGGGAAGCCGTGTAGGCGCTGGGCAGGTTCTTGCCATCATCAAAGGCGAACAGCAGAATGTAAATGTACAAAATGCACAGGCAGTCTATAACAACGCCCTAGCCGAAGTGAAGCGTTTCGAGAGTGCTTACGCTTCAGGAGGTGTGACCAAGCAGCAGCTTGACCAAGTTCGCCTCCAAGCACAAACTGCTAAAAACAGCCTTCAAAGCGCACAGCTTAGCGCTTCTGATGTGAATGTAAGAGCTTCGTTTCCAGGGATTATTAACAAAAAAAATATAGAACCAGGTTCTTTCGTTTCGCCAGGGCAGGCTTTATTTGAAATTGTGAACATCAGCACGCTTAAATTAGAAGTGAAAGTAGATGAAAAACACATCAGCTCTGTGAGAGTAGGACAGACTGTGGAGGTTTCTTCTTCGGTTTATCCAGATGAAAAATATTCTGGTGTGGTGACCTTCGTCGCTCCAAAAGCCGATGCTAGCCTAAATTTCCCAGTAGAAGTGGAAATTAAAAACAATACCAATAACACCCTAAAAGCGGGAATGTACGGAACGGCATATTTCGGAGAGAAAGAAAACAGCCAGATTTTGACAGTGCCGAGAACAGCCTTTGTGGGAAGTGTAAGCTCTAACCAAGTTTATGTCATCAAAAACGGAAAAGCAGAGCTGAAAACCATCACCTCAGGAAGAAACTTCGGAGATTATATAGAAGTACTTTCTGGACTATCCAAAGGCGACCAAGTAGTAACCACTGGACAAGTGAATCTTTCTGACCAAACTCCAGTAGAAATCATCAAATAAATTAGAAAATTATGAATTTACCTGAAATATCCATAAAGCGTCCGAGCATCATCCTCGTTCTCTTTATCATCCTTACCTTAGGAGGGATTTTCTCTTACAGCCTTCTCGGCTATGAGCTTATCCCAAAAATGGAGACCAACACCATCACTGTGCAGACAGTTTACCCTGGTGCTTCGCCTTCTGAGGTGGAAAATACCGTGACCAAAAAAATAGAAAATGCGGTATCTTCTATGGAAAATGTAAAAAAAATAGAAGCTAAATCCTTTGAAAGTTTGTCTCTGGTAGTCATTACCCTAAATACAGGAGCAGATGTAAACTACCTAATGACCGATGCCCAAAGGAAAATAAACGCCATCGTCAGCCAGCTGCCAGATGATGCCAAAACACCATCTTTGAATAAATTCTCACTGGATGATGTACCGATTATGAACCTTTCGGTGACTTCCAAAATGTCTGAAAAAGAACTCTATGATCTTTTAGACAAAAAAATCCAGCCTATTTTTTCCCGTGTAAATGGAGTTGCACAGGTAACCATGGTGGGTGGTCAGGAGAAAGAAATCCAAGTGAACATTCACCCTGAAAAATTAGAAGGTTACGGGCTGTCTATCGCACAGGTTCAGCAGGTTATCGCAGCATCCAACTTGGATTTCCCAACAGGAAACGCGAAAACAAGAGAAAAACAGACCATCATCCGTCTAATGGGTAAAATAGGTTCTGTAGAAGAGATGAGAAGGCTGCCTATCACTACACCTTCTGGAATGATGATTCGCCTTGGAGATATCGCAGACATACAAGATGGCGAGAAAGATGTAGAGAAAATCGCGAGAATCAACCAAAAAAATACCATTCTATTACAGGTTACCAAGCAGTCTGATGCCAATGCTGTGGAGGTGAGTGAAGCCATCAAAAACACTATAAAAACCGTAGAAAAAGACTACGAAAAACAAGGAATAAAATTAGAGATAGCGAATGACACCACAGATTACACGCTGAATGCTGCGAATAATGTGATTTTTGACTTGTTCCTAGCTATCGCTTTGGTAGGATTTATCATGCTTTTCTTCCTGCATAGTTTGAGAAACGCAGTGATTACGATGGTGGCGATTCCTCTTTCATTGATTGCTACTTTCATCGGATTGTATTTTATGGGATACACGCTGAACTTGATGTCCTTGCTTGGGCTTTCACTAGTGGTAGGTATCTTGGTGGATGACGCCATCGTGGTTATTGAGAACATTCACCGCCATATGGAGATGGGTAAAAACAAAGTTCGTGCAGCTTATGATGGAGCTTCTGAGATTGGATTTACCGTTACAGCGATTACTTTGGTTATCGTGGTGGTATTCCTTCCGATTGCTATGGCTACAGGACTTGTAGCGGATATCTTGGTGCAGTTCTGCGTTACGGTAATGATTTCTACAATGCTATCCCTATTGGTATCCTTTACCATCGTGCCTTGGCTGTTCTCTAGAGTAGGAAAGCTGGAACATATCAACGAAAATTCTTTCTTTGGAAAAATGATTTTCGGTTTTGAAAACATGCTGAACAACTTTACCCAAAGCATTGGTAATTTGCTAAAATGGGCATTGCAATCAGTAAAAACAAAGCTGATAACACTAGGAGTTACTTTGGTTCTGTTCATTGTTTCTACTATCGGGCTGTTCTCTATGGGTTACATCGGAGTGGATTTCTTCCCGAAAAGTGACAAAGGCGAGTTTTTGGTTCAGTTTGAATTAGAAAAAGATGCCTCCATTGAGAAAACCAATAAACTCACTCAGCAGGCGGAGCAATACATCAGCGCTATTCCTGAGGTAGAAAAAATCATCACCACAGTAGGAAAAGCTGATGACGGGATGGCTTCCACTTCTGGAACGAAATACAAATCCCAAATCCAAGTTTTCTTAAAAAAAGATGGCAGTGTCAAAGAAAGTTCAGACATTTATTCAGCTAAACTAAAAAGAGAATTGGAGAAAAAAATCATCGGAGCGAAAATAAAAATCGTTCAGATGGGACTCATCGGAGCAGAGCAGTCGCCTATTAACCTGACTGTAACGGCAACTGACCTGAAAGATGCCTTGGAATTTGCAAAACAAGCAGCGAAACAACTGGAAAAAATCCCAGGAGCTTCCGAAGTAAAACTTTCCTCCGAAGATGGTAACCCAGAAATCAATGTAAAAGTAGATAGAGAAAAAATGACTTCTCTCGGGCTGAACATTGCTTCCGTAGGAAAAACGATGCAGATCGCCTTCTCTGGAAACACAGATTCTAAATATCGTGCTGGAGAATATGAATATGATATCAACATCAGATATGACGAAATCGGAAGATCTTCCATCGATGATGTTAAAAACCTGAAATTCGTAAGTGCTACTAGACAAGTAGTTCGTTTGGAGCAGTTTGCAGACATCAGCTATGGCTCTGGGCCTTCACTATTAGAAAGAAGAGACAAAACGCCTTCTGTATCTGTCCAAGCAAAAGCTATCGGAAGACCTGCGGGAACTATCGCAGCTGAATGGGAACAGCAGTTCTCTAAAATTCAGAAAAAAGCTGGTGTAGAATATAGATGGGGAGGAAACATGGAAAACCAGCAGGAAGGTTTCGGTACATTAGGATTCGCTTTATTAGCGGCTATTGTCCTTATGTATTTGGTAATGGTAGCTCTGTATGACAGCTTTGCTACGCCGTTCATCGTGATTTTCTCTGTTCCGCTTTCGTTCATTGGGGCATTACTCCTCATGGCACTCACGAACCAGACGCTGAATATCTTCACCATATTGGGGATTATCATGCTCATCGGTCTCGTTGCGAAAAATGCCATCATGCTTGTGGATTTCGCAAACAATAGAAAAGCAGTAGGAGACAGCACCTTTGATGCTCTGGTAGCAGCCAACCAAGCTCGTCTTCGTCCTATCTTGATGACCACCATTGCTATGGTAGCAGGGATGATACCTATTGCGATAGCATCTGGAGATGGAGCGGATATGAACCGAGGTGTAGCGATAGTAATCATCGGAGGTCTGATGTCCTCACTATTCCTTACACTGATAGTGATTCCTGTGGTATATTCTATCTTTGACAGCCTCGAAAGAAGGTTTAGCAAAGGAGAAAAAACAGATTACGCCAAAGAAATGGTCGCAGACTATGAGGCAAATGCCGATTTCAAAGATGAATTTGCTTCGAAACAATAATTAATATTTTTTTCTTTTTTCCCTTCAAAGTTTAGCTTTGGAGGGATTTTTATTTATATTTTTGAGAAAGATGATTTATTTTTTCTTTTTAACAAAGCAAAAAAACTAAATTTGCGAATATTTTGTAATATGAAAATCATAGACCGCTATATTATTAAAAAATATTTGGGAACGCTGGGCTTTATGCTGGCGCTGTTATCCATCATTGTGGTAATTATAGATGTGCAGTCCAAAGCTCCTAGAATAGAAGGAAACGGCTTCACTGTGGGATATTTCCTAATTCATTTTTATCCGTTTTGGGTGGTCTATTTGGTGATTACCTTTATGTCTATTTTGGTTTTCGTTTCTATTATTTTCTTTACTTCGCAGATGGCTAACAATACCGAAATCGTAGCCGTTCTCAGTAGTGGTGCTAGTTTTCATAGATTTTCGCGCCCGTATTTTTATGTAGGAATTTTTCTGATGCTCCTCACCCTTGCTACCAATCATTTTATTCTTCCTTGGGCAAATGGAAAGAAAAACGAACTCATCATTTACACCTATAATAGCAGTAACAGGAATAAATACATAGACATCACTACCATCTCTGCACAGCTTTCGCAGACGGAATATGTTTTTATCAACAGCTACCACCAGCTTAACCAAAGAGGCTCTGGCTACAAGTATCAAAAATTTGATAAAAAAGGAAAAATGGTCTATCAGCTCATCGCTACAGATGTGGCTTGGGACAAGAAAGACAAACTTTTTCGTCTAAGCAATTACCTCGAAAAAACCATCAATCCTGATGACACGGAAACACTAAACAGCGGTAACGAAAAGACCCAAAGTTTCGGGCTCTCGCCAGAGGAATTATTCCCAAATGACCTAGAAGCGGAGAACAAAAACACGCCCGACCTCATAAAATTCATCGAAAGAGAAAAAATAAAAGGCAACAGCAACCTAAACACCTACCTAAACGAGCTCCACCAGCGCACCTCTATGCCTATGTCTATTTTCATCTTGTCTATTTTGGCATTGTCGCTTTCTTCACAGAAACGAAGAGGAGGAATTGGGCAGAATCTAGCTGTGGGTATCTCGCTGGCTTTCACATTCATTTTCTCCTTTGAGGTACTGAAAGTTCTTTCTTCTAACCAAAGCCTTCCGCCGCTCCTTGCGATGTGGATTCCCAATATCATTTTCGGAGCTGTGGCTATACATTTGTATAGAAAAAGAGCAAATGAATAATCAGTACAGCAGTTTTATTTCTTTATGATAAAACCTTTTCAGACCTTCATTTTCGAGGTCTATCCATAGGTGTCCTTGTCCATCTACTTTTTTGATTATGCCATTTTGTCTTATTTTGTCCATTTCAAAAACAGAAATTTCATCTTTTTTAAATAAAAAATGATGATATTGGTCTAATATTTCTTCGGAAGAAACAGGCTCAAAAACCTTTTCTAAAAAAAATGCGTGCATTTCTTTTGTCCAGTTTTCTAAATCAAATTCCTTTTTGGTTTGGGTAAGAATAGAGCCTGCTTTTGGGAGATTTTGGAAATTTCGCTGCAAAAGATTCAGCCCTATACCGACTATAAAATACACATTATTCCCTATCTTCTTTTTCTCAATGAGCATTCCTGACACCTTTTTGTGATGGATAATGATATCATTAGGCCACTTGACTTCTACTTTTATTCCTGTCTTTTTGGCAATAAAATCGCGTAAAATGTTTGCGGTATGGAAATTGAATAAGGTATCCGACTGCGAAACTTCATTTTGCAGCAAAGCCATAGAAAAAGCCAGATTTTGGTTCGGAGCCGTATCCCAAGTGTTGCCATACTGCCCTCTTCCTTTAGTTTGGTCAAAGGTGTAGAGTGTCAGTTCCCTGATGCCATCATGGCTTTTTAGTAAGTTGATAATCTCATCATTAGTAGATGAACACTGCTGAATATAAAATAATGTATCCACTTCATAAATTTATGACGGATAAATATAAAAATATTTCTTTGATTTAAAGTAAAAAAGAATAAATTTGCAACTAATACAATATATATCTAAATGAGTATAAAATCAGAAAAACAACTTCTAATAAACACCATCATAGACAGTATCCAAGACACCAAAGGTGAGGATATTAGAATTTTGGATCTTACCAACATAGAAAATGCCGCTGCAGACTATTTCATTATCTGTAGCGCAAATTCAAACACGCAGGTAAATGCTATCGCAGGAAATATCGAGAGAAGAGTAAGAAATGAGCTCAAAGAACGCCCATGGCATACCGAAGGTGAAGAAAACGCACTTTGGGTTTTAGTGGATTACATCTCCGTGGTGGTGCATGTTTTCCAAAAACATATCCGCGAATACTATGATATAGAAGACCTTTGGAGTGATGCCAAAGTCACTGTGATAGAAAATCAAGACAATTTATTTAACTAAGAAAAATATATGTATGAACAAAGGATTTAATTGGTTCTATGTAGTCATTCTCATCGCATTGGGAATGCTCTTTTATCCTATGCTTAGCTCATCTTCTACGGTCAAATCGATAGATGAGGATACATTTTTCGGCTTAATGCAGCAAGGCAAAATAAAAGAGATAAAAGTATACCGAGACACACACAAAGCTGATATATTTTTAACTTCAGAAGCAAGAAAAAAAACTGAAGAGCAAAAAGATATAATGCTTCCTTTTTCACAAGGAGCAAATCCAGATTTGGAATTATCCTATGGAGATCTAAAATATCTTCAAGAAAGATTTCATGAAATCAAAAAGACCAATTCTGAGATAAAAACTGTAATCAATTTTGGAGATTCTGGTTCCGCTATGAAGAGTACATTCATCTCCATGGCTATGTGGATTGGTTTTTCTGCCCTGCTCTACTATTTTCTTTTCAGAAGAATGGGCGGCGGTGGTGGAAGCAGCAGCGGTATGTTTAACATTGGGCGTTCTAAAGCCAAATTAGTTAGCGAAAAAGATGCTGTCATCACCTTTAAAGATGTAGCTGGTCTCGAAGGAGCAAAAGAAGAAGTACAGGAAGTTGTAGATTTCCTAAAAAACGCTGAAAAATACACTAAATTAGGTGGTAAAATTCCGAAAGGAGTACTACTTGTAGGGCCTCCAGGAACAGGGAAAACCCTCCTAGCAAAAGCTGTGGCAGGAGAAGCGAAAGTTCCTTTCTTCTCGCTTTCAGGGTCTGATTTTGTGGAAATGTTCGTAGGCGTGGGAGCTTCGCGTGTGCGTGACTTATTCGCCCAAGCAAAAGCAAAATCTCCTGCGATTATATTCATCGATGAGATAGATGCCATTGGTAGAGCGAGAAGTAAAAGTAATTTCAGCGGAGCTAACGACGAGAGAGAAAATACTCTTAACCAGCTACTTACAGAGATGGATGGTTTCGGAACGGATACCAATGTCATCGTGATGGCGGCTACCAACCGTGCAGACATCTTGGACAAGGCTCTTCTTAGAGCAGGGAGATTTGATAGGGAAATTTATGTAGACCTTCCTGAAGTCCACGAAAGAAGAGAAATTTTTGAAGTTCATCTAAAGAAAATCAAACTTGATGATTCTGTAGATAAAGAATTTTTAGCAAAACAAACTCCTGGGTTTAGTGGTGCAGACATTGCGAATGTATGTAATGAGGCTGCCCTTATCGCTGCGAGAAACAGCCATGAAAGCGTTACTAAACAGGATTTCCTAGATGCTGTGGATAGAATCATTGGTGGTTTGGAAAAGAAAAGTTTGGCAATAAAACCTTCCGAAAAAAGAAGAGTTGCCATCCATGAAGCAGGACATGCGACCATATCTTGGCTCACAGAACATGCCAATCCATTACTAAAAGTGACTATCGTTCCTAGAGGGCGTTCACTGGGTGCAGCTTGGTATCTTCCTGAGGAGAGACAGCTGACCACTACAGAGCAAATGCTGGATGAAATGTGTGCTACACTAGGAGGGCGTGCCGCTGAACAGGTTGTATATAATAATATATCTACTGGAGCGCTTTCTGACTTAGAAAAAGTAACCAAAAGAGCCCAAGCTATGGTTACCATATATGGTCTAAATGACAAAATAGGAAACATTTCTTACTATGACAGTTCTGGACAGTCTGAGTATAACTTTGGGAAACCATATTCAGAGCATACAGCGAAGACCATAGATGAAGAAATATCCAAACTCATTGAAAATCAATACCAAAGAGCCATCAGAATTTTAACTGAAAACAAAGAAAAGTTAGAGGCTCTAGCGGATAAACTTATTGAAAAAGAAGTGATTTTCAAGGAAGACTTGGAAGAAATCTTTGGAAAGAGAGCATGGGAACCAGAAGTTGCAGAAACTTCTAAAAAAGAGGAACAAAATCTTACTCCAGCAGAAAACCCAGCTCCCGTGATTGACAACACTCCAGAGGAAGAAAAACCTTCTGAAAATGATGAATCAAAAGATTCTCAATCATAATTTAAATCAAACCTCTCTATAATCAGAGAGGTTTTTTTATTCACAAAAACCAAGATTTATACTTTTTTGCAAAATTCTTCGTTATTTAATTCAAATAATATCAATTTTATTCATCATTTCTTACATAAAATCTGTTTATTTTTTGATTTATTCAAAATTATTATTAACTTCGTAACCTAGTAGGATAATTTTTGTATTGTAATTGAGCTTTTTTAAAAACTTATTCGGTAAAATCTTCGGTGGCGAAGAAAAAAATAAATCTCCTCAAGGTCTTCTTGATTATGGAGATACACTTAAGCATGCTGATGTTGATTATAAATTCGCTCAGCTATTTACTCTCTCTGGAGGTGTTTTTAATTATTGTGGAAATGAAGCTGAAGCCCTTCCTATCCTCCATAAAATCATAGATTCTGAAAATATAACTTCTGTTTTCTGCTGTGATGAGGATTTACAGAAATTCTTAGACGCTACAAAAACTTCTTATACAAAATGTCTGGATAAACGAAATGATGCTGCGTTTATCACTTGTGAATATTTGATTGCTTTTGATGCAAAAATCGTGCTTTCATGTGATAATATACTGCATTTTAGTAATCAGATGCTTCCCGAAAAAATCATCATCATGGCCAATGTTTCACAGATAGTGGAAGACCTCAGCGAAGCCATGTCAAGAATAAAACGGAAAAGTCATATTAAAAAAATAACATCAATAAGTGGTGGAAAATCAAATTTAGACAATCCAAACAAGAAATATCCAAAACTTTTCTTACTTTTGCTCGAAGATTAATTTTTTTAAATTTCTAGATTTTGGATAAGAATTTAATTCAGCGTACTATTTCTGGAGCAGTCTATGGTTTGGTCATTTTTCTATGCACTACTCATTTCGGCTCTGTTTACTTAAAAGATTTCCTAAATATCGATGTAAAACAAGAGTACTTGTACCTTTCTTTTATTTCATTTTTAATAGTGGTAGGTGCTTGGGAAGCGATTAAAATAATGAAATTCGGTGAAGGATGGTGGAAATGGATAGTTTTCCCAGTGGGATTTATCGTTTTTTATAGATTTGGGATAAGATTCCTAAATCATGATTTTTATTTTATTTTTAATATCCAAGAGCTTTTGGGTATTGCCCTAGTTTTCATCGCTTCATTTACTTTATTCAAATACCCTAATGAACTTTATTATGACAATGGGAAACTGATATTCATCGTAATTTATGTATTTCTCTCGTTTTCATTTGCATTAGGGCTTCCTATGTTTAATTATTCCGAAAAACATTTTGGCTGGGAGACTTTTGTCTTGTTTACGCTAATATGGAGCAGTGATGGTTTTGCGTATTTTGCTGGAAGAATGTTCGGAAAGCATAAAATGGCTCCGAAAATCAGCCCGAAAAAAACTTGGGAAGGTTTTGCTGGTGGAGTAATCTGCACTTTGATTTTAGGATTCTTCATTGAACAAAACATGCCCGAACTGAGAGGAAACTGGATTATCATTGGGCTTCTTGTTTCTGTTTTTGCTCCTCTTGGAGACTTGGTAGAAAGTCAGCTGAAAAGAACTTTCGGCGTGAAAGACAGCGGAAACATAATCCCTGGGCATGGCGGTGTACTGGACAGACTGGACAGCTTCATCCTATGTGCACCTGTGGTATATTTATATTTTATTATAGAAAACTTAATTTAAATACATAAAATTATGACACTTCATAGAGAAGGAAAAGGGACTATTATCGTTTCTTTATTGGTTTTGACCTTGCTATCTGCCATTTCGCACTTTTTCCTTGGTAGATATTCGGTATTGGTAACCCTACCTTTACTTATTTTATTCTGCTTGGTTGTTTGGTTTTTCCGCGTTCCAAACAGAAATATTTCAGAACACACGGACACTGTGGTGGCGCCTGTTGATGGAAAGGTAGTAATGATAAAAGAAGTGGAAGAAGACGAAGTTTTGAAAACAAAATGCCTTCAGATTTCTATTTTCATGTCGCCTCTCAATGTGCATATATGCAGATATCCTGTGACAGGAAAAGTTTCCTACAGAAAATACCACGCTGGGAAATACCTGATGGCTTGGAATGAAAAATCATCCACAGAAAACGAAAGAACAACGATAGCTGTGGATACTCTAACCAACCAAAAAGTAGTATTCAGACAGATAGCAGGATATGTCGCAAGAAGAATCGTAATGTATTCAGAAGTGGGCGATGATGCCAAAGCAGGGCACGAGCTGGGCTTTATCAAATTCGGTTCTAGGATGGATGTTTTCTTACCAATCGGCACAGAAGTTCTCTGCAAAATAGGAGACATTACCACAGGAGGTATTGATGTAATCGCAAAACTGAAAAACGCATAAAAAACTAAAGCTGCCAAATAATAATGGCAGCTTTTTTATATTCCTTCTTTTTCTACAATTTTCTTAAAGTCTGATATTGTTTCTTCCAGAGATTTCAGATATTTTCCTCCAGCGGCGTTAATATGTCCGCCGCCATTGAAATATTTTCTAGCGAACTGATTGACATCCACATCTTCTTTGGAGCGGAAAGATATTTTGATAAAATCTTCATAAAGGTCTTCCATAAAGAAAGCCGAAACCTTCACACCAGCGAGGCTCAGTCCATAATTTACAAAACCATCGGTATCTCCTTTTTCAAAGCCAAATTCCTGCAATTCAGTTCGTTTCAGCCAAAGAACAGCTATTTCATTATCTTTAACCAATTCTACTCGCCCTAAAATCAAGGAAAGCAGTTTCAGACGGCTCACTGTATTATTATCCCAAGTGTTAGAACTAATCTCGGCAGGATTTGCGCCTTTTTCTATTAAATTTGCGATAATTCTGTGTGTAGTTGCACTTGTGGAACGGTACCGAAAACCTCCTGTATCGGTCATTATCCCTGTATATAGGCATTTTGCGGTGTTTTCATCAACTAAATTTTCCTGTCCCAGCGCTTCTATAAAATGATAAACCATCTGCGAAGTAGCAGGAATATTAGTATCAGAATAGACAAAATCAAACTCACCAGGCTGCTGGTGGTGGTCTATCAGGATTTTAACAGCTTTGGAATTGCTTACCCAGTCGCCCACCATGCCTATCCTAGTATAAGTATTAAAATCCAAACAAAATACTACATCCGCCGCCTCTATCAGCTCTATGGCTTTTCTTTTTTTATACTCTGCGATGGTTATTTTTTTTGCTTCGGGCATCCATTTTAGGAACTTTGGGAAGTCGTTAGGAACGATGATTTCCGCCTCTACGCCTCTATTCCTAAGGAAATGCTTAAGCCCAAGACTACTCCCGATGGCATCTCCATCAGGATTATAATGGGTAACGATTACTATTTTTTCTTTTACTGAAATCAGATTTTCTATCTCTGATAAAGCCTCTTTACTAAACATAAACTCAAATATTCCGTAAATATATTTATATGATTTTACTCTTCTTCTTTTTAATTATCATCAATAATTTCTTGAGGAAAAACAGCTCTTAATACTTGTTTTGCTTCCTCCGAATCTTTTAAAAATATTAAAGAGTCATTAGAATATTTTCCTGATTTATATCTTAATAAATCCTCAATTTCTTTTAAGAGCCCTTTATTATTATAAACTTTTATAGCTTTTGAATAATCTTTTTCGTTTATAATTTTTTCTATTTCTTCCTTTCTTTTATTATAGAGGTTATCTATATCTATTTTGGTAATAAATTCATGAAAATTGTCTTTAATTTCCTGCTTATTTTTGGCCTTGTTTACATGCTCTTCAGAAAAAACATAATTAATGTAAGATGTGACATAATTAGATATCTGTTGTTCTTTATCTTTTTCAAGTTTATCAAATACCTTTTTTTTCAATTTTTCAATATCAATTTTTTCATCTCTTCTTTTGGTAAAAAATTGAATAAATTCATCTAATAAAAACAAATTTTCTATTTCAGCAACTGAATATACATATATGTTTTCATTACGAAATTTATTAATTTGCTCATCTGTTCTAAAATCTCTATCTACAATACCAATAGCTGTACTATTTTTATTAGGTATCTTGTTAAAAGCTCTCGTATAATTAATTACATTTGAACAGCCTTCTAAGGGTATTATAGTATAATTAGGAAATAAGATTTCATATATTTGAATATCTAAACTACTTTTCTTTCCTTCACAAAAAAGAATTTTTTTTCTACTCCCTAAAATTTTCATTAATAGACTATCAGGTATATCATTTTCGGGTATAGGTTCTATTTCCCATTTACTAGGAAATTGAAAGTCTTTTATCCAATATTTATTTGCCTTTCGAGAAGAAGCAAACTCTAAATCATGTGTTAAATAAATAAATTTACAATCCCTTCTTTCATTCTCTAATCTATCCCATAGCTTATTAACAATTGCTTTATGAAGATACATTTCAGGTTCATCAATAATTATTATTGCATTATCAGAAGCTAATAATACTCTTCCAATTAAAAAGAATATATTTTTTTCTCCATCACTCATTTGATAAGCAGGATACTCCTCTAAACTCTCCTTAACTTTAATTTTAAGATTATTATTATCATCATAAAACATTTCTCTGTGCTCTATTAGAAAATTCCAAATATTAATAGCTTTATCTAATTTAATTGGAGAGTACTCTTTTATGTTTACATACCCATTTTCCTTCAATTTACGATGTATAATACTCTCTGTATATGTCTTTTCTGCAAAAAAAACATTTAAAATGTATTTATAATCAGCTACATATTTCCTTGTTTCTTCATACGGTATAGTGTCATTATAAGATAAATTATATGTTATTTTACTATCTATAATGTTTGTTTCAATTTTTTTATATTCAGATGTTGATTTTTCTAAATTGGGAACACTATCAAATGTTGGTATAATCAGTAATTTTTGAGCAGGTATTACAATTCCTATTTTTTCATTAAAATTATATTTTATATTAGTTGCTAATGTTGATTTTCCTGAGCCATTAGCTCCTACAACTACTGTATTCTCTGAAATAAAATCTAATGATTTATAAAAATTATACCTTTCATAACCTGCTTTTACTTTATTAGTAGGATAATTATAATTTGATATTTCAGGATAGAAAGGTATTAGACTTTCGATTTCTTTTAATTTTTCAATATCTATAGAATTTCTTACTTCTTGCCCTATTTTCTGAAAAAAGTCTTTAGGGATTGGTTTCTCATCGTCTTCTATATCTTTTAGAATTAACTCTAAATATTCTTTTATATCCTTAACTTCATTACATACACTTTCACATCCATTCTGTATATTATTCTTATTGAAAAAATCTATTAATGTGTCTACAACTTTTTTATTATCTATAATGATAGTTAGTAAATCCTCTTTGCTCATAATTTTTATACATTATCCATTCTAATCATTCAGTTTCAGCACCGCCATAAATGCAGACTGAGGAACTTCTACCCGCCCAATTTGTTTCATTTTTTTCTTTCCTTCTTTTTGTTTTTCAAGGAGTTTTCTCTTACGAGAGATGTCACCACCATAACATTTTGCGGTTACATCTTTACGAAGGGCTTTTATGGTTTCTCGGGCGATTACTTTAGTTCCCAGAGCCGCCTGAACTGCGATGTCAAACTGCTGTCTCGGTATCAGTTCGCGAAGTTTCTCGCACATTTTTTTACCAATGTTATAGGCGTTGGAATCGTGTATCAGGGAAGAAAGTGCATCCACCATATCCCCATTGATAAGGATATCCATTTTCACCAATTTAGATGGACGGAAGCCTATTGGGTGATAGTCAAACGATGCATATCCTTTGGAAATAGACTTTAATCGGTCATAAAAATCAAACACCACCTCTGATAACGGCATATTGAAAATCAATTCTACTCGGTCAGAAGTCAAATAAGACTGATTAACGATTTCGCCTCGTTTTTCTATACAAAGCGTCATCACAGCTCCCACAAAATCAGACTTAGTGATGATAGAAGCCTTTATATACGGCTCTTCCACTCTGTCCATCGTAGTAGGGTCCATCATCTCGGACGGGTTGTTGATAAGGATAGGAACATCTGGCTCTTTCTTGGTGTAGCCGTGGTAAGATACATTGGGAACGGTAGTGATTACATTCATTCCAAATTCCCTGTCAAGACGCTCCTGAACAATTTCCATGTGAAGCATTCCAAGGAAACCACATCGGAAACCAAAGCCCAGCGCCGCCGAACTTTCCGCCTCGAAAACAAGTGAAGCATCATTCAGCCTTAGTTTTTCTAATGAAGCCCTAAGCTCCTCAAAATCCTCAGATTCTATCGGATAAATCCCCGCAAACACCATCGGCTTCACCTCTTCGAAACCTTCTATCGGTGCAGGAGCTGGGTTTTCAGCGGAAGTAATGGTGTCCCCTACTTTCACCTCTCGGGCATCCTTTATCCCAGAAATGATATAGCCCACATCTCCACATTTTATCTCTTGTTTAGGCGCTTGTTTTAGTTTTAGAGTTCCCACCTCATCGGCATCATAGGTGCGGTCAGTAGCCATAAATTTCACTTTCTGCCCTTTCTTTATGCTTCCATTTACTACTTTGAAATAAGCCTCAATTCCTCTAAATGGGTTAAACACAGAGTCAAAAATCAATGCCTGTAGCGGTGCATCTGGGTCGCCCTCTGGCGCTGGGATTCTCTCCACTATCTGCTCCAGAAGTTCTTTCACTCCTGCTCCTGTTTTTCCAGAAACACGAAGGACATCCTCTGGTTTACAGCCCAAAAGATTGACAATTTCATCTGTAACCTCCTCAGGATTTGCCGAAGGAAGGTCTATTTTATTCAAAATTGGAATAATTTCCAAATCATTTTCTAACGCCAAATAAAGATTGGAAATAGTCTGAGCCTGAATGCTTTGCGCTGCATCTACAATCAGCAAAGCTCCTTCGCACGCCGCAATGGAACGCGAAACTTCATACGAGAAATCCACATGCCCAGGAGTATCGATAAGGTTAAGGACATATTTTTCGCCCTTGTATTCGTAGTCCATCTGGATAGCGTGGGATTTTATGGTAATTCCTCGCTCCTTTTCCAAATCCATATCATCAAGAGTCTGCGCCTGCAACTCCCTCTGTGTCACCGTATTAGTATACTCCAAAAGTCGGTCTGCCAAGGTAGATTTACCATGGTCAATATGTGCAATGATGCAAAAATTTCTTATATTTTTCATTTCAAAAATCAGTATCCTGCAAAGATAACAAAAAAGAGACTGAAAAAATCAATCTCTTTTGGTATAAATTATTATTCTTCCAACATATAATAACCTGTAAGATGGTCTATGTAGTATTTAGATTTTTCTTTGGCTTGTCCTTTTTTAGCTTTATTATTATCTCTAACCGCATCTATTGTTCCGCCAATCAAGCCACCAATTAAACCACCTGCCAATCCGAACATTATTCCATATGTTGGACTTGTTTTCGCTGGAAATAAGGATGCATGATTAGACATTATATAGTAGCCCCTATTATCTTTTTCCATTTCTACAAAGCCCGCAAGAGTATTTTTATAGGCTTTCCCATCAGCAACATAGATATTGATTTGTCTCGCTGGAATTTTTGTTTTATCTTCTTTTACCGCTCTAACAACCTCACCTTTTTCATTTTTTACAATAGTAAAATGCCCTTCTTCTGGCGTCTGTCTAAAAAATGAATGATAGCTTTTATAAACCCCGTCCTTTAATGTTGTTTCTGTAAAGGCTGGCATATTTTGTTTCATTACTTCTTCATAATTAGCAAGATTTTCCTGCGAAAGTTCTTCTTTCCAAGGAACAATTTTGTATGATTTTTTTATTACATTTCCGAGAAGAGCAGGAATAGCGCGAACCAAAGCATTTGAATTTCCTTGGTCAAAAAGTACCGTATCTACTTTAGAGATATAATGGAATTTATCCGCTTTTTTTGCAAATACACCCGCAGAAACTTCCAATTTGTTCTGAGCATCTTCTTGTGAAATATTTAGTTTCTTCAAAACCAAATACAGTTCATCTTTTCCTTTGGTTTCATTATACTTTTCAAACCACTCTTTCACAGCTTGTTTTTCTTCTTTCTGAAAAACTACTTTAGATTCTTTTCCTGAAGAAAACCTTTTAAGTTGACCTACTTCTTTATTCTCTCTCAAATCCAATAAACTCAGACTTTTTGTAGACTTCATAGGGTCTTGAATATTAACATTTAGTTTGATTTCCTCTATGTTTTGTCCAAATACAAGATTCAAACAAAACATAAACAATGATAAAAATACTGCTCTCATAAATATTTATTTTCTCGCGAAGATAAATAATAAATCTCAAGTATAAACTAAAAAAAGACTGAAAAATATCAGTCTTTTGTGTATAAATTTATTTAGTTTTATGTTTGTCTTTATCGTATTTATGCTTAAAGGAATCCTTGATATCTTTCTCTATTTTATAAATTTTCAAGACCTGCTGTGGAGAAAGGTGTTCCAGTAATTTTTTGGAGTAAAATTTTCTGTTATCCAAAACCTTTTGAGCAACTTCAAAACCAAGGTTTATCTTTCTTAAAGCCTCTTCATCGGTCAGATTTTCATGAGCACCCATAGGTTTAAAAGCTTTTATTTCCCTTTGCGCTTTAAGATATTCACTAAGAAGTTTCTCCACAGTATCTTTTTTCTCACCAGAAAGCTCTAATTCTTTGATAATTTTATTAACACTCAACTGCTGAATGAAAGCCATTTTCTCTTCATG
Organism: uncultured Flavobacteriaceae bacterium; assembly: GCA_963506915.1. Lineage (GTDB taxonomy): Bacteria > Bacteroidota > Bacteroidia > Flavobacteriales > Weeksellaceae > JABCPE02. The sequence goes on from CAUORE010000002.1 coordinate 64,459, forward strand.
TGTCATTTTTTCAAAATCATGAATATAGCTTTTCTTGTCCTCGTGGTGTTTTCCATTAGATTTTGCATTGTTCTTTTGTGCAGAAACCAGCATTCCAAAAGATATGGCTAATAAAAAAAATATTTTTTTCATTTTTAAAATTTTAATTAATATAAATCCAAAAAGGTGTCTTGTTCATAATTACTAGTCAACTCCTGAAGTTCCTCTTCGCTCATGACATTTAGAACCTCTTCCATTTTGAGTTTCGTAGAAAGATTTTTTATTTTCTGCTCAGAAACAGCATCAGAACTCTGCCCTGCGAAAGATGTTTTTGATTCTGTGTAAGGCTGATTTTCTGTCGCTTCTTGATTTACAATATCTGTTTGAGGTTCAGTATTTTGCTGTTGATTTAGACTTGAATGATTTTCAGCCTGAACCATCTGAGGATTTTGTGTCACTTCCACATTTTTATTCTTAAAATTCACAAAAAACGAAATGCCAAAAATCACTGCTATCGCAGCCGCAGAAGCCCACGCTGGGTTTATTTTAAACCTTTTTACAGACTGTTTTTCCGCCCTTACCGTTTTATCCAAAACTTTTTCCTGCATTTTCTCGAAAAAGTTTTCTGGCAGTTCAGGCGTTTTTCGTTCCCATTTTTCTATATCTATTTTTTTCATTTTTAAAATTCTTCGCTATGGTCTAAAATATATTGTTCTATTTTGCTTTTCGCATAGTGATAGTTGGTTTTCAGTGTGCTTACTGACATATCCAAAATCTTGCTAATCTCCTCATATGGCAGGTCATCATAATACCTCAGCGCAAAAACCATCCGTTGTTTCTCTGGTAGTTTTTGTATCGCATCTTGTAGTAAAAGCTCTATCTCATCTGCATTTCTCCCGCTATTTTCTGCTTTTTGGTTTTCTAGATAGACATCTACATCCTGCTCTGTTTTCTGCATTTTTTTCACCTTATTCAGATGTTGCAGAGCCTCGTTAGACGCTATCCTGTAGAGCCATGTATAGAGCTGGCTGTCTTTCTTGAATTGTGAAAAATTCTGATAAACTTTGATGAAAGTTTCCTGCAAAACATCCTTTGCGGCATCTTCATCATCGACCAGCCTACGAATATGCCAATACAACCGACTCTGATATGCATCCATCATCATACGAAGTCCTTTTTCTTGATTTTCAGGACTTTGCATAAGAAAGATAATATCTTCATCTTTTACCTTCATTGGTTTTCTATTTGTTTGATAATTTTTTTTGCGAAAGGTTAAATCTAAAATTAAAAAAATGTTAAAACAACCGAGAGTTATAACAACGAAAAAATGTCCAAAAGATAGATTCTTTCAGACACTATTATTTTATTTTCAGAAGATAGATTATCTTTTAGCTCTTGCTTCGCTAACTGTCAATCTTTTTCTTCCTTTTGCTCTTCTTGCAGCTAAAACTCTTCTACCATTAGGTGTAGACATTCTTTCTCTAAACCCATGTTTGTTTCTTCTCTTTCTTTCTGATGGTTGGAATGTTCTTTTCATTTTATATACTTTTTCTTGTAAGAGGTAGCATTACTGCTCCATTACTTTTTAAACTTAAAATTATTCTCCCTTTTGAGAGTGCAAAGATAATTATTTTTTTCTACTAAGCAAGAAGATTTTTATTTTATTTTATGAAAATTTCCCACAACAAAGATAAAGAGCGTTTTATCATGATAATTCCATGAAAATGTTTTTAACCATTATTTGTTTTCTTGTATGAATTTAAATAAAAACAAGAAAAAACACGAGACAGAAACACGAATAAAATCATTATATAAGCTACAAAAATCAGTACATTTAAGAAACAAAATATCAATGCAATAGAGATAAATAACATTTATAAAGAAAACCAGCGCATACACTGATTTACCATCGTATTTATATACAAAAAATGTATTCAGCATATAAGGAAAACCCATTAATACAAAAAATAAATAAGAAAAGACTTACCCAATAAGAAAATTCGGCAATGTTCTCTTCCCCATACACAGCAGTATATAAATAAAAAAAATCACAAATCACATAGATGATATATGACACTATGAACTGAGCGAAAAAAAATTTAAGGTATCTACACATTATCAATGAACACGCTCTTTACTTTTATTCCAAATCCTTCACATTCAGATACAACATCATAGAGAAAAGAACTATTACCATCACATCTATTATTTGGATGTTTTTGGTTTTATAGCCTCTGATTATTTTATGAATGGACACCACCAATCCGATGGAAAACAAAATTATTTTAATTATCGTGAAGTTCATTTTAGATTTTTTAGCGTTCCACAATATTACAAAAAATAAGATTTACCAAACTGCAAAGGTTTAAATATATCGATATTATCTATCCTGGCAAGGCTGCTTTCCGAATATATAATCCCTCGCGCTGGTTCAGTTTTTCCATATCTTCTATCTTTTTACAATTATTAAAAAAGACTTTTTCCAGCTTTTTACATTCATTGAGATAATCTATTTGTTTTAGATTCCGTCCATATTGTATTTCTATTTCCTTTAAAAACCTAAGGTCTTCTATTCCTTCCAAAGTCTCTATATTGGTATGAATTATTTCTAATATTTCCAAATTATATAAAAACTCTATCAATGTTTTGAGTGTTTTTTCTTTGGGTTTATGATACCATACAACTAGTTTTCTAATATTATTTTTCTTTGTATCATTTTTGAATTTTATTTTCGTATCCCAATCCAAGATATTAATTTCTTCTAAATTTTTATATAAATCCAAGTCTATTACTCCTTTTACTTTTCCTCCACAGAAAAAAGTTTTCACATTATCTGTAATATGCTCAGGCAATGGTATATCAAGTTTGCTATCTCGGATATTGATTTTATTAATATTTAAATGCTCTACTTGGCTATTTAAATATTCTACATCTGTTTCCTCTACTCCTAAAAAACTAATTCCTAAAGGTTCTTTTATCTTGTCTTTGGATAGGTTCAGTTTTCTGGCTCTGAATTCATTAAATCCTGATGGGTCATTCCTTTGTAAGTATTTTACAAATTCACTTCTATTTTCATCTTTATCTCTTTCAATAGCTTGTTGAATATTCTCTTCGGTATCAACCACGATGAAAGTTGTTCCTTTTTGCTCACATAAATACACTTCTTGTTTCATATCTTGTGGGTTTTGATGTATTATGATAATATCATCTTATTATAAAAATGTCTGAAATAGAACTTTTACTCATTTTTTATTATCTCTGCCATATCCAGCTGTATATAAATGAAAAAAATCACAAATCACATAGATGATATATGACATTATAAAAGCACAAAAAAATTTAAGGTTTTTACACATTAATTGCTTTTCTAATTTCATCATTCATTAATGACACATTTTAGCGTTCCACAATATTACAAAAAATAAGATTTACCCTTTTGGATAAATCTTATTTTTCTATTGATGATATTTTAGTTTTGTTTCCAGTCAGCGTTTCTTGATGTGTCAGCTTTTTTCACACCATTGCTGATATTGTAAGCGAATCCAAGTCCAAGTGTCTGTTTCAGCTGAGTTTTTCTGATTTGATTGTGGTCATACACTAGGTCCAGCGTGATGTTAGACGAAATATATTTGTTGATTTTCAAATTAAGAATTCCGCTGTATCCCATTGCGATTCTTTCTGGGTGGTCTAGATAGTTAGAGAACAACCATGCTTTGTTTGTCAAATGGATATTTTCCATCAATTTCACTTTATAAGAAGCATCTGCATAGAACCCAAACTGGAACAACATGCTGTCTCCGTTGTTTTTAAGTCCGTAGTTTCCTTTGTACTGTAAATCCTTGTCTAAAACAAAAGTCATTCTTGCGTTAGCAGGTCTCAAAGTAAGCGTGAAATCCTCATTTGGTTTATAAGTAAAACCAGCACCGATATTCAAGTAACCTGGCGCCATAAAGCTTGAGATTTTCGCAGCGCTTGGGTTGTTCCCATCAGCATATCCATTATCAAACTGAGAAAGAAAGCTCGCTCCAGCAGATACATACCAATTTTTAGAGATAGCTCTACCGTAGTTGGTGCTGATGTTGATATTATCCTGCGTTTTTCTGTTTCCTAATCCTTGGGTATTATTTCTTCCGTATCCTAAGATAATGTTATTTTCCCAAAGGTCTTTGTCTTTTTGGTAAGTGAAATTGTAGTTTACTCCTACTAACCATCCCACATTATTAGCTCCACCGCCTACCCAGTTAGAGAATGCTGCTTGGTTTAGCATCAATGTGTTTTGCCCTTCTATAGACCAGTTTTTTTTCGGTGGTTCTGGCTCCGCCACTTTTTCTTCTACCACTGCAGCTACAGAATCTGTAACTGTTTCATTTTCCTGTGCAAATGCATTTCCGAATGCAAGTGCTAAAATAACTAATGATAATTTCTTCATCTCTAATAAAAATTAATTGGGCGCAAAAGTATAAAAATAAATTTTAATCCCAATTTTTTCTTCTCTATCTATTTAATAGACAAAAAATTTCCTCCGTTTTTTCTACGAAGAGAATTCTCGTTATTTAACCGTTATCTTGACAGGCACATAATACTTATCTCTAACTTTTTCCCCCTTTACTTCAGCTGGAATCCATTTGGTCTGTATGGATTTCACCGCTCTTTCTATCTCTTTATTAAAAGATTGATTTTCTCCTTTTGCTGAAATATTGGATAGTGATCCATCTGGCTCCACGATAAATTTTACAGTTGTCATCAGCTGGATATCAGGTGTAGATTTGTTTTGTAAAATCATCTGTTGGATTTTCTTTACATATTCTATAGGCAAATGTTGATATGGATTTACCTTATCAATATTGAATTTTGATGCGACTAACTGGCGAAATCCATTAATTCCTCCATCTGGAAAATCTGGGGCAATAGTGACAGGGTAATTTGCTGTTTTCTCTAGCTTTGCCTTGGGTGTTTCCTGTGCACAAGCCATTCCAAAAAAACAAAACAGCCACTAAAACAAATAATTTTAAAAATCTCATAAACTAATATTTTTCTTCAGAGATAAGACATTTGCCCCAAATATTTTGTTGTTTGATTATATTAAATTAACTAGAATTTTATTTGTCATTAAACCAAAATTTAACTCATTACATAGGATTTTCTTATCTTTGCCCATTCAAAATTAAATAATGGCAAATAGTTTAATACCAAAGTTACAGGCAATCAAACAAAGATATAATGAAGTAGCGGATCTAATCATCCAGCCAGATGTAATCTCTGACCAAAAAAGATATTCTTCTCTTAACAAAGAATACAGCGATTTGGGAAAAGTGGTGGCTGTTTTTGACCAATACATGAACGCTAAAAACTCCATAGAAGAAGCCGATGAAATCATCGCCACAGAATCTGATAAGGATATGATAGATTTGGCTAAAATGGAGAAGCAGGAAAGTCTGGCTCTAATCCCTAAATTGGAAGAAGACCTGAAAATCCTTCTCATCCCGAAAGACCCAGCTGATGACAAGAATGTCATGGTAGAGCTCCGTGCAGGAACAGGCGGTGACGAGGCGGCTATTTTCGTGGAAGATGTATATAGAATGTACACTATGTATTTCAAGTCAAAAGGCTGGAGACACGAAGTTACCGACTACAACGAGGCCGCAAAAGGTTACAAGGAACTCATCATGAGAGTAGAAGGTGAGGGTGTGTATGGAATCATGAAATTCGAGTCTGGTGTTCACCGTGTTCAGCGTGTTCCAGAGACCGAATCCCAAGGGCGAGTGCATACCTCAGCGATTACCGTAGCTGTACTACCAGAAGCAGAAGAAGTAGATGTGGAAATCAACCCAGCTGATATAGAAATGCAGACTTCGCGTTCAGGAGGAGCAGGAGGACAGAATGTAAACAAGGTAGAAACCAAAGTACAGCTGACTCACAAGCCTACAGGAATAGTGGTGGTTTGTCAGCAGGCTCGTTCTCAGTTGGCCAATAGAGAGCTAGCAATGGAAATGCTTCGTACAAAACTCTACGATATAGAACTACAAAAAGTACAAGGAGACATCGCAGCTCAGAGAAAAACCATGGTTTCTACGGGAGACCGTTCTGCAAAAATTAGAACTTACAACTATCCTCAAGGGCGTGTGACCGACCATAGAATCAATAAGTCTATTTACAATCTAGACGCCTTTATGAACGGAGATATAGAAGAAATGCTAGAAGCTCTAATCATGGCAGAAAACGCCGAAAAAATGAAAGGAGAAGATTAAATATAAAAAGCAGTCTGTAAATGACTGCTTTTTTTGTTTTAATTTTTAAAGACGATTACTCATCATCAGAAGTGGAAAGACTGCTATAGGTATTTTCCTCTATTTTCATCTTTTTGTTCCCTTCGAATCTCGCTCCTTCATGGATAATGAACGAAGCCGAGATGATGTTAGCATATACTCGTCCATTTTCGCCAATCTCTACTCTATCCGCAGAGATATCTCCTTTGATTTCTCCATCGATGAAGATAGAATCTGCTACGATATTTCCATTAACTTTCCCTGTCTTACCTATGTGCAGGGTGTTTTCACATTTCACATCTCCTTCGAAGAAGCCTTCTATCTGCGTCATAGCGCTAGTTTCTATCACTCCTTTGAAGTGGGTTTCTGGAGCGATTACATTTACTCCTTTTGATGATACATTCACACTCATTTCGTTTGATTTTTTCCCATTATTGTTAGAAAAGATTCCCATTGTACATTTTTTTCATTGTTAAACACTATATTAAAATTACTCTTGTCCCAATTTATAAAATTTTCTGGTTCCACATGCACATTCTCATATAAAACTTCATAATGAAGATGCGGCCCTGTGGAATTACCCGAGTTCCCACCCGCGGCTATCACTTTTCCTTTTCCTACAATTTCACCCGCCGTTACATAAATCCTATCCAAATGAGCATAAAGGGTCTTAAAACCAAATGCATGCTCTATGATAACTGTATTTCCATAACCTCCTTTTTCTCCTGCAAAAGCAATTTTCCCCATGGCTGGTGCGATGACATCATCTCCTGTATCCAGTCTCAAATCCACTCCATTATGATGTTTTACTCCTCCACTTATTGGATGTGTTCTATTTCCAAAATTACTCGTCACTTCCAGTTCCCTCAGTAGAGGATTTCCACTTGGGATGATGTTCAACATCAGGTTTTTTCTTTCCTCAGGAAGATTATTTATATTATCTAAAGTTAAATTTTGCAGTTCTTTCAGCTCCTCTGCTTTTTGTTTCTGCTCTGCAAGATATTTTTTACTAAGTGTTACTAGTTCCTCATTTTTGGAAAGATAATACTGAAATTCCAGATACTGCTGGGATAAAAATCCTATCGCTCCTGCCATCACCAAAAATACAAAACCTAAAAGATATGGGCGTAGTTTTTTTAGTTTTTCTTTCCGAAGATTGGTTTGTTTTATATAGTATTTAGATTTATCATCATCTATTTCTATAACTATTTTATGCTCTATGTTTTCTTTAACCTTCAAAGGAACTTTTTTCTGTCTTTTCATGCGTTCCAGAATTTCATTCCTTTTTCTGTCTTTTGCAATGTTGAATATGTCTAATTTGTTTCCTACTTTTTCTTTCATTAGTTATTAAAATTTTTATTTCAGCATAAAACAAACCTCCTTCAAAAAATTAACTCATTTTTAATCTCAATATAACTTTTACCATCCGCCGCTAGCTCCACCGCCGCCGAATGTACCACCGCCACCAAAACCGCCGAAGCCACCGCCAGAACTTCCCCCACCAGAAGATGGGAAGCCCCAAAATGTACCAGGGAAACTGCTTGGCCCCCTGCGGGAAATAATAACATCATCAAAGGTATTATATCCGCCACCTCGTCCACCGCCGCCTTTGTTGCCATATTTGATTAAAATTATCATTATTACGATAAAGGCAACAAAAATCAAAACAGCCACCATTGCAAAATCTCCTTCTTCTTTTTTCTTTTTCTGTGGTTTAAATTTCCCCTGTGTAGCTTCCATCAAGGCATTTACCCCTTCATCTATTCCTTCATACCATTTCCCTTGTTTAAATTTGGGAATGATAAGATAATCTATAATCTGCCCTGCAACAGAGGCTGTCAGGTATTTTTCCACAGCCCTCCCCTGCTGTATGGAAATTTGTCTGTCTTCGATAGCAATCAGAAAAACAACTCCATTGTCCACTCCCTTTTTTCCAATTCCCCAAGTCTGCCCAAATCTAGTAGCGAGAAAGTTAATATCCTCCCCCTTCGTAGAAGGAATGATAACCACCTCTATTTCCGTAGATGTGCTATCCTCAAATTTTATCAACTTCTGATTCAGCAGTTCCTTTTCCTCCGAAGAAAGAAGCCCCGCCTCATCATACACAGGATAAAGCACTTTCGGTTTTTCAGGAATAGTATACTGAGCCGAAAGACTGCTACCTACACTAAGCAACAAAACCCATATAAAATTTCTAAGAAAATGTAATATCATCTGGTAATTCATTTGGGTTTTCCTCACCGACAGGAAAATATTTTTTCAGTTCTATTCCTGTCGCTAAAATGCCATTTTTCAATCCTTGCAAATAGTCACCTTTCGCAAAATCTGCCACCATCTCGGCATGAATTTTATCCCAAAAACTCTGGCATACTTTCTCATGGATACCTTTGTCTCCGATGATGCTCAGATATTTTTGAGCAAAATTAACATGAAAAAGGACAGCATTTCTATCCTTGGTTTCATGCATCTGCAATTTCTCAAAAACCTCCCATGCCACACGCTCACTCTCCTGCTCTGTGGAAGAATCTATATGCACACGAATCTCTCCCGTGGAGTGGTTTTCCGCAGTTTTTATAGCTTCCACCAAAGCCGAAACATCAGTGTCTGAGAGATGGTTCATCTTTTTTAGTCTTTAAATACCTCTGGCGCTTTAGAAGCTCCTTCGTCAGCTTTGAAATAAGGTTTTGCTTTAAATTTAGAAAACATCGCAACTATTAGACTTGTAGGGAAAGTCTCTACTTTATTATTAAATGCTGTTACAGCATCATTATAATAAACTGTTTCCGTTCTGATGCTGTTCTCTATGGCAATATATTCTCTTTGGAAGTTGATATACTGCTGGTCAGCCTTTAAGTCTGGATATTGCTCTGCTACCATCATCAATCTACCTAATGAACTACTCAGTTCCCCTTGTGCTTTCTGGAACTTCGCCATGTCTTCTTCCGTCATATTGGTAGGGTCTATAGTAATTTGGGTAGCTTTAGACCTCGCCTCTACTACTTTAGTTAAGGTTTCCTGCTCGAATTTTGCATAAGATTTTACTGTATTTTGTAGATTTGGAATCAGGTTTGCTCTTTTTTGATAAACTGTCTCTACATTAGACCATTTATTGAGAACATTATTATTCTCTTGGACTAGACCATTGTACTTTCCTACTCCCCAAAATCCTACCACTGCAACAAGCACAATAATGACGATAAGTCCCACTAATCCTATTCCAAAACACCCTTTGTTATTCATTGTTTTTCTTACTTTATTTGGTTAAACAGATATCAAAGTTACAAAAAAATTTATAATATCATATATATGACCTGATTTTCTGTAAAATAGTTTCAGTCGCATTAGGTTGAGAATTTACAAAACCTCTTGCTTTTTCAGACATTTCTTGCAGGTGTGTTTTATCTTTCAGTAGTTGCACAATAAATTCTGAAGCCTCTTTTTCATTCTCAAAAGATTTCCCTCCATTGGCTCTGATAAGGTTGTCCGCTTCTGGATTTTTTTTGTAATGATTTCCAAATATCACGGGCACACCAAAAGTAGCCGCCTCTAAAATATTATGCAGTCCCTTGTCATGAAAACCGCCTCCCACAACCGCTAAATCAGCATAAGAATAAATTTTAGAAAGAAGTCCTATGCTGTCTATTATCAGGATTTTAGCTGATTTTTCTTGTGCGTTTTTGGTTTTCCATTCAGAATATTTCAAAATTTGTTTCTCGTTTTGAAACTCAATATTTCGCTTAATATCATGCGGTGTGATGATGATTTTAGCCTCTATTTTATCGGCGATTTCATCAGCTATTTTTTCTTCCGATTTCCAAGAACTTCCAAAAACCACAAGCGGCTTATCTCCTTTGAATTCTTGGATAAATTCCACAAAATTATCCCGATTTTGAATCTGTTTTACTCGGTCAAAACGGGTATCTCCAGAAATAGAAGACTGCACCAATCCTATATTTTTGGCAAGCTGCTCCGAGTGTGCCGTCTGATGAAAGAACCAATCTACATTTTTTTTTAGCTCGTTTACGAACCACTTTCCATAAGGTTTGAAAAAAATCTGCTTTTCATAAAACAATGCCGAAACCACAAAAATCTTCGTTCCCTTTCTGTGCAGTTCACGAAAAAGATGATACCAAAAATCGTATTTTACGGTAAAGAAAATTCTGGTGTCAAACTGGGAAATAAACTCCTGTATTGTAGATTTTTTATCAAACGGAAGATAGCACACTGCATCGGCAATATGCTGTTTTTTGACTACATTTTCGTAGCCAGATGGAGAAAAAAAAGTTACTAAAATTTTATAGTCTGGGTATTCGTTTTTTAGTTTTTCTAAGACAGGAAGCCCCTGCTCATACTCCCCAAGACTTGCCGAGTGCATCCATATCACTTTCTGATTTTTCAGCTTTTCCTGAACTATTTTCAGGCTTTCTTTTCGTCCATCCACTCCTTTTTTGGCTTTTTCATTAAACCACGAAAAAACTTTTAATCCAAAAGAAAGCAGACAAATAAAAAGGTTGTAAAAAATCATTTCTTATGGGTTTGGGCAAATTCTTTTCACAAATCTCAGTTTGTGCGTGTGTTTGTTTTGGTCTTTGTTAAAAATCCCTATGCAGTCTAGATCATCTATTCGCACTTTTCCGTGGGCGTGGATGATTTTCTGATTTTCCAACATGATTCCCACATGGATAATTCTGCCTTCTTCATTCTCAAAAAACGCCAAATCGCCAACTTCAGCTTCTTCGATAAAATCCAAAACCTCTCCCAGCTCAGCCTGCTGATATGCATCACGCGGCAATTGAATGCCATTCACTTTATAAACAATCTGGGTAAAACCACTGCAATCTATCCCAAAAAAACTTCTCCCACCCCACAGATAGGGAACATTTAGAAATTCTAAGGCTGTTTTTTTTAGGTTTTCTTTATCAAAGTTTTTATTTGTATCTTCTTGATTATCAGTATCTATTTCAGAACCTATGGAAAGAAGCGTTTTTTCTCCATTATGCTGATAATTTATAAAATTCTCCGTGACAGTTTTTGTTTTTCTTTTGGTAAAATCGGCATCAGAAATCGGTGAAACCTGCTTGGTATCCACCCAGCCTTCATATCCATCAAAATGAATTTTTATCTTCGTCCAGTTTTTATCCACCTCTAAAATATCACAACTCTCGCCAAACAAAAGCTGAGTCACGATTTCGGCTCTGTCTGAGTTTTCCGCCCTCACAGGAACTACTGACACACTGGCAATGGCTTTCATTATCATAATTTTTTATTTATCACTAAACTCACCTTCTAAAATATTATTTCTTTCGGATGAGATTTATTCCATCTCGCAAAGGTAGTATAAGATTTTCAAAATCATCATCTTTGGAGACTATTTCGTTTAGTTCTTTTATTTTTTTGGTCATTTTGCTCTTTGGATTTTCCTCTAAAACTTTGCCATACCAAAGAACATTATCAAACAGCACCACGCCACCACTTCTGAGTCTGGGTTTTATCAAATTGAGATAATCCACATACGCCGCCTTGTTCCCATCTATAAAAACCAAATCATACATTTCATCCGTGTTTTGGAGAAATTCTCTTCCATCTTGAAGACAGAAATTTATTTTCTCTGCAAAATCACTTTCTGCAAAATATTTCTTGGGCAAATAGGACAATTCTTCATTGATATCCAGCGTCGTTATTTTTCCATTCTCAGCCAGTCCCTCAGCTAGACAAAGCGTGGCATAGCCTGTGAAAGTTCCTATTTCTAAAACATTTTTAGGCGACAAAAGTTTAGAAATAATCGCCAAAAAACGCCCCTGCTGTTTCCCTGAAATCATATGCGGCTGCTCTGTCACACGATAGGTTTCCTCTCTCAATCTTGCCAAAATTTCTGGTTCCTGAGAGCAGTATTTCTCCAAATAATCATCCATTTCTGGACTCAATTCACCAAAAAAACTCATTCCTCTAATGATTTATGCGTCAAAAATAAAAAAACCTTAGAGATTTCTAAGGTTTTTCTGAATTTTAATTTCACTATTTTTTCACAGGAGCTACATCCATAAGTTGCATGAATTCCTCCAGCTTCGGCATGATGATAATCTCCGTTCTTCTGTTTTCTGCTCTACCAGAAACACTCATATTAGTAGATTTAGGGTTGTATTCACTTCTACCACCAGCTGTTATTCTAGATGGATTTACCCCAAATTTAGTTTGTAGGATTTTCGCTATCGCAGTCGCTCTAAGAGCTGATAAATCCCAGTTGTCTCTCGGCAAGTTAGATGAATTTAACGGCACATTATCCGTATTTCCTTCTATCAAAACAGAGTATTTATCGTAGTCGTTGATTACTTTTGCTACTTTTCCTAGCACTTCTTGTGCAGCAGGAAGAACATTGTAATCTCCTGTTTTGTAAAGCATTTTATCAGAAAGAGAAATCATCACCACTCCCTTCAATACTTTTACTTCTACATCTTTATCAGCTACATTGTCCAGTGAACGCTTCATTTTATTAGATAAAGCCAGATTCAAGCTGTCATTTCTAAATTTAGCATTTGTAAGCTGTTTGATATATGCATTAGAAGCATTGATTTCTCCTACCAGTTTATCGATATTAGAAGATGATTTACCTGTATTAGACAAACATGCATCTAGAGAAGATTTTAGAGATGCACTTTGTTCTTTTAGCAAATTATTTTCGCTAAGCAAACCTGCATTTTTGGCCTTTAAATCTTGGATTTCTCTCTGTCTTTCAGCTACATTTTCTATTGCTTGTTTATAGTTGCTGTTAAGTATATCATACTGTTTTTTACTAACACAAGATGTCGCTGTAAGTGCCACCGCACTGATGACAAACATTTTCATTAATTTCATATCATCAAAATATTTAAATTACTCCCTCCAAAGATAACAATTTTATTTGATATAACGGACTTTGTCTCTATTTATTGTTATTTTTATTACTTTTGTCTTATGCTTAGTCTTGATTCTTTTAATGAAGAAATAAACAAAATCACTGGAGATTTCACAAAAAAGAAAATCCTCCTCGCGGTGAGTGGAGGTGCTGATTCTATGGTGATGCTCGACCTTTTCCGAAAGAGAAGTGCAGAGCAATCGGACTTTATGATTTCGGCGGCGCATATCAACTACAAGCTGCGCGGTGAAGACTCTGATTTAGACCAAAAAATAGTTGAAGACTACTGCGAAAAACATGAAATTCCGCTGTTTATCTATTCCGTTTCAGAAAAGGACAACAAGCCCGAAAACGGCTCTATACAGCTCTGGGCGAGAGAGCTGAGATACCATTTTTTTCATAAAATCTGCGAAGAAAACGGCATTGATTTTATAGCGACAGCCCACCATCTGAATGACCAGCTGGAAACCTTTTTCATCAACCTGATGCGTGGAAGCGGACTGAAAGGACTGAGCGGCATCCCAGCAAACGAAAACAAAATTCTGCGTCCGCTTTTGGCTTTCACAAAGGAGGAAATATATGATTTTGCAGAGAAAAATTCCGTGCCTTTCCGTGAGGATATTTCTAACAAAAAAAATGATTATCTGAGAAACAAAATCAGAAACCTCATCGTTCCAGAGCTGGTAAATGCAGATTCTAATTTTATTCAAAATTTTAGCAAAAGCCTCGATATAATCCAGCAAAGCAGTGATTTTATCAAACAAAAAGCAGAAAAATTCATCGCTGAAAACGGAACTAAAACGGGCAATTATCTGAGTTTCAACAAAGAAAAACTATCTGAAACACAGGATATAATGAAATTTGAAATTCTGAATAAATTCGGATTCGGCAGCGAAACAGAAATTCAAAAAATATTTTCAGCCGAGACAGGAAAAATGTTTTTCAGCAAAGATTTTTCGCTGAAAATAGATTACACAAACATCATTATCAGCCCTAAAAACGAAGAAAAAGAAAACGAATTTCCCACCGAAATCAGTTTCTCCGAAACGGAAAAATTCTACAAAATAGAGGATTTCAGAATCCAAAATTCTAAACCTTGGATTTTCAATAAGGAGAAGGTTTTTCCTCCCTTTGAGCTGAGAAAACCCAAAGAAGGAGACATTTTTCAACCGAAAGGAATGTTTGGAAAAAAGAAAATATCCAAATTCCTAAAAGATGAAAAAATATCCAGCCTTGACCGCGAAAAAATCGGCATCCTCTGCGATAGTAAAGGGCAGATTTTAGGCGTGTTTCCTCTGCGGCAGGACGGGAGATTTATGTGATGCTTATTTAGCATCTTTCTGCAAAATAGTGAATACAGGGAAATGGTCGCTGTAGCCTCCTGTAAACTTGTCTCCATCCCAAGAGCGGAAAGGGTAACCTTTGTAATTTCCTTGCTTGTTAATAAGGTAAGCAGGGGCATAGACTTCGGTTCTGTAAACGGTGTATTCCTCGGCAGAAGAACCAGAAACTAGATTTTTAGAATAAATAATCTGGTCAAAAAGATTGGGAGCATCTCGGTAGGCTAAACTCGCTACGCCTTTTTTGTACATTTTGTACATCGGGTTGAAATACGGATATTCCTCGTTCAGTTCTTTTTCATCTCCTACAGCTTTCAGATGATTTTTAAAACTTGGACTGATAGGATCATCATTAAAGTCTCCCATCGCGATGAGTTTGATATTTGGGTTTTTCTCTCGCAGGGCGTCCATTTCTTGTTTCAGCAGGGCAGCAGCGGCATTACGCTTCGGCATGGATACGGCTTCTCCTCCTCTTCTTGACGGCCAGTGATTCACGAAGAAAGCCACTTTTTCTCCATCCAAAATCCCAGAAACCACCAGCAAATCCCTTGTGTATTCTCTTTTCCCATCTTCACGGAAAAGCACAAGTTCTTTTTTATAAGAATTGGTCACGGTAAATCTTTTCTTCTGATAAATCAGCGCAACATCTATCCCACGCGCATCAAAGGAATTATAATGCACCACGCCATAGTCATACTTTTTCAGGGCGTCCTGCTGAGTCAGCGCCTCCACCACTTGGCGGTTTTCCACCTCCACAAGTCCCACCACTGCGGGTGCAGTTTTAGTGTATTTAAAACCGATTTCAGAGATTACCTGCGCGATGTTTTTCAGCTTTTGCTGGTAAATGTTATAAGTGTAATTTTTATTGCTTTTAGGCGTAAAATCATCCGAAAGCACTTGTTTTCTCACTACTTTTTGTCCTTTTATTCGGTCATAATCCCACGGCCCTTTGTAATCTTTGGTAATTTCTAAATATTTCAAAGAATCCAAAGGCACGCTTCTATGGAAATTGACATGATGAGCAGGAAGTGTCGCATCTATATAATCCACAGATTTCACGGTGTCCCAGAGGTTTTCCACATTATAGAATCCCACTGCGGCGGTTCTTTTCATCTGGGCATTATAAAACAAACCAAAAACACAAAAAATAACGATAAATACTTGTCTCATGATAACTTATCTTTGTTAAAAGCCGATAAATTTAGATTTTTCTTTTCATTCGGGAAAAGAAATTGATATGATTTATTTCATATCGTTATATTCGTTTTAATTAAACTTTAAGTCTATTTTTGTTAAAACTTGTTAAATTAGATTAGAAAATGTTTAAAAAATCTGTCTTGATTTGCGGTTTTACAGTTGCTGCAATGCACTTCTGTAACGCACAAACCACGGTTTACGCTTATATAAAAGATGAGAAAGGCAAGCCTGTGGAACGAGCTGAAGTAGACATGAAAGGCTCGGAGGAGAATATGATTGCAGACAAAATCGGGTATTTCCAGTTTGTAGATTTGAAACCTGGTAATTATCAGATAGTTGTCTTTAAAAACAATTACGAAACCAAAACCATTGATTTCAGTGTGCAGGAAGGAGAAAAAAGAAAGGATTTGGGCGTTATTGTCTTAAATTCAGTTCTTTACAACTCTACCGAACAAGGTTTCACTCTACTGGACAGCGATAGTGACAATGATGATGACAACAGCTCACTTCAGACCACTGTGGGACTGCTGCAGTCTTCACAGGATATTTTCAACAGAATCGCAGGATATGATTTGGGAATCTACTGGTTCCGCCCGAGAGGTCTGGACAGCAGGTCTGGCGAAATGATGTTCAACGGCGTATCCATGTCAAAACAAAACAATGGAAATATAGACTTCAGCAGCTGGGGAGGACTGAACGAGATTACGCGTTATCCAGAGGTTGCTGCCAATCATTCGCCATCTGAATACGCTTTCGGAGGGGTTAGCTCTGTAATTTATAAAAACACAAAGGCGAGCGAATACAGAAAAGGAAGCCAGCTAACCTACTCCCTTACGAATAGAAACTATCGCCACAGGCTCTCTTACCGATATACTTCGGGAATGAACAAAAACGGCTGGGCTTTCGCAGGGATGGTCAGCCGAAGATGGGCAAAAGAAGGCATACAAGAAGGAACATTCTATGATTCCTATGCTGCATATTTAGGGGTGGAAAAAAAATTCAATGACAAACACACCCTCACACTCAATATGGTAGGAAATCCATATAGAAGGGCTACATCCAGCCCTAACACGCAGGAAGTCTATGACTACAAAGGAATCTACTACAACTCCTACTGGGGATGGCAGGATGGCGAAAAAAGAAGCGAGAGAGTAAAACGAGGTTTTCAGCCTATTTTCCAGCTAACGGATTATTGGAAAATCAATAAGAAAACAGAACTTTGGACAACGCTTTCTTATCAGTTTGGGAAGACTAAATCTTCGCGATTAGATTGGTACAAAGCCCAAAACCCTTCGCCTACTTATTATAGAAACCTGCCAAGTTATTACCTTGGAAAAGCAGAATATGATGATGTTCTTCAAAACTGGATAAATGACAATCTTTCTGTATCACAGATAGACTGGAACAGGTTTTATCATGCTAACCTCAGCAACAAAGGGCGGTCAATATTCTATCTAGTAGATGATGTGAATGATGACAAAATCTGGAATGTTTCCACGCATTTTACGCACAACTTTAATGATCAGACAAGATTTATCCTAAATGTTTCTTATCAAAACTACAAGTCTGACCAATACCGTGAAATAAAAGACCTGTTGGGTGGGCAGTATGCTCTGAACGAAGACCCTTACAAGAAAAGCGGAAGCGGAAAATATGATGAGCACGAAACAGATGCCTACAAGGGTGTAGGTGATAAAATAAGCTACGACTACACTTTCGGAAGACAGGAAGTAAAAGTAAATCCAGCACTGAAATTTTCCACAGGCAAGTTTGATGTTTTGGTGGCAGGACAGTTCAGCTATTCTACTTCGTACCGAGATGGTAAATTCCAGCATTATCTGTATCCAGATTCTTATGGGAGAAGCAAAGATTATGAATTTACCAATTTTGGGCTAAAAGGACAGGTTGTCTATAAAATCAATGGACGAAACTTCTTGGTTTATAACGGAACAGCCTATTCCCAAGCGCCTTTCATGGAAGATTTATTCTTTAATCCAAGGGTAAATTCATCTGTAGTGGAAGGTATGAGAAGTATGTTTATCAATGCTAATGACCTCAGCTATGTGCTTTCTACGCCTTTCGTAAAAGCAAGGTTGAGCGGATATATCATCAACACTGAAAACGAAACCAATGTTCAGCGCTTCTTTGCTGATGGGTCAGTTTTACAAGGTGTAACTAATGGCGCTTTCTTCACACAGGTGATGAAGGATATGAAACGACAAAACCGAGGACTGGAACTTGGATTGGAAGTAAAAGTAACTTCTACGCTCTCTCTACAAGGGCTGGCAAGCTACGGTGAATATGTTTATAATAACAATCCTAAATTATATTTCAGTTCCGATGCTGTGGGCGCTTCTGGAGGAACTACTTATACCTACATAGGGGATGCCTATATCAAAAACTACAGACAAGGAGGAACGCCTCAGACTGCGTTCTCTCTAGGATTTAGATATAATAACCCTAAATACTGGTGGGTAGGAGCGAACTGGAACTATTTTGATAATTCTTATTTAGACCCTGCGGCACTTATCAGAACCCAATATTTCATCACAAATCCTTCTACGGGAGCTCCATACCCAGGGCTTGATGAAGCGGAACTAAGAAGAGTTCTTCAGCAGAAACAACTGCCATCTGCATTCTTTGTCAATGTAAATGCAGGAAAATCTTGGCTCTTTGGTAAATATTATCTGATGGTTTCGGCTTCGGTGAATAATCTGCTGAACAACAAGAGTTACATCACAGGCGGATTCGAGCAGACCCGAAAAGCTTCTTACAGAGATTTTGCAGCGGATTTTGACAAACAATATCCTCCTTTTGCACCTAAATATTGGTATGCACAAGGAAGGTCTTATTTCATAAATATTCAGTTTAGATTTTAATTAGTAATTCTTAAAAAAATATATAAAAATGAAAAGAGTATATCTAAAACAGGTTGTAGGAGCTTTATTGCTATTCGGAATTACCACTTCCTGCGTAAGAAAAGATGACTGGAGCGTTCCAGATATTACATGTACCAATAAATTTGGGGATACTAACACTACTATGGCAGCCTTTGCGGCATTGGCTCCGAGTAATGGCAGAGCCCTGACTATCACTGATGACCAAATCTTTGATGGATATGTGGTTTCTTCCGATGAAAAGGGCAATTTCTACAAAACGATTGTTTTCCAAGACAAACCAGAAAACCCTACTGTAGGACTTCAGATAGAAATTGAAAAAACAAACAGCTATACTGATTTTCCTGTGGGAACTCATATCAGAATCAATGCAAAAGGCTTGATTTTAAGAGTAGACAAAGGTGTAACGAAATTAGGTGTCACAGATGCTCAATATGCCGTTGGAAAAATCCCTTCTTCTTCCCTTGGAAATCACCTTTCTATCGTATGTAATAACGGAAGAGCGGACATTGCGAACCTTGTTCCTTTGGCTTTGGCTAATTTAGATGAAGCTAAACAAGCTCAGCACATCAATAAACTGGTAACTGTTCCAAATGTGCAGTTTGCAGACAGCGAAATTTTAGTTCCTAATGGGCCTAAAACTTATGTGGATGTTTCTTCTAATGCTGATACTAACAGAGAGTTAGTAGATGCAAGCGGAAAAACAGCTATCTTGAGAACATCTAAATTTGCTGACTTTGGAAAAGACAAACTTCCTACTGGGAAGGGAAGTATCACCTTCGTGGTAAGTAAATACAACACCACTTATCAAATGCTGATAAGAAACACTAGCGATGTGAATTTCACACAGGAAAGGGCAGACACTGCTCCTGCAAAAGGTGGAACAACCATCGTTTATGCTGGTGCGGGAACTACTGAAAATTTCGAATCTTATAATACAGGAGCTTCTTCTGAGGCGTTGCCTAAATATATCAACGACCCTGTATTAGGGAATAGATATTGGAGAGTATCCAGCCATTCTGGAAACAAATACCTTAACCTTGGTTTTGGTGCTACAGGCCCTAAGCCAGAATCTAAAACGATGTTCATCGTGCCTGTCAATTTCTCCAATATGACTAAATTCTCCTTTGATTCTAAAGATGGACACTATAACGGGAATGTTCTGAAAGTCTACTATTCCACAGACTATCAGCCTTCTGGAAATATCCTAAATGCCACACTGACAGACATCACCAGCGCATTTACTATTTCTTCTAACAATACTAATTATCCTGCAAACTTCACCAATAGTGGACACTGGATGAAGCCTTCCACGCTTACAGGAAATGGATTTATCATCTTTGAATATCACGGAGGCGGAACCCTGCCAACTACGACTATTCAGATAGATAATATCAAAGTAGAATAAAAAACACCATTAAATAAAAAACCGCTTAAAAAAGCGGTTTTTTCATTTTTATTTAAAAGTAAAATTATTTCACTTCACCGAAAACACTCTTGGTTACACAGAACTCCTTCAAGGTTTTCAAAGAAAGTTCCAGCCCGTATCCAGAGTTTTTCGTTCCTCCAAATGGGAAACGAGGGTCAGAAGTCATCAATTTGTTCAAAGAAACTGTTCCTGACTCCAGATTTTCTGCAAAGAAATAAGCTCTCTCTTTACTTGCTGTCCAAACAGAATTTCCTAGACCGAAGTTAGTATTATTCGCTATTTTCAAAATTTCTTCGTCATCTTTTGCTGAAATTACCATTCCTAACGGCCCGAAAAGCTCTTCATCAATCATCGGATTGTCTAGGTTCATCTTAATAAGCCCTGGTTTAAATGAAATATCATCCACTCTCTCCAGCGGAATTATAACCTCTGCTCCATGTTCCAAAGCCTTTTCATACTGCTGCTGAAGCTCATCGGCAAAGGATTTTGAAGCCAGCCCGCTTAGTTCTGTTTTATCATCGAATGGGTCGCCCAATTCGTATTTTTGGTATTCTGCTTTTAGTTTTTCCAAAAATTCGGCATAGATACTTTCTTGGATAATGAATCTTTTTGCTGAGGTACACGCCTGTCCACAATTTCTCAGCCTTGCCGCTGCACCCTGCTTCGCTGTCTTATCTAAATCTGTATCATCTAAAACGATAAAAGCATCGTTCCCACCTAATTCCAACAATGATTTTTTAATATTCGCTCCTGCAAGAGATGCTATTTTTCTTCCCGTTGTCTCACTTCCTGTAAGGCTCACTCCTTTCACCAGCGGATTTGTTATAAGCTTCTCTATATCAGCATATGAATACTCTATATTCTGCAAAATCCCTTCTGGAAAGCCTGATTTTTTAAATAGTTCTTCTATGGCTCTTCCCGAACCTTTGCAGATAGATGCATGCTTCAGAAGGACAACATTTCCTGCCAAAATAGTCGGCACAGCAAAACGAAGCGCCTGCCAGAAAGGGAAATTCCATGGCATAATTCCTAGAATAACTCCCATTGGCTGGTAATAAACCTCACTTGCAGAAAGTTCGGTTTCTACAATCTCTGGTTTTAGGACATTTTCCGCAGCTACATAATAGTCGGTCATCAGTGCACATTTCTTCACCTCTCCTCTGGATTGTGAAATAGGTTTGTGCATTTCTCGCGTAATCATTTGGCTGTATTCCTCATGATTTTCAAGAATATTTTTAGATAAATTCTTTAGTAATTCTTGTCTTTTCTCAAAACTTACCTCTCGCCATTCTTTTTGCGCTTGAACAGCAAGATTTAGTTTTTGTTGAAGTTCTATATTCATTTTCGTATTTTAATTTTAGTCAAGTTTCGTATGGCTTCCCACATAGTGCAGGAATTCTTTCCTTGTTGTAGGATTTTTTCTAAATAGTCCGCTGAGTTCAGCTGTGATGGTGCTGCTCGCGGTGTCTTTTATCCCTCTACAATTTACACAAAGATGTTTAGCATCTATGATACACGCCACATCTTCTGTTCCGAGAGCCTCTTTCATCGCTTGGACAATCTGCATTGTCAATCGCTCCTGAACCTGTGGACGGCTAGCATAGTAATTCACAATTCTATTGATTTTAGACAATCCTATAACCTCTCCATTAGAAATGTAGGCCACATGAGCTCTTCCGATGATAGGCAAAAAGTGATGTTCGCAGAAAGAATATACCGTGATATCTTTTTCTACAAGCATCTGGCGGTATCTGTATTGATTTTTAAAGGTAGAAATCCCTGGTTTGTTTTCAGGAAGAAGCCCGCCGAAAATCTCATTTACATACATCTTTGCGACTCTTTTTGGAGAGTCTTTCAAGCTGTCATCTGTCATATCCAGCCCAAGGGTATACATAATCCCTCCAAAAAGTTTTTCTATCTTTTCTATCTTTTCATCAGGTGAAAGCAGAAAAGCATCTTTACGAAGAGGCGTATGTTCCTTACCTGTAAAAAAATCATCTTCTATATCTGAGAAATCTGTCATTTCTATTTTATTTTTATTGATTAAAATCTATATCATCCCCTTGGTTTATCCTGCTGTCAATATCCTCTTCCCTATTTTGGTTTGATTTTGATTTATCTTTTCCTTTATTAGGATTTTGTATTTCATCTATTGTCTGCAAACCTCCTTCGTCTCCATAGCCTCCAAGCCCCTGCAAATCAGAACAATCTCCTTTCCAGTCTGATGGTTTTTCAAACTTATCTTCTTGTGTGATTTTCAATGATTTATCAGCATAAATTCTCTTCATAAAATACCCCCAGATAGGAAGTGCCATTTTTGCCCCCTGCCCTTCTCCTGTACTCCAGAAGTGGGTTGCTCTATCTTCCCAACCTACCCAAACACCTGTGGCTAGTTTAGGAGTTATCCCTATGAACCATCCATCTGAGTTTTTCTGCGTAGTCCCTGTTTTACCAGCAATTTCTGCATTGATACCCATACTTCTAAGCTGTCTAGATGCCGTTCCATAGCTAGCCACTCCTTTCATCATATCTATCATACTATAAGCGTGTATAGGGTTCATTACTTCTCTGACCTCTGTTGTTACTTCCTTAATAACCCTTCCGTTGGCATCTTCAATACGCCAAATCATCTCTGGTTTTATATAATTCCCATAGTTAGCAAAAGTGCTATAAGCCCCAAGCATCTCATAAATTGTAATATCCGAAGACCCCAAAGCTGTCGCCAAATCAGGTGTCATCTCGCCTGTAACTCCCAAATCTCTAGCTAACTGAATTACATTTTTAGGCCCTGCTGCCTCCATCAAACGGACTGCTATCGGGTTTTTGGAATGAGCAAGACCATCTTTCATCCTAAGCATACCGCCAGAACCTTTTACATGCCAAGAACCTCTGCTGTAAGAAGCATTGGAAATAGGCGTACATGGTGTCATCCCTAAATTTATAATTGCTGTAGCATACACAAAAGGCTTAAAGGTAGAACCTACCTGTCTTTTCCCTTGTTTCACATGGTCATACTGGAAATGCTCCCAGTTAATCCCTCCGACCCAAGCCTTGATATCACCCGTCGTAGGCTCCATGGCCATAAGTCCTGCCTGTGCTATCTGCTTGTGATAACGGATAGAATCCCATGGAGACATCTCCACATCCTGCTCTCCCTCCCAAGTAAAGATAGAAGTTTTCACAGGTTTCTTAAACTCCATAAGGATAGAATCCTCTGATATACCAGCCTCTGCAAGTTGTTTATACCTTCCTGTTCTCTTCACAGAAGCCATCATAATGTCATTAACCTGCTTGTCAGAAATATGATAAAATGGTCGCTTTCTATTGTTTTTTTGTTCGTTATCAAAACTTTTCTGCAGATTGGTCAAGTGGTCTTTTATCGCTTCTTCTGCGTATTTCTGCATTTTGGAATCAACGGTAACATATATTTTTAGTCCATCTCTGTATATGTTCAGTTCTTTTCCTGTTTTCTTTTCATAATCTTTCAGGTATGTAGAAATTTCCTGACGAAGATAATGTTTGTAATATGCAGAATAGCCCTGGTCTATTCCTTTAATGTTTTGATAATCAGTTTTTATCGGCTCTTGTACAGCCTTGTCATAGGTCGCTTGGTCTATGTATTTAGTCTCAAGCATTTGTTTCAGAACGACATTTCTTCTCTCTGTCGCTCTTTCCAAGTTTCTAAGCGGGTTGTTTTTCACTGGGTTTTCCAGCATCGCTACAAATGTAGCCGCCTCAGAAAGAGTAAGGTCTTTGGTTTTTTTATTGAAATAAACCTTTGATGCCATCTCTATCCCATTGGCATTATAAAGGAAATCAAACTTATTGAAATACAAAGTAATAATCTCCTCTTTGGTATATCTTTTCTCCAAACTTACCGCCACAGACCATTCTTTCAGCTTTTGAAAGATTCTCTGTCTTTTGTTTTGTGCAGCTGATTTTGTAAATAAAAGCTTGGCTAACTGCTGGGTAATGGTAGAACCTCCCCCTCTTTCGCCTCGGAAATAGACTGCTCTCACTATGGATTTTAGGTCTATTCCAGAATGCTCTCTGAAACGCTCATCTTCCTTCGCATAAAGAGCATATACCAAATACGGCGGAAGCTGATTATAAGTAACTGGCTGGGTTTTTTCTTTTTCAAATTTACCCAAAACCACTCCATCAGAAGAAATAATCTCTGATGCTACATAGATATCTGGATTTTCTATATCTTTCATATCGGGCATCTCCCCAAGAAAACCCTGTGAAATAGAAAAGAACAAAGCCACTATGGCAGCAACTGTTCCTATAAATCCTAACCAAATCAACTTAATCCATCTTCCTACATAAGACTTTTTCTTTTTTGTGGGAAGTTTTTTTTCGTTTTCCATGTTTATTACGGAGTTGTTGTTTTTATATTTTCTATTTTAATGCCTATATCCTCTATTCCTTTCAGCTGGTCGGTTCTCATTCCATGTTTTAGTTCCACTTTATATTTACCGTTTGCTGGGAATTTGTATTCATTTTTATACTGAACTAGAATTTCCTTAACATCTCCTATACCACTTCCGTACCATTCTCCATTTGGTTTTGCTAAAATATACTGAAGTGTATCCGTTTTCAAAACTTTATTCTTTTCTCCTTTGATAGTAGAGATTAGAAACAAGTTATTGTAAGGATATTCATTATTATTCCTTACAACAAATATAAGGTTTTTTGGAAACTCGGAATCTTTGATGTCAAACTCTATTTTCTTAGCATCATTCTTTCCCCAGAGGTTATTCACCTCAGTCATATAGATTTCTCCCTCGCTGGAACAGCCTATGGAAATAAACCACAATGCCGCAAATATCCATATCTTTTTACCCATCATTATTATTTTTTTTTCGGGTTATTTCTTTTTTTATTATTCTTTCTATTGTTTGGTTTCTGTTGCTCTGAATTATTCGGTTTCAGACCATTATTATTGTTTTTTTCTTCCTTTGGAGAAGTGTTTTTCTTTTCCTTGTTTTTAGGCTTTTTGTTTGATTTTTTCTTCTCGAAACGATCTATATTATTCTCCTGAATCAGATCTATTTCCTTCGTAGGAGCGGACAATTCTTGGCTTTTATACTCCTCTAATGGCGGGATTTTATTTCCTTTTTTGTTCATGGAAATCATCTCCTTCACTTCTTGGATATCCAAGTCATACCAAAGGATAGAATTATCCACATAAGCGAACCACATTCTCTTTTTGAAAACATCTATTTTAATGCAGAACGCCTTTCCTTTTTCTGTATCCAAAACTGTGCTGGAAGAAGGGAAATGGCTGAGAGCATCCATATAGCTATCCAGCTCAAAATTCAGACAGCATTTCAGCTTACCGCACTGTCCCGCAAGTTTTAATGGGTTTATGCTCAGCTGCTGGTATCTGGCTGCATTAGTATTCACCGAACGAAAATCCGTAAGCCATGTGGAACAGCAGAGTTCCCTGCCACAAGAGCCTATTCCGCCCAGTTTAGCCGCTTCCTGTCGGTAGCCTATCTGTTTCATATCTACTTTAGCACGAAAAACAGCCGCATACTCCTTTATCAGCTGTCGGAAATCTACCCTTCCTTCTGCCGTGTAGTAAAAAGTAATCTTAGAGCCGTCCCCTTGATATTCTATATCCGAAATTTTCATTTCAAGATTTAGATTCAAGGCGATTTTTCTTGCTTCTTTCTTTACTTCTTCTTCCTTTTTTCGGGCATTTTGCCATATTTCTACATCTTTCTTTGTAGCTATACGGATTATTTTGGAGGCCTGTTCTTCTCCAAAATTCTTCTTTTTCATCTGTATCCTCACTAGTTCACCTGTGAGACTCACCACTCCGACATCATACCCTGAGCTGGACTCTACCGTTACTATACTTCCTATATGCAGTGGTAGTTTATCTATGTTGTGATAAAAACTTTTTCTTTCATTTTTAAATCTAACCTCAACATACTCACACTCATTCAGTGGAGATTTTATATTGGCAAGCCAATCAAAAATACTTAATTTATAACTATATTCACAAGTATCTATTATATCACAACTAAACTCTCCTTTGCTGTTAGTAGAGCAACCGTGGGAAGAATTGCCAGAATTTTTACATCCTCCACAACTCATATTTATCTTTTTTATTCTTGCAAATGTAGTTATTTTTTAGCGAAAAACAATATTAAAATAGTTCTTCTCTAAATCACCATCGACAGAGCTATTCTCTTTCTTTCCGCGTCTATTTCTATTATTTTTACTTTTACCTGCTGGTGCAGTTTTACCACCTCGCTAGGGTCGCTCACGAATCCGTCTTTCAGCTGGGAAATATGCACCAGCCCATTTTCTTTTATCCCTATGTCCACAAAACACCCAAAAGCCGTGATATTACTCACTATCCCAGGAAGTATCATTCCTGTTTTCAGATCTTCAAAGGTTTTTATATTCGGGTCAAACTCAAAAACTTTGCTCACTTTCCTTGGGTCAAGCCCTGGTTTTAGAAGCTCTTTCAAGATGTCCTTTATCCCTAAAATCCCAATGTCTTCCGTGGTGTATTTTTCTGGTGAAATTTGTTTTATTTTTTCCTCATTAGCGATAAGGTCTATCGTTTTGATACCGAGGTCTTTCGCCATTTTTTCTACGATTTTATAGGCTTCTGGATGCACGGAGGAGTTATCCAAAGGATTTTTGCCGTCTTTTATTCGGATAAATGCCGCCGCCTGCTGGAACGCCTTCTCACCCAGACGAGGAACTTTTTTAATCTGATTTCTATCCACAAAAGCACCGTTTTCGGTTCGGTAAGCCACAATATTTTCTGCAAGTTTTTCGCCAATACCAGAGACATAGCTCAGCAGGGATTTACTCGCCGTATTGATGTTAATTCCTACCGAATTTACGCATTTTACGACTGTGCCGTCCAGCTCTTCTTTTAACAAAGTCTGGTCTACATCGTGCTGATACTGCCCTACACCGATGCTCTTTGGGTCTATTTTTACCAGCTCGGCAAGCGGGTCAGACAGCCTCCTTCCGATAGAAACAGCGCCTCTCACGGTGATGTCATAATCAGGAAATTCATCTCGGGCAATTTTACTCGCGGAATAAACGGACGCTCCAGCTTCGGACACCACGAAAACCTGCAAAGGTCTGTCAAATGCGATTTTCTTAATGAAAAACTCGGTTTCACGAGAGGCCGTTCCGTTTCCAATAGAAATCGCCTCAATATGGTAAGCCTCCACCATAGAGCGGATTTTTTTCATCGCAGTGGCAGTTTCTTTCTGTGGAGCGTGTGGATAAATGGTCTCATTATGAAGCAAATCGCCTTTTTCATCAAGACAAACCACCTTACAGCCCGTTCTATACCCTGGGTCTATGGCTAAAATTCGCTTCTCGCCGAGAGGCGGAGCCAGAAGCAGCTGTGTCAAATTTTCAGAAAAGACAGAAATCGCCTTTTCATCGGCTTTAATCTTGGCTTCCTGCAAAATTTCATTTGAAATAGAAGGCTCCAAAAGTCTTTTGTAAGCATCTTGAGCCGCAAGGGTAATCTGCTCTGCACACGAAGGCGAAGCTGTTTTCACCAAACTTCCCTCCATGAAAGTAAGAATTTCATCTTTATCAATATCAATGTTCACTTTTATAAAACCCTCTTTTTCAGCACGAAGCATCGCCAGAAGTCTGTGAGAAGGGATTTTGTTCAGCGGTTCGCTCCAGTCAAAATACTGGGCGTATTTCTGCGCCTCTTCTTCCTCTTTTTTAGTTTTGACTACTTTGCTGGAAATCACAGCTTTACGCTGAAAAATTCTTCTAAGATTTTTTCTGATGAAGATATTTTCGTTTATCCATTCCGCGATGATGTCCCTCGCACCCTGAAGTGCCTCCTCAACGCTGGAAACTTCTTTATTCAGATAATTCTGCGCCGTTTGCTCTATGTCACCATTTTTCTGCGCGATGATGATTTTTGCCAAAGGCTCCAGCCCTTTTTCTTTTGCGGCATCGGCTTTGGTTTTTCTTCGTTTTTTAAAGGGAAGATATAGGTCTTCTATCTCCTGTAAATCAAAGCTTTGCTCTATTTTTGCGCGAAGTTCTGGCGTGAGTTTTTCCTGCTCTTCTATGGATTTCAGAACGCTTTCTTTTCTCTTTTGGATTTCATCAAAATTTTTGCTAAGTTTCTGAATTTGTTCTATTTCCACCTCGCCGAGGTTTCCTGTTTTATCTTTTCTATATCGCGCAATAAAGGGAATGGTACAGTCCTCCGAAAGCAGCTGCAAAACGGCGTTTATCTGTTTTTCTTGAATTGTGATATTCTGCTGAATGAATTGTATCTTGTCCATTGTTTTGTTTGATAAATAATCCGCAAAATAAACAAACTTTAATTTAAAATGTCTAATGTTTTTTAATTATCTTTGTCAGTCTTAATAAAACATAATATGAATCATCAACTAAAAATATTCAATTCCTTAAAAGGAGAAAAAGAAGTTTTTGTGCCTTTGCACGAGAATAATGTGGGAATGTATGTCTGTGGTCCTACGGTGTACAGCAATGTGCATTTGGGAAATGTGCGTACCTTTATGTCGTTTGATTTTGTGTATCGTACGCTGAAATTCTTGGGCTACAAAGTGCGCTATGTCCGTAACATTACCGATGCGGGACACCTTACCGATGACGGCGATGTGAACAACGACCGTTTCGTAAAACAATCCCGCCTAGAAAAGCTAGAACCTATGGAAATCGTACAAAAATACACGGTTGATTTCCATAAAGTTTTGGATATATTCAATCTTCTTCCGCCAACGATAGAACCTACTGCGACAGGACATATATTGGAACAAATCCAGCTTACAGAAAAACTCTTAAATGATGGTTTTGCCTACGAGAGCAATGGTTCTGTGTATTTCGATGTGCTGGAATACAACAAACGCGGACTCAACTACGGCGAGCTTTCCAATAGAAATATAGAAGAACTTTTTGCGAACACCCGCGACCTTGACGGGCAGGGCGAAAAACGCAATCCTCAGGACTTTGCACTATGGAAAAAAGCTTCACCAGCTCACATTATGCGCTGGGCTTCTCCTTGGGGCGATGGTTTCCCTGGCTGGCACCTTGAATGTACGGTGATGAGCACCAAATACCTTGGTAATCAGTTTGATATCCACGGAGGCGGTATGGACTTGAAATTCCCTCACCACGAATGCGAAATCGCACAAAGTAAAGCAGGACACGGCGAAAGCCCAGTACGCTACTGGATGCACGCTAATATGCTGACAATGAACGGACAACGAATGAGCAAATCGACAGGAAACTACATTTTACCGATGCAGCTTATCAATGGTGATAACACATTCTTCGAGAAAGCTTTTGCACCTGCTGTGATTCGTTTCTGCTTTATGCAAGCGCACTACCGCAGTGTACTTGACATCTCTAATGAAGCCATGCTCGCTGCCGAAAAAGGCTTTAACAGGCTTATGGAAGCAATAAAAACATTGAATGAAATCAATACCGAAATAGAGCATCCTACTGCGCTCCCTATATCTGAATGGAAAGAAAAATGCTACAATGCGCTATTGGATGATTTTAATTCGCCTATACTTATCGCTCATCTTTTCGAAGCGGTGAAATGGATTTTCCAAGTGAAAAACGGAGAAGAAAAAATATCCATCGATGAACTTCACGAATTGAAAACACTGATGAACGCCTTTGTTTTCGATGTCTTGGGCTTACGAAACGAAGAGCAGACAGCAGGAAATAATGACAAACTAGATGGTGTGGTTCAGCTCCTTATCAATATGAGAATGGAAGCTCGTGCCAACAAAGACTGGGCGCTTTCGGACAAAATCCGAGATGAATTATCAGCAATCGGCATCCAGCTAAAAGACGGAAAAGAAGGAACGAGCTACTCTATTTAACTTTGCTAGAGTGTTTTTGAATGAAATAATAATTTAAAAAATCATATAATAATGAGCGGTACAATGATAGAAACAGATGTAAAAACAATCTCAGATATTTTTGACGAATTTTGGTTTGTAATTCCTGAATACCAACGCTCTTATGTATGGGGTACAGATAATATTAAAGATTTATTAGATGATTTATGGTATGCTTATAAAAAGAATCCTAATGATGAATATTTTTTAGGCTCACTTGTTTTAAAAAAATTAGAAGAAAGTGATAAATGTGATGAATATGAAGTATTAGATGGACAACAAAGACTTACAACTTTTTTCCTCTTGATGGCTGTAATAAGAGATATTTCAGAAGATACAGATTTAAAAGAAATTTGTCAAAAAAGAACACATCAAAAAGCAACTCGTTATAAAGGTAATATCCCTGAAAGAGTTAGAATTGTATATAAAATTCGGGATAAAGTTGGAGATTTTATACAAGATTATGTTCTAAAAAATGATGGAACTTTGAGTCCTAAGATAGAAGAGGCTATTAAAAACAATAATACTTCTATTTCACATATGGCAAATGCTATCAAAGAAATGAAATCTTTTTTTTCAGATAAAAATATAGAGGATTTCTGTGAATTTTTAGACTCAAAACTTGTCTTCATTTATATATCAACTAAAAGTAGAGAAGATGCTTTTAGAATATTCACTATTCTAAATAATAGAGGTATTCCTTTAACAAGTGCGGATATTTTAAAATCAATCAATATAGGAGAAGTACCTAATGAAGAAAAGAATAAATATGCTGAAAAATGGGAGGAGATAGAAGGGCACTTAGGAAAAGATTTCAATAGGTTTTTATCGCTTATAAGAACTATTCTAGTAAAAGAGAAAGCAAATTTAAATTTGTTAGAGGAATTTGAAAAAAATATTTATGATAAAGAGTTACTACGAAAAGGTAAAGACACAATAGACCTTATAGAATCATATACTGATATTTATAATAAAACTATCTTAGAACCAAAACTAACTTCTTATGAATATAATAATTTGATAACTATAATGAATATTGGACTTCCTTCTAGTGATTGGATTCCTCCTGTTTTATTTTTCGCTAAAAAATTTGGATATGATAAACTTCCTGACTTTCTTAAAAAATTAGAGTTTAAATTCACCTCTGATTGGCTTTCTCAATACTCCTCTACAGAACGAATAAAAAACATGAATGAAATTCTAAAAGAAATAGAAAAAGAAGGACAAACTGTCGATGGATTATTGAATAATGATGAGCTTTTTAAAATAAATGAAGAAAATCTTGAAAATGTTCTTAATAGAAATGATTTTTATAGAAAGAAATATGCAAGATATATCCTTTTAAAATATGAATTCTTGAAAAGTAGTAATACAGCATTGATTTCTAATTATAAAAATATAAGCATTGAGCATATATTACCACAAAACCCAAATGAAAACAGCCAGTGGAGAAATGATTTTACAAAAGATGAAATTGAAGATTTAAAACACAATTTGGGTAATCTCATTCTTATCAATGGAAAAAAGAATGCTTCATTAGGTAATTTAGATTTTGCAGAAAAAAAAGAAAAATATTTTAAAGAAAGAATTGATATATTCCCTAGTGGTAAGATTTTTTTACAACAAAGTGAATGGAAACCTCAGTCTATAAAAAACAGACAGGAAGAGGTGATAAAAGTGTTATTAAAGAATAAAATATAGCGGATTACCACTTTTTGGAGATTATATCAATTTTTGAGAAAGGAAAACCTACATTCTTTCTTTGACAAACTCGCACCTGATGAATAGGAAATCCTAATGGAAACTGACCATCATCTGCGACAATTTGGGGCGTAATAAAATATTTCAAAGGGCAAATTTTGCCCTTTGATTTGTATTTTGGAAAAATTAAAACATTACAATTATGTCTATAGAGCAAAAAGGCAAAGAACAAATGGAGCAACTCATTGCTCCAGAGGAGTATAATGAAAAACACGAGATTTTTTTTAATGATGATAAGGCAAAATCACAAATTTTAGCCACCGCTTTGCTGATTTCACAAGAAGAATTTAAAGCAGTGCAGGATTGGTTTTTACTGCTTTTACAAAGGCTTTGTAAGCTAGAATTCGATAATGGGCATATCATTATTGACGAGCTTACCATTTGCCTTGAAAAAACTTTTACAAATTTAAGCCTCAACGCCAATAAACTCATCTTAGCTAAGCTCATTTATTACAACAACATTATCCAAAGCGGGTATCTGCAATCATCGGTTTTTGGGATTATGACGAAATTTTTAAATGACGAGATAGAGCAGCGTATGGCTGGTGCAGACTTCACTTTTGCACAATTTAAGGCGCTTAGTGAGTATTTAAAGCATAACTTTTATGTTTCTCCAAACGGTGACTTACTTGAAAACCTCATAAAAATAGAAAAACGAAATAAAATTTTTGCTAAAACAAATGATGAAGAAAAACTTGCTATTATAAAAAATTTACTCCAAATCATTGATGATACAGAGTTTCATCATGACATTGTTATCTTTAAAAAAATTCTAGATTTCATCAAGATTAGTGATGAAAAAACAATTTATTATGTCAAAAATTTTATTCCAAAAAATCAGCAAGGTTGTTATCTAATTACAAATAAAATTCTAAATTTAGCTCATTCCGAAGGTAAATTTGATTTATGTGTAAAAGCCCTGAAATGGTTGGATAGTGCACGAGGAAAAGAACCTTCTAAGGGCTGGCTAAATAATTTCAATGAACTTAAAAATGAGCTAGGCAAGGAGATACTGAATGAGGTAACAAATGAAATTTTAAAACTTGAATCACTTGCATATCACGACTTTGGCTCATATAGCTGGCCTGATGATGTTATGAAACGCTTCATAAAATCGGCTGAGTGGATAAAAGAACTACACTAATTAAAAAATATCACTAGTTATGTCCATAGAGCAAAAAGACAAAGAACAAATGGAACAGTTAATTGCTTCTGAAAAGTATCAGCAGATATTAGATAAGCTTTGTGATATTATAGATATGGTATTCGAGGAAGAAATGCCGAGTTTTACTGTGCTGAATTACACACATAAAGCACTAAAAGATGCAGGTGTTACCTTGGAGGAAATCGCCCCAGTAGCATTGGCGGACGATCACTTCTTGAACTTTAGCATTCTCAAGATGGATTATATCAAGAGTGGGAAAACGATGCACTTTAGCAAGGACTTCCTCATTCGCAATATGATAGAATTTTATTTTCTAAAAACAAATCCCAAAATACTACCTGATTATTTGAAGAAAGCAGGATTAAAAAACTATATGGTTCCTCTAAAAAAATGGTTCACAGAGGCTACTGATACGGAGCTTGTCGCCGCAGTTTCTCCTTATCTCAAAGAACTCAAGGAGAAAAGGAAAGGCGCAGAGCAGACAAGCTCACCAACGGCTACCCCTGAAGATTGGGAGCGACTCTCGGCTGTATATCCCAAGCTTACCAAGCAGGTACTGAAGGATTTTGATGAATATAATGTGGTTACCACAGGCATTCCTTTGGCGGAGATTACCCAAAAGAGCCAAGACTTGGGCGTTACTTTCTCTGAGGAACTTACTTTGTTCTTCCAGCATATAGGGGAACTCAGACTGGAGGGAGTAGAAATCCGCTTTGCTGACTTATATACCGATGCGTTCAATGGCAAAGACTATTTAGTGCTTGGGGAGTTTTGGAAATATGGCGATGGTGACAAACTGCTCTATGCTCCCGACACCCAGCAGATATTTTGCTTTGCCCACGAATACGCCAAACCCAAGGTCATCAAGCAAGCTGATACTATGACCGAATTTGTAGAAAAGAAATTAGTAACTTATTTAAAAAATTATTAGGCCATTATGAATATAGAAATTTTAGCACCTTATTGCAAAACTGTAAAACAGCAAAAACTCCTTGAAAAGCTCCGCAAAAAGCTTTCACTCAAAA
>CAUORE010000003.1:0-76313 GCA_963506915.1 uncultured Flavobacteriaceae bacterium
TTTCATTTACATTCCCAGACTTTTTCTTACTCTTTGGAGAGTTTCTTGGGCTACTTTTTTGGTTTTTTCTGCTCCTTCTTGTAGTTTTTTCTCTAATTCAGGAAGGTTGTCCATATAATAAGCAAAAATTTCTCTTTCCTTTACATAGGTTTCCAAAATCAAATTCAGCAATTCCGTTTTCGCGTGCCCATACCCGAAATTCCCTGCAAGATATTTCTCTCTCAATGCTTGGGTTTTGTCCTCTGTCGCGATGAGTGAATATATCGTAAAGACCTTACAAGTATCAGGATTTTTCGGTTCTTCCAGCGGTGTAGAATCTGTTTCTATGGACATTACTTGTTTCTTCAGTTCCTTTTCTGGAAGGAATATATTGATGATATTTCCTCTTGATTTAGACATTTTATTTCCATCTGTCCCTGGAACATATTTCGTGTTTTCCTGCAATTCTGCTTGTGGCAGCACGAAAACCTCACCCATTTGGTTATTAAATCTCGCTCCTACATCTCTCGCCATTTCCAAATGCTGAAGCTGGTCTTTTCCCACAGGAACCACCTCGGCATCGTAGAGTAGAATATCCGCTGCCATAAGCATAGGATAGGTAAAAAGTCCTACATTCACATCTCCCAGCCTGTCCGCTTTATCCTTAAACGAATGAGCCAAAGTAAGCCTTTGGTAAGGGAAGAAACAAGACAAATACCAAGAAAGTTCGCAGGTTTCTGGAATGTCGCTTTGTCTGTAAAAATAAGTTTTCTCTGTATCCAGCCCAAAAGCCAGCCATGCCGCAGCAATTTCATAAGTATTTTTTTTCAGCACCTCAGCATCTTTTATCTGCGTGAGAGTGTGCATATTAGCAATGAACAAGAAAGACTCGTTCTCTGTTTTTTTAGATAATTCTATGGCTGGAACGATTGCCCCCAAAATATTCCCTAAATGCGGCGTTCCTGTAGCCTGTATTCCTGTAAGAATTCTTGACATGATTTGATTTTTTATTTTTAAACAAAATTAAATTTCACATTTTAAAACCTGCTGTACATTTCTATAAATCTCGGTTTTAAGAGCTTCTATCGGCATTTCTTTGATTTCAGCAAGTTTCAGATAAACCTCATCAATAGGCTCTTCTGCTGTATCCGTTTCCAAAAAAATCCTATCCAAAGGAATGTCCCGCACGGTTTCCTGCAAAGATAAGTTATAAAGCAGCGCTTTCCCAAAAGACAAATAAAAGCCTTTGCTCAAAAGCTCTTCGGCGGTTTCCTTTTTCTTATTAAATCCATGCACGATGAGTGGCACTTTTGCGATTTTCTGAAACCTTAGCAACTGAGAAAAACGCCGAACACAATGCACTATCACGGGTTTTTGGATTTCATTTGCCCAGAGAATCTGCTGTTCAAAGATTTGCTTCTGCAAACTCTCATCCACCGAGACTAGCCCATCCAGCCCGCATTCGCCTATCGCAAGGCAGTTTGGGTGCTGGGATATTTCTTTTATTTTATCTAAATTCTGTCTGTAATTTTCATCAATTTTACTTGGATGAAACCCAACTGAAAAATAATTTTCTGGAATTTCTTCCATGAAATCCAAGTTATAAATTCCATATTTCCTTTCCCGAAAATGATGATGAAAATCAAAAAACATACAGCTCTATTTTATTCCCCTCTATCTTCTTTGGACAAATAAAATTTAGGCATTTCCCACTGATATCTCACCGCGAGAGTTCTCACCGCCACAATCAGCAGAATAGTGGAAACATGCACCATAATGTATGGCATAGAAGTATATTTGGACAACACCAAAAACAAAACTCCACCCACAATACACGCCGTGGCGTAGATTTCTTTTCTCAAAACCAAAGGAATTCTATTGAGCAAAATATCTCTAAAAATCCCACCAAAACAACCTGTGATAACTCCCAAAGTGAGAGAAATAATCGTCCCATGCTCAGCATTCAACCCTTTCTGAATCCCCATAATGGTAAAAAGCCCAAGCCCAAAGCTGTCAAAAATGAACAATGGTGTTTCGAATTTTTTTTCAAAAACCTTTACCAGCATCGCAAAGATACTCGCTAAAAAAACTACCGTGCAGCTGAACATATCTTTCATCCAGAAGACAGGGACTTCCAGCAGTAAATCCCGCAAAGTCCCTCCACCAAAGGAAGTAACGAAAGATACTATAAGCACACCAAAAGGGTCTAATCTTTTCTCTATCGCCGCGAAAGCCCCAGACATCGAGAAAGAGACCAACCCCAAAAGTTCAATTACGAAATTAAAATTTTCATACAACATAAATCAACATTTTATTTTTCAAAACAATAACCACACAAAACGAGTCCGTGTGGCAAAAATCAAGTTTCTATGACCGACCTTCTTCCTACACCCTCACCGCATCTGGAACGAACAAAGTATAGTCGCCACCTAGCGAGATAATCTCCCTGACACTGCTGCTGCTGATAAACGATTTAGCCGAGGAAGTCAGCAGGAAGATAGTCTCTATCTTGTTCTCCAAAGTAAGTGTCCTATTGATATGCACTATCGCCTTTTCAAACTCAAAGTCGGCAGGATTTCTCAGCCCTCTGATAATGAAATTCACATTTCTCTTTCGGCAGTAGTCCACCGTAAGCCCCTCAAAAGAGTCAATCTCCACATTAGGAAAATCCTTAAAAGTATTTTTCAAAAACTCTTTTCTCTGCTCCAGAGAAAACATATATTTTTTCTGCACATTATGCCCGATGGCGATGATGATTTTATCAAAAAGTTTCGTCGCCCTTTCTACAATATCATAATGCCCTAAGGTAACAGGGTCAAAAGACCCAGGGAATACCGCTGTTTTCATTGTTTATTTTTAGTATTCTTAAATATTATTCACTTCCCTTATAGCTTTCATTAGCAAAATCAATATTTCTGCACGGATACCAACCCACCATCATATCCATCACTTCTTCCAAAGTCTCTATAAGGTGCTCATCTGTCCCATCGTTCTGTAATTCTACATCACTTTCAAGGTATATTTGATAGATTTCCTTCTCTGAAAATCCTTCTGCATACAACTGTAATGCTAAGTTTCTGAGTTTTTCCACTGCATCTTGCTCAAAGAGAAGCCGTTTTATCTTCTCTTTTGCTTCATCTCTCTTTTGCGTTTTGTTACCCATCATCATTACTTATCTCCTCAGTGTTTTCTAGCGAGTTTGATTTGATTTTTCGTAAAACTGCTTCAAATTATCCAAATTCATGCTGCAGTCTTTATTAAAAACATTATTGGCAACTAAGTTTTCCATCAAGCGTGTTGCTCCAGTTACTTTTGGGTTTCTGTAAGCTTTTTTACCAATGATATTAAAATCTACAATACCTTTCCAGTTTCCTGCTTCATCCTTCTTCGCTACCCCAAAGAATAAAAGTTCTCCTTTCAGGGATTTTATTTCATAGGAATAAGGCACCAGACCATATTCTGTTTGCTTTTCTTCACCCTCATTATCCACATCATTTAGAGTTAATAAAAAGCACATTTTCTTATCCAAATATATTTCATCTGGCTCCACTCTCACTTCTTTAGCGGTATTCTTTGTTTTCGGAAGATTTAGTTTTAGCTCGGTATACAAATCATCTTCTGATTGTGCAGAGAAAAACAAAGGAAATAGAAATGCTGTCAACCAAAGTGTTTTCATAATGTTTATTTTTAGTGTTTGTTTAAAGCTTTTTCTACTTCATTTCCGCACAAATCTTTGATGGAGATTCCGTAGATTTTCGCCTGTTGCGGCAGGATACTCGCAGGAGAAAAACCTGGGTTGGTATTCATTTCCAGCATGTAAGGCGTTCCGTCCATAATGATATATTCCGAACGAGAAAAACCACTCATTCCCAATGACTTATAGGCTTTCTTCGCTATTTCTTCTACTTTTAGTCGTGTCGGCTCATCTATTCTGGCAGGTGTAATTTCC
Organism: uncultured Flavobacteriaceae bacterium; assembly: GCA_963506915.1. Lineage (GTDB taxonomy): Bacteria > Bacteroidota > Bacteroidia > Flavobacteriales > Weeksellaceae > JABCPE02. Next base: position 3,929 of record CAUORE010000003.1, read on the forward strand.
TGAGAAGCACCTTCATACTTAGCTTCATAGTCGAAGAAATCATTTTCGGAAACGATTTCCGTAATTCCCAAAACGGTAATTTCTCCTTTATAATCCACCACTCCTACCGAAACTTCCATTCCATCCAAAAAGCTCTCTATCAGCACCTCATCATCTTCGTGGAAGGCTTTTTCCAGAGCGGCTTTGAACTCAGATTTTTCTTTCACTTTTGAAATTCCCAAACTAGAACCAGACTGATTTGGTTTTACAAAACAAGGAAGCCCAAGTTCAGAAATAATTTCATCTTCACTGAAAACATCACCTTTTCTCAGATAAATGCTCTTCGCCGAAGGAATTCCATATTTAGAAAGCACCGCCAGAGTATCTTTTTTATTGAATGTCAATGCACTTTGGTAAAAATCACAGCCCGTATATCTCTGTCCCACAGCATCCCAATACGCCTGCAAAAGCCCGTTTTCACCAGGTGTTCCGTGAATGGTATTGAAACAAACATCAAATTTCAGCTTCGTTCCATCGGCAAGTTTTACCGAGAAATCGGCTTTGTCTATCGGGAATTTTTCATCATTGTCATTTACAAAAAACCAGCCTTCCTTCAAGACATGAACTCTATAAACATTGTATAAATCTCTGTCCAATTCATCAAAAATAAGCTGACCGCTTTTCAGCGAAACGATATACTCATCGGAAAAACCGCCCATTACCACGGCGACATTCTTTTTATTCATAACTCTTACAATTTAGGCAAAATTAACAAAAACTTTTTATTCACCTACGCTGTCTGATAAATTCTTTAACTTTGTGGCTAAAAGAATTTTTTATGCATCCATCCACGGCAAAAACTTTTTTTGAGGAATTCACAGGCTCTCCTGCTGCTGATTTTCAGGTATTACAGCAGAGCGGCTCATCGAGAATTAATTTCATCGGAAAGTCTCATAATCAGGATTTTATCATTACTTACAACGAAAACATCAGAGAAAACGAGGCTTTTCTCTATCTCTCGGAAGAGTTTTCTTCATTAAAGCTAAATACGCCTAAAATACTGGCAGTCAATGAAGAAAAAACGCTCTATGTTCAGGAGTTTTTGGGCAAAAATACTTTGTCTGAAATTATCTCTACCGAAGGGCACAGCGAAAGGGTAAAATCATTGGTAAAACAGACCTTGGAAAAGCTATTCATTCTACAACAAAAAACCGAAGGAAAAATAGATTTTCGCAGAACCTTTGAATACGAAGCCTATGACAATCTGCCGATTACGCATGATTTGTATTATTTTAAAAATTTCATGGTGGATGTCTTGGAACTGCCTTATCACAAAAGTTCTTTGCTAAAAGAATTTCAAACTTTAACAACTAAAATAGAAAATCTCTCTCCTAAAACAATCATGCTGAGAGATTTCCAGTCGAGAAATATTTTAGTAAACAAAGAGAACGATGTGTTTTTCATTGATTATCAATCCGCTATGCTAGGGTTTGCGGTATATGATGTGGTTTCTTTTTTATTCCAAGCAAAAGCCAACTTCCCTGCTGAATGGAAAACAGAAATGCTGGATTTTTATTTCAGCCTCTGGGGTAGTGAAACGCAGTCCGCACTAAAAGAAGCTCTTCCCTACTGCCAGCTTATCAGGTTTATGCAAGTACTTGGTGCTTATGGTTTTAGAGGACTTATCCAGCGGAAAGCGCATTTCCTGTCAAGTATCGGACAGGGAATAAAAAACCTAACAGACTTTTCTGCAAATTGGCAGGAAAACGCCGCTTTCCCAGAGCTTTACTCAGTCATAGAAAAACTCAATGAACCAGACACTCAGAAGAAGATAAATACTTTGATTTCTGGGTGAAAATTCTTTTTATTTTAAGATTTGTAAATTTGCAGGAATTATTTTATTATGTTACATATCGATATTTATAGTTTTTCTTACAAGAAAAGCGGAATTCCAAAGGATAACACAGACAATGGCGGTGGATTTGTTTTTGACTGCCGTGGAATCCTAAACCCAGGACGAATAGATGAATACAAACCTCAGACAGGAGCTGATTTGGCTGTGCAGGAATATTTGGAAGAAAAAACCCAAATGCCAGATTTCCTAAACTCAGTCAAAAGCTTGATTTCCATATCTGTGGACAATTATATAGAACGAGGATTTGAGCATCTTCAGGTTTCCTTTGGCTGCACTGGTGGACAGCACCGCTCGGTTTATTCAGCGATAAAAATAGGAGAATTTTTACAACACAAATACGCTGATAAAGTAAGTGTAAAAGTAACCCACAATGAACAACCTCAGCTAAATGCATAGAGTATGAAAGCTTTTATATTCGCGGCAGGAAAAGGGACAAGATTAAAACCTTTCACAGACAAACACCCAAAGGCTCTGGCTAAGGTAAACAACATCACCCTTTTGGAAAGAAATATCAGATTTCTGCAGTCTTTCGGCATTAATGATTTTATTATTAATATTCATCATTTCGGAGAGCAGATTGTTGATTTTTTGAAAGAAAATAATAATTTCGGTGCTAAAATAGAAATCTCCGACGAGTCCGAAGAGCTTCTAGAAACAGGTGGCGCTTTGGTTTTTGCTAAAGAACTTTTGGAACAGGAAGAGCATTTTTTAATCATGAATGCCGATATTTTAACCAATCTAAATATTGGTGATTTCATTGATTTTCATTTAAAATCGAATAATCTGGTTACTTTGGCAGTTTCGGACAGAAAAAGTTCTCGAAAACTGCTTTTTGACAGCGCAATGACCCTGCAAGGCTGGCGTAATGAAAAAACGGGTGAAGAAATCTTTGGAAACACTTATAAAAACCTAAAACCATTGGCTTTCAGCGGGATACATTGTATTAGTTCTAATTTTCTAAAACTATTCACCCGTCGTGGGAAATTCTCCATCATGGAGGAATATTTAGACCTGATGAAAGACTATATTATCAAAGGATACGAACATGATGCTTTACTGATAGATGTGGGAAAACCAGAATCCATCGGCGAAGCAGAAAAATATTTTAAATAAAAATGGAAGAAGAAATTTTAAGAGAAAGTTTTCGACAAAAAACTTGGAGCGAGCAGGCCACCAAAGACAGCTGGATGGTCTTTAAGATAATGGGAGAAATAGTCTCTGGTTATGAAAAAATGCAGAAAATGGGACCTTGCGTGTCTATATTTGGGTCAGCAAGGATAAAACCAGACACCAAATATTACAAGATGACAGAAGAAATTGCCCAAAAAATTACAGAACTGGGCTTTGGCGTTATCACTGGCGGCGGCCCTGGAATCATGGAAGCAGGAAACAAAGGCGCCAAAGAAAGTGGAGGAAAATCCATCGGTCTCAATATAGAACTACCTTTCGAGCAGCACCTGAATCCTTATATAGACAAATTATACAGCATGGAGTTTGACTACTTTTTCATTAGAAAACTCATGTTTATAAAATACTCACAAGGATTTATCGTGATGCCTGGTGGTTTCGGGACTTTGGATGAACTTTCAGAAGCGCTGACGCTGATTCAGACAGGGAAAATCGGCAGATTTCCTATCGTTTTGGTTGGTTCAGAATTTTGGAGTGGGCTGCTGGATTGGTTCAAAAATACTTTATTGGAAATGAAATTAATTTCGGAAGAAAATTTTTCTCTTTTCAGAGTGGTAGACACTGCTGATGAGGCTGTTTCACACATCAAAGCCTTCTATGACAAGTACTCCATCCACGAGAATTTCTAAGTTTGGCACGGCTTTTGCCTTTATTTAACAAAATTTTAAGATTATGATTACGAAAAAGAAAGTCAGTCTTGTTGGATTTTTTGTAATGTTGCTTATGGTGATGAGTTTTGCGGTGAGCCAGTTCCAATCTTCATTGACTAAAGTAGACTATGTGGAGGGAAGCAAAACTTTAAAATTTACCACCAAGGTAAGCACAGAGCAAATCGCAAATGCACTAAAGGTAAATGCTAGTTCCGCAGGCTTTAATGCTGAAGTAGCAAAATATATTGGCAAAAATTTCTCAGTAGCCGTGAATGGAGAAAACAAATCTCTAAAAGTTACTGGTAGCCAAGTAAACGGAGAGACAGTGTTTATTTATTTTGAAGTAGATGGTGTGGCGAGTATTTCCACATTGAAAATTAAGAACAACATTCTGCTGGATGTATATCCTAAACAGCTAAACCTAGTGAACATCGCCTACAAAGGAAGCCAGAAAAACATGACCTTCCAGCGTGGGAAAGAAACCGCAGAAGTATCTTTCTAGGAACGAAATTGTTATATTATTTAATGTAAAGTCCTGCAAAAATGCAGGATTTTTTATTTCTATGCTTTTACTTTTTATAAATAGGAACACTACTGCACGCCTCTCCAAACATCAGTGATTTTACCAATGGTTTTAGCTTATGAACCAGCTCTACATAGGCATTGGTAGGAATTTCCACATCGCTGCAACCTCTGATGAGAACCCTTTTGTCCTTATAATCAGAAAAATCAAATTTCTGGATTTCTTCATGAAATAAAACCAATTCCAGCTCATCCAGCGAACCAAAAACTATCTTTTTAGCAACGCCTTCTAACTTAGATGTTAGTAAAAAATACGCCCAAAGCGGAACAATAGCATCCGTAGAACAATAGAGATACACAAAGGCGTTTTCATAAATTTCCACATCTAGATTTTCCACCTGCTCACGGAAGTCTTTTTCCTTTAATATAAGTCCTTCATAAAGAAAATCTTTCAGGTCAATACCCAAACGCTTCCCTTTTGGACGAAATTCAGCCACATCTATGTTTACCAATCCACTATTCGCAACTTTATTTACAATTTCTCCTTGCTCTGACATATTATTTATTTATATTTGAGCAAAAATAAATCTTTTTTACTAAAACAAAATGTCTAAAAAATATTATATAATCTCAGGAGAGGCTTCTGGGGATTTACACGGTTCTAACCTGATGAAAGCCATCCTAAAAAAAGAACCCGATGCGGAGTTCAGGTTTTGGGGAGGCGACCTGATGAAAGAAGTAGGTGGAACATTGGTAAAACATTACAAAGACCTTGCTTTCATGGGATTCTTGGAAGTGGTTTTAAATCTTAAAACTATTCTGAGAAATATTAAATTTTGTAAAGAAGACATAAAAAAATACCAGCCAGATGTCCTTATTTTGGTGGATTACCCTGGCTTTAACCTAAGAATCGCGAAGTTTGCTAAATCATTAGGAATCAAAGTGGTATATTATATTTCTCCACAGCTTTGGGCTTGGAAAGAAGGCCGCGTAGAAACCATCAAAAAATATGTAGATGAGATGCTGGTAATCCTCCCTTTTGAAGAGGATTTTTACAAAAAACATTCTGTGAAAGCCCACTTTGTGGGACATCCTCTTTTGGATGCCATTTCAAATTTAAAACCAATTGACGCTCAAGAATTTAAAAAACAAAACAATTTAGACAACAGGGAAATCATCGCTCTGCTCCCAGGAAGCCGAAAGCAAGAGATAAGAAAAATGCTTGGTCTGATGCTCAGCGTGTCTTCTTATTTCAAAGATTATCAGTTCGTTATAGCAGGAGCACCTTCCCTACCAAAAGAATTTTATGATGAATTTTTGACGGATGATGTGCATTTCGTGTCCAATAAAACTTATGATTTGCTTCGTTCTTCCAAAGCCGCATTGGTAACCTCTGGCACGGCAACACTGGAAACTGCCCTTCTAAAAATCCCAGAAGTAGTCTGCTACCGCGGAAGCTGGGTTTCTTACCAAATCGCAAAAAGATTGGTAAAACATATTAAATTTATTTCTTTGGTCAATTTAATCATGGATAAAGAAGTTGTTAAAGAATTGATACAAAATGATTTAACAACAGAAAATATAAAATCTGAATTAGAAAAAATCTTAAATCCAGAGCAAAGAGAAAAAATCCTAAACAAATACGAAAAACTAAACCACCTCCTCGGAGGCAAGGGAGCGAGTGAGCGCGCCGCAGAAATCATCACAAAACTACTATGAACAAACAACCTTTGCTAATTTGCACCATCAGTTTTGGATTGGGAATTTTCTTTCAAGACAAATTTGATTTCCCTTTCTGGGGAGCGGTCGCTATATTAGTTTTAGGAATTGTGGGCTTTTTAGCTGGATTTTTTATCCGAAATTTCTTCTTTGATAGACTGAAATCAGCGTTTTTGGTGTTTTTGTTTTTTGGCATTGGAATTTTTCTGCACTTTCTCAATACAAATTCTACACAAAACTTTGATTTTGAGAAAAATAAAACAACTGAAATCGTTTTTCAACTCAATAAAAAACTAAACTCCAACGAAAGAAACAAACGCTATGAAGTTGAAATTCTTAATTTTGAAAAACCTTTTTCGGCTGTAATTTCTATCCCGAAAGAACAACAAGAACTTGATTTTCTGCATTTTTACTCAGCTGAAGCTTATCTGAATCCTACCCAGAAACCGCAGTACGATTTTCAGTTTGATTATCAAAAATATTTAGCTCGGCAAAATATTCATTATCAAGGATTTATTCCTAATGAAATTTCATTCAAAAAGAAAGAATCCGTAAATTTCGCTGATAAAATAAAGCAAAAACGATTGGATTTGCTTTTAAGAATTGATAATTCCAGCCTCCAACCGCAGAATAAAGCGATTTTAAAAGGAATAATCCTCGCCGACCGAACGGAGATAGACCAAGAAATCATCAATCATTTCAGCAAAACTGGTTTAATCCATATTTTAGCAATTTCGGGTTCTCATATGGCGATTATTTTCTTGATGATTTTATTTGTTTTAAATCCTATTTTTTCGGTAAAATACAGAAATATTCCGATTTATATTTCATTAGCAGCCATCTGGGGATTTGCGATATTCATCGATTATGGAAATTCTGTGGTGCGCTCCTGCATTATGATTACGGTCTATTACATTATGATTTTTTTGCAGAGAAAACCCAATCTCCTACACTCCTTAGCTTTGGCTGGAATGATGATACTTTCGATTGATACTCAGCAGCTTTTCGATGTAGGTTTTCAGTTGAGCTTTTTGGCTGTTTTTGGGATTTTTTGGCTGTACAAACCTATTACCAATCATTATAAACCTCTAAAAAACAGAGCAATAAGATTTATTCTAAATACTTTTTCTCTGAGCCTTGCTGCCCAGCTGACCACACTTCCTCTGATATTATTCTACTTTCATCAGTTTTCTATAATGTCTGTTTTTATCAATGTTGTCAGCATTATGGTTTCGCAGGGATTCATCATTTTTTCCTTTATTGTTTCTATTTTATTTGGAATAGAATTTACTCCCGATTGGCTTTTAGAAATCTATGACTGGTGCGCGAGTTTCTTCCTGAATATGGTTGCTTTTTTCTCAAAAACAGATTTCAGTTTCGTGGAAAATGTTTCTATCGAAATTCCTGAACTTACTATTTTATTTGTGCTTGTCTATTTATTGAGAAGTGTTTTTGAAAAGCCGAATGTAAAGACTTTCACGCGTTTTTCTTTCTTCATTTTATTATTCATTTTCACAAGAATATTTACTAATTTTTATTTTTGGAAAAAGGAAGAAATATTGCTTCATTCTTTTTTTAAACAAAATATTATCTCAATAAAACAAAGAGACAAAGTTATTTTTATCGTAAGTAATGAGGCTGATATGGAAAAAATTAATAACTTTGTTATAAAATCCTATATTACATCCAGAAGAATAAAAAATATAGAAATAAAAAAAGTAAAACCTATGACGAAACTAAAAATAAACCAAACTATCTATGAAATAAAATAAAAAAATCCGAGAATTTGTTGGCTCTCGGATCATGGCTAATAGATTCTAACATCTACTTTTGACCAATTATGGTCAGGGATTCTAAATATAGTATTTCAAAACAGATTAAAAGAAATACTACAACTAAAAAAACTAATTATAACATTGGGGGCAAAATTACAAAATTTATGCCAAAAATCATGTTTTTAATTTCATTTGATTTTTAAAACTTTATATGTGATTGATTTTCAGGGATAAAAATTTATTCTTCGTTTCTAAGCCAATAATTTAATAGTATTTTTCGTTTTTTAACAATATTTAAACATTGATAAATTAAAAAAAAGTTATATTTGCAAATTGAAAATAAATAAAATAATTTTAGATATGAAAAAACACATAACATTTGGATTGTTTACTTTGTGTATGTTTATGGGATTTTCTCAAAGACATGAAATAGGAGTAAAAGGTGGATACTCAATTGTTGGAGGGGATGCTAAAAGTGTGATAAGATCCTTTCCTGATGCAGGAACAAACAGAAGGGTTCAGCCTACATACATAGGTGCATTTTACAAAAGAAACCTAAACCCAAGACAGGGTATAAGAGTTGAGGGAGCATATAACATTGCTTTCTTTGACAATATTTATACAGGTGGAGTTAAAATGTCAAATGATATTTTAGAGGCGTCCGCTTTATTTGAATATGCTTTTTTCTCTATCAATGATGAGTTAAAAAAGGATGAAACTAAATTTAGTCCATATGTTTTTGCAGGGCTTTCTGGGTTAATGTATGATTCACCAACTCTTACAACTACTGTAGGACAATCAAGTAGAGGATTTTTGATTTCTACTACATATACTGGTGAAAACATACATAAAAAGAAAGTTACTTTGGGTATTCCTTTTGGTTTAGGTCTAAAATACAAATTTGGATATAATTGGTCTATTTTTGCTGAGGCTATGTTTAGATATACATTTACTGATAATCTTGATTATAGTAATCTTGATAAAATGAATCATACTATTAGATACAATGTTTCTCCTGCAAACCGTGCAGCCGCAGAAACTGCTCTACAACAGTATATGGATGGACACAAGGGTAAAGGTAAAGACTGGTTAAACTCTGTTACAATAGGTATTTCCTACGCATTCGGAAGACCACCTTGTTATTGTAAATAAAAAATAAATGATATCTGTAAAAGAAAAGTTAAATTTTGATAATCTGCCCAAGCATGTTGCCATCATTATGGATGGCAACGGCAGGTGGGCAAAATCCCAAAATAAAGAAAGAACTTTTGGGCATAAAAACGCCATAAAAGCTGTAAGAGAGGCTATCAGTGCTTGTAATGAAGTGGGTATTCCTTATCTTACGCTTTATACTTTTTCAACGGAAAACTGGAACAGACCAACGGAGGAAGTAGATACGCTTATGAATCTACTTTCTTCTACATTGTTACAGGAGGCTGAAGAGATTTTTTCAAAAGGAATTAGAATTCGTGCCATAGGAGATTTAGAAGCACTACCAGAAGATGTAAGAAATCAGCTCTATAATATCATGGAGCTTACCAAAAACAACACCAAAGGAAATCTTACACTAGCTCTAAGTTATGGTTCACAAAAAGAAATACTAAATGCTGTAAAAGAACTGTGTAAAAAGGTAAAAAATGGAGATATTAATGAAAATGATATTGATGAGCATCTTTTTGAACAGCATCTATATACCAAGGAAATTCCACCAGTAGATTTACTTATTAGAACAAGTGGAGAAGTTAGGGTTAGTAATTTCCTGCTCTGGCAGATTGCTTATGCAGAGATGCAGTTTATAGATGTTTTATGGCCAGACTTTACCAAAGAAACTTTTTTCCAGTGCATTTTAGACTATCAAACTAAAGAACGGCGGTTCGGTAAAATAAGTGAGCAGTTAGAAAACAAGTAGTAAAAGTAGAATTTAAGAAAAAATCACATGAATTTTAAAATATTGCCAATTATCCTTCTAATGGCATCTGCAACTCAGGTTCAAGGACAGATTACCCAAAAAGAGAATGCAACACAGATTTCTGAAAAACAAAGTGGAAGTTATACCCTTCAGGGAATCGTTGTAGATGGTGTGAAAAAATACACTCCTGAGCAAATATTAAAATTTACAGGTCTCTACAAAGGAGAAGCTGTGGAAATACCTGGGCAGAGAATCAGTAATGCAATCAAAAAACTTTGGGATACAAACTCTTTCTCAAAAGTGGAAGTTTATGTAGAAAGCATAAATGGAGAACAAGTGGTTTTAAGATTTGCTTTACAAGATTTGAAGGAACTTAAAGATATTAAATTCACAGGAAAAGGCATTAAAAAATCCCAAAATGAAAAGTTAATTAAGGAAAACGACCTAAAACCTGGAACAAAAATTACTGAAAATTTAGTTTCTTCGCTTCAAAATAAAATCCCTCAACAATACATAAAAAAAGGATTTGCGGATGCTAAAATCAATATCCAAGAAAAACCAAACGGCGAAGATCCAAATTTGGTAGATTGGACCATTGAAGTTGATAAAGGGAAAAAAGTAAAAATAGAGAGTATCAACTTTGAAGGAAATGAAAATATTTCTTCCAAAAAACTTAGAAAAAAAGGATTTAAAAATACTAAACAAAAAAGATTTTTCGCTGGTATTCTTAAACCATCTAAACTCATAAAAGAAAAATACGAGGAAGATAAACATAATTTGATAAGCTACTATAACTCACTTGGTTACAGAGATGCTAAAATCATTTCTGATACTATAACGAGAAGTGATAAAGGTTTTGATATCAAAGTAAAATTAGAAGAAGGAAAAAAATACTATATAGGAAATATAGAATTCTACGGAAACACTGTTTTCTCCACAGAAACACTGCAAAGACTTTTGGGATACAAAAAGGGAGACATCTATGATGCTGTAGGATTTAACAAAAAAGTGGGAGAAGATGGAGGTAAGGATGATGATTCTGATTTGAAATCATTATATATGAATAGTGGTTATCTTTTCTCTAACATTACTCCGATAGAAAAGTCTGTAGAAGGAGATTCTATCAATCTAGAAATCCGTATCACAGAGGGCGAAAGAGCTACTTGGAATAAAGTTACTTGGTCTGGAAACACCACTACCCATGACCATGTTATCCTTCGTGCATTGAGAACACGCCCTGGCAAACTTTTCTCTAAGAGTGACATCAAAAGAACTTATTTTGATTTAGCGGGGATGCAGTTTTTTGACCCTCAAAAAATCGGACAAGAGATAAAACCAAATCCACAGGATAACACGGTGGATATCCACTGGACATTAGAGGAAAAAGGTTCTTCACAAATCCAGCTTCAGGCAGGGTATGGTGGAAACACTTTCATCGGTACATTGGGGCTTACTTTCAACAACTTCTCTTTAAGAAAATTCTTGAAGTTTAACAAATTAATTCCTCAAGGGGACGGACAAACACTTTCTCTACAAGCGCAGGCTGGGCAGTATTTCCAGACTTATAGTGCATCATTTGTAGAGCCGTGGCTTTTTGGAAAGAGACCTACTGCTTTGTCTGTGAGTTTCAGCCACTCTCGTGTGAAATATTCTGATTATTATGGTACTCCTATGAAGTTAAACATTCTATCAGCATCTGTTGGGCTTAATAAACTTCTAGAATGGCCAGATAACTATTTTTCACTTTATACAGGACTTTCTTACCAGAGATATAGTTTTAATAATTATACATTCTATTTCGGGGAAGAAACTCTGACGCATGGTACAGCGAACAACTTTGCATTTAATGTAAGTTTGAGCAGAAACTCTGCTGGATATGACCCTATATTCCCTACTACGGGTTCTAATATAGAGTTGTCGGCTAAATTCACTCCACCTTATTCATCATTTGGTAATAAGGATTATTCCACTATGTCTACTGCTGATAAATACAGATGGATGGAATACTACAAGATAAAATTCAAAGCTGATGCTTATAATGAAATTTTAGGTAAATTAGTATTAAGAAGTAGTGCAGAGATGGGATTCCTTCATGGGTATAATAAGCAGCTGGGAGCACCTCCTTTTGAGCGTTTCTACATGGGAGGAACAGGGCTATACAGTGGTAGATATGATGGTAGAGAACTTATCCCGCTTCGTGGATATGATGACCCATCTACGTCAGGTGGAACATCTACGGATGTAACTCCTACTGGTGGTGGTATTTTGTACAACAGATTTGCTCTTGAGCTGAGATACCCTATTTCTATGAACCAAACAGCTAAAATCTACGGATTGGCTTTTGCTGAAGGAGGTAACACATGGAAAGGATTTAACACTTATAACCCATTCAAATTACAGAGATCTGTGGGTGTAGGTGTGAGAATCTATATGGGAGCATTCGGGCTTATCGGATTTGATTTTGCTTATGGAATTGATAAACTGCCTTATTCTACATCTAATTCTCCTTCAGGATGGCAGACTCACTTCTTGATGAATCAATCACTATAAAAGATTTAAAAATGAGAAAATACGCATTATTTTTAGGAATAATTTTCATGTTTGGGGGATTTGTAGTATCTTCGGCACAGAAAATTGGTGTCGTAGATTCTGATTTTATCTTGAAAAGTCTTCCCGAATACAAGGAAGCTGATGAAAGATTTAACAAACAGATAAAGTATTGGCAGATGCAACTGGATTCCTTGCAGTCAAACTACAATAAAAAGAAAGAACTCTTTGATAATGAAAGAATCCTTTTGGTAGGAGAACAGCTAAAAACAAGGGAAAAAGAAGTGGCTGATTTGGAGAAAAAAGTGCAGGCTCATTTAAAAGAAAAATTCACTGCACAGGGAGAAATCAACACATTCAGAGCCAAAGTAGTTCAACCTTTCCAAGAAAAAGTGTGGAACGCCATTAGAACTATTGCTGAAAAAAATGATTTAGGCATAATTCTTGATAGAAGTTCTGACAGCAGTGTACTATTCACTGATAAGAGGTATGACTACACCAAGATGGTGCTGGATCTCCTGATGAGGGACAACCCAAAAGATGGAGAAAAGGAAAAAAATAATTCCAAGAAAAATAAAAAATAAAAAATAAGAATATTAAATTTAATCAAAAGTTATGAAAAAATCAGGTTTATTATTTGCATTCGCAATGTTTTTAATGTCTTTCGGGACAGTTAGCGCTCAGAAACTAGCAACTCTAGATGTTGCAGAAATCTTGAACCTAATGCCAGAAAAGAAAAAAGCTGACCAACAACTAGAAGCTTTCAGCAAAACTAAACAAGCTGAAATCGAAAAGCAAATGACTGCTGCTGAAGCTAAATTCAAAAAATACCAAGAAGAAGCTCCTAAGCAAACTCAAAAGGTAAATGAAGAAAGAAACCAAGAATTGCAAAAATTACAACAAAATATTCAGCAAATGACTCAAGTAGCTCAGCAAGACTTAGCTAAGAGACAAAACGAGGCATATGCACCTATCGAAAAGAAAGTGAATGATGCTGTAGCAAAAGTAGCAAAAGCTAACGGATGGGATTTTGTATTCGATACTAATACTGTTGGTCTTATCTACAGAGGTGGAGCAGATGCTACTGCAGCAGTAAAAAAAGAATTAGGACTTAAATAATTTTTCTTAATAATTAAGACACAAAAACCACTCAATATTGAGTGGTTTTTTTTAAATTTGACATCTAAATACTTTACAATGGAACTATTTTCAAAAGCAAAAATCAGATTCACAGACTGTGACCCTATGGGACATCTTAACAATTCTAGATACATAGACTACATGCTCAATGCCCGAGAAGACCACATGGCAGAGCATTACGAATTCACCCACGAAGAATACGCCCACAAGACAGGCTGTGTATGGGTGGTTATACAAAACGAAATAGCCTATCTGAAAGAAGTGAAATACAACAAAGAAGTGATTATTTCCAGCAAGCTGATAGAACTAAATGACAGAACCTGCAAAATAGAGCTTCTCATGAAAGACCTAGACACTGAGAAAATATACGCTGTGCTTTGGTGTACTTTCATTCATTTTAATTTAAAATCTAGAAAATCAGAAGTGATGGGTGAGGATATCATTCAAGCAAATCAAAAATTCTTGACCAAAGTAGAACAGTCTGATTTTCAGTCAAGAGCTAATTATCTAAGAACTCTAAACAAATAATTCATGAAAAAAATTCTTGTAATCGGTGGAAATGGACAGCTCGGAAACTGTTTGAATAAAATAGCTTCTGATTATTCTTTGGAGTATGAATTCTGTTTCACAGATTATGATACTTTGGATATCACGGATAAAAACCAAGTTGATAGTTATTTATCTGATTATCAGCCTGATTTCTGTATCAATGCTTCTGCATACACAGCCGTAGATTTGGCTGAACAAGAAAAAGAAAAAGCTTTCGCGGTCAATGCCGAAGGCGTGGGATATCTAGCCGAAGCCTGTGCAGAGCTTAACATTGATTTAATCCATGTTTCCACAGATTATGTATTTGATGGCGAGACTGACCTTCCCTACACAGAAGATGATTTTACCAATCCTCTCGGGGTTTATGGCGCTTCCAAATTAGAGGGCGAAAACCTTGCTTTGGAAAAAAATCCGAAAACCATCATCATCAGAACATCTTGGCTTTATTCTGAGTTTAATAAAAATTTCGTGAAAACAATGCTCAATCTATTCAGCACCAAAGATGAACTGAATGTAGTAGCTGACCAATTCGGACAGCCGACTAATGCCAATGACCTTGCGAAGGTGATTATGAAAATCATCCGAACGGAAGAAAAGGAATACGGAATTTTCCATTTTTCTAACTATCCTGAGACTACTTGGTTTGATTTTGCACAAAAAATCGCAGAACTATCCAAAAGTAAAATCAAAATAAATCCCATCACCACAGACCAATATCCCACTCCTGCAAAACGCCCTATGCGAAGCACGATGTGTCTGGACAAAATAGAAAACAGCTACAACATAGAGCCTAGATACTGGGAAAACAGCTTGGAAGAGTGTATGGAAACTTTATTAGAAGAATAAAAATATGAATATACATTTCATTCAACATGAGACTTTTGAAACAGCGGGAGCTTATTTAGATTGGGCGAAAAAGAGAAAATACAATATTTCTTTTTCAAAAGTTTTTGAAGGCGATAAACTTCCTAACTCCGCCGAAAACATTGATATGCTCATCATACTAGGCGGCCCACAATCTCCTGCTACCAGCATGGAAGAATATCCATATTTTGATGCAAAAGCAGAGATGAGCCTTATCAAAAAATGTATCGATGCAGGGAAAGCCGTTGTAGGAATATGCCTTGGTTCTCAGCTGATTGGAGAAAGTTTAGGATTTAAATTCGGGCATAGTCCAGAAAAGGAAATAGGAAATTTTGCTATTGAACTTACAGAACAGGGACTTCAAGATGAAAAAATCAATCATTTTGGGAAAACTTTGGTCGTGGGACACTGGCACAACGATATGCCAGGGCTGGAAAATGATAAGCAGATCCTTGCATTCAGCAAAGGCTGTCCAAGACAAATCGTGAAATATTCTGATATTGTCTATGGTTTCCAATGCCATATGGAACTGACGAAAGAAGTTGTCAAAAAACTGATTGAGAGCGAAAAAGACTTATTAAACCTCTGCAAAATTCATCCATTTGTGCAGTCTCCAGAAGAAATCCTTGATTTTGATTATTCTGAAATGAATGAAAAACTGCATGTTTTCTTAGATAAATTGACCCAAGATTATTTACAAAAATAAAATTCATTAATCTTTCCAAAATTTAGTTTCGCCATGCTAGTCAAAGTTTTTGGTAGTGCCATACACGGAGTTTCTGCCCAGACCATCACGATAGAAGTAAATGTAGACCAAGGAGTGGGCTATCATCTCGTGGGGCTTCCTGACAATGCCATCAAGGAAAGCAGCCACCGTATTTCGGCAGCCCTGAAAAATGTAGGACATAAGCTCCCTGGCAAGAAAATCACCATCAACATGGCGCCTGCTGACCTCCGCAAAGAGGGTTCTGCGTATGACTTGAGTATCGCGATAGGGATTTTGGCGGCTTCGGATAAAATTCTTGCTGAAAATTTAGACCAATACGTCATCATGGGGGAACTCTCCCTCGATGGCGGATTACAGCCGATAAAAGGCGTTTTGCCCATTGCGATAAAGGCTCGTGAGGAAGGCTTTAAAGGAATTATTTTACCTAAACAAAATACCCAAGAGGCCGCAATAGTAAATAATCTGGATGTTTACGGTGTGGAAAACATCAAAGAGGTGATTAACTTTTTCAATGGAGAAAGAGATTTGGAAAAAACCGAAATAGACACTCGCAAGGAATTTCAGAATAAAATCAATGAATTTCCCTATGATTTTTCGGAAGTAAAAGGACAAGAAACCGCCAAAAGAGCCATGGAAGTGGCAGCAGCTGGCGGACACAATATCATTCTGGTAGGCCCTCCAGGGAGCGGAAAAACCATGCTCGCCAAGAGAGTTCCTAGCATCCTGCCTCCTCTCACGATGAAAGAGGCTTTGGAAACCACTAAAATCCACTCCGTAGCGGGGAAAATGGGCAGTAACACCTCACTGATGACCGTTCGCCCGTTCCGTTCACCTCATCATACCATTTCTGATGTTGCTCTAGTGGGCGGCGGTGCCTATCCTCAGCCAGGTGAAATTTCCCTTGCGCACAATGGTGTTCTTTTCCTCGATGAGCTTCCTGAGTTTAAAAGAGCTGTTTTGGAAGTAATGAGACAGCCTTTGGAAGACCGCGAGGTAACGATTTCCAGAGCGAGATTTTCGGTGAATTATCCATCAAGTTTTATGCTGGTGGCAAGTATGAACCCAAGTCCTTCGGGCTATTTCCCTGATGACCCGAACAACACCTCTTCCCAAACCGAAATGCAGAGATATATGAACAAGCTGTCTGGACCACTTTTGGACAGAATAGACATTCATATAGAGGTACAAAAAGTAGAATTCGAACAACTTGCAGAAAAAAGAAAAGGCGAAAGCAGTATAGAAATACGAAACCGTGTGCTGAAAGCCAGAGAGATACAAGCCAAACGATATAAAGAGCTGGATATCAACTACAATGCCCAAATGGGACCGAAAGAAATTGAAAAATACTGCAATCTGGACAGCACCTGCCAACAGCTGATAAAAAACGCCATGGAGAAACTAAATCTCTCCGCTCGCGCCTACGATAGAATCCTAAAAGTAGCCCGAACCATAGCAGATTTAGATGATTCTGAAAATATCAGTCCTGCCCATATCTCCGAAGCCATACAATACCGAAGTTTGGATAGAGATTTTTGGAGGGCGTAAAAAAACTCCACTCTAAAACGAGTGGAGTTTTTTCTTAAAGTAAATTTACTTTTTAGGTTTTCCTTGATTTTGAGCTGCTGTATCAAGCACTGCTTTAGCAATTGCTATTGCAATAGGAACCCAAACAATCTTTCCTTGTGGTTTTCTAATTCTCATAATATTTATTATTTTAGTTATTTACTATACTTGCACCACTACCGATATGTGATATAAACCCTTGTACCCAATCTTCTATCTGTCCTAACTTCTCACTATCTACACCTATTTTTCCTGCCACATCTCTAAGGTATGCTCGTTCTTTATCACAATAATCACCACTTGCATAGCCTACGCTTATTAATTCTAATAATACTATTTTCTTTGCTAGTGGTCTCTCTAATCTTGCTAAATCAATATTTAACTCTTCTACATCTCCTTTTGATTCTTTTACAATTCTAGATACAAATGCGTTTAACTTTTCTTTTGTTCTTTCGCAACGCTCTTCAGAAACTTTCTCTAATTCTAAAGCTAATTTTAAGAAGATTTTTTGTTCTTCTTCCGTTAATAATTCTATAAACATATCTTTATTTTTATACAAAGTAAGTATATTTTACCCAAAATAATCATTACTTTTAAGAATATTTTATTATATTTGCGAATAAATAAATCTTATTATGAATAATGACATTATTGGGAAAAATATTAGAAAATACAGAGAACTGAAAGGCTACAGCCAAGAATATATGGCGCACGAATTAGACCTTACCCAAGCCTCCTATGCCAAATTAGAAAGTAATTCCACAAAAATAAGCGTAGAAAGGCTTTTTATGATAGCCAAACTACTAGAAACAGATGTTGCAGAAATATTGGAATTAAATAAACAAACTATTTATAATCAAGACATTAAGGAAAACAGTGTTGGGCATCAACAAGTTCAAAACTTGTATCAAGATAACAAAGATGTTTATGAAAAACTCATACAAGCAAAAGATGAGCAAATCGCCCTTTTAAAAAGTTTATTAAAACAACAGAGTGAGTGAGCTTTAACTTTTACTAATGATAGCTGTTCCTTTTTGCAGGAACAGGTTATTTGGGTAGGAAATTCGCTCTCCACTATCAGTTTTTAGGAGTGTATATAGCAGTCTTATGTCTATTATTTCGGCTTCTATCGGGACATCTTTGTCCAGAATTTTTATTTTGTCTCCTATTCTAAACGGAAACGAAAAGAAAATAATAATCCCTGCTGTGATATTGCTCAAGATAGACCACTGGGCAAACATCGCCACGCCTATCACGGTAAAAATAGAAGAAATCACCAAAAACGCCTGTTTCCGCTCCACTCCCCAGACTGGAACCAAGGTCAGGATTATAAAAATACTTATCAGAAAATCTATGTATTTGAGAACCAGCCTGATTCTCGGCTTTGAGAAACCCGATTTTTTCCCAAATCTACCCACCAAAGTAGAAATCACAAACCTTATAAACAAAGAAAAAAGCAGCACCACAGCAGTTGCCACTATCTCGCGCTGATACGAATTAAAAAAGACATTGTCTAATACTTCCATTTCCCAAAAAGATATTTTGAAACTATTTTTAGATAGATTTTACAGAGATTATTTTCACAGGGCATGCCTTTGCTGCCTTTTCGCAAGGTTCGTAGGCGTCTTCTATCGGTGTTTTCAGGGTGTGAAAACCTTTTTTCTCTACGGATTTCAGCAAAACGGATTTTCCGTCTTTTTTGGACATTCGGAAGTATTCAGGAGCGAACTCTGCACAGTAGTTACAGCCTATGCATTTCTCCCTTTGTAGTGTAACGATTACCATTTATTTTTGATGCGAAGGTAATAAATAATTTTAAAATTTCTTTACTCTGTTTTCCTTTTTGTGGTCATTTCGGGTTCGGTTGTAGTCCAATTTCTCTCGGACAGCTCCGCCAAGGCCATAGCCCTTCATCCCTGCAAAGTCCAGAATACGAATAAGAGCATCAGCAAGCTCCACTTCTGCCATTGGGCGGTGTGGCAGGTGGTCGTCCATTTGGTTTTTGCGCAGTCCTTCCAGTGCCTCGGATATTTCGGAATGAATGAGAGCGAGCATCGTCCCATCTTCGCGCGGAGTGTCATGCCAGCCCGCTTGTTTCGCTTCATTATAACAATGCTCGGCTAATTTGTTCAAATTTTCGTACATTTTTTTAGTTTTGATTTAAATTATTAAAATTAAATTTTAGTCTTAATAAAAATCTATTCGGTTTCAAATATCTTTATTTTTGGACAAACTTTCATAACCCTACAAAGATAAAACAAAAAACCTCTCCTAAAAAAGGAGAGGTTTATGCTAAGCTATTGTATCGTTTTTTACCACTTTGTAGAGTTTGTCGCTTGGTCTTACACGGAAATCCGTTTTGAAAGTAATCACATCCGACTTGGTTGCTTTTTGGCTATCGCCCTTATCTTCTACCATCATGCTCTCTACTACCATTTCTTGGGAACCTGTGGTAGGCCCTTGGATAAGAACCTTGTCCCCCACATTCAAATCAAACGCTTCTATAAGGAATTCCGCAATGCTGGTTTTCGGGTAGTAGTGTGTTCCTCTTCCGATGTAGACTTTTTTCTGTGTTGCATTAGAGCCAGGGTTCGGCGACCACTCGCCCAGCTTCTGCCCAAGGTAATAACCACTCCAGAAACCACGGTTATAGACTGTTTCCAGTCGGCTCATCCAGTCTGCTACTTTTTCTTGGGAATAGGTGCCATCGGCTATGGAGTCTATCGCCTCGCGGTAGCATTTTGTCACGATTGCTACATATTCTGGCGCCCTGCCTCGCCCTTCTAATTTAAGAACTTTTACTCCTGCATCTACGATTTGGTCAAGGAAATTAATAGTACAAAGATCCTTTGGCGACATCATATACTCGTTGTCTAATTCTATTTCGAAACCGCTTTCTTGGTCTATCACGGTATATTTCTTACGGCAGTTTTGCTTACACGCTCCTCTATTTGCAGATGAATTGTGAGAATGAAGACTTAGATAGCATTTCCCAGAAACCGCCATACAAAGCGCACCATGCCCGAAAATCTCTATTTCTACCAAATTACCAGAAGGGCCTTTTATCTGCTCTTTTTCTATCTGCTGACAGATTTTCTTTACTTGAGTAACGCTGAGTTCTCGGCTCATCACCATTGTATCCGCAAAGAGCGCATAGAATTTAACTGTTTCTATATTGGTAATATTTATCTGCGTGGAAATATGCACCTCCATGCCTATCTGCCTTGCATAGGCGATTACAGCCTGATCCATCGCAATTACAGCCGTAAGGTCTGCCGCCTTGGCTCTATCCAAAAGGGTTTTGATGATGGAGAGGTCGTGGTCGTAGATAATTGTATTAAGGGTAAGGTAAGTTCTCACGCCTTTTTCCTTACATCTTCTGCTGATTTCTGGCAGATCATCTAGGGTAAAATTCATGGAGGCTCTCGCTCTCATGTTAAGCTGTTCCACACCGAAATACACTGAATCTGCTCCATTATCCAAAGCCGCCTGCAGAGAGGTAAAATCTCCCGCGGGCGACATTAATTCTATTTTTCCTGTTTTTGTCATTGATTAATTTCAAATTTTTGCAAAGATATGCTTTTTAAAATTTTATTTTCTAATTCTTTATTTGTACTTTTCGGAGTTTAAAAAGTTAAGGCATGTTTTATTTATTTTTAGGGCTAGTGCTGGGTCTTATAGTAGGCGGCGCGGCTGTATATTTCGCACTAAAATCTTCCCAAATCTCTCGAAATGTTTTCGAGGAATTACAGCAAAATTTCGTTAAAAAAGAAACTGAACTCAGCAATGCAGAAGGCAAAATCGATGAACTTTTGGAACAAATTAAAGAAGAAAGAGAAGTTTCTGCCAAACAAAGGGAAAAGCTGAACGCTACCGAAAACCAACTTATAAAAATCTCGGCAGAGAAAGACCTCCAAAATGAGCAAATCACAGAACTCCGAAAAACAAATGAAATTCTAAATCAAAATATTTCTCGTCTAAATCAAGACAAACAAGAGAATATTGCTAAAATATCTGAACTTTCAGCAGAAAACAAAAACCTGCAAAGCTCCATGGAAGAGCAGAAAAACCTTTCCCAAAAACTACAAGAGGAAAGCAAACTCCATTTTGAAAACATTGCCAATAAAATTTTAGAAGAAAAAACAGAGAAATTCACGAACCTGAACCAAACTCACCTAAAAAATATTTTGGATCCGTTCCAAGAAAAAATAATAGAACTAAAAAACCGAGTGAACGAAACCTATGACAAAGAAGCAAAAGAACGCTTCTCTCTCGGCGAAAAAGTAAAAGAACTCGCCTCTCTGAACCAGCAGATTTCCGAAGATGCCAAAAGGCTGACCCGCGCCCTAAAAGGAGAAAGCAAAACACAGGGAAACTGGGGCGAAATGATTTTGGAAAGTATTTTAGAGAAATCCGGCCTCGTAAAAGGAAGAGAATATTTCCTAGAACACGAACTGCGAAATGAGGACAACAAAGCTCTGTTTTCTGAGTTTTCAGGGAAGAAAATGCGCCCTGATGCTGTGATAAAATATCCCGATGAACGAAATGTGATTATAGACTCCAAAGTTTCGCTCACTGCTTTCACAGAGCTGGTAGATGAAACCGACCCAGAAGTCTATCAAATGAAACTAAACCAGCATTTGGTTTCAGTGAAAAACCACATTCAGCAACTTTCTCAGAAGGCGTATGATGATTATGGAAAATCATTGGATTTCGTGATGATGTTTATCCCGAGTGAACCAGCCTATATCGCTGCGATGCAGGCCGACCAAAACATCTGGAACTACGCCTATGAAAGAAGAATTTTACTGCTGAACCCAGGCAATCTTATCACTTCTTTAAAACTGATAGCAGACCTTTGGAAACGGGAATACCAAAACAGAAATTCCATAGAAATCGCAGAAAGAGGCGCTAAACTCTATGATAAATTTGTGAATTTTGTGGAAAACCTTGAGAAAGTCGGCAAAAATATAGACCAAGCAAAAGCTTCCTACACAGAGGCTTACAAACAGCTCCACAGCGGAAGGGACAACCTCATCACACAGACCCAAAAGATGAAATCTCTGGGAATAAAAAACAAAAAAGAGCTTCCACAGAGTTTGATTGACAATTCTGAACCAACCAATGAATAAAAAACTATGATTATACAAAGTCTTCAAAACGAGAAAATAAAAAAACTAACCAAAATTCTCACTAAAAACAACGAGAGAAAGAAACTCAAAATATTCGCTGTAGAAGGGAAACAGGAAAACGAAAGGGCTTTGAAATTTGATTTTGAAGCGGTGGAATTCTTTATTTGCGAAGAGATTTTCGGAACAGATTTCCCAAAAGGGAAAATACATCTGGTTTCTCACGAAGTTTATGAAAAAATAGCTTACAGAGGCTCTTCCGAAGGGATTATCGGTATTTACAAAGAAAAAGAAACCTCACTGAATGATTTTAAACCAAAAGAAAATTCTTCCATCATCGTGCTAGAAAGCATAGAAAAACCTGGAAATTTGGGAGCGGTTTTGCGCAGCTGCGAGGCTTTTAGGATAGATGCCCTTGTCATCACGGATTCTAGAACAGATTTTTATAATCCTAATGTTATCCGAAGCAGTGTGGGCTGTCTTTTTGGGATGAATCTCTTTCAAGCAGAAAATCAAGAAGTGGTTGATTTCTTAAAAAAGAATGATTTTCAGATATTTACCACGATAATGAACACCGATTCTAAAGGAATAAATGAAAAGAACCTAGCTGGAAAATCAGCCATTGTATTCGGAACGGAGCACTCTGGTTTGAGTGATTTTTGGAGAGGAAAAGGAGAAAACATCATCGTCCCAATGGCAGGAACGATAGACTCTCTCAATCTAAGCAACGCTGTCGCTATAAGCTGCTACGAGATACTAAGACAAAAAATCTCTCACTAAAATTAGTGAGAGACTTTTAATTGTTTTTTTAAGAGTTAAATTATTTTTTAACAGCCTCTTTAACTTCTTCTTTAGCTTCTTTAACAGCTTCTTTAACTTCTTCTTTAGCTTCTTTAACTTCTTCTTTAGCTTCTTTAACAGCTTCTTTAGCTTCTTCAGCTTTAACAGTAGCAGAATCAAGAGCAGCACCAGCTGTAGAATCAACAGTAGCAACAGTCTCTTGAGCTGTAGAATCAACAGCGTCTTTTACTTCTTCAGCTTTTTTGTTACAAGATACTAATGCTAATGCTACAACAGCAGCTGCAAATAATGACTTTTTCATAATAATAAAAATTTTTTAAAAGGTTAAAATTAAATTTCTTTACTCAACTTGTTAATCTGATTCATCAAATCAACAAGGCAAAGATATAGCGAGAAAAAAAATTGCCTATGAAAAATAATTGTAATATCTTTGTAAAATATTTTACAAATAAAGAATACTGATTATCAGTAAATTAAATGTGAATTCGTGTTTTGAGTAATTTGGATTTAGAGTGTTTTGAGCGATTAAAAAAGGAAATTCAGATAGAATATTTGAAGAATCACAGCCCTTCCAAGGAGGATATTTCTCAATGGAAGGGAATAGACATTGTATATTTTCAAGAAGATTTAAGAAAAAAAGTCAAAGGAAGTATCAGTGAAAAGACTTTTTACACCTATTTCAAATCTACAAACATAGATAAGTTGCCAAGAATAGACATGCTGAATATGTTTTCGGCATATATCGGATACCTGTCTTGGTATGAATTTAAAAAAAGTTTCTCCGAGGAAGCAGTAGATTTAGAAGATGAGGTCGAATCCTTACCAGAGCTTGAACTTGAAGAAAAAATAGAAAACACTACATCTTTATTAGATACAAAAATCACTGAAAACCAACCCAATAAGAAATCATCATTTTCTAGTATAAAAGCCTATATATGGGTGATTATTTCTGCTGTTTTGGCTTTATTTATCATAGTTTTATTGTATTCTGACAGTTTGTTCAAAAAATCTTACCAATTCTGCTTTACAGATGCAGACAGAGGAACAACTATCCAAAGCACAATAAATATAAAAGTAATCAAGGAAAAAGAATCTCCTATCCTATATAAGGTGAATCCTGGCGAATGTTTCTATATCAATACGAAAGATAAAACTCTACGAATGGAGGTAAGCACGCCATTGTACGAAAAAGTAGAAATTTTCAGAAATCTGGAAGACGCACCAGAAAAAGAGCATATTGCCTTAAAACCAGACGATTACGCACTTATGCTTTATTATTATTCAACAAAGGATAAGGATAATTCATCCCTAGAACATATAAAGAACAGACAGCAAAAACTAAATCATCTAATCAGTGACAATGCTCTGATATACCAGATATTTGACAATGAAATATACGGCGTAGAAACGCTCAGTAAACAGAAATATATAGGTCTGGTAACCACACCTACCCAGTCCTTACGAAACCTCAAGGTTCTTGATACCAAAATCGAAAATGGAAAGATTATTGCTATTAAATTCAAAATTGAAAACAATGAAAAAAATTAAATTGTCACTTCTCATCATCATTTCATGCCTTTTTGTTTTTTCCTGCTCTAAAAAAGAGACTGAAGAAATGAGTGATTTGGATAAAATAAAACACCATAACAAAACTTCCTATCCTTCTATAAAAATGGATAGTGCGCAGGCAATCAATAACATCACAAAACAAAAAATACAGGAACTACTAGACCTTTCTGCTATCTATGCCTCTGGGAATAGGAATACAGGAGTAGATTCACTGATTTATAACCAAATCAACAGCTATTTTTTATCGCCTGATTCTATTAAAACAAAGCCTCTCATTGCTGAGCTGGATAGTTTAAGGGTAAAAAATATTCGGGTTATAAATCTTGATATCGATAAACAAATTACCGATAAAGACACTCTTAATATCGCTAATTTTACAGTTGAGTATATAACAAAAGACAGAAAAAGTATTGGCTTTTTTGATAAAAAAGCCAGCTATATTCTCAAAAAATCTCCTGTGAAATTCGTGAAAGAATTCAAGTTCTACTTTATTGATTTTGACATAAAAGACAGCACTTCTGTAGGAGTTACCAAGTAATCCAAGGAAACATCCTGCTCAGAAACATTTGATATCAATACTGTTGGTGGGAAAAAACCAACTCCTACTTTTAGGGTATTGTGGTCTATTTTTGAGAAAAACATATCATAAAAGCCTTTGCCATAGCCCACTCTATTTCCCTGATTATCACAATATAACAGCGGCGTTATAACGATATCATATTTAATATCTTCCACAAAATCATCCTCTGGCTCTAGAATTTCCCAGTCGTTTTCTTTCAGTGGTGTATCTGGTTTCAGCTGGATTGTTTTTATTTCGTTTTGTGCCATTTTAGGAACAAATACCGATATTCCTTTATCCCAAAAATATTTGATAAAATCCCAAGTAGAAACTTCATTTTTCTGTTTAATTGGAAGGAAAATATGCACATTTTTAACTTTTGACATATCAAACGCTCCCAAAAACTGCTTAAAAATACTTTCGGACAAATCCTCCACCTCTGCAGAAGACATGGATTTTCTTTTTCCCGTGTAGATTTTTCTGAGTTCTGACTTTGGTAATTTCATTTTATAAAGGAAAGAGCAGCCATAAATTCAGCTGCTCCTTTTTATTGTTTTAACTGTTATTTACTGGCATTTCACCTTTAAATAAGAATGAAACGATTTGTTTATTTACATTGTCTACCATCTCGCTAAACAAATGGAAAGATTCCTGTTTGTAGATTACCAGCGGGTCTTTCTGCTCATAAACAGCACCTTGTGAAGAACGGCGAAGATCATCCATCTCTCTCAAATGCAATTTCCAGTTTTCATCGATAATTGCAAGAGAAATATTCTTCTCAAAATCTGTAATCAAACTGTCACAATGGCTCTCATACGCTTCTTTCAGGTCTGTCACGATATTCAGCATTCTATGTCCATCCGAGAACGGCACCTGAATATTCTTAAATAAAGAACCTTGCTGATTATACACATTCTCAATAATAGGGAATGTTTTCTCTTTCAACACTTGAAGTTTCATTTTGTAATCTTCAGATGCTTTTTGATAAACAATATCCACTAATTCTGA
The DNA here is from genome assembly GCA_963506915.1 of uncultured Flavobacteriaceae bacterium. GTDB lineage: Bacteria > Bacteroidota > Bacteroidia > Flavobacteriales > Weeksellaceae > JABCPE02. The sequence goes on from CAUORE010000003.1 coordinate 30,042, forward strand.
CACTTGTTTATTCTTAAATTCCTCCTCAGAAACAGGCACTTCCATAGTGAAATACTTGATTACTTCATACTCAAATGTTTTGTAATCAGCTGTTGGTTTAGTTTGTGATACGATAGCAGCAGCAGTATCGTAGATCATATTTTCTATATCATACTTCAGATGGTCTCCAAAGAGTGCATTTTTTCTTCTCTTATAGATTACATCTCTCTGCTTGTTCATCACATCATCATACTCTAGCAATCTTTTTCTGATACCGAAGTTATTCTGCTCTACTTTTTTCTGAGCTCTTTCGATAGATTTTGTGATGATAGAACTTTGGATATATTCTCCTTCTTTATGTCCCATTCCATCCATTATTCTTGCAATTCTCTCCGAACCAAAGAGACGCATCAAGTTATCTTCCAAAGAAACATAGAACTGAGAACTTCCTGGATCTCCCTGACGACCCGCACGACCTCTAAGCTGTCTGTCCACACGGCGTGAATCATGTCTTTCGGTACCGATAATCGCCAATCCTCCTGCTTTTTTCACTTCGTCTTGCAGTTTGATATCCGTTCCACGCCCCGCCATATTAGTTGCTATAGTAACTACACCTGGTTTACCAGCCTCCGCTACGATTTCTGCTTCTTTTTTATGCAGTTTAGCATTCAATACTTGGTGTGGTATCTTTCTCAAACTCAACGCTCTAGAAAGTAATTGTGAAATTTCAACCGAAGTAGTTCCCACTAGCACAGGTCTTCCCTGAGCTGTAAGTCTTTCTATTTCTTCTATTACAGCATTATATTTTTCTCTGTTGGTTTTATATACCAAATCTTGTTTGTCTATTCTCTGAATTGGCCTATTGGTAGGGATAACAACCACATCTAGTTTATAAATTTGCCAAAACTCTCCTGCCTCTGTTTCCGCCGTACCTGTCATTCCAGACAATTTGTTATACATACGGAAATAGTTTTGTAGAGTGATGGTAGCGAAAGTCTGAGTTGCCGCCTCGATTTTCACATTTTCTTTAGCCTCTATAGCTTGGTGAAGTCCATCTGAATAACGACGACCTTCCATAATACGCCCTGTCTGCTCATCCACGATTTTTACCTCGCCATCCATCACCACATATTGGTCATCTTTTTCGAAAAGTGTGTAGGCTTTTAGTAATTGATTCAGTGTATGAACTCTTTCAGATTTAATTGCAAATTCTCTGAGTAATTCATCCTTTGCAGCAAATTCTTCTTCCTTAGAAAGGTTTTTAGCCTCTAGTTCTGCTATCTCTGTTCCTATATCCTGAAGAATGAAGAAATTAGGATCTGAGTTCCCTTGGGACATATATTCCACACCTTTGTCTGTAAGGTCTATCTGGTTATTCTTCTCATCAATCACGAAATACAAGTCCTTGTCCACTTTATGCATCTCACGGCTGTTGTCCTGCATGTATTGGGCTTCTGTTTTTTGAAGCAAAACTCGATTTCCATCCTCAGAAAGGAATTTTATCAAATGCTTGTTTTTTGGAAGACCTCTATATACTTGGAGTAATTTGAACCCTCCTTCTTTTGTATTTCCTTGTGCGATTAGTTTTTTAGCTTCATTAAAAATCGTAGAAACTACTTTTTTCTGAACCTCTACCACTCTATCCACAGATGGTTTTAGGACATCAAACTCGTGTCTATCACCCATAGGAACTGGCCCTGAAATAATCAAAGGTGTTCTCGCATCATCTATCAAAACAGAGTCCACCTCATCCACTACGGCGTAGTTTAGCTCTCTCTGAACTAGCTCATCAGGAGAGTTTACCATGTTATCTCTCAGATAGTCAAAACCAAATTCATTATTCGTTCCATAAGTAATGTCACACGCATATGCATTTCTTCTGGAATCTGTATTAGGTTGGTGATTATCGATACAGTCTATCGTAAGCTCATGGAATTGGTAAAGCGGTCCCATCCACGCAGAGTCCCTTTTCGCAAGGTAATCATTCACGGTAACCACATGCACTCCTCTTCCTGGTAGCGCATTCAGATAAATAGGAAGTGTTCCTACCAATGTTTTTCCTTCTCCTGTTGCCATCTCTGCGATTTTTCCACCATGCAATACAGCTCCTCCTATGAACTGTACATCATAATGCACCATATCCCATGTGATGTCAGCTCCTGCTGCGTTCCATTTATTTTTCCAAACAGCTTTGTCGCCTTGTATTTCTACAAAATCCTTTGTCGCTGCCAGCTCTCTATCTCTGTCTGTAGCCTGTACAACTATCTGTCCTTTCTCTGCCCAACGGCGCCCTGTGTCTTTAAGAACAGCGAAAGCCTCTGGAAGAATTTCATTAAGAACTTTTTCCTCTATTTGATAAGCATCTTTCTGTAATGTTTCTATTTTAGTAAATAATGCTTCTTTTTCATCAATATTGGCAGTGGTTTTTATTTGTTCTTTTATCTGCTCTATTTGAGTGGATATATCTGCTGTCGCAGTTTTTATTTTTTCTCTAAACTCCCTGCTCTTTCCTCGCAGTTCATCATCAGAGAGCTCTTTGATTGCAGGCTCTACTTTCTTTATTTTTGCGACAATTTTACCAACTTCCTTTAGGTCTCTTTGGTTTTTATCTCCCAAAAAGCTCTTCAAAATTTTATTAAAAAAACTCATAACTTATCTACACCAATAGTTTTTACCATTGGTTTTTGTATTTATTTAACTATATTTCTGCTTTTTATATATAAATATAACAGAGAATCTGTAAGACTTTCTGTCATTATTTTTTAGTATTCGTCTTCATTCCAAAGGAAGTCTTCATCCGTTGGGTAGTCTGACCAAACCTCCTCTATGCTTTCGTAGATTTCTCCCTCATCCTCAATTGCTTGTAAATTTTCCACAACCTCCATCGGAGCTCCTGTTCTGATAGCATAATCAATCAACTCTGCTTTAGTCATCGGCCAAGGGGCATCACTAAGATAAGATGCCAATTCTAATGTCCAGTACATACTATTATTTTAATTTTCTACAAATTTAATGTTTTTTTCTCAAAAACCATTCCACAAATTTTTTTATGCCATTTTGGAAGTTTGTTTTTGGAGAGTATTTTACTAATGTTTTCGCTTTTGTAATATCGGCATTGGTTTTTTTGACATCACCAGGCTGCATAGGCAGTTTATCCAAAACCGCTTTCTTATCCAAATTCTGTTCAATTTCCGAGAGCATGTCTTTAAGCATAACCACCTCATTTTCACCAAGATTTATGATTTCATACACTCCTTGGTGATTCTCTAAATATTGGGCAGATTTAGCAATTCCATCTATAATATCATCTATAAAAGTGTAATCACGGGCAGTCATTCCGTCTCCATAGAATGGGATTTTTCCATTTTCGGAAATTATTTTAGTAAATTTATGAATAGCCAAATCAGGGCGCTGACGAGGCCCATAAACAGTGAAAAACCTCAGCTGAATCATATCTATTCCATACAAATGATGGTAAGTGTATCCTATAATTTCTACGCTTTTTTTAGTGGCAGCATAGGGAGAAATAGGGCGGTCTACATTATCTATTTCAGAAAAAGGAACTTTCTCATTATTACCATAAACACTTGATGATGAAGCGCAAACAATTTTTTTAACTCCAAATTCTTTACAAAGTTCAAAGATATTCATAGAGCCTAATATATTGACCTCTGCATACTCCATAGGCCTCTCTATAGAAGGGCGCACACCAGCCAGAGCCGCCAAATGTATCACTACATCTATATGATGGTTTTGAAAAATTTGTTTCAAACCGTGTATATCCCGAATGTCTTGACAATACAACTGATAATTATTTGATTTTGTTTTGTTTATAAGATTTTGAATATCAGTTTCTTTATCTTTATACTCAAAACCTTCTGAAGAATTTACACTCTCCAAAGTATTTTCTATTTTGATTTCGTAATGATAAAAATCATCAAAATTATCTACATTGATGACAGAATGTCCGTTTTTTAGCAAATATTCTGTCAGATGCGAACCAATAAAACCACTTCCACCTGTAATGAGATATGTCATTTCATATTTTTTAGATATACAAAAGTATAAAAAAAGAAGTTTCTTTTAAAAGAAACTTCTATGCTTGTTGAATTTTATTTTTTTAGTGAAGAGAAACCCAATTAGAACCATCACACCCTTGGAATTTCTTTAATGAAGATTCATAGCGGATAGCTCCTTCATTAGCCGTTGAGCAAGACGCTGTAGTTCCTCCTACTCTGATGTCTCCATTAACATCTAATTTTGCCTGAGGAGTATAAGTCCCCACTCCTACTTTTGGCCCTGTTGCTGTACTATTTCCTAAAACGATAGTATTATCTGTTGTTGGTGTAATGCCATGACCTATAGCAATGATATTATCTAATGATGCTGTATCTGTACCATCTCCAGAATTTCCTATACTAATATTCCCGTTTCCATTATCTATATAAGAACCTCCTGTTCCTATTACAGTATTATAACTTCCATCTACAATTTGGTTAGCAGAATTATATCCTAAAGCAATATTATAAGAACCTGTTAAATTTAGAGGCATGGTATTATATCCAAATGCCATATTATATCCACCATCGATATTTCGTGAAAGAGCTCCATTACCAACCGCCATATTAGCTTGCCCTATTGTGTTTGCTTCAAGAGCATTCAGACCAATAGCAAAGTTATTATCTGCATCTACATTTTGTCTGAGTGTATTTGGCCCAAGAGCAATATTATTTTTCCCTTTTTTGTTATTAGTAAGAGCCTCTCCTCCTATGGCAACATTATTAGTTCCCTCTGTATTAAGATTTAATGCTGTGATACCAATAGCAATATTATTATCTGCTTCTGTATTTTGTGTAAGAGTATTAGTTCCAATAGCAATATTATTCTTTCCTTTAGTATTTCTTATAAGAGCATTGGTACCTATAGCAATAGCTCCACTCCCTAAAGTGTTTTTCAGAAGAGCACTAGCACCTACTGCAATATTATTTGACCCAGTATTCGCATTAAGACTTCCTTTTCCTATTCCTATATTATTGCTCCCTGCAGGAAGTGAAGTTCCATTTTTTCCAGCATCCATGGTTATATGATTCCCTCTTCCTACATATCTAAGGTCATTAAGAGGAATCCATTTTAAAGCTGTATTATTCCAATAATAGAATCCCTCATCTGTTACATATTCATGCTTGTCTGCCTGGTCTGGTGTTGGCATAGTGTCAGTAAGATAAACAAGTACTGAATGTTGATGTCCTCCAAAATCTGCATCTCCTGACATAGTTTTCATTTCGGCTGCAGTTACTCTTGGTATCAAGATACCTTTTATGTTATCTACTGAACTACCATTGATATCCAATGTAGATTTAGGAGTGTCTGTATTAACTCCAACTCTTCCTTTTTGTGCATAAATGTTTGTCAATCCTACAAACCCTAGTAAAATAAATATCCTTTTCATTATCTTTTTTTTACAAAGGGCAAATGTATGAAAAAAATAATAATTTCATGACTTTCTATTTCTATTCATAAAATTTATATTTTTGTGTTTATAAAAAAGAAGATGTTATTCAGAGGACAAATCGATAAAATGATAACTCAACTTGCTGAACCTGTGCAATATTATCTAAATATTTCAGGAGACATCATACACCTAAATGAGTTATTTGGAAAGAAAATAAGCATACAACACATTGGTTATCAATGTATAGAATGCGGAAGCAGCGAACCCGTTTTCCGAATGGGATTTTGTAAAAAATGTTTTTTTGAAAGCCCTTTCGCCAGCGACTCCATCTTAAAACCAGAGCTTTCCACTGCTCATCTCGGTATAGAGGAGCGAAATTTGGAAATAGAAAAAAACATTCAACTTCAGCCTCATATTGTATATTTGGCATATACAGGTGATGTAAAGGTGGGCGTAACCCGCGAAAGCCAAATCCCAACGCGATGGATAGACCAAGGCGCTACATTTGCCCTGCCCATAGCACGAACAGAAAACCGCTATGAAGCAGGCGTGATAGAAGTTGCTCTGAAACAACATATTTCAGATAAAACCAACTGGCGAAAAATGCTACAAAATGAGTATGAAGACGAGATTGATTTAATTGATTTTAGAAATAAAATAGAGAGTCTTTTTCCTGTAGAAAGTAGAAAATTCGCCATCAATGAAGAAAAAATCTGGAAAATAGATTTTCCCTACACTGCTTCTGAGAAAATTTCGGCTTTCACCTTGGACAAACATCCTAAATTTAGTGGTATTTTACAAGGAATAAAAGGACAATATCTTTGTTTCCAAGACGGAAATGTCATCAACATAAGAAACCACGAAGGCTATGTAGTTGATATTGAAATATAAAAAAGAGCAATTTTTCATTGCTCTTTTTTGTTTATTTGTTTTTACCAAGAATACTCCTGATTTTATTTCTAATTTTTATCAGAGTAGGCTCTTCATAGTTTTTATCTTCATCAAAATAGCCATAGCCGTAACCATAGCCATAACCATAGCCATAACCATAACCATAGCCATAACCTTGCTTAGACACAAAATCATTATAAATAAGCCCAAGATGCTTAATTTCCTCTGCGTGATACTTCTCTGTTACCATTCTAAGCATGTGTTTTTCTGTGTATTCATGCCTTACTACATATACATTGGCATCAGTAAGTTTCATCAATTCAAAAGAGTCCGCAACCAACCCCACTGGCGGCGAGTCTATAATGATAAAATCATACTCTTTTTTCAATGATTCTATAAATTCCTTGTTCTTGTCACTCATCAAAAGCTCCGAAGGGTTCGGTGGAATCGGTCCAGAAGTCGCCACATCCAAAGCAGGTATTTTAGTTTTATTGATAATTTCATGCATTTCTATATCTCCTGAAAGATAATTAGAAATTCCGTATTTGTTGTTTATCTTAAAGTCTCCAAAAATTTTAGGCTTTCGTAAATCCATTCCAAGCAAAATAGTTTTTTTGCCACTAAGCCCAAGAACCGATGCTATATTGATAGAACAATATGTTTTTCCCTCTCCCCCTACTGATGAAGTCACCAAAATCACTTTACTATTTCCATCTTCATTATAGAGAAATCTTAAATTCGCTCTAATTCCCCTAAACGCCTCTGAAATAGAAGATTTTGGCTGTTCCAATACTGTAAGGTTGTTCTCATGAAGGTTTTTACCAATAACTCCTAGAAGAGGTATCTTGACAACACCCAATAACTCTGCTATAGATTTTACCCTGTTATCCAATATCTCTGTTACTAAAATCAGCAACAATGGTATAAGCATAAAACCAAATACAAGTCCATATTTCACAAGAGCAACATTTGGTCCAATAGGTCCTTGTCCCAAGTCTTTTGCTGGGTCTATGATAGTCAAATCAGATTTAGCTGTTGCGAGTCTCAGTTGAGTTTCAGCTTGTTTAGAAAGTAGAGTATTGTAGGTTGTTTCTATCACCTTATATTCCCTTTCCATGTCTATATATTTCCTTTGGTCATCAGGTAAATGCACCAAATCCAGCTCTGCTCTTCTGATATCATCATTTATTTTAGCCAATTGTTCATTATAAACAGAAGAATAATCGTTCAATCTGCCATAGGATTTTCCCCTAGCTTCGCTGATAAGCTTGTTAATCTCCCTCATAGGTTCAGAATCGGGCGTATAGATAGTGGACATCTCTAACCTTTTAAGATACAAAGCTTTAAGCTCCGAAATAGTTGCCATAAAACCTCCATCTTCTATTCCTGCACTATTAACATTGATAAGATCTTCCAAACTTCTACTTACAGAATTTCTTATATTATTAAGAGAATTCATTTTTGTAAGTAGTTCAGCTCTTTTTATCTCTAAATCATAGATTTTTTTCAACAACTCTTGGTCTTTCCCCTCCACACTGAACATCTTTTTATCTATTTTCAGCTGGTTAAAGTTGTTTGCGCTAGAATCTAGTTTTTGTCTAACCTTTTTAAGATTATCATTGATGTATTGAAGAGTATTCTTATCCACAAGGGTTTTATCCTCTTCTCTTTTTTCAATAAGTTTCTCCACAGATTGATTTAAGAAAGATACCGTCTCACGAAGGTTATAACCTTTCTTACTGATAGTCATTATGGTGTTTAATTCTTTATCAAATTCTACATTTATAGTAGAAATTATCGTCCTAACAGCTTGATCTACTGTGCTTAAATTGATTATAATTTTATCTAACTTAACTTTTGCTTCTGGATTATGAACCAGCCTAAACCGTAGGTTAGGTGTCTCATACCATTGATTAACTGAAACCACCTTATTTGCTGGTCTTCCATATGCAGAAACATCTTTAAACCCTTCTGTTTTATAACTATACAAATGTGTAGAATGCCCCTCCTCAGGAAGTTCTATTTCATATTTTCCATTTCCTTTTGGGTAAATCGTTATAGGATAATTGACCTGTTGTAAATGTTCCTTATCCACTTCTACAAGAACAGGAGAGTCATATTTGTCCAAATATGTAGATTTTAGAAGTCCCTTTGTAGAATATCCTACAAATAAATCCAATTCCTGAACCAAATATTCATTATGGCTTCTAGATAGAACCATTTTTTTGAGGAACACTCCATCTTGATTTCCTTCCTGCCCCCAAATGAAGTTAATAGACTGATTAGGTGTAAAATAGCTAGCAGTACCGCTTGAGATACTCAAAGACAAATTTGAAGCATAAATTCTCTGAACATACCACTTATTATAAATATAAAAAATACTATATCCCAAAATAGCAAGTCCTACAAACCAATACCAGTTTCTAATAACCCTCCTAATAAAACTCTCTACACTAAATATGCTAAAAGTCCCCACCTTACTTTTTTCCTGTCCTGTAGGGATTTGTTCCTGTGTATTATTATTTTTTCCCGGAATCATATTTTATAATCTTGAAAATAGAAGATATACCGTAAGGGCTGATGTAATAAGAGAAACCGCTGTGCCAATAGCCTGCACAGGCTCTTTACCAAATCCATTAAGGTTTCTTCCTCTGGTATTTAAATAAATCTCATCTCCATTCTGAAGCCAATAATACTGTGAATTCATCACATCTTCTCTTGTAAGGTCTAGTTTTACTATCTTTATTCCTTCTGGAAGTTTTCTATGCAGAACTATGTTCTTTCTATCTACAGTTCTATTTAGACCACCATTCATCGCCAAAGCTTCTGTAATAGTAAGTGTCTGCTTGTATGCTACTTTTTCACCTGTAATCCCTATGGTTTCTACATCCCCAAGGATATAGTATCTTATTCCATCTAAATTAAGCCTTACCTCGGATTTTCCACCTAAGAAATTTTCATTTACACGAGTTTGGATTTCTTGAGAAATATCTTCCAATGTTCTTCCTTCAGCTTTTATAAAACCAATTCCAAAAACATTTATATCTCCTTTAGAATCGACCTTTAGTCCTCGGAAATAGTAATTTCCATTGCCTCCAGACATTGTACCTGTACCTCCACTTCCAGATGATGCACCAGATGCTCCCGATACACTTGGATTCATAGTTCCTGCTCCAGCACCTTCTCCTCCTGAAACATTATATGAAGAATAAAACTGAGCTGCATCCCCTTTAGGTGTTGTAATCACATTAAGAGAAAGTATATCATTTTTTGTAACTCTATATACAGGAATATTGTAAGGAACTAATCCTTCGGAGTTAATCTCCAGATTTTCATTTTTTTGAAGATATTTTACATCTTTTGTTCCCACACAAGATATCATCATCATTGCTGCCACTAGGCCTAAAATGCTGTTTCTTTTCATCGTTTTTATTATTGATTCTACAAAAATATGATTTTTATTATTATTTCTTCATTTTTGATATAATATTTGGCAAATATGCCCCAAAAAAACCTAAACAAAGCACCACTAAAAATAATAAATTAATGTTCATATGCCGCAGAAAATAGGTAACCAAAACTATTCCCATGTAATAGGTGATGATAAATGCTGTAGCTTTTTTATGAGTAAAACCTAAATCCAAAACCTTATGATGGATATGGTTTCTATCTGCCCTTAATGGTGATTTCTTATTCAAAATCCTTACAATGATAACATTCAAAGTATCTATAATAGGGATAATCAAAATAGTAGCCGCTATAATAGGCGCTGTTTCCATATGGTATTTTGGTCTTCCTACAGACACTGCATCTCCGCTACTGATAAATAAATCAATAAAATAAAATGCCGTAAACACAAGGATAAATCCTATAATCATAGAACCTGTGTCTCCCATAAAAATCTTTTGCCGCCAGTCATTAGATAAGTTATAATATAAAAAACCCAACAAAGACCCTATAATCACCACACAAAGAATAACCATTGGGTAATTATATTCTCCCAAACGATAGTAACTAAATCCAAAAATAGAAAAACTAATCACCGCAAATATTCCTGCTAGCCCATCTATTCCATCTATCAGATTAAATGCATTGATAAGTATAATAAATGAAAATATACTAAAAAATATACTTACAAAATATTCTAATTCATAAATACCAAACAAACCAAACAAACTTCTTATTCGAACATCAGAACCCACCACCATCATGGTCGCAATAACAATTTGCCCAATCAGTTTTTTATAGGCTTTCATCACCAAAATATCATCCATTACCCCTATATAAAGTAAGATAACCAATGCAGGAAACAAAAATCTATACTGCAAAAATAGTTCATAAGCAAAAATTGGTGCACAGATGCCTATTGTATAAAACAAAGCTATTCCACCAAGATTAGGAATTTTATACTCATGAGAACTCCTATCACCTGGTATATCCATTAGATTTTTACTCTTTGAAATTCTAATGATTACAGGTATAGCTTTATAACTTAACAAAAAAGAAAGTAAAAGAACAAAACATATTTTCACAAGAAAAAACATTTGTCCTTCTAATCCAAAAAATAGTTTTATTTCATTCATAATAATTTTATTCTACCCATAAAAGATTCATATAATTCATTGTATATCCTGTCCTCAATCCATGTTGATTAGCATATACAAAATATTGGAAAACAACAAATACCAAAAGTACATAATGTAAAGGCTTCTTTATTCTATCATTACTTATAGCGGCAACTATATTTACCAACACCATAGGTATGTAAATAAAAAAATTAGCCACCAACCTTGATGAAAATATCTCATTCCATCTAAAAATAAAATACAAACATATCCCCAGAACCCCTATATTTCGCATATATTCATAATATGGGATTTTTTGACATGCTATTTTATCATATGTAACTAAAAAATAGGTGTACATTATACACATTAAATCCGTAAGCTTAATAAAACGAACCGAAGATTCTTCAATATCTAATGATTCATAAGATTGAAAACCAGAATAAACCCCCGTAGAAGCAAAAGAATCCAATAATGAAATATACTGATAAAGTTTTAATGGAGATAATGCCATGCATATTAAAACAACTATTAATATACGAGTAGAATTCATAGGAATCAAAACTACCCAATAGGCAACAATGAAAATTGTTGTTGATGTATGAAAACCTATAGCTAGATATATTGTAAATAAAAACATGAGAAGTTTTCTCTCCTTAATATACCTAAACGAAAAAAGGAGTAGGGCCATAGCCATCCCCTGCCTCATCTGCCCTCCATCAGAAACAAGTAATGTAGGATACATAAACAACAACATCGCAAATGCTGGATATACAGAGTGTTCAGTAAAGACTTTATATTTAATTGAGATAGAAACAATTGCCAAGAAAAAAGTAAAAATATAAAACGAAAAACCTGCCTCATATATAATGTTTGCAAAAAACAAATACAACCATTCCATGTGTATATCCTTTCTCCTTTCTCTAATCATATTAAGAATGTCTGACATGTCCAGATCTCTTCCAAATTCATGATATGCCCTAAAATAATTCCCATAATCTGCACCTACCCAGAATCTTAGCCCAATAAATATTGTCAAAAAAGCGATCACCACCCACACAGAGTTATAATTCTTGTAATTATTCACCTCTAAGAAGCTATAAATCACTAGAACTATTGTAAGTATTGTAAAAACAGGGTGTAGGAAATGTATCATCTTTTCTCTATTTCAGTATTTTTCTCAAAAGCCATTCCTGCCTCAAAAAATACAATAAATAATATACTTTTTTCTTAATTGGCAAAGATACGAGATAATTCTTACCAAACCGCTCATAATTAAGAATTTCTATCAAAGATATTTTTCTTTCTATTATGAATTTTCTCAGTTCTGCCGACATTTTTCGGTATAAATTATCATCTTTCACAAAAGCCAAATACGCCAAATAAGAATAAACCGCCTCGAATATCCAAAACCCCTTCAGTGCGTCCTTTTCATGGGAATATTGAGACTTATAGAACACTTCTTCTACATCTTTCACGGCTTTTAATAAATCCAAACCTTTTTCGGTGTGGGTTTTCGTAATAGAATCTTGTCGTTCAAGGTATTGGTAATGATAATTCTGAGTTTGGGCTAAAGTTTTACAACCCAACAAAAGCTGTGGTACGAGCTGTATATCCTCAAAATGTACTCCTTTTTTAAATCGCTTATTTTCGAACAATTCCTTTCTAAAAAGTTTATTACAAGCAAAATATCCCAAATCCGAAAAAACAGAAAGGTTCTTCGCTAAATCTATTTTCTCTGGCATATTGGGAACCTGTGTGAGTTTTTGAAGAATTTTTCCATTTTCGTCGACTTTTTGAAGGTTACAGATTACCATTTCGGCATCGTTTTTTTGGGCAAGAGAATACATTTCCTCAAACATCTCCGCCGTAACATAATCATCACTATCCACAAAGCCTATATAGTCTCCTTTCGCCCTTTCCAAGCCAAAATTCCTCGCATCGCTCAGCCCTCCATTTTCCTTTACAAAAGATTTTATTTTATCAGGATATTTGGTCTGAAATTCATCTATAATCTGCTTAGAATTGTCCTTGCTTCCATCATCTACGACAATGATTTCCACATCTTCCAAAGTCTGATTCACCAATGAATCAAGGCATTTTGCAAGATATTTTTCTACATTATAAACAGGAACAATGATGGATACTTTCTTCATGCCATTTGGTTTTTGAGAGAAACAACTCTAATATGAAACCTCGTTTTTTTTATTTTGTAAATATTGATGCAAAGGAAAAATCAATGTTTTTATTATTTTTTTAAATTTTCTAATTCTCTGCAATTTAGATAAATTTTCTAATCTTAATATTTTTTCTAATTCCTCTCCCGTCACATCATTCTTAATGCTTAATCTTCCTAATATTTCCGAATTATTCATCTTACGGAGAGTAACTATCGGCTCTGAATCAAAAATCTGCGTAAATCCTGCCTCACAAGCACTTTCGTATGTTTTCTTATCACTGTCCCCTCCTGGAATACTGCAAGAAGTGATTTCTCTGCTCAATATCTGCTCTAAAATTTCTTTGGAAGTTTTCCATTCACCAAGCATTTGTTTATAAGATAAACTCTTGAAAATCATAGGGTGAGTATGAGAGTGCGATCCTATATTATGCCCATAATCTGCAACTTTACAAATATCATCTGAGGTTAAAAACCCTTTCTGTCCTATTTTTGAAGTTGTAATAAAAAAATAGCCTTTCATACGCTCTCTACCGAGCATTTCTGCCGAACGAAGGTTGCTGATTCCTCCATCATCAAAGGTAAAAATCACTTCTTCATCTGTTTTTTGTATGTGATTTTTTACTATTTCCAAATCTCTTTCAAAATCCTTAACCTTATGAATATAAGGAAGATTATCCCGATTCTGGAAACCCGATTCGGTAATATCATCACTCACTTCATGATATAGTAAAATGATTTTTATCTTTTCTATTTCATTCATTTTTTCTTTTTATTTCCTCAATAATATCCTCCGATAACTCTTTAACAAAAACTTCATATCCTTGTTCATTAAGATGTAATGGATCAGAAAATAAATTCTTGTTATTCTTGTAATCTTTATTGATTTTATTCGAATAAAAAAGTATGATTTTATCAAACAAATCATTCTTTTTCAATTCTGTAAAAAGAACTTCTCTATACGCATACACATTATCATCATTCACCTCATCACCATCAATTGCTTGAGATATAGCATTTGTACACCTACTAAATACATTCTTATATTCCTGCACATCCTCTACCCCAAAATTAGGCACTTCTACAACAACAGGTTTTATTTTGTAATGTAGTAAAGTATTAATAATCAAAATCATATGATCTGCATAATATTTCTTTCCTATATGTCTTGCCACATCATTTACTCCTGCAATGACAATACAATAATCTGGCTTAGATTCTATCACAAATTTTGATGAAAATTCTTCATTTTTTTCCTTGAACATATCCTCATAAATCTCTTTTGAGGTTCCTCCAGGATGACTCAAGGCAATAAACTCTGCTTCAATTCCTTTTTCAGAAAAGAATTTTTGCATTTTTTTATCCAAATCAGTACGCCCTACCCAGCTGTCACCAATAATTCCAATTTTTAATATGCTATCTTTCTTAGAATTATCCTGAACTGGATAATATTCCTGCTTCTCTGCATATGAAAATTTTCTGTACATATATAATATTGTTGCTACTCCTAAAAACAATATGAATATCAACAAAATACGGTAAATCTTTCTCTTCATAATCTTATATTAAAAACCTTTTATTCAATTCGCCTCTCTTGGCGTTTTCGTAGTCTTCTCGGGAACAAGGAATCCATTTTTTCACATCATTTCCCTTCGCAAAATACCACAATCCGCTGAAAGTATCCCTTTTAAAACTAAATTCCCTATTGTCTATCAAAACCACAAAGGTATCATAACTACGCTCTTTTGGATGCGTCCTTTGGATATTTATTCCTTCTATCAAATACCAGAGCATCTGCGCCATAAGTTGATGATTTAGAAGATTTTTCGAATCAGCATTGAAATTAAACACTCCAAAAGTTTTCAGATTTTCACTCAGCCCTATTTCTTTCATATAGGCACAGATTTCGCGGCGGTTCAGCCCATTTACCTGCGGATTTGTAGAAAAAGCCTCTGAAAAACTCTCCACAGCATCACAGTTGAGCGTAACCATATCTGCCCTGCGGAAAAAAGGTTCTGCCCTCTCCGTCGTATTCATCATATCAGCAAGGCGAAGAACATCAAAATCCACTTCTTTCATCAGCTTTAGTAAAGCGATTTCATTCAAATGTCTTTGATAACCCAAAAGATGAAAATTTCGCAAAGAAACTTCTTTTTTTGTCAAAATCTTGTGTAAATAGTTCGCTTCCGAAACCTCTTCTCCCTCGTTAGAAAGAGAGGCAACATTAGAAACATGAGCGTAGTTAATGCCTTTTTGATGGAAATTTAATGCTGAAAATAATGCGTAAGACAAATCCACACTTCCTCCGATGACAACTGGAACTGCATTTTTATTATAACAAAATGTCAGGATTTCCTCCAAAACATATCGCGTATCTGCCTGAGTTTTACCTGAAATAAGCTCCCCCAAATCACAAATAGGAACTTCAAAATCAAATGATGACAAGGCATAAAATTCTTTTCTAAGCCTGCTGAAATCCTTCATTTCAGCATTTCCTCCGTTCCCTCTTTCATCGGAACAAAAAATAAGCACCACACCATTTTCCTGAACTTCATCAGAAATAGTATTTCCCAGCTGCCAATGTTCACAACTGATTTTTTCTGGCTTTATAAAAATGTCTTGTAAATCCATTCCTTTGCTCAATATATAAGAAAAAAAGGCAAAATATTTCATTACCTTTTCCTCTCTTTTTCATTATTTCTTCTTTGTTGCTTTTTTCTCTGTAAAAGCCGTTTTGTCCTGTTCCAAAATCCACTTTTTAACTTGGTCTAAAGAAATTTCCTTAAGTTCCTCTGCCGTATATTTAGTGTCATCTTGTTTTTTAGGAATCTTGAAATTCGCTTTTTTAAATTTTATAAAAGGCCCCCATCGCCCATTTTCTATTGATATTTTTTCTTTTTCCCACTGCTGGATATAGCGGTTGGCTTCCTTATCGAGCTTCGCCTCTATGAGTTCTTCTACATCTTTTTGGGATAGATTTTCAAAATCATATTTTTTAGGCACATTGATATAGATATCCTGATATTTCAGATACGGCCCAAATCTTCCTACTCCCTTGGTAACAGGCTCTCCCTTATAAGAAGCCACTGGCGCGTCTGCCTTTTTCTTTTCTTCTATGATGGCTACTGCCCTGTCATAGTCCACAGAAAGAGGATTTTCTCCCTTTGGAAGACTGATGAACGCCTCACCCCATTTCACATATGGCCCAAAACGCCCTACTCCTACCGTAACGGTTTTTCCTTCGTAGTCTTGTAAATCAAACGGCACTTTAAAAAGTTCCAACGCCTCCTCCAAAGTAATGGTAACGATGTTTTGAGTCGCCATCAGTGATGCGAAAATAGGTTTTTCATCGCTGTCCGTTTCTCCTATCTGAACCATCGGCCCAAAACGCCCAATTCGAGCATAAACATTTTTGCCTGTTTTAGGGTCTTGTCCCAGCAGTCGCTCTCCTGTCGCCCTATCTGCATTCTCGCCTACATCCTCTATTTTTGGGTGAAAACTACTATAGAAGTTTTTGAGAACATCTTTCCATTTTTCTTCTCCTCTGGCTATCTCATCGAAATCTTCCTCCACTTTTGCAGTAAAGCCATAGTCCAAAATCTCATTGAAATTAGTTGTCAAAAAGTCATTTACGACAATTCCTATATCTGTTGGGACAAATTTATTTTTATCTCCTCCGAATTTCTCCGTTAGGATTTCTTTTTTTAATCCTGTTTTTGTCAAAGTAAGCTTTACTATTTCACGTTCCTTTGGTTCTATTTCGCGCTTGTCTACATACTCACGGTTCTGAATCGTCTGAATAGTAGGTGCATAAGTAGACGGCCTTCCGATGCCCAGTTCTTCAAGTTTTTTAACCAAACCTGCTTCTGTAAAACGAGACACTGGACGGCTGAATTTTTCTACCGCTGTAATTTTTTTATACGCCAAAGCTTCACCTACATTTACTTTTGGTAATATTTTATCGCCATCTTCCTGCTCTTCATCTTCATTTTTATAAATACCATAAGCACGAAGGAAACCATCAAAAACAATAACCTCGCCCTGCGCCTCGAAATGCTGCGGCAGCTCTGGATTTCCTATTTCTATTATGGTTTTTTCCAGCTTGGCATTGGTCATCTGACTGGCTAATGTTCGTTTGTATATAAGCTGATAAAGCTTGTTCAACTGAGCATCTCCGATGGATTTTACTCCAAAATCCGTTGGACGAATCGCCTCGTGGGCTTCTTGTGCAGATGCCGATTTGGTCACATAGTTTCTTGGCTGAGAATACTCTTCACCAAACTCTTTCAGAATCTGGCTTTTAGCTGCATTTATCGCCTCCTGAGAAAGGTTCACAGAGTCCGTTCTCATATAGGTAATGTATCCCTCTTCATAGAGTCTCTGTGCCACACGCATCGTCGTCGTTACGCCATATCCCAGCCTATTACTCGCCTCCTGCTGTAATGTAGAAGTGATAAAAGGAGCGGATGCCGAGCGCTGCGCAGGTTTTACATCTATATTAAGAACTTTGAAATCAATGTTTTGAACTTGATTTAGGAAGTTCTCCGCATCTTGTTCTTTGGTAAAATCTTTCTTTAGCTTCGCGGAAATTTCTTGTTTTTCAAGATTGGTAAAAACGCCTTCCACTTTATACGAAGGAACGGGCTTAAACTCCCTTATTTCCTTTTCTCTTTCTACGATAAGCCGCACCGCTACGGACTGGACACGCCCAGCCGAAAGCCCTGGTTTTACTTTCTTCCAAAGGACTGGCGACATCTCAAAACCCACTATTCGGTCAAGAACTCTTCTTGCCTGCTGAGCATTGACCAAATTTTGGTCTATTTCTCTAGGGTTTTCTACTGCTTTTAGTATTGCATTTTTAGTAATTTCGTGGAAAACTATTCGTTTGGTATTTTCGGATTTTAGTTTTAGCTCTTGTGCAAGATGCCAAGCGATAGCCTCTCCTTCGCGGTCTTCATCGGAAGCCAGCCACACTGTTTCAGCTTTTTTAGATGCTGCTTTCAAATCTGCCACTACTTTTTTCTTATCAGCAGAGATTTCATAATCTGGCGTAAAATTTTCCAAATTGATACCCATGCCTTTTTTAGGAAGGTCTCTGATGTGTCCAAAACTAGATTTCACCTCAAAATCCTTACCCAAATATTTTTGAATAGTTTTTGCCTTTGCAGGAGACTCTACGATTACTAGATTTTTTGCCATACCAAAACTTTTTGCAAAAGTATAATATTATTTTGAATTAGTGGACACCCAGATTTGGAATTTGATTTTACGATGTTAAATGTCACTATTTTTCAGATTTTATTCTAAATTTAATATCTTTGCGCCAGCAAAAAGGGGTGCTGTAAAAGGCTGAGATCATACCCAATGAACCTGAACAGGTAATGCTGTTTAGGGAAGTGTTTAGGCACGATTGTGTTCTCTTATTTTTTCGCATCCTTTTATTCTCAAAATTGTTTAACTAAAAATTATTGAAAGAATGAAAGGAATTTTTTATTTAGGGCTATGCGCTAGCTCTATGTCCTACGCACAAGCAGACTCTGCCAAAGTTAAAGAAATCGAAGCTGTCAATTTCACCAAACGGCTTCCCGTCACCAAAGAAATCATTCGTATGGAAAATTTAGCCCAGAAAAACCTCGGGCAAGACCTTCCGATGCTTCTCAAAAATCAGACTTCTGTCCTTTCCTCATCGGACACTGGGAACGGAGTGGGCTACTCAGATTTTAGAATTCGGGGTGTGGCAGGAACTTCTATCAATGTGATGATGAACGGCGTTCCGTACAATGACAGCGAATCGCAGGGGACTTTCTTCGTAAATGTCAGCGATTTAGCAAGTTCAGCTTCTCAAATTTTGATTCAAAGGGGTGTAGGAAGCACATCCAACGGGGCGGCGGCTTTCGGGGCGAGTGTAAATATCATCACCAAAAACCCAGAAGAAACGCCATACTTCCGAACCGACCAGTCCTATGGTTCTTTTGACACCAGAAAACACTCTTTCGAGGCTGGAACAGGGAATTTTATTCACAACAAATTCTCCATCATGGCGAGATATTCCATCATAAAATCAGATGGATACATAGACAGAGCGACCTCTGACCTGCAATCCTACAACATCACCGCTTTATTCAAAACTGAAAAAACAAAACTAAAATTTTTGGCTTTCGGCGGCAAGGAAAAAACTTACCAATCATGGAACGGAATAGATGAAAACACTTATAAAATCAACCGAAAATTCAATTCCTCTGGGGCAATCTATCAAGGGGCAAACATCGTAAATTTCTACGATAACGAAACGGACAATTACCAGCAAAACCACTATCATCTCATTCTAAATCAAAACATTAGCAACCATTGGGATTTGGAAACTACCCTCCATTACACCAAAGGAAAAGGTTTCTACGAAAACTACAAACAAGACCAAAAACCCGATAAATACAATATTCTCAATTCTGGAATCGTAAAAACAGACCTCATCAGAAAAAAATGGCTGGACAATGATTTCTATGGAATGGTTGCACATATTTATGGGAAATATAACAACCTGAGAATCAACCTCGGTGGTGCAGGAAATCAATACCAAGGAAAGCATTTCGGGAATATGAGTTCGGCGTTTGGGCTGCCGCAGATTCCTTTTGAGCATGAATATTACCGAAATCATTCGGTGAAAAACGACCTTTCTTTCTTCGGAAAATTCATTTATTCTTTGAACAAATTTGAGCTTTTTGGAGATTTACAATTCAGACATATCTATCACAATGCCAGAGTTTTAGAATATTTCAAAGGAGAAGGAGGTGATTTCAGCCGAGCGTTCAATTTCCTAAACCCAAAAACGGGAATTAACTTTAATTTTAACCACGGAAAAATCTATTTCTCCTACGCACTGGCTCACCGAGAGCCGAGCCGAAAGGACATTATTTCTAAAAATGATATCCAGCACGAAACGCTCCACGACTTTGAACTGGGACTGGAAAAAAGCGGAAAATTCTTCTCTGTTTTTGCGAACCTCTACTACATGCACTATAATAACCAATTGGTTTTCAGTGGTAAAATCGATAACACAGGCGCTTTCATCAGAGAAAATTCAGGAAAATCTTTCAGAAGAGGCGTGGAATTTGGCTTTAATCTAAAACTCATCAAAAACATCCAAATTTTGGCCAATGCAACTTGGAGCGAAAACAAAAACCTTAATTTTCATGTGAAAAATGGCGGAGTACTGGAAAATTTGGGAACTACGGAAATTGCTCTTTCTCCGAAATTCATCAGTAATATCGGCGTTTCTTATCAGCTGAAAAACTTTAATTTCGGTATTCAAAACCAATTTGTCAGCGGGCAGTATCTGGATAATACCCAGACACTTGCGATTCCTGATTATAATTTTTTGGATTTCTTGGCTGGTTATAAATTAAGCTTAAAACATCACGAACTAAATCTTTATTTCAATCTCAATAACCTTCTCAACAGAATGTATATGACCAAAGGGCATGTCTATGATGGAACCGCCTATTATTTCCCACAGGCAGGGCGAAATTTCATGCTGGGAATGACTTGGTTAGTGAAATAACCACAAAAAAAGAGCATCTTTTACAGATGCTCTTTTTAATTTATAAAACTTCATTTAGAATTTTAGCCAATCTCAATCCTGCATGGAGAAGCTGTCTTTCTAACAAATCTTTATACTGCTCTTGATAATCATAGCTGTAGTTTTCACCAGGTTTTACACTGGCATAGAGCTGGTTAGCCGCTTGGTGGCTTTCATAGAGCCAGTCTTCCAGACTTCCGCTTTGGATTTTTTGGATTTCTTCTTTTGATTTCACATCCAGAACCCTTGCGTACTCTGTATAGCTGTATTTTGTATTGTCTATCAGACCGCTATCCCAAAGGGAATGAAGATTAGTATCTTTCTTGAAGAATTGTATTTTGATGAGGTTTCCTCCCAAATCTTCTTCTCTTCCTGTGTGCATAGGCTGCATCATATCTCCAAGAAAATGCACCAAAAACCTCAAATAAATTTCCCTGTCTGCATCAGGCGTATTTTTATCTACGATAATGCCCTTTACATTTTGTATTGCGGTATAAATATTGGGTTTATTATTATTCTTTAATTGTTCTATAAACTGCTCTTTAGACTCCTGTGGCGGAATATTTACATAATGCCATGTGCTGGTATTTTTCCACTCTGGAGAGTTTCTGACATTATCTGGCCAGTTTGCCCAGTAGGCCAATTTCTGTTTACCGATAAGCTTTTTCAGTTTTCTTTTCGCCCTATTAGTCAGGTGATTTTCTGCTATTTCAGCCACTACACGGTGCCCTGTAACTCCCCAAGCAGACATTTCTGCTATCCCGAAAATAAAGAATACCGAGATGAAAATCTTTTTTAAAATTCTTGTGTTCATTGTTTTATTTCAAAATTTTCTCTAAAATTCGTAATGTGATTAAATAGGTAGGCTTCACTCCTGTAAGCCCCAGCCCTCCCGAAGAAAGCGTGCTTCCTGTTTCAAGTGGATTATCAGAAGCGTAGTAAGCATAGCATAAGAATAAATTCTCATTGATATGGTGGCGGATTTTAGAAGCCACCTGTATAGCTTTCTGATAATGAGCACCTTCCATCTCTAGTCCGATAGACTTCCACGATGTATTCATGAAATAAGACAAAATATCCTTATTCTGAAGCGATGTTCCCAAAACAGTGACCATACTTCCCTCAAAGGCTTTCAGCTCTGGGTCTTGGAAATCATCCAATTTCAGTGCGTTTTCAAATGGATAGTTGTCCGCTGTTCCTTCAAAAATATGTGATGTAGGAATCATGATATCGCCTTTTTCTCCTGTAAGGATTCCTGCTTTACCCATGATAGAAATGGATTTCACATTGAGTTTGCACTCCTCTCCTTTCACATCAAATGGGCGCAGAAGCTCATCCATAATCTCGTAAGCCTGCTCTCCAAAGGCGTAATCAAAAACTATCAAAACATCTTCGCCAGAGAAATTAGCCTCCGCGAAAGGCGTGTTTTTTAGGTTAATTTTCTTTAAATCAATGATTTGCACATCTATATTACTTCCGCTTTCATCATTAATGTAAATCATCCCTTGAGAAAGAGCGTAGTCCAAAATCTTGTCTTGAAGGTCTTTTTTGTTGCTGATTTCCTCGTAAAGCGTGTAGTCTATTCCTGTTTTGCAAGTTTTTTTCAAGGCATCATTCGCAAAAAGCATATTTTTCACCGAGTGCATATTCGCACTGATGATGTTAAGCGGTCTTTGGTAAAGGTTTTCTTTAACCAAAATTTCTTTAAGCGTATTTGCCCATTTTTCTCCGAAAAGGTGGTGTCCCACGCGCTCCTGTAATATTGCAGAAAAATAAATTTCGCGTTCTCTTTCCTCTGCCCAGTCTAAGAAACTCACTTGTCCAAGGTTATAGACAATCTTGAACAATCGGTCTGAATTGTCATCACTTCCAAATTTTTTGTAAGCCTCCAAAGTCTCATCAAAAGACCTTCCCAGCAGCGCCGAAAGATGAATAATCGCTGTTTCTTTTTCTGTTCGTGTGAATTTTTTCTCTCCTTTGGCTACTTCTTCTATTATTTTCCAGACTCTTCTCGGTCTGCCCTCCTCCATATCAAAACCGATATTTCTGATTTTGTCCGCTTCTATATAAAGAAAAGTAAGGTGGGTAAGAATATCATAAATCTCCGAACGACCCAGCAGAACCTCTATATTCATCTGGTGCTGGTCTATACGGTAGCAGTTTCTCCTTCGTTTTTTAGGGACTATGGGCGTGAAACTCGCTTTATGAAAGCCTTCATCCGAAGTCAAATGAATAAATGCACACTCCTCTATTCCCTCTGGAAGTCTATCCAAAACATAAAGCAATCCGTCTAATTCTATCTTGTTCGGATTGTTCATCGTTCCGTAGATTTCAGGATTGATGGTAGAAAGCAGCGTTCTGATATTCTGCCCTGACCTTCCACCAGGTTTGAAAGAACCTCTATAAAAAAGATGGCGCATAGAAACATATATTTTCTCTATCGCCTCCGTGGTTTGTCTTGCTCGTGATTGTGCCATATTTATATTATGATTTTTGTAAAAGTTACAAAATTATGATAAACTCATGGATGTACAAAAGAATTTAATCCGAAATTAATGTTTTCGTTCAAAAAATTATTGATTTTTTAAACTTAAAACTTAAAAATTAAAATATTGATAGAGAAAAACTATTTAGATCGTTTATAAATTAAACCAAAACTATCGGTTAGGAGAATTTTATTTCATAACTTTGTAGAAATAAATCCTAAAAATATGAAAAATTCTAACATCATCGGTCTTAAAGAAAAAGACTGCAAAAACATCGCTGAGAAGCTAAACATCCTTCTTGCAAATTATTCTGTTTTTTATCAAAACACTCGTGGCGCTCACTGGAATATAAAGGGAGAGCAGTTTTTCGTTCTTCACCCGAAATTCGAAGAGCTTTATGACAATCTTGTTCTTAAAATTGACGAAATCGCAGAGAGAATCCTGACATTAGGTCATGTACCAAGCCACAACTATTCTGATTATCTGAAAGTTTCAACGATTAAAGAGAGTAAGGAAGTGCATAACGGCAAAAAATGCGTAGAAGATATTCTAAACTCTTTCAAAGTAGTGATAGACCTACAAAGAGAACTTTTAGAAATAACTGACAAAGCAAATGATGAAGGGACAAACGCTCTTGTGAGCGGATACATCACAGAGCAGGAAAAAGATGTCTGGATGTACAATGCTTATCTTGGATAATCACGAATTTAAATCAATAAAAAGGGCAGAAGTAGAAAATTACTTTTGCCTTTTTTCTTTATTTTGTTCCTTATTTCTATTTTTGTAAAAAATTTGAGTTTTGAAATATCAACATCTTAGTGCAAATCAACCTATTGGGATTTTTGACAGCGGCGTGGGTGGACTGACAACAGCGAGAGAAATCAAACGAGTAATGCCGCAAGAGAGTTTCATCTATTTCGGTGACACCAAGCATCTTCCGTATGGCGAAAAATCCAAAGAAGCCATCATAGATTATTCCCTGCAAATCACCAAATTCCTTTTGGAACAAAACTGCAAAGCGATAGTAATCGCCTGTAACACTGCTACTTCCAACGCATTGGAAGAAGTAAAAAAAATGGTGAATGACAAGGTTTTTGTATTCGATGTTATCAATCCCGTTGCCGAAAAAGTAGCCTACGAAATCCACCAAAACATAGGAGTAATCGCTACCAAAGCAACCGTAAATTCTAAACTTTACAGAAAAAGCATCAGAAAATATAATAAATTCATCAATGTGGAAGAATTGGCAACTCCGCTCCTTGTCCCTGTGATAGAGGAAGGATTTATCAATCATCCCATCTCCCACAGCGTAATTTACAATTATCTTTCTAATAAAAAATTAAAAGATATCGACACGCTCATTTTGGGATGCACCCACTATCCCCTTCTGATGGAAGAAATCAAACAATACTACGGCAACAGAGTGAGAGTGATAGACTCGCCGAATATTGTAGCAAACTACATCAAGCTCACTTTGGAAAAGCATAAATTACTGAATACTAATAATCCTAATCCGAAGTATGAATTTTATGTTTCGGATATGACCAAAAATTTCCAAAAGATTTCTAAAAAATTCTTTGGAAACAAAATAGAATTGGAACTAAAAACCCTTTAAACCAAATGATTACCATTATCGCTGCTATCGGAAAAAACAACGAATTAGGAAAGGACAACCAGCTGCTGTGGCATCTCCCTGCGGATTTGAAACATTTCAAAAATCTCACCTCAGGGCATCCCATCATAATGGGCAGAAAAACCTACGAAAGCATAGGAAAACCTCTCCCAAACCGCACCAATATAGTGGTGAGCAGAAAGGAAGACTGGTTCGAGGAAGGGATTCTCATCGTTCCGAGTTTAAAAGATGCTATCAAACACGCTAAAAAAATCAATGAAAATATATTCATCCTCGGAGGTGGCGAAATCTACCGCCATACCATCGATATGGCTGACCGACTGGAAATCACCCAAGTAAACCACCAAACAGATGCCGATGTATTTTTTCCAAAAATCGATGAAAAAACTTGGATAAAAACTGATGAAATCCACCACCCAAAAGATGAAAATCACGCCTATGATTTTTATTTTCAAACTTGGGAAAGAAAAATTTAAAAAATTTAACTAAATTTGTCCCTTAAATACAGATTATGAAGAACCTTTCACTCCTATTTACAAAAGATGGTTTGCAATGGCAAATTTATGAAGCAGACAATGTTACAGAGGAAGAAGCTCGTTTCGTAACGGATGAGACTCCAGAAAATTTTATAGAAAATGAACTAGACAAGATTCTTCGCAGAGAGGCTTGGGCTGAGATAAAGGTTTTCTCGGCATTCAACCACTTCTCACTGACTCCAGAGGTTTTCACAGAAAATCAGCTCGGGCAGCAGATTATATCTTATAATTCAGATGTAAAAACCGAATCAGAAGAACTAATGCAGTCTATCAACCAGAAATACGGCGTTCAGTTTTATTATTCTTTCCCAAAACACTTTTATCAGAAAATAAAAGACCTTAGTTCTGTTTCTAATTTTCATTTCTCAGGAGAGCGTTTTTTGGATTCTGTAAATGTAAACAAGGACAATGAAATCCATATCAATCTGTATCACAACCAAGTAGAATTTCTTGCATTAGAAAACGGGAAATTGGTTCTTTATAACAATCTCGATGCTACATCGGAAATAGATTTCCTTTATTTCATCATGTTCACACTGAGTAAAATAGGTTTTGATATCAATAAAACTCATTTCTACATCTATGGAGAAATCTCTGAGAATGACACCTTTATATCTGAGTTAGAAAAATTCGTTCCAGCTATCTCCATCGTGTACGAAAACTTTAAAGGAAAACATTTCATTGTTAATTCATAAGTATGTATCGCATCATTTCAGGCGTTTGGAAAGGTAAAAAAATCTCCGCTCCGAAGAATTTTGAAGTCAGACCAACTACGGATTTCGCCAAAGAGGCTCTTTTCAGTATTTTAGAGCATCGTTTGGATTTGTCTAGTTTGTCTGTTTTAGACCTTTTTGCTGGGATTGGCTCTATCACGCTGGAGCTGGCCTCTCGTGGCTGCAAAGACATCACAAGTGTAGAGATGAATGCTAAACATGCTGGTTTTATCAATTCTACGGCTAAAGATTTGGATTTCAGTTCACAAATCAACATTCTAAGAGCCAATGTTTTTGACTGGCTGAAAAAAGCGCAAAATCAAGGAAAAAGTTTTGATTTGGTTTTTGCCGACCCTCCTTTTGACCTTCCTGAAAATAATTATCAAGAATTGATTTCTCTCATTCTTTCTGAGGGAATTTTAAAAGAAAATGGATGTTTCGTACTAGAACACCAATCCCGCCACAAGATAGAACATCCTGATTTACAGGAAACTCGTAAATATGGAAATGTAAGTTTTTCTTTCTTTACAAAAAGCGAAAATCCTTAGTTTATATCCTCTATAATAGCCATTCGCCCTTCCTCTATTTCTTCAATGGAGGAAATTAATTTTGCTTCTTGAGATTTTTCATAAAGCGGTTCTATGAAAAAAAGCGTCTCAAAAAACTGGCGATGAATTCCCTCCAGCATAGTCATGAAAAGATTCATCCCTATTTGATTATTATGCAAATCCATTGCTCTAGCAACCAACTCATTTACAAAGAGTTCTTCGTGCATATCTGTAATCTGCTTACACCATTTCAGGCTTTTCTGTGGAGAAGAAATTTTACAGCAGTACATCATTATCAGACAGCACCAGAGAGCATGGCGAAAGGCATTTCCTCTTCCGTTTTTATGATGAGTTTCAGGGAACTTTTTATTTGTAATTTTAAAGGTTCTAAGAGTGGCTATAAGGGTAAGAAAAGCAAACAGCGGATGCCGAAGCAACAACCCTAATAATTTGACAAGCCGCTTAAAATCAAGCTGCAGAATAGCCTTAAAAATAGTAGTCATTCTCTCAAAATAAAATCGCAAATCAAAAAAGACTTACGATTTTATCATTTTTATTTGTTCATTAATAGTTTTACAGTTTTGGAAATGGTTTCTTTTATTTGCCTTCTTTTCACTATAAAATCTACAAAACCTTTTTCCTGTAAAAACTCGGATGTCTGGAATCCTTCTGGTAAATCTCGCCCAATGGTCTCACGGATCACCCTAGGCCCTGCAAAACCTATCAAAGCGCCTGGCTCTGCCATGATGATATCGGCTGTCATAGCGAAAGAAGCCGTAATTCCACCGAAAGTAGGATTGGTAAGATAGGCTATGTAAGGCAGCCCTGCGTTAGAAAGCTGAGCCAATTTTGCCTGAACCTTTGCCATCTGCATCAGTGAGTAAGCCGCTTCCTGCATTCTTGCTCCACCTGACTGACAGATAATCATATAAGGCAGCTTTTTTTCTATACAGAAGTCTATTGCTCTTCTTATTTTCTCTCCCATCACAGACCCAAGAGAACCTCCGATGAAGTCAAAATCCATACAAGAAATCACCATTTCTACGCCATTTACTTTTCCATGTGCGTTTCTGATAGAATCTACTAGTTTGGTTTTGGCTTTTGCTTCTTTTAGTCTGTCTTTATAGGATTTAGAATCTTTAAATTTAAGAATATCAATACTTTCTACATCTGCATTTAATTCCTTAAATTTAGAATCATCAAAAATAATTTCAAAATATTCCCTGCTTCCTATTCTCACATGGAAGCCATCCTCTGGCGAAACATAGTTATTCGCTCTCAGTTCATCACTCTCTATTATTTTCCCTGTGGGAGTCTGATGCCAAAGCCCTTTTGGAACATCTTTTTTTTCCTCTGTGGGAGTGCTGATATTTTGTTTCTTTCTTTTGAACCAATCAAATGCTGACATTCTTTATCTTTTAATAATTCTGCAAATTTAAGAAATATTTTTTCTTTAACTCAAAAACTCAGCCGTAACATTTTCCCACGCGGAAAAATCTATGCTTTCATCATTGAAATATTTTTCAAAGAAAGGAATAGCCGCCTCTGGCTCTTCCACAAAAGTTCTATAATGTGTAAAATTCCCTCCGTCATAAACTCTGCTTTCCACTACGAAACTCTGCTCATCCTCAGCCATTTGGACATAGTTTTCACTTTTTTCATCAAAAAGCACTATAAAATCTTCCTCATAAATTCCTGTTGTTATAAGCTCCTTGATTTCATCCCAAGTAAGGGATTCTTCTGTTCTAAATTGTGTGTTTACTAATTTCATAATATATTGATATTTAATTTCTTTTGTCATTACCCCAAAGGAGTTTTTGTCTCAAAGTTTCATAGAAACTGACATTTTTTGGAAAAATAAGATTTAGGCTAAAATCTGCCTTTTTTAAAATAAGCTCATCCGCCTCATTCATATGATAAAGCCGAGAATCCAAGCCCAGCGAATACAGCGGCAGCCTGCTGGAGACTTTTAGTTTTATTTCTACATTGTCTTTTAGGATAATTGGGCGCATGTTTAGGTTATGCGGAGCAATGGGTGTAAGAGAAAAATTATCATTCTCCGGCTCTATAATAGGCCCACCACAGCTGAGCGAATATGCCGTAGACCCCGAAGGCGTAGCCACTATAAGCCCATCTCCCCAAAACATACTCAAGAATTTGCCGTTAATTTCGGCTTCCACAGTAATCATGGAAGTGGTCTCTTGGCGGGTAATCACCACATCATTCAGCGCATAGGGAAAATCTATCCTGTTTTCGGCTGTTTTCACTTCTATCACCGAACGCTGGCTGATATGCGTTTCCCCAGCAAAAATTTTATCAATATTATCAAAAATTTCTTCTTTGCTAAAATTCGCTAAAAAGCCGAGCCGCCCCATATTAACGCCCACAACAGGGATTTCCAAATCCTGAATCAGCGTAAGTGCACTCAGAATAGTGCCATCTCCTCCAAAAGAAAAGAAATAATCTATTTCACATTTTTCGAGTGAATTTTTATCACTGAAAATCTGATATTTACCCAATGAACTATTCTTTTCTAAAATTTTTTCGTGGAGAAAAATCTGCACATTTTCCCTTTTCTCCAATTCAAGAATAAACTGATGAAGATAAGCCTGAATCTCATCTCCATTTTTCTGCGAATATATTGCGATGTTTGGCATTAGAATTCAAGGTATTTTTGCATAAATTCGTATCTGCTTTTCAGCAGTTCTTCCTTTTCATCGGTATAAAATTTCTGCACGATGATGTAGCCGTAGCGCTCAAATGTCTCATCTATCGAGCTGAGATTTTCATTGCTGATTCTCATCGTCACCCTTACGAAAGCTTCATTCATCTCGGTAACCAGTGCGCCGTAGAATTTTCCGTTGTTACTTTCTACGATTTGGGCTATTTCCACCATGGAATAATTGGTTCTAGGGATTTCCACCGTAAGCAGCGCTCCTGTTTCCGAAAAAAACGGATATTTAGACAATTCATCTGCGATGCTGTCCCAAGCGATATACCCCTGATATTCTTCATTTTTATTGATTACAGGAATTACATTGGTATTGAAAGTATGGAATAATTTCACTCCATCCAAAAGAGTGCTTTCATAGAGAATAGAAAACCTATCCATATACGGAAGCAGTTCTCCTAAGTTTTTTCTAAGATTTTCCTCCAAGCACTCCTTCATTATCGCGCCCTGAAATACACCCTCATTTTCTACGAAAACATGAGTAAAATCAAAATCAACAGCAGTCTGCAAAGCCTCCTCTGCAGTAGCATCTACGCCCAATATGGGAAAATCATTTGCGATATAATTTTCAATTATCATAAATCATAATTACTTCGGTAAAGGTATGAAATTTGATTAAAACTATAAAAACTTTACCTTTGTGAAATTCTAATCAGACATTTATATGAATTCACAAATTCTCTACGAAGACAACCACATCATCATCATCAATAAAAAAGTAGGTCAGCTGGTTCAAGGCGACAAAACAGGCGACCAGAGCCTGCTGGAACTGCTGAAAGATTTCATAAAAGAACGCGACCAAAAACCTGGGAATGTCTATCTCGGTTTGGTTCACAGGATAGACCGACCAACCTCTGGGCTGGTAATCTATGCTAAAACCTCCAAAGCGCTCTCCCGCCTTACCCAAATGGTAAAAAACAGAGAAATTAAAAAAACTTACTGGGCAGTGGTTCCCAAAGAGATGATTCCACAAAGCCAAACCCTTACCCACTATCTCAAGAAAAACGAAAAAAACAACAAAGCCATCATCTACTCCCACGAGGCAGAAGGAGCAAAAAAAGCCATTCTAAGCTATAATATTCTCAAAACCTTGGATAATTATATGCTGCTGGAAGTGGACTTGCAGACAGGAAGGCACCACCAAATACGGGCACAGCTCTCTAAAATAGGCGTTCCTATAAAAGGCGACCTAAAATATGGCGCTCCTCGTTCTAATCCAGA
Organism: uncultured Flavobacteriaceae bacterium; assembly: GCA_963506915.1. Lineage (GTDB taxonomy): Bacteria > Bacteroidota > Bacteroidia > Flavobacteriales > Weeksellaceae > JABCPE02. The sequence continues at coordinate 60,549 of CAUORE010000003.1, forward strand.
CGGCGGAATCAGCCTGCACGCTAGAATGCTGGAATTCATCCATCCTGTGAGCAAAGAACTTATGAAAATAACCGCTCCCGTTCCACAGAATGATGCGATATGGAAAGCCTGCAAAATGTAAAAATGATATGTTAATTCAAAATAAAAGAGCCACTCTGTGAGTGGCTCTTCTATCATCTCAAAATATTTTATTTATCTTAGAAATTTTGAATTAGAGACAACGATACACGGAAGTTTCCTGCTGTAGCATCTTGAGCATATTTCTTAGTTTTAAGATTTGTATCCCAAGCTCCATATGTAGTTGATGTATAATCTAATTCTGCAGTAAGTTTTGTATTACCTGATTTCCAACCTACTCTTGGGGAAACTCTCCATGTACTAATTGGAGTTCCAGCTAAATATTGTCCTGTCACTTTACCTGTAAGAGGATCTATGATATCTGCCATTTGTCCAAATTTGGTAACACTTGGTGTTGTGTTTTTACTAAATCCAAAGTCTTTAGAATAACCACCAAAGATACCCCATTCAAAACTTGGTGTAAAATCTCCATAGAACTCTGTCCATAGAGCTAATGTATTATTACTCTTGTATTTACCTTTAGCGTCAACTGCCACCCCTCCTAATTGTAACAATTCACTTGGGTTTTGTCCATAATCAGCATAGATTTGCCATGCTGAATTTTGTCCTAACTTCGCTTTAGCATAAGCCAAGAAAGTAAATGCTCCAAAATATTCTCCTCTCAATCCACTCTTAAGAGACTTATAGTTAGCTCCAAAACCTCCTACAAATTTATCATCGTTACCAAATTGTAACTGTGCGTGGAATGCAGGCAATGCTGATAAATTAGCTTTCCCTCCTACACTTGCAAAATCTCTCTCTGTGATAGCAGCAAGGGTCAATCTTGCATTACCTTTAGTAGAGAATCTGATCTGTGGAGAACGGTTGAACGGTTGGAATGGACTTCCTGCGTTGAAGTTGTAAGTTTTAGGAGATACATTCGTTACGAACATTGGGTGCCAGAACTGACCTACTAACCATTCTACTTTGTCACTAGATAATTTCACATAAGCATGTCTTAATGCTAATGTATTGATTGAAGCATCTGAACTACCAAAGAAGTGAGATTCAATCAAAGCCTCAGACTTCATTCCAAAGAACTCAGGCCCAGCAATTTTTACTCCTAATCTAGATTCTACTCCCCATCCATTGAAGTTAGGATTTGCATTCAAATCTTTTCCATTTACTTTATTAACTGGAGATGCCAAATCGATATAGTTACCTTCTCTAGCAGCAACTACCTGACGAGAGTCAAAAGCGAACTCTCCTCTTACATACCCATAAAGTGTAGCACTTGTTTCTTCTTGTGCTAACCCTACTTGTGCTACTGCCAAAGCAAGTAGCGCCATGATCTGTTTTTTCATAATTGTAATTATTATAATTTAAAGATTTTCTTTCGTGATATTATTTCACACTGCAAAGATATAATATTATTTTATAATTTTTTTAACAAAAAAACTAATATTTATCATATTTCCTATTTTTTATCCTTTATACAGATATATATTAAGGTATATAACCTTGTCAAAATTAGCTTTTTATCCTATAACGCTTAATTCGCATGTTTATTTATGATTTTTTAACATTTTATAAAATCAGACGCTCAATTATGCTTTTCAAACTTCTCCTTAATCACCAAAAAATCATACTTTTAGGAAGCTAGAAAAACAAAGTATGATTTATATCATCTTTTAAATAAGGATTTATTATTTTATTTTTGCCCCCGACTTTCAAAAAGGTTTAGTAACTTTGTAGTAGTAAAGATATGTATGATGATAGGTAATGGTGAATTTTATATTTTTATTAACAAAAAATAGTGCCAATTCAAAAAATAGTATTAAATTGCACCCCGATTGAATAAATCAAATCATCTCAAAATAATTATAAACTTTAAAAATAACATTTAAATAATTATACACAATGGATTTACAAACAGCAAAAAAGAAAGCCACAAGGGTACTCATCGCTGGTATTATCTCCAACTTCTCTGTTGGGATTCTATACACATGGAGTAACTTGAAGGATGCTCTTGAGTACACTAACCTAGAGGGTATTCAGGACAAAAACGTTCAGGCTGCAGAAAGAATGTACTCTGCATGGGAACAATCTCACCTTGCTTTACCATATGGTATTGGAGGGTTTACTTCAGCGTTTATCGTTGTATTCGCTGGAGCTTGGCAGGACAAAATCGGTCCTACTAAAGTTATCCTTATCGGGGTATTGATGACAGGTTTAGGAGCTATTCTTTGTAGTTTCTTGACTAACCACCCTTACCTATTTACTTTCGTATTTGCTATGATCGTAGGTAATGGTATCGGATTCGTATATGCATGTCCTCGTGCTGCTGCGATGAAGTGGTTCCACCCATCTAAAAAAGGGATGATCAATGGTCTTGTAGTAGCAGGATTTGGTCTTGGAGCTCTTTGGTTAGGTCCACTAGAAACTTTATTCTTGAAAGGTCAAGCTTTCGTTTGGACTTTTGACAGCTTCCCTAGATTCTCATTAGAAAACACTCTTAGAATTTTAGGATGTGCTATCCTTGCTATGGGTATCCCAGCTGCATTGAATGTAGTGAACCCTCCTGCAGGATATGAAGTTCCTGAGCCAGAAGTACAAGAAAACAAACCAGTAAAAGAAAACGCTAAGAAAACTGCTTCTATCGGAACTGCAGCTATGGCTAAAACTTGGCAAGCTTGGGCATTGTTCTCTATCTATGCTCTATATTGTTCTGCTGGTGCGATGGTAATCTCTAACTCTTCTGACATCATGAGAGTACAGTCTGGATTAACTTCTGGAGTAGAATCAGGATTAATTACACCTGAAAACTTCGAACTTGCAACATCTCTACTTGGGGTGATGGTACCTGTAACATCTATCTCTAACGCAACTGGTAGATCATTAGGAGGTATGATTTCTGATATCATCGGTAGAAAGAATGTATACTATGTAATCCACACTATCCAAGCGATTAACATGTTCTTCTTCCACACATATACTTCTCCAGTAGCTATCGTGTTAGGAGTTATCCTTACTTGTGTGGTTTATGGTTCTGTAATGAGTACAACTCCATCTATCGTAGCTGACTACTTCGGTCTTAAGGCTTACGGTGCTAACTATGGTGTAGTTTATACAGGTTGGGGAGCTTCTCTAATCATTGGTCCACAAATCGCTGCTTACTCTAAAAAGTTAGCTCTAGAGGCTGGTAACCCTCAAGAATCTTATTTCTTCGCTTACCACGCAGCTATCGGATTGATCGCAATTTCATTAGTTCTTGCTTTCTTGGTTAAAAAACCTAAATTCAGACAAGAAGATGTTATTGATGATTACATCTTAGGACCAGATGAACTTAAAAAATAATTAAGTTTAATCATAAATAAAGACTCCCAAATTTGGGAGTCTTTTTATTTTGAGAATATTCTAAAATCATATCAAAAACAAATCCAAAGCGATTCCATCTGCAAAGAACCAATGTTTTTCAGGAATTTTGAGATGATTATTTTCTATGAGGAGAATTCCCTGCTGAATTTTAGACTGAACATCAGCATTAAACCTTTGTATAATTTCATCCGAAAAGTCGTTTTTTATTTTTGCTAAATCTACTCCCCAGCTCGTGCGGAGTCCTATCATCAGCATTTCATTATATCTATCTTTTTCGGACAATATTTCTTTTTCTATTGGTAGTTTGCCTTGCAAAAGATCTTTGATGTATAACGAGTTGTTAGCAATGTTCCATGCTCGGATTTTTTCTCCATCATAAGAGTGTGCCGAAGGACCAATTCCTAAATAAGGCTTATATTTCCAATAAGAAGTATTGTGTTTCGAATAAAAATCAGGCTTTCCAAAATTTGATATTTCATAATGGTCAAAGCCATTATTTTTCAAAAAATCTACCATGTAGTAGAATTCCTCGTTTTGTGTATTTTCTTTCGGAGGGTTTATTTTTCCTTTGTTTATCCAGTTTTCAAGGGCTGTTCTTGGCTCTATGGTCAGCGCATAAGAAGAAATATGCGGAACTTCCAACTCTATGGCTTTATCTAAATTCTGTTTCCATATCTCAAAATTCGATGTAGGCGCTCCATAGATTAAATCTATACTAATATTCTGAATTCCTGCATCTTGTGCTCTTTTCACCGAAGATTCTGCTTGTGAGGAGCTGTGCGCACGGTTCATCAGTTTCAAATCTTCATCATGGAAACTCTGTATTCCTATGGAAAGGCGGTTAATCCCAATTTCTGCAATTCCTTTCAAAAATTTTTGGTCTAAATCATCTGGATTTGCCTCCAAGGTAATTTCTATATCCCTAGAAAAATCAAAATATTTCAGGATTTCATCTGTCAGCATTTTAATTTCATCCACTTCCAAAATAGACGGCGTTCCTCCTCCGAAATACAGGGTTTCTAAAGTCTTGTTTTTCAACTCATTATTTCTTAATGATAATTCGTTTTTAATGGCGAAAAGCATCTCATTTTTCAATTTCAAAGAAGTAGAAAAATGAAAATTACAATAGCTGCACTTCTGTTTACAAAAAGGAATATGAATATAAAGCATAAAGAAAAAACTCCCTCAGCGGGAGAATATATTTCATAAAAGCGAACCTCAAAGGTACGCCTTTATTTGCAATAAAAAAATAGTTTTATGTGCTTTTTTTAACTTAAATTTGAAATATATAACCTTCTCGTAATAAATGAATTAAATCATAATTTAACCTAAATTTATCTAAAAATGAACAAAGAACAAATGTATGCTGCTTGTGAATTTGACAGCGAGGGAAATCTACTATGGGCAGGAGGAACTGCTGAAAAACCTTGGATAGTATCTACCTATAACGCTGGTATTTTGAATAAAGACTGGGTCGGTGGAAAATCTGCAAAACAGGCCGATATTTTCCGAAAACTAAATGGACTAGACAGCCATATGTCTCCAAAAGCACAGGAAATCATAGATTCATTAAAAAATCAGCCTCTTCATGTAATTGCTGAAAATCAGTTCGCGGTAACAGATTATGCATATCAGTTGTTCATCTCTCCTCTTCTTCCTGAATTGAGAAAATTTTTAGACAGAAATATATTAGATTTACAAAATAATGAGAGTTTTTCCACTGCGGAGAAAAACTGCCAAGACCTCATCAGAAAAGTAGAATTTTCTACGGAATTTGTAGAGGCGGTGCGTGTCGCTTTCGAATGGCTGGACAAAAAAAATCCTAATGTGCCAAGAGCTGTCCGCTCCACAGCGCCTTCCGAAGACGGAGGAGAATTCAGTGGAAGTGGAAAATATTCTACTAAACTGCGTCAGTTTGGTTTTGAGGAAGTTCTCAATGCTATCAAAGCATGTTTTGTTTCTCGTTTTAATCGTGGTGCTTTGCACTATCAGTTTTCGGCTCCACATGCTTTCGGCGAGGATTTAGCCTCTCTTTCATTTGCTGTAATGGTGCAGGATATGCAGCCGAGCATAGATGTAGCAGGAACTATTTTCACAGCTGACACACAGAGCAACCACCCTGGTTTTGTGGAAATTAACTTCACCTATGGACTTGGTGAAGCTGTAGTTTCTGGTAGAGTTTCTAGTGACTCTTGGATTTTTGCAAAAAGACCTTTGAGATTAAAAAAAGATGGTCTAATAGACTTTAAACTCGGAGAAAAACAAGAATATTTTGATGGAGAATGGCATAAAAATACTCCCGAAAACTCCGCAAAAAAATGTATGTCTGATGAAACCGCTTCTACTCTTTCTGCAATAGGAATGCTCCTTGGCGACCTATTCCGAGAGCTGGATGTAGAAAGCGTGGAGAGTGATTTGGAGGCGGCTATTAACTTTAAGACAAATACCATCATCATCACTCAGCAGAGAGCAATTACAACTCTGAAGCACGAGCCTGTGCATAGAAAATTCACTCTCGATGGACTGAATGAAGATGGACAAGAAAACGCTACTTTAGAAAGTACGCTGCTTCTAAAATCAAAAGGTATCAATGCTGGGATTCCAAGTATCACGCACGGAGTTGTAATCTCTCTCTTTGGCGAAGGAGCTGAGTTCAAAAGAGATTTTGAAAAGAAATTTAATGAAAAGAAAAAACAAATCACAGATAAATACGGCGACAAAATAGGAGTAATCCTCGTAACAGCAATGACTTACCCATGGATGGAGCCTTCTATGGAACAAACTGTAGCCTGCATTACCACTCGTGGAGGGAAAAATGACCATACTCCTATCTGGTGTAAAGAACATGGCCTGCCGTGTGCTGTATCCGTAAAAGGCGCGCCTGAATTCCTAAAAGATGGCAGCCTAATCACTTACTATGGTGTGGGAGACACTCCTGCCTTCTATGAAGGCCGCCACCAGTATTCTGTAACAGAAACTCAGCTAGAAGGACTAAAACCTTCTCCTATTCCTATCCGTCTGATAGTATCCGATGCGAGTACAGCTAGGTCTGTATGTATGCGCTCTTATTTCCCTTCTCTCAATATTGGTAGAGGTTCTGGACTTGTTCGCTGGGAAATGCTGGCAGCAAAACTTAGAGTGCATCCTATGGCAGTGATGAATTATTCTACTTTGGAGAATGACTTTTTGCAATTGGTAGGTCAGGGAAGAATGACAAAAGAAGAAGCTGTAAAAACAGCCGAAAGCGTAGCTGAATTTATCCGAACTGAATCTGGTGAGCTTTCTCCTCCTGTGGATTGGTATGTAAAAGCCCTCGCAAGGGAAATTGCAGGAATCGTTTCGCCATACTATACTGATGATATCAATGAACCTATGGTTGTGCGTCTTCCTGACTTTAAAACCAATGAACACGCAGATTTATTAGGCGGTAGAGCATATGAGCCAGTGGAAGAAAACCCAATGCTGGGAGACAGAGGTGCAGGAAAGTATTTAGGAGCATACCAAAAAGCATTCCTTGCCATAGACCTAAAAGCTTTGGCGTATGTGATAAATGATATGGGATATACCAATATTCACATAGAAGTTCCTTTTGTGAGAACGCCCGATGAAATGAAAGAAGTCGCTAGATTGGTAAAAGAAAGCGGTATCAATATTCCTCTTCAAATGATGTTCGAGCTTCCTGTGAATATTTCTCGCGCGACAGAGTTTTTCAAAGTGTCTGATGGCGGTCAGATAGGTTCTAACGACCTTCTACAACTAGAATTTGGGCTAGACCGCTCAGGAGGAGATATTCTTCCTTGGCATATACAACATCTACAATCTAGAATAGAAAACCTTATCCAAGAAAGAAATACTACGAAACCAGAGTTTCATTTAGGTCTCTGTGGTAACCTTCCTTCTACCAATCCAGAGTTTGCAAAATGGCTGGTAGATGCTGGAATAGATGAGTTCTCTGTAACGCCTGATGCCTTGATTCCTGCCCTTCTGGGAGTAACAGGAGAGACACCTGATGGGAAACAAAACATCACAGTTTATACCGCAGAAGGCGAAGTATTTGTAAATGGACAAAAAGCATAAATCAAACAAAAGAGAGAGACCAAAAATCTCTCTCTTTTCTTTTTCAATAAACTCAATATTTTATTTCTAATTTGAAGCTAAATAATTTCTCCATTTATCGACTGCCTCCTGCATATCCTTTGGCATTGGACTTTCAAAATACATTTCCTTTTTGGTTGTCGGGTGGATAAACCCAAGTGTATGAGCATGCAGAGCGTGTCTTGGTAATATTTCAAAAATATTTTGGATAAACTGCTTGTATTTCGGAAGATTTTGTCCCCTTAGAGGAATATGTCCTTCATATCTTTCATCATTGAAAAGAGTGTGCCCTATGTGGCGGAAATGAGCCCTTATCTGATGCGTTCGTCCTGTTTCCAGCTTACATTCTACCCAAGTCATATATCGGAAACGCTCTAAAACTTTATAATGAGTCACAGCGTGTTTGCCGACGCTTCCATCTTCATAGACCGCCATCTGCATTCTATTTTTTTCGTGGCGTCCTATATGTCCGCGGATAGTTCCCTCATCATTTTCTAAATTTCCCCAAACAAAAGCCCAGTAGAGTCGTTTGGTTTTTCGTTCAAAAAACTGTTTCGCAAGGAAACTCATCGCATATTCATTTTTAGCAATGACAAGGAGTCCTGATGTATCTTTATCAATCCTATGAACTAGCCCCACACGGTCTAAATCCGTTTTCAAGCCATTTTTCTCAAAATGATAAGCCACAGCATTGACTAGTGTTTTATCCCAGTTTCCAAAACCAGGGTGGACAACCATTCCTGCTTCCTTATCCACTACCAATACATCATCATCTTCATAGACAATATTGATAGGAATATCCTGAGGAATGATAACATTTTCACGAGGAGGATGAGCGAGAAGAACCGAAATCTGGTCGTTTGGTTTTACTCTATAGTTCTGTTTTACAGGAACTCCATTGACAACCACATTACCAGCACGGCAGGTCTGAGAAATTTTATTTCGGGAGGAATTTTGTCTAAAAATCAACAAAAATTTGTCTATCCTGAGAGGTTCCTGATTTTTATCTACAACGATGTTGAGATGTTCATACAGATCACTCCCTTCCTCCAGAGATTCATTGAGAACCTCATCTTCTATAAAATCTTCATTTTCTTCTATCATCTTATTCTACTACTACTTTTTTCGGTTTTGGTTTTTCAGCTGGTTTAGTAGTGTTTTCTTTAGGTTTTTCCTCTGTTTTTTTAGTATCTTTTTTCTCCTCAGGTTTTTTAGTTTCAACTGGTTTAGCAGGAGAAGACTCTACTTTTATGTTTTGCTTTGTAGAAGAAGGATATTCCATCGGTGTATTAGCCTGTTTGGTTTCCCTTGCTGGTTCACTTGGCTCATCCTTCGGAAGTCCATATATTTTATCCAGCTCTCTTGCTTTATCGACCATTTCGGCAGGCGTTTTCTTACTTGCCCAAACATCTATCTGCATCCCTTGGTCTCTAAGACTTCCCGTAGCAGGATCTTGGTAGTAGACTATATCATTTTCATCTTTTACTCCACTTTCGTATTCTGCGATACCAAACTCAAAATTATTAGCCATAATCACTTCACGGGCTTCTTTCACCGTAAGTCCTACTACATTTGGAACGGCAATATCCCTAAGCGGCCCAGAACCGATAATCAAATCTATTACAGAAAACTTCGGTAGGAGAGTTCCTGGTTTTAGTTCCTGTCCTTTATATATCATTTTCAGAACGGCATCTTTCTGGATACTTGGTTCATAGATGGTATCACCTACCTTTAGCCCTATAAGCTCTAACCTACTAAATGCCAATCCTTTATATTTTTCTAAAAGATTAGGAACTTCCACTTTTGCCCATGTTTTTGGGTTGATTCTCAGGATAACAGTCCTACCTTCTTTTACACGAGAACCTGCGGCAGGATAAATTTGTAACACCTGAAAAGGCTTATATTTAGGGTCGTATTTAAAACTATCCACTTCCACATCCAGCCCCATGTTTTCTAATTCTTTTACGGCCTCTTGGACAGACATATTTACTACATTCGGAACGGGTACTTCTTTTCCGTGATTGGTATGGGTATCCAGCCATCTGAATGTTCCCCAAACCAAGCTAAAAAATATCCCTAAGGTAATCAAAATATTTACCCAGACTTTCCAGTGAAGAAATGATTTAAACATATTTTTAGTGTCAATTAAATTGCAAAAGCAAATATATAGTTTTTCATTAAATTTTTCCTATTTTTTTGTTTACTTTTGCCCAAAATTATCATAATGTTTGATGACCTAAAGCCTATTCTTATCCTGTTATTAAGGTTTTTGGCGACTTATCTGGGATTGATTTTACTTTATCAGTTTTATCTAAATCTATACTCTGATGCCGCCGCAGACCCTTTGACCAGAGTTATAGCAGAGCAGTCTACTTCCTGCATGAATAAAATGGGCTACAATACCCAACTGATAGAATCCACCGAAAAGAGTGGTTTATATTTCTATATCAATAACATATGGGCTACCACGATGATTGAGGGCTGTAATGCTGTTTCTATCATGATTCTATATCTGGCCTTTATTTTTACTTTTTATAAAGGATTACAGACTTTTTGGTTCGCCGCTTTGGGACTGGTTTTCCTTTATGTAGTGAATGTTACCAGAATCGCTCTTATTAACATTGTCTATATGGAGCTTTCACCGGAGCATTTTAAGATTGCTCACGATTATGCCTTCCCTGCCATTATCTATGGAGGCGTGGTTTTTCTTTGGATTATCTGGATTAAATTCTTTGCTCTTAAAAAATGAATAAAATAAAATGGCTTCTTGTCGCCCTCTGTATAATAGGACTGGTAGGAGTAAGAGTTTTAGAAAACAAAATATTCTACGACCCTTTCTTAAAATATTTCGCGAGTACCAGCACCAATCCTGCATTCCCTCAGTTTGAGTGGGCTGGGCTCATTGGCAGCCATATTTTCAGGTTTTTATTAAATCTTATTTTTTCTTTGGGAATTGTTCATTTCTTGTTTTTAAATAAAAAATGGACTTTTCAAGCGATGGTTTTAATCACTTTATCTTTCATTCTTTTCTTCCCTATTTATCTATATTCTGTTTATACGGAATTTAGTTTCGGGAATTTGTTTTCGTTTTACATCAGAAGATTTGTGATTCAGCCTCTGCCTGTTTTACTGATAGTTCCACTGTTTTATTACAGAAAAAATCTCATAAAATAAATCAAGGCTCGTTTTCACAAGCCTTGATTTTTTCTACATATTATCCAAATCTTTTTTGAATTTCTCTATTCTAAAATCCGTGGAGATAGTTCCTTTTTCTATTTTTTCTTTCGCGTAGAGCTTTGTTTCAGTTTCGGTTTTTTCTAAAAGATAATCGTAAGGTCCTGCGGTAGAAATCAATTTGACCAAAACAGGCGAAATTTCTAAACAAATGAAAAGTCCCATGATGAACATCGCTGCTACAGCCATGATGGGATTTGCGCCTAACTCATCCAGTGCCTGAAGCCGCGCTGCGAAACCATTGAACCTATTTTCCGAATCCTCGCTGTTTTTCTGCTCCGTTTGTAGGTTGGTATAGACTTTAGAGATTTCCTCGTCTAGATATTTCAGCCGTGGCTCCATCTGCTTTTGATAGGCTTCCAGCTCTTTTTTCTTGTTGTCGCGGATTTCGGTTTTTCTCTTTGCATTTGGCCCAAAACCAGCCTTACCGCTCGTAAGTCCTGTTTCTTTGCCCAGAACCTCTCTTTCTAAATCCACCACTGCGGAATCATAGGCTTTTTGGTAAGATTCTATCTGGCTTTGGATTTGTTCTTTTTCTTTTGCAAAAGGCCCTGACTGCTGCAGAATCCTGCTGTTCATTTGTTCCTGAAGTTCGGTTTTATTCCTTTGGATAATGGTGTTCAGCTGTTTATTGATTTCTTTTTCAAAAATCTTTAATTCCAATGGTTTTGAAATAACAATTCCTAAAAACACCGCCAAAATCAAACGAGGAAGCGTCAGCAGAAGTTGGTTTTTCCAAGAAACCGTTTTCTTGATAGAGGACACGATGTATCTGTCCAGATTAAAAATCATCAGTCCCCATACAGCCCCCGCCGCCAGTGCAGCGTGGAAATCATCAAAAATGGTAAAGGTAGCATACCCTGCGGAGATTCCCGCAAAAAAACCTGTGAATAAAACAATCCCTCCGATGCCGGAATATTTATTCCACTCGGAAGGAGTTTTCTTTAAGATGTGAAGATTCGCACCAGAGCAAATCATCAAAAATTTCTGAATAAAGTTTATTTTCATTTTTCCGTACTATGTGTACGGTGTTATACCAAAATTATACCAACTGATTTCTGACCAAATATTCTGCGATTTGGACAGCGTTCGTAGCTGCACCTTTTCTTAGATTATCCGCCACTATCCAGCAGTTGAGCGTTTTTGGCTGAGAATTATCTCTTCTTATTCTCCCTACAAAAACCTCATCTTTCCCTTCGGAATAGAACGGCATAGGGTATTTTTTATTGGCTACATCATCCTCCAATATAACGCCTGGCGTGTTTGAAAGAATCTGCTTAACCTCCTCTATATCAAAGTCTTCATTGAACTCAATATTCACACTCTCCGAATGTCCGCCCTGCACAGGAACACGAACAGCCGTCGCTGTGATTTCAAAACTACGGTCTCCCAAAATCTTTTTAGGCTCGGTCATTAGTTTTAGTTCCTCTTTTGTGTAGTCATCATCTGCGAAAACATCACAGTGCGGAAGTGCATTTTTGAAAATCTGATAAGGATAAACTTTCTCACACTCTTCGCCTTTTATTTCTTGGTTGAGCTGGTCTACTGCCGCCTTACCCGTTCCCGTAACTGACTGATATGTAGACACTACCACTCTTTTCAGTCCGTATTTTCTGTGCAGTGGATTTAGAATCATTACCAGCTGAATCGTAGAGCAGTTAGGATTTGCGATGATTTTGTCTTCTTGGGTCAGGACATCGGCATTTATCTCTGGTACGACCAGTTTTTTGGTAACATCCATTCTCCAAGCCGAAGAATTATCAATCACCGTAGTTCCTGCCTCTGCAAATTTCGGTGCAAACTCCAGAGAAGTGCCTCCACCAGCCGAAAACAGCGCTATCTCTGGCTTCATGTCGATGGCATCCTGCATGGACACTACCGAATATTCTTTGCCTTTAAAACTAATTTTTTTTCCGACAGATTTTTCCGAAGCCACTGGGACAATTTCCTTCACAGGGAAATTTCTTTCTTCCAAAACTTTCAGCATGATTTGTCCTACCATTCCTGTAGCACCCACTACCGCAATTTTCATATGAGTAAATTCTATTTTTTAATTAACCAAAAATAAGTCTCCAAGGATATGCATACTCAAAAAGTAACGCTGATACTAATGCAATGATTACTATCTTTAGGCTTAATTGTTTATTGTTTTTTAGGTATGTGTATACATATGTTATCATTCCTGCACAAAGTAAAATGCTTATCCCATACTCAAAATGTTTCAAAAGTGAAGAAAATCCTGAAACTTCCGAAAATTCTGGTGAATAAATTCCTAAAAAAACACCCAATATACCCTGAACATATAATAACATCATCGAAAAAAAGCCTGTTTTTCTCAAAACTTCTGAAATTACACCTTTATAACTAAGATGCACTTGTAATAATAGAAAAATAAACGCTCCAAAAACTACCACTGTGGAAAAAGAAATTCCCTTATGAGTACTATATACACTATTAAATAAATCCTCCATTTTATTCTAAATTAAGAAACGCAAATATAAAAAATCCTAACTAAAAAGTTAGGATTTCCATTTATTATCTTCTTGTTTTTTACTAGAAGTTGAATGATACACTAGCAGCCCAAGTTCTTCCAAATCCGAAATAAACTTTGTTTCCTGTGTCTATTCCTTTATAAGTAATACCTGTGGCATCACTATCTCCTGCAAATACACTTGTGTATGATTCTGAGATATAAGTAGTGTCAAATAGGTTATAAACATTTCCTCTGAAAGTGAAAGAATGTTTATTATCTCTTAACCTCAACTTATAAGAAAGACCTAAATCAAACAAATTATAACTTGGTAATTGTAATGCTTTTCTACCCTCTACATTGAATGAATAAACATCCAAATTAGCATAAAGCTTATCAACATATCTCCAGTTAACATCCAATTTCAATCCAGAAACGGGCTCTACAGTTACTCCTGCAGAAGCTGTAAGCTGAGCAGCATCTCCTACTTTTACTTTATCCAAAAGCAAATCTACTTCATTTGTTGTTTTTCCTGCTGGAATATATTTAGTATTATCTTGTTTAAACATTTCTGCATGAGCATTCCCTTTATAGAACCAATCCCCTATAGAGAACATACCATTTACAGTAACAATCTTATTAATTTTATAAGATGCATCAAACTCTATCCCTTGGTGAACTTCATCTAAATTATTAACCTCTCCATAATAACGAGTTCCTGCCCCATCTTTATATAATGCTGTTCTGAGATATCTATCATCCCATGTTGTTCTATACAAGTTTAAATTAGCATTAAACCCTCCATATTTTACACCATACCCAACTTCTATTCCCAAAATTTTCTCATTTGTATTTCCTGTAGTTGCTATATTTTCATTTCCTCTATAGATTGCATTAAAGAAAGGCTGTCTGTTGTAATATCCTACATTTCCAAATACATTATGATGTTCATTGATATTGTAATTTACCCCTCCTTTCACATTATATCCTATTTTATTTTGGAATCCTGTTTTGGTATTCATTACTTGGCCTTTTTTAGATGGTGTAACTCCATCTATAATAAAGTCATCTATTCTTTGGAAACCTTGGTTAGAAACAGACCCTTGTACAAATGCTGAAAATTTATCTGTAGTATATTCTACCTGACCAAATCCTCCATACCATATAACCTCTCCCTCATTACTAAAGCCTATTCTATCACTTAATGGCTGTGTTTTAGCAAAAGGATTCCAACTTGGAACAGCTTCATAAGAATTTGTAATAGTCCTTACAGGATTATTTTTATCAGAACTATCACGATACCCTGAAGCACCTAAGAAATCCGATGCTAATTGATAATGATATCCTTTATAATATCTCCCATCAAAACCTACACTAAATTTCCAATTTTTATTGATTTCATGTTGAAAATTAGTTAAGAGACCAAACCAGTTATGTGAGTTTACAGAGGTTCTTCTTATCAATTGCCCTGTAGCTGGAGTTGAAGCCTTATTAGCTGTTACTATATTATCAAACAAATATAATCCTGTATCTGAATCTCTAAATCTATCAATTCCTCTACCATTTACACTACCTAAATTTCCTGTTCCTGCTCCTCTACCAAATGAAGCATAAGCAACAGTACTCAATTTAGATGATTTTGCGATATTCCAATCCCAGTTCAAAGATGCAATAGGTTTGTGATAATAGTTCACCGCCATAGAATATTGTCTAGATACTCCATCATTTCCTGTAAGATAGCCCCAGTCAGAGTTATATCTTCTTCCGTATTTTAAATAATCCGTAATTGTAATGGAAGTTTGTCTCTTGTTATGCCATTGAGGAGCTCCTGTAATTGTTAATTGGAAATCATGCTTCTTATTTGGCTGAAACCCTAAAGCAAAATAGTAGTTATACCCTTCAAAGTCTGTTCCATCTGCATACATTGCTCCTGCTGTTCTACTTAACAAGAAAGATGTAGACCATCCTGTTTTTCCTTTACCTGTATTATATGTAAATAGAGCTTTGTGATAACCATTATTCCCTACTCCTACCGATACCAAGCCTCCCTGTTTCTTATCCGCTGCTCTAGTTATTATATTGATAGTTCCTCCTACAGATGCTATTGCTAATTTAGATGCTCCAAGTCCTCTTTGAACCTGCATAGCAGAAGTCACATCTGATAGTCCTGCCCAGTTAGACCAATAAACTTTACCATTTTCCATGTCATTCACTGGCATACCATTTACCATTACGGCAATGTTTTCATTTTGGAATCCTCTAATGTTAATTTTTGAATCTCCAAAACCACCACCCGCTTTTGTAGCATATACAGAAGGAGTTGAGTTCAAAACCTCAGGGAATTCCTGGTTTCCAAGCTTTTCTACAATAGCTCCTTCTTTTATTGTAGATACAGCTACTGGAGTTTTTCTGTCTTTAGCGATGTCTGCTACTCCCACAAGAACTACTTCATCAATGTTCTTTTCTGAACCTTGGGTTTCCTCTTGTGCAAAATAAAAACTTGCCGTTGTTAAAGTCAATGCTGCTATCGC
>CAUORE010000004.1:0-70934 GCA_963506915.1 uncultured Flavobacteriaceae bacterium
TGATAGGAATTTATTAAATTTGACTTAATATTGATATTAACTCGACTTTGGGTAAATGAGTGTGTTTTTGATTTTTATTTAGATATTCATTTATTTCAGTGTCTGAATTAGATATTCCTTCGAAACCATCTTTTAGGAGTTCATAATCAGTTTCAACCAAGTTCCAAAAATCAAAGTCTATGTCTAAGAGACTTTTACTGTTGTAAAAGAAAAATTTGTATAAAGTTTCTTTTATCTTAATCTTGTTTTCGTTTTTATCGAAAAGGGAGATAATGATGCTATATTTTTTCTTTAATTCTCCATCTAAATATTCTGTGTAGCATATTTTGGATAGATTTTTTATAAATAGTTTTTCATCTTGATTTTTAGGATATAAAATATCGTAATAATCAATATTTTCAAAGTATTTTTCTTCTTTTTGCTCTATGTAAGATATGATTTCTTCTTTTGTTAAGACACAAAGACAGAACATATCATATAAAAGTTTGCTTTCCATGTTTTGAAGAATTTTAAAATTAAATATCTCATTTTTGTGATGAGTTATTGAGCAGAATTTTGCATTTGTTTTTGTTGACAAGTTTTTTATTAAACCTCTCTTCCTTAGGATTTTCAAGGTCGTATGTGATGTTGTACAATCTTTTCTCGCTAAGATCCAGCAGGAGCCAAGCGATTGTATTTTCCACAACCTGTTTGGTGTTTGGCTCATCAGAGATGTCCGTATCAAAGAAAATTTTGATGAAAATACTATCATTCTCCGCCCTATCTATTCTTGTAGATGCATTAGGAAACCTTTTCCAATCCAAAGAACTTGACCGCACGATTTCTACGGCCATTTCTTCACATTTAAGGTCTATATCTTGATTATTTACAACTTTGCTGCTTTTGCAGGAAAGAAATAATGCTGCCAATATGGAAAGATAAATATATTTTTTCATGAAATTTTGTTTAGTTGGTGAAGTTATTTTCAAAAATCTGTTTCTACAAATTTATAAAATAAAATGATAGGTGATTTTATAACATAGATTAGAGTAAAGAGAGAATTTGTAAATAATTATTCTTATTTTTGCCCTAATTAAAATTTTTAAGCTTATGATGATAATCAACTTTATTTTCAAGAATTGGAGAGGTTTATTGATGACTATACTTGCCAGTTTCGCATGTAAAACTTGTGCTGGAGACTATATAGAAGGCTCAGATAAGGAAAAAGTTGCGGAATATGAGGCTTTGATAAAAGAAAATACTAAAACTACTGCTGTTTATGATAGTGTCTATACAGAGCATATAATGAAATTTGCGAAAGTACCCATAAAAACATACCGTATTAAATATAAATATGAAGTAAATGGTATAGAATATGAAGGCGAACAATCAACTTCAAAATTGCCAAAAAGCCCTGTGGTGGAAGTATATTATCTAAAAGACAATCCATCTGTCCATGATATAAATCCAGCATCATCATTGAAATACGAAAAAGAGAAGGAAACAAGTAATACTGACCTCTATTTCGCTATATTCTGGGGCGTGCTGGCGTTGTTTCTTGCTGTCGGGCTATGGATTGAATTTAAAGATTTTAAAAAAGAATATAAAATATAATTAAAAGTAGAGAAAAATGGCAAACAAACCAATTACCGAATTTATCGAAAAATATTATCTGCATTTCAATGCAGCATCTTTGGTGGACGCTTCTAAAGGCTATGTAGCGCACCTAAAAGATGGCGGAAAAATGTTAATCTCTTTAGCAGGGGCGATGTCTACTGCTGAGCTGGGTAAAATTTTAGCAGAGATGATTCGTCAGGATAAAGTGGCGATTATCTCTTGTACAGGGGCAAACTTGGAAGAGGACTTGATGAACCTTGTGGCACATTCTCACTACAAGAGAGTTCCTAACTATAGAGATTTGACTCCACAGGATGAGTGGGAATTGTTAGAAAAAGGACTAAACAGAGTGACTGACACTTGTATCCCAGAAGAAGAGGCTTTCAGAAAATTACAAAAACACATCTTTGAAATCTGGAAAGATGCTGAAAGCAAAGGTGAAAGATATTTCCCGCACGAATATATGTACAAAATGATACTTTCAGGCGTTCTAGAACAGTATCACGAGATTCCGAGAGAAGATTCTTGGATGATTGCAGCAGCGGAGAAAAACCTTCCGATAGTAGTTCCTGGTTGGGAGGATTCTACAATGGGGAATATTTTTGCAAGCTACTGCATCAAAGGTGAATTAAAGCCTTCTACAATGAAATCAGGGATAGAATACATGACTTTCCTTGCTGATTGGTATAGAAACAACAGTGCTGGAAAAGGTATAGGATTCTTCCAAATAGGTGGTGGTATCGCTGGGGACTTCCCAATCTGCGTGGTGCCGATGCTTTACCAAGATTTGGAGATGCATGATGTTCCTTTCTGGTCTTATTTCTGCCAGATTTCTGATTCTACGACTTCTTATGGTTCGTATTCAGGAGCAGTTCCAAATGAGAAAATAACTTGGGGTAAATTAGACATCAATACACCAAAATACATCATAGAATCCGATGCTACCATCGTGGCGCCATTGGTATTCAGCTATGTTTTGGAGAATGCTTAATTTTTAATAAAAACGAAAAACAGCTCATTTTTGAGCTGTTTTTTTGTGAAATTACTTCGCAATCTGATGGATATCTCCAATCATAAAAGTATGTTTCCCTTTTTCGGCTATTTTCGTAATAGTTTCCAAGGTTTGGAAGAATCTGATGTTTTCATCATTTTTCATCAGTTCAGAAGCGTTTTTCAAGGCTCTGGCAGTAGCCACTGCCGTTCTGGCATTTTCTAAATCAGCTTTTGCCCTTATTTTTGCTTCCAAATGCCTTGCAAATAATTCCTGAATACTCTTCGGAAAAGTAATATCCCGAATTTGGATATTTTCTATTTCCACACCGAATTCATTCGTTTTGCTTTGAATTTCTTCAGGTTTTAAATCCGTCCATTCGGCTCTTTTTTCGTTCAAAGCTTCGCTCTCTATTTGGGAAATCATTTTTCTGAAATAAATTTGAACTAAGCTTTGAAGTTTATGCTCTGCATCGCTCAGGATGTAGTATTCATTTATCATCGTGTTTTCCAGTAGTTTAAGACCATCAGTCACCTTATAGATAATATTAAAAGAAAATCTAAGGGCGATGTTATCCTTGGTCAAAATCTCTTGGTTAGTCACTGTGATTAGCAGCGAATTTTGAGGAATTTGATAGAGTTTGGTTCTATCTTTCCAATCATAAATTTTGTGAAAACCTGCATTTAACTGCTTTTCAAAAGTATTGTTTCTAAAAAGGAAGCCTAGGTAAAAAGGCATCACTTCGTAAGTTTTTGTGAATATTCCCATTTTTTCTAAATTTTTAAAGTTAAAAAGGAGCGGCTGACAAGAATAAAGGGAAAACAAATTGAGTATCAATATTGTACGGTATCCTTCATTTTGCAGACTTTATCCCTGATGAACCGAAATTCCGCAGCTCCTTTTGTTGTTTTAGGCTGTGTAAAGCAGCTGATTAAGAGGGACTCGAACCCCCAAGTCCGAAGACTTTACCAGAAAATAACCCTGCATCATATGCTCCGCAATTCCCTATTGGGCTATTTTCAATTTTTAATAGGTGGCGGTTATTTTATAATTCTTTATTTTTCTTCTTTTTTCTCCAAGGAGCGTTTTTTTCTACATCTCCGGCCATGATACATCCGTAAGGGATGACCTCGTCTACTATCTCGCACAGGTTGTATTCTAGAATTTGTTTTCTCACATTTTGCGCGTTTTTGTAGGCGGATGGCAGTTCCGAAATATCTATTTCATTAGAGAAAAATCTAACATCCAGCCCTGCTGTTTCCTCCGCAAAAACTTCCTCATCTGTCTGGTGGGCTTTGTTTCTTTTATGCTCATTTCTACTGAAATTTCTCCCTGCTCCATGTGGCGCAAATCCTATGTTTCGCTCGTTGGTAGTTCCTTTTACAATGAGGACAGGCTCTGCCATATTTAGCGGGATGAGCCTTAGTTCATTGTCCTCAGGAAGGAATTTAGCATCTAAAGGCGTAGCTCCTTTGGCGTGATAAAATGATTCTCCATCACGGAAAACGAAATTATGCTCGTTCCAATATCTATCCAGCATTTCTACTCCAAGTTTTTTCAAAGTCAAATTATGAATTGCTTCATGATTTTCTTTTGTCCATTGTCTTACGATTTGCAGTGCTTCCCAGTAGGCTTGTCCTTCTTCTGTATCAAAAGGAATCCACGCATTTTCCTCCAAAGTATCAGGCGAAATATCTCTACGGAAATAGTTGGCCGTTTTTAGTCCCATTTTGTAGAGTTCTGCTCCCACAGCTCTGGAACCGTGGTGGGTGACCATCATCGTATTTCCTGTCTTCATGGAAGTTCCGATGAATAAGAAGTGATTCCCATCTCCCTGCGTTCCCATACAATCTCTGGCTGTGCTGATGAGTTCTGGCTTTTTTAGGAATAAATTCTTTTCAAAAGCTTCTATAAGTTCTTTGCTCATCGCTATCTGCTGTCCTCTTGGACGGCCTCCATACCCGAAATGAGTAGAGTCGTGCGCTGCGTCCAGAACTAATTTAGGGTCTATTTTCCCAAAATCAGTAAGCATCACAGAACAGCAAATATCCGCCGAATGGAACCCTGGGTGTATGGCGTTTTTAGCGACTACCACACCTCCCACAGGGATGATTCCTTCTTTGCCCGTAGGGCAGGCATCAGGCATCAGAGCTCCCTTTTCCAGAGTCGGTGTTTTCATCAGCTTCTTCATGGTAGCGATTACTTTGCTTACATTATCTTCTTCTAATTCATTCTCAGGATGAATATTAACCACAAAATCAGCAGGTGTTCTCTTCAGAGGAATAGGGTCTGGAAGTCTGAACTGCTCCAAGTATTCTAAAATCTCAGCTTCTTCCCATTCGTTTTCATTGATGGTTTTCAAGGCTTCCCCGAACCATTTCCCTTGGCGGAATCCCCAGTTGATAATATTTTTTCCTGTAACTTTCATAATGTTTCATTTTGATGATGCAAAGTAAATACACAAAAGCGCAATCTTTTTGCGTAGTTAAAAAAGTTTGATAATTTTGTAAAAAAAAATTAAAATGTCTTCAAATAAAAACGCCCTTATCCGTTACAAAACCATTGACAGATGCCTTAGAAATAAATATAAAAAATATACGCTGGATGATTTGATAGAGGAATGTTCCGAGGCTCTTTTCGAATTTGAAGGGAAGGAAGCCTATGTCAGCAAAAGAACCATTCAGCTCGATATACAGAATATGCGCAGCGAGAAATTTGGCTACGAAGCACCGATAGAGGTCTATGACAGAAAATACTACCGATACAGCGACCCAGAATACAGCATTCATAACATTGCAGTAAACGAAAGCGACCTAAAAGCCATGAACAATGCGGTGCAGATTTTGAAGCAGTTTAAGGATTTTTCTATGTTTAAGGATTTGAATGGCGTTATCCAAAAATTGGAAAACACGGTGCATTCTGCGCAGCAGCAGTCCATTATTCATTTAGATAAAAATGAACGGCTCAAAGGTTTGGAATATATTGATATTCTGTACAATGCCATTTTGAATAAGAAGACACTGGGAGTGGTTTATAAAAGTTTTAAGGCAAGAGAAGAGAAAAAATACATCGTTTTTCCGCAGCTTTTGAAGGAGTATAATAACCGCTGGTTTCTCATCTGCTGGTATGGAGATGCGCTGCTGAACCTTGCACTTGATAGGATAATAAGCGTGCAGATAGAGGAAAATATTCCTTTTCGGGAGCGGGAATTTAATGCCGATAGATTTTTTTCTGAAGTGATCGGCGTAACGACATCACGCGAACAAAGAGGGCAGAATGTGATTTTCTCAATAAAAGGAATTCATGCAGAATATGTGAAAACAAAGCCGTTTCATCACACGCAGGAGGTTTTGGAAGAAAAAGATGGCGAAACATATTTTAGGATAAGAGTTCAGCTGAATTTTGAGTTGGAAAGAGTTATTTTAGGTTTTGGTGATTATATCACAGTTCATAAACCAAATCGACTGAAAACGAGAATAAAAAACACTCTGGAACGAGCTGTGAAAAATTATGAAGATTCAGAAATAAAACAACTCCCACAGGTTTAAAGCCTATGAGAGTTTTTTAGATTTAAAATAAAGTTATTTTTCTTCCTGCCCAAAAGTCTGTTCTAAATCAAAGTATTCTATAACGATTTCGCAGACTTCGTTGTTTTCATCATATCCGAAATATACAGGATATATCCCGTCGCCGAATCCGCTTTGTATCATAGGTATGCTTAGGTCTGTATTTGGAATTTTGAAGTTAATCCAGTCGCCACATTCTATTTGAAACTGAGGATTTTCTTTGTAGCTTTTTGCAAATTCTTCAGCGAAAAGACCACTATAGATATAGGCTTCCTCAGGATGTTCTTTATGCCATTTTTCCTTGAAATCGCAGAAGGCATCACGGGTTTTTACATCCACTATAGTTGCCAGCCCTGCATCAGCAAAGAATCCGAAGAAATCTCCTTCTTCCAAATCATCATCCAGATTTTCATCTCCAACCAAAGCCTCGGTGTAGCTGACAGCCTTTTTGTCACTAAATTTCACTCGTGTAGAAACATAACGGTAATCATCTTCCTCCACTTCTACAACCAATGTATTAAGTGGAAATTTTCCTGTTGGAACTTTTTGAAAATAAGGAAGCTGGTCGCGATGAAGAAAATACAAAGGGTCTCTTACCAAAATTTCTCCCGTAGGAAAATGGACTTCTCCCATATTTAGGATAAAAAGTTTCTTCCCGAAAGCCTCTTTTTGAGAGTAGATTTCTTCAAAAGAAACGGGCGGAACGAGAATAGATTTTACTTTTTCGTACTTTTCCAGCCACTCTTGGGTTGGGATTTTTTCTGTATTCATGATTTTATTGATTTTAAAATCTTTATAATCCTCCAAATTCTTTTTCTAAAATCGCAGAAATTTCCTTTGCTTTTGTCACAGGGCAGAGGTGTGTTCCTCCTTTGAGGACATAGTTTGGATTTGAGTTTTTGATAGGAAAAACAATGTCTTTATCCGCGGATATTTGTATGATTTCAGGGTTTTCTTTTGTGTCCCAGTCAAGAATTTTTTCTATGCTCCATTTGATATAATAAGGATTTCTGACCTTAAAATATTTTAAAACTTTTGGGTTTTTCGGGTCAAAAAGATGCCTTACAAAAGAATAAAAACTATAGGATTTTTCGTTAAATGCCGAAGTTGGGATTATTTTGTAAAGCTTAGAGCGTTTCCCTATCTCCATCAGTTTGGATTTTCCCGAAGGCGATTTTATACTGGCAAGAATAATGACTTTTTTAGCTGGAAATTTTTTATGAATTTCTTGCACGATAATTCCACCGAAGGAGTAGCCGAGCAGACAAAAATCCTCATCAGGATTAATGCTTTCGGCCATTCGGTTTACATAATGGTCAAACTCCTCATTCTGCTCTGGGACGAGCCAATCTATGAAATGAAGCTCCATTTCTGATGGGAAATTAATGTATTCAAATACACTTCTGTCCGCACCCAATCCGCTGATGATGTATAGTTTCATTGCAGTGGTTTTATATTTTTAGAAAAACTTCCAAAAATTATCATCATAAGGTTTTGTGAATTTTTTATAGCAAGATTTAGAAACCACAGTCACAGAAACCGTTACGATTTGGTTGTCCTTAGAATAGCTGAATTGTGGTGCTTTTTCTGTAGAATATTGTTTCTGTCCATTCTTATAAAGCACCTCCCAAGTATAGCTGAAATCTTTACTGGAATTACTAAAAAATCCTAATCTGTCATTGGATATTTTTCTAGTTTCGTAGTTGGTCACATCTATATCGCAATCTCCTTTTTTAGCAGGTTCAGCTGGAGTTTCTTCCAAATTTTCCTTAGCAAGAATGCCTATATCTTTGCTGCATTTCGTGATATTTCCGTTTTCAGAAATATACTGCACAGACAATGTGGAATTTCCTGCATTTACGGGCATGATTTCTACAGAATCCAGCCTGTTATCGCTTTCTACTAGGATTCCGCCTTCAGATGTCCATCGGTAGCATTCTTTGCACTGGGCATCTTTTTTTATGCTATAACTGCTTTTTTCTCCTACTACTAATGAGGATTTTCCTGTGATTTCGCATTGAGCAAAACCTAAAGTTGAAACTAAAATTAAAAATAATTGACTAAACTTCTTCATAATTTAAAAATTTAATTTGAACGAGGAGTGATGAAAAAATCATTCCAAAACCCAATTTTCCACGATTTCCCATAATTTTCTTACCTCCAGTTTCTTTTCGAAAACAAAGGCTTCTTCAGCGAATTTTTGCTCAGAGAAATTGGCTTTATCCCAGTATTTGTTACCATTATCATCCACTAAAAT
This sequence comes from uncultured Flavobacteriaceae bacterium, assembly GCA_963506915.1. Classification (GTDB taxonomy): domain Bacteria; phylum Bacteroidota; class Bacteroidia; order Flavobacteriales; family Weeksellaceae; genus JABCPE02. The sequence goes on from CAUORE010000004.1 coordinate 8,411, forward strand.
TCGGGCGTAATAAATAGCTGGGTCAAGGCTCGTAAAACGGATTTCGTTCTTATTTGTATATTGAGAATATTTTACATTTCCTTCACTATCAATTAGTTGTATCCAAAAATAAGACTTCGGCTGATTCGTTAGTTTTAGGGTTAAACTTCCGTAATTTTCGGCTTTATCAGCTTCAAAATTGAAAATATAAGCCTTTGGATTTTGGAAATAATGTCCTTGAACACTTCCTTTTGGAATGCTGAGTGAGTATTTTTTTCCAGTTTTAAAGTCTGATGAAATGATGATTTCCTTTGGATTTTTTTCAGAAATTCTTGCCTCAAATTTTTGGCTGATGCTGTCACTTTTCAGCGCCCACAGAGCAGGATTTATCTCTTTCAAAGCCATATCAGCAGTAATGACAAAATCCTTTTCAGGAGGAAGCTGTCCGCCTTTGTTATTGGCCAAGGTCAGTTCATCTTTTTCGTTGGTTTTATAGGAAACAGAAATAGTATCTTCCTTACCATCAGCATTATAGCTTATTTTTAGCGGTGTGAGAGTTCTATTATTTAGGGCGTTTTGTTTCCCTACCCATACCATCACAGAATCAGATTTTTCGGCGTGAGTTACTTGATAATCAGTGAGTTCACTGCTGATACTTTTTATATCTACTTTCTTTGGATTTCCTTCGAAAACCATCAGCATTCCTCCGCTCACAGGCGTAGTTTCTTTGTATCTGATGTTTTTTTCAGAAGGGTAGATTTTCATTTTCAGCCCTGATAAATTCTGGCTTAAATCTATTTTTTCCTTTAAGAAACCAACTTTTTCTTTACCTGCATCATACACAGAGTTTTCGTTTTCATCTTCAAAAGCGATGATGCTGTATTTCCCTTTACTCAGATAGTTTAGCTCAAAATAGCCGTCTTCATCGGCTTTTGCGATGTAGTTTGGTTTTTGTTTGAAATCAGCACTATCCGCATAGAGTCCTACTACAATTCCGTGTTTAGAGGGTTTTTCTGGGATGAGCAAGGCATCGGTTATAGTTCCGCTGATATATAGGTTGTCAAGCTCCTTTCCTGTAGAAAAAGCAAAATTGAAATAAGGCAGCACATTTCCCTCATTATTATCTACGATGGCATTTCCAAAGTTAAAATTATAAGTCGTGTTTTCCTGCAAATCTTCATCCCATGTTATGGAAATGTATTTGTTTGCAAGGTTAGAAGGAATGATTTTTTTTATCTTTTTAATCGGTGGCGAAATGATGAGATTTTTATTCGCATCCTTTAAGTTAATATATTCATCAAAATACAGCCGAAGTTCCCTAGTGCTGGTGGGAACATTTACTCTGCTCGTATCTATATTGGATTTCAGGAACTTAGGTGGAGTGGTGTCTTTCGCACCGCCTTCGGGAGAGCCTACTCTTGCGCAGGCACTCAGAAGAACTATAAAAATAGCAACAAAGAAAATCTTTTTCATGAAACAAAAATAAGTTTTTTAAATTTAATCTTCCTCCTCTGTAGATTCTGAAGTTTTCTGTATGGTTTCCTCTCTTTTTGTCGCTTTTAGGCTGTCTGCGGAGGTTTTCTTTGGTTTCTTTTTTGGAGTTTTTGCCCTTTCGGTATCTTCCGCAAAAACTTCTGTGGAATCAGCAGTTTCGGCATCTGGATTTATCACTTTATCAATTTCAAAAGGAAAATCTTCAAAGAGTGTGGAAAGAAGCATGGTTCCGTATATTTTTCTAGAATACTTGTTGCTTAGGGCGATGATGGTGGTTTGGGAATCTCTCAGATGGATGAAAACCGTGTTAGAGCCATGCCACCAGCCGTTGTGATAGGTCAGTTTTTTCCCTTCATCAAATACTTTTAGCCTAAATCCAAGACCGTAGTTGTTCACGCCTTTTTTCTCATTGCTGTATGGCTCAAAAACTTTTTCCATTAGTTCTTTTGGAAGAAAATCCTTTGAAAACATTGCTTTTGAAAAATTAAACAAATCGCGTGGAGTGGTGTAGATATTTTTATCTCCGTAAATCAAATCGTATTCGTTTAAAGGATAAAGTCTGGTGCTTCTTTGGTAAAAAGACTGCGAAGCAGAATTTATGTGTTTCTCTTCAAAAACAAAAGTATTTTTCATTTTTAAAGGCGCGAAAACCATTTCTCTTATCGCTTTTGGATAGGTTTTTCCAGTGATTTTTTCAATGATAAGCGCCAGAATAGCGTAGTTGAAATTATTATACATAAAACCTGTATCGGTCTGTCTGGCAAGTTCTGGTTTGTGTTTCGCAACAAGGTCAAAAATTTCTTGATTGGTAAAGAATTTATTTTTAGGCTTTATATCATTTTCTTCCAAGAAATGCTCGTATTTAGGAAGTCCGCTGCGGTGGGTGAGCAGGTGCTGAATCGTTACATCAGCATACGGAAAATTCGGAAAAATGGATTTTACTTTTTGCTCAAGGCTGATTTTTTTCGCTTCCACTAATTTTAAAACTGCCATAGCCGTGATGGGTTTGCTTATAGAAGCCAGATGGAGCGGAGTGTCTTTGTTAATCGGCATTTGGTTGTTCTCCCTGCCGAAACCTTTGTATTTTTCTAAAAGAATATTATCTCCATGTGCTACCAAAACTCCACCGCTCATATCGGTGCTGTTCCAAATGTTTTCATAATATTGGTTAAGGGAATTTACGATTTTCTGCTGGTTTTCCAGTTTTAATTTTTCTCCTTTGAAGACATTATCTACATCTACATTGCCGAAATTAGGAAGATTTGAAGCTGAATAATATCCATTGCTGGTTGTTGTGGATTCTTTTTTTGAGCATGAAAAAAATAGAAAAAATGTAAGAAATCCTATGTGAGATAGATTTATTTTCATCTTTGTTTTGAAATTTTCGCGCAAAATAGGATAAAAACAAGAAAAATGAATAATAATTATCGTTAAATCTATGTTAAATGATACTAATTTTCAGCAGTGAAAGCCAATATTTTATCCACAATGACTTGGGCTAATTTTATTTTGCTTTCGTGAGTCCAGCCTGCGATGTGCGGCGTTATGATGGCTTTTTCTGAATTTAGAAGATATTCTAAATCCTCGTTTTTCGTTTCCAGATTCTCAAAAGAAGTTTTTTCGTATTCCAAAACATCCAGACAAGCGCCTTTTATTTTACCAGATTTCAAAGCATTTACCAACGCAGAGGTTTTTAGATTTTTGCCTCTTGCAGTATTGATGAAGTAGAAATTTTTCTTCATTTTGGAGATAAATTCCTCATCTATCATGTAGAGTGTATCCTCTGTAAGTGGCGTGTGAAGGCTGAGGATATCGGCGTTTTCTTGTAATTCTTGAAGGCTTACCTGCGTGGCAAATTCATCGGAAAGATTAGATTTGATATCGTAAAAAATAGTTTTACAGCCAAATCCCAAAAGTCTTTTGGCTACGGCTTTTCCCATGTTTCCGTAACCAATGATTCCGAAAGTTTTACCCAAAATTTCTTCTCCTCGGTTTTCTTCTCTGAGCCAAATTCCCTTTTTGACTTCATTAGAGGAAATAAAAAGGCGGTTCATTAGCACTAGAAGTGCTCCTATAACATGCTCTGCCACAGCATCTTTGTTTCCTTCGGGAGAGTTGATGAGCTTTATGCCGAGTTCTTGGGCTTTGGTGATGTCTATATTTTCCATTCCAGCGCCTACTCGTGCGATGAATTTTAGATTTTTTGCTTTTTCTAAAAAATGAGCATCCAGTGGAATTCGGCTTCGAATGATGATGCCTTCATAAAGATGGATTTTCTCCAAAACCTGCTCGTAGCTCGATGAAAAATCCTCTTCCAAAACAAATCCTTTTTCAGAGAGTTGTTCTGTGATGAGTGGATGATTTTTATCTAAAAGCAGGATTTTCATTTAGTATTCTATTTGTACACTGTCAATCGTTATAGAATCTGCTGTGGAAGGTGATACAGCTTGTGGAATTTCAGTTTGTACGGATTGGATAGAGTCTTGTTTTGCACTATTATCAGTAGATTTATCGGATTTTCCGTAATTATAATATAGAAATACAAGTCCAGCAACAGCAAGAACAATGAATAATAATACCCACCAAATACCATTGTTTGATTTTTCTTGTTTTTGTGGTTCTGTTTTTGTGGTTTCTTGCTTTTGGGTCGGTTCTTCTTTAACAGTTGATGCAGGAGAAATTTCAGATAAATTAACTTCTTCCAGCCCAAAAAACTCCATAGATTGTGGGATTTTAGTTTCTTCCCGTATGATATCTATTTCTTTAAGGGAAAGCTCTCCGAGGTATTTAAGATTTAATTTTTTTTGGAGCATGAGCAGTCTTATCCATTCACGCACAGTATCTCTTATTTCAGATTGTATAATGAATAGATTCTCACCCGTTTTTTCTGCTATATAATGGGCAAGGCTGGAATCAAAGACAGTTGTATTGTCTTCAAAATAGATATGCTCACTTGGAGGGAGAATTTTAGAAGATTCTGCATCCACGACAGCATGTTCTTTTTCAAGTCTAAAAATCCCAAAATCAGGAACTTCTACCCTTGGTTTTTGCTCCTGTAAATAACTGTATATGTAAAAAGCTAAATCCATACTAGATGCAAATTTAGGAAAAATTAAGATAACTTTATCAAAAATTTAATATTTAGTTTATTTAAAATGATGAATTTCGGATATTTTTAACAAAACATCAAAAAAATAACAAAAAAAACATAAAAACATTTGGTTGTTTAAAAAATATTTAACACCTTTGCTCAATGGTTATTAAATTTTGTTAAAAATGAATGTGAAATTGAAAGTTCTAACAGCTGGTGTATTGTTTTTCACAGGACAAGCATTAGTTGCACAAGAAGTTAAGAAGGATACTGCTTCTGGAAAAGAAAAAGAAATAGATGAGGTAGTTTTGGTTGGGTATACTAGAGTAAAAAAGAATGATTATGTAGGTACAGCAGCCAAAGTGAATATGAAGTCTATTGAAAACAAAAATGTTTCAACCGTTTCACAAGCATTAGCAGGAGAATCTGCGGGGGTTAGGGTTATTAATAGCTCTGGGCAGCCTGGTAGTGAGCCTACTGTTAGAATTAGAGGGTTTGGTTCTGTTAATGGAAATAGAGATCCTTTGTATGTTGTAGATGGAATGCCTTTTTCTGGTAATGTTTCATCTATTAACCCAGAGGATATTCAGGATATGGTTGTTCTTAAAGATGCAACAGCCACGGCTATTTATGGAGCTAGAGGAGCAAATGGTGTTGTTGTTATCACAACAAAATCAGGAAGAGGAGCTAAAGATTATATACAATTAGAATCTAAAGTGGGGATAAATACAAGGTTGTTACCTATGTATGATGTTATTTCCTCTCCGGAAGAATTTATATCACTAGCATGGTCTGCATTGTACCACCAAGGTTTGGCTAACGGTAATGCAAACCCTTCTCAATATGCAAATAATAATTTATTTGGGAATAATGGTATAGATCCTCGATATAATATGTGGAATTCGACAGGTGCGAATTTGATAGATCCTGCAACTGGACAAGTAAGAGAAGGTGTAACTAGAAAATATACGCCTGAAAACTGGGCTGAAAGAGCATTTAAAGAAGGAGTTAGAACTGAACATAATTTGAGTTTAGGAGGAGGTACTGCAAGAGCCAATTACTATGCTGGGATAGGATATTTGAAAGATGAAGGATATTCAATTAACACAGGATATGAAAGATATACAGGTAGATTGAATGCAGGATTTAAACCTAAATCTTGGTTGTCAGGAACATTTAATTTAGGGTATGCGTATGCAAAAACTCGTAATAATGGGCAAACAGGAGACTCTAGTAATGTGTTTTGGTATACAGATAATATTCCATCAATATATCCATTGTATTTAAGAGACAATAATGGTAATTTAGTTTCTGATCCTTACTTTGGAGGTTATCAATATGATTATGGTATAGGAAGAGGTTTTGGTGCGTTAACAAATGGTGTAGCGGATGCTGTTTATAATAAGAGAAACTCTGATAGACATGAGGTTAATGCTAACTTTTTCCTTAAAGCAGATTTATTCAAAGGGTTAAGTTTCGAAACAAGAATAGGGGGACAATATTATAATAATAGTGTAGATGATCTTAGAAACCCATATTATGGAGGTTCTGTAGGGGTGAAAGGAGCTATATATAAAAATAAATATGAAATGTTTACATGGAATTTCTTACAAATGTTAAGATATAGTAAGAAATTTGGTGATCATAATATAGATGCTTTTGCAGCACACGAATCAACAAAATGGGATTATAAAGCTCTTGCTGCAGGAAAAACAGGACTTGTAACTCCTAGTATTCCAGAACTTAATAATGCGATAACTTCAGAAGTGCCAGAATCTTATGTGAATAACTATGCATTAGAAAGTTATTTTGGTCAGGTTAATTATGATTTTATGGGTAAATACCTTCTTTCTGCATCTATCAGAAGAGATGGTTCTTCTAGATTCTTAAGAAAGAAATGGGATGTGTTCCCTTCTGTAGGTTTAGGATGGGTTGTATCTAGAGAGAATTTCCTTAAAGATTCAAAAATTGTAAATAACCTGAAATTAAAGGCTAGTTATGGTTTCGTGGGAGACCAAGCGGGGGTAGGATATTATCCTGGTTATAATGTTTATAATACAGGGAACTTCATGGGACAGATAGGAACACCTTTTGATAGAGGAGGATATCCTGATTTGACATGGGAAAAAGCTAAGATGTTCCAAACAGGGGTTGATTTTACATTGTTTAATAGAAGATTGGAAGGGAATGTAGATTACTATAGAAAACTGACAGATCAGTTGATATTTGATAAAAGATTACCACCATCTACAGGAAATGCAATTTTCAAAGATAATGATGGACAACTTTTAAATCAAGGACTTGAATTTAGTTTGGTTGGACATATCATTAAAAAAGATGACTTCTTCCTTGACCTAGGAATAAATGGAGAACTTCCAAAGAGTAAACTTACTAGAATGCCTTATGATGCTTCTTTAGGTAGAAGAAAGATAATAGATGTATCAGAAGGTGGAATAGGTAGAGCAGAAGGATATTCTATTTATGATTATTACATGCCAGAGTGGGCAGGAGTAAATTCTGCTACGGGAGCAGCGCAGTGGTACATGAATTATGTAGATACTAATAATAATGGAGTATATGATGATGGAGTTGATACAGCAATTAAATCTTTATATGAGTATCAAACACTTAATCCTGGAGTTACTGTGAGTGAGGCTGTTACTGAATCTTTTTCTAAAGCGACAAGTAGGTTTGTAGGTAAGTCAGCTATTCCAGATGTGAGAGGAGCAGTGAACTTAAGCATAGGTTATAAAGGATTTGCTTTAGGAGCACAGATGCTTTATAGTATAGGAGGGTATGCTTATGATTCTAATTATGCTGGCTTAATGCACAATAGTAAAGTAGGAAGTAATAACTGGCATGCAGATATACGAAACAGATGGCAGAATCCAGGGGATATCACAGATGTTCCAAGGCTTACTTCAGGTAGAACAGGAGATACAAATTACAACTCTAGATCTACAAGATTTTTGACTAAAGCAGACTATTTTATTTTGAATAACATAAACCTTAGTTATACTTTTTCTCAAGATCTTCTTAGAGATACAGGTATAACAGGTTTATCGATAACTTTATCTGCGGATAACCTTTGGTTAGCGTCAAAAAGAAAAGGATTTAATCCTTCTGTGTCTGAAACAGGGCAAGGAAGTGTTTATAGATATTCACCATTGACTAATTTTACAGTGGGAGTAAAAGTTAAATTTTAATTGAATAAATTATGAAAAAAATAGTAGTATTATTATCAACAATATCTTTACTAGGAGGACTTATCTCTTGTAGGGAAGAATCTTTTCTGAATACAGAACCAACAGAGACTATTTCTACTCCTTCCACACAAGCTAAATTATATGGTGCATATCTTATGATGGCAAAATCTGGGACTGGGGGAACATCTCAACATAGTGATTTTGGACAAAGAGGATATGATATATTTACAGACTTACTTTCGTCTGATATGGCAATGCCAAGAAACACTTATGGTCATTATAGAGAAATAGTGAATTTAACGGCTACTACTGATTATACAGATACATATAATTATATGCCTTGGAGATATTATTATAGATTGATTAATGCGGTGAATGATGTTATTAAGGAAACAGGAGGGAATGGAGTTGTTCCAGCTAACCAAAATGATAAATATCTAATGGGGCAGGCAAAAGTTTTGAGAGCGCATGCATATTTCTATCTATTGCAGCTTTATACTGCGGAATATAGTCCTTCTTCAGAGGCAATTCCTTTGTATTTAGAGCCTAATATGCAACCTCGTCCAAAGTCTACACAGGCAGAAGTTTATTCAGCAATTATTAGCGATTTGAATGATGCTGTAACTTTATTGGATGGCTTTAATAGACCTAATAAAGGGGTAGTTAATAAGTATGTAGCAAAAGGAATGTTGGCTTATACATATGCTGCAATGGGAGATAATGCCAATGCTTCTGCATTAGCATTAGAGGTTATGAATAGTAGTGGACATTCTATCACAACAAAAGAACAAGTAGTGAGATATCGTCACAATGGAGCTACAGAATCTGGAGGTGGATTTAATAATTTAGAAACAGATAGCTGGATGTGGGGAATAGATATTACCACAAATAGTGATTTAGGATGGATAAACTGGTGGGGACAAGCAGATGTTTATACATATGGCTATCAGTGGGCTGGAGATACTAAGTCTATAGATGAAGGTTTGTATAATTCTATAAGAACTGATGATATTAGAAAAAATCAGTTTGTGAGTATGACTGCTTCAGGAGCTGTATTAAGTAATATTGCAGATACTAATGCAAGGTATAGTTATATTGCAGCAAATAAGTTCTTTACGCCGGAGAGAGTTCTTCAAGGGTCTAGAAATACTACTAATGATTATTTCTATATGAGAGTAGATGAATTCCATCTTTTGGCGGCAGAAACTCTGGCTAAGCAGGGTAACGATGCTCAGGCAAGAACTATATTGAAAAATTATTTATCAAATAGAATTACGAATGTATCATATATTGATGGTTTGTCGGGGGCAAGTCTACAAGCTGAAATATATAAGAATACGAGAATAGAATTTTGGGGAGAAGGGAAATCATACTTAGCTATGAAGCGTAATAGAGCTACTATTACTAGAGGAAGTAATCATTTATATCATGCAGGAGCAAGTTTCCAGTATAATGATTCTAAATTGTCACTCAAAATTCCTCAACAAGAAGTGTTAAACAATCCTTATATTAATTAGAAAGTTTTGTTTTCCAAAATTTATTAAATTTGTACCTCATAAAATTTTTATGAGGTACATTTTTTTTATATTAATATTGCTGGGAAGCTTTTTAAAGGCGCAGACAAATGATTTGCCAGTGAGTGATTCCGTTGTGGTGGACAATGGAGAGAAGGATTCTATACAGATTTTTAGACCGACGATTGATGATTATCAGTTTTTCACGCAGTTTTCTCAGCGAAAAGCGTTTGATACTGTTTTCACTATTGGTAAATCTTATCAATTTACTCAATATAATAATAGGGATAATTTTGGGAAAATCCAGTTTGCGAATATCGGAGAGGGATTTCAGAATTTGGTTTATAAGACTGATGCAGAGCAGGATTTAGCATTATTGCCTACAAGAAAATCTTTCTTTATACTGGGAATTAAGGATATAAAATATTACGATGTGAAAAGTCCCACTACGGCATTCTATTATCATAATGGAATGAGTAGCGGCGGAGCTCTGCAAACAACTTATACTCAGAATATTGGCAAAAGGTTTAATTTTGCGATAGAGTATATGGGGCTGCGTTCGGAGGGGCTGTATCAGAGGGAAATAGCATCTTCTAATAATACCATTTTCTCTGCACATTATCTTTCTAAAAACTCCAAATATGAGGCTTTTGCGCATTTTATTCATCAGAATATTTCTAATGAGGAGAATGGGGGAATTGCGAATTTGGAGAATTTTACAAGTGGAGATTCTCGATTCAACAGCAGAAAAAACCTTACAGTGAATTTACATAATACCTACACCAGAATGGCAGTGAGGAGGTTTTATTTTAGCCATTATTTTGCACCTTTCGATGTGGAGAAATTTCCATTTAAGCTGAGTCATACAATTTTTTATCAAACCAATAAATATTTCTACACACAGGATGGCACAGAGAACTATTATTCATCTTCGTTGATTACGGATTATCCTACCAATAATAAGAGGAAATCGACTAAATTCAGCAATACAGTGAGTTTGCTTTTTGATAATGAGGCTTTTAGAGCGGAAGCGGGAGTTCGTTATCAAAACATCAGTTATAGGTCATTTTATCCGTTGATAATCAGTGGATTACAGGAAGATTCTAAATTTAAGGAAAATCGTTTGGGATTGGTAGGAAATCTTAAAATAAAACTTTGGGATAAAATCAATCTAAATTCGGATTTGGAAATTTCTAACGGAAAAGCCTTTGGAAATTATCTAAATTCAGAAAATCATCTGACTTTTGAGCCTATTGAGGGTTATTCCATCAGCGGGCATGTGAAATTCAAATCGGCAGCTCCATCGTTTAATTACTTGATGAACACTTCTTTTTATCAAGATTATAATTTCAAATATTCTGATTTTAAGAACCAAAATGTTTTGGAAATAGGAGCGGATTTAAATCTCAAATGGTTTGATACTAAGCTGTTTGCGAATTATTTCAGAATAGGGCAGCTGGCGTATTTTAATTCTTCGGCGATGCCTCAGCAGAGCACTTCATCAGTGAATATATCGCAGATAGGAGGCGAGGCTACATTTACTTATCGTAAATTTAATTTTAACGCTAAGGTATTGCTTCAGAATGTTTTAAATAATAAAGATGTGCTTCCATTGCCAGAATTCATAGGAAGGGCGAATGTTTATTATCAATCCAAAATATTCAAAAAAGCGGCTGAAATTCAGACGGGAATCAAGGCTTATTATTTCTCAAAATTTGCCTCACAGCAGTATTTCCCGATACTTAATGAATTTATCCTACTATCCACAAATTCGCATTCCATCGGAGGCAGGCCGTTGGTAGATGTTTATTTTAATATGAAAGTAAAACGAATGATGATTTATGCTGAAGCACAGCATCTTAACACTACTTTCATGAAAAATCAGTCCTATGCTGCGCCGTTTTATCCAGTGGCAGATTTTAGGCTGAATTTAGGTTTGGTATGGTATTTATTCCATTAAAATAAAGGTAAAATGAACAAAAAAGAGATATTTTTAAAAGACATATACAGCATTCCCAGCCTTATTAAGGGCTTTTTCGCTGATGAGGAATATGCTTCGCGTAGGTTTTCTTTGGGAAATGTGCAGAAACAGGTGGAATTGAAGGAAAAAAGCTATTCCAAAGAGCAGAGAAAAATTCTTTGTGAGGTTTTGGAAAAACAATTAGGAAAATTGCAATTGTCTGATAAACAGAAAGAAAATTTGCAAACTCTTTCACAGGAGAATGTTTTTACCATCGTTACGGGGCATCAGCTGAATCTGTTTACAGGATCTGCGTTTTTCGTTTATAAAATTTTGCAGACAATAAAAACGACAGATTTTCTAAATCAAAATATTCAAGGAAAAAAATTCGTTCCTATATTTTGGATGGCTACGGAAGACCACGATTTTGAGGAAATAAATCATTTTAAAACTCAAAATCACATTTATAGCATCGATGGAAAATCAGGAGGAGCGGTCGGCAGAATAAAGGTTGAGAGAAACAATTTCATAGAAGAATTTGAAAAAGAATTTAAATATAATGATTTTGGTAAGGAGCTGATAGACTGGATGAAGGAGGCGTATGCAGAGCGAAATACACTGGCAGAAGCTACCAAAACGCTTGTGAATAAACTCTTTGCTGACCGAGGACTGCTGATGATAGATGGAGATGACCGAGGGCTGAAAGAGCAGATGAAAGGGATTTTTGCTGATGAATTGAAAAATAATTCACTGAAAAAAGAAACGCACCAATCCGTAGAAAATCTCACGAAAAAATATGGAAAAGTGCAGGTGAATCCGAGGGAAATCAATTTATTTTATCTTACGGAAACTCGTGATAGAATAGAGTTTGATGGAGAAAAATACCATGTGGTGGACAAGGAAATTTCTTTCACAGAGGAGGAAATTTTGGCGGAATTAGAAAGTTATCCAGAAAAATTCAGCCCAAATGCAGTGATGCGCCCTATTTATCAGGAAAAAATACTTCCAAATATAGCTTATATAGGCGGAAATGCAGAGGTGATGTATTGGCTGGAATTGAAAGAATATTTCCGACATGTGCAAGTTCCTTTTCCGATTTTAATTCCGAGAAATTCAATGCTTTTCTTGACTGAAAAAACAGCAAATAAAATCCAGAAAATGGGACTTGGGATAGATGAATTTTTCATGGATTATGCGGAGATTATCAAAGAGAAATTGCTTTTTGAATCGGAACTTTTGGAGATTCTTACAGAAAAAGAAGAGGAGCTGAAAAAATCTTTTGGGCTGCTGAAAGAAAAATCTTCACTTACAGATAAGACTTTTAGGAATTTGGTGGAAGCGGAGGAGATCCGCCAGTTGAAATCTTATAACCGAATGAAAAAGAGACTTTTGCGAGCGGAAAAAATAAAACAATACGAGAAATATATGCAGCTGAGACAGTTGTATTTAGATGTTCATCCTAATGCTGTATGGCAGGAGAGAGTGCTGAATTTCAGTGTGTTTTATGCGCAGAAAGGAAGAGTGTGGATAGAAGAATGCTATCAAAAAATGGATGTGGAAAACTCTGTGCTAATTATTTCGTGCATTTAATTATAAAGCCGTATTTTTGTGGTCTAATTGTTATATAACAATAATACTAAAATCAAATGAAAAAAATATTATTAACCATACTAGGAACAGCATTCGCGGTATTATCTGGGCAACAGAAGAAGCATACTGTGGTGGCTAAAGAAAATCCCACTACTATTGCTAAAAAATATGGTGTCAGTGTAGATGAGCTTATTAAGCAAAATCCTAAAATAAAGGATGGAAAAATAGATATAGGAGATGTTTTGATTATTCCTAATAAACAAAAAAACACTCAAAAAACAGAAGAGAAAAAGGAGGAAAAAAAGGAAGATAAAAAGTCTACTGAAAAGAAATCCAATCAGAAATTGGGTAAAATTTATCTTCAGCCAAAACAGACTATCTATGGCATAACCAGACAATACAAAATCTCTGAAGAAGAACTGAGAAAGCTGAATCCTAATTTGGAAAGCCATATGAAAGTGGGTGAAGCACTTGTGCTGCCAGAAGATAAAATCAGAAAGTATGGTGACAAAGCCGCTCAGCAGGAGGTAGTGGATACACCTAAAAAGGATAGAGAAGAGGAGAAAAAAACTCAAATGCTAGCTTCAGAAGATGGAGCGTATGTGGTTCAGCCAAAAGATACATATTACGGAATTACAAGGAAGTTTAACATTTCGCAGAGTGAGTTGTTTGCATTAAATCCAGGTTTGGAGCAGAGAGGACTTAGGTCTGGAGATGTTATCATAGTGAAAAATACAGCATCTTCTAAAAATGTAGCAACAACAACGAAAGAAACTTCTGAGAAAAATACAAAACCTAAAGAGGAGAAAAACACGCCTCCAAAAGAGGTGAAAACCAAAACTTATTCTGTGGAAGAATATGTGACTCATGAGGTTAAAAAAGGCGAAAGTGCATTTGGGATTGTGAATAAATATAACATCACATATGACCAGCTTGCCGAAATGAATGGAGGACTTCCTAATGGAATAAAGCAGGGAATGGTGCTGAATATCAAGAAGGTCAATAGACAATATGTGAAGGCCGATGATGATGTGTTTAGTATTGCTTTGATTCTGCCTTTTGGTTTTGATACTAATGATACTAAATATAGAACGCTTTCTGCGGACTTCCTAATCGGTGCTAAACTTGCTGCACAAAGAGGAATGCGAGATGGTAAAAAAGTAAGTATCAATGTGATAGATGCTGAAAATGAGAATTCCTTTAAAAATAATTTGGCGCAGATTAACAAGACCAATACAGATTTGATTATAGGTCCATTCTTTAAGTCAAATGTGATAGAAGTTCTTGAATATGTGAAGAATGAAAAAATTCCTGTGGTGGCTCCATTTGCCCATACAGAGGAGATGTATAAATACAATAATCTAGTTATCGTAGAGCCAGGGAATAGAGTGTATGCAGAGAGAATCGTTCGTGAGGTCAAAAATGCTCATTCAAAAGAAAAAGTATTTATTGTAGGTGAAGAAAACAATCCAGAAGTTATTTTCCTTAAAGAACAGCTGACAAAAGAGTTATCTAAAACTGAGATAGTGGTCGTTAGTTCACCATCTGGAATAGAGCTGGAGCAGAATATGGTAACAGGACAAAGTCTGCCAGCAGTAGTTATTTTAGCAAATGATAATAATGCTGTGGGAGCAGGATTTGCGAAGAAAATAATAGAACTAGCCAAACAAACAGAAGGAATCAAGGCGTTTAGTATGTATTACCACCCTGATTTTGAGAAGAATGTAGATCCTTTAAGTAAAGCGAATTTGGTTTATTTGATGGATAGAAAAATAAATACAGATGGAGATTTTGAGAAGGAGGTTTTGGCTGAGTTTAAAAAAGAATATTGTAGAACACCATCTAAATACACCATTATAGGTTTTGATGTGGTTAGTGATATGTTGGCAAGGGAATCAAAAGGAGAAGTCCTAAGAAATATGAGTAAAGTTCAGACTCAGTTGGCAACCAAGTTTGAATATATCCGAAACAAAAAAAATGGGGCTTTTGTGAATACTGGATTTAGAGTAGTGAGATTGGTTCCTTAGTTTTTTTAATAATAAAATAGATTTAGATTTTTCAAAAATATGAAAGCATTAGTGTTTCCTGGACAAGGATCTCAGTTTGTGGGGATGGGTAAGGATCTTTATGATTACCGTAAGGAGATTAGAGATTTGATGAATTCTGCTAATGATATATTGGGATTTGATATTTTGTCCGTGATGTTTGATGGGACAGAAGAGGATTTAAAGAAAACCAAAATAACACAGCCAGCTATTTTTATTCATTCTGTAGCTATTGTAAAGGCAATCGATACAATAGGAGCAGGCATGGTGGCAGGACACTCTTTGGGTGAATTCTCTGCTTTGGTAGCAAATGGAGTTTTATCGTTTAAAGATGGGCTGGAGCTGGTTTACCAAAGAGCTTTGGCTATGCAGGAGGCTTGCGATATCAATCCTTCTTCTATGGCAGCGGTGCTTGGGCTGGATGATGATAAAGTAGAAAAAATTTGTGCAGAGATAGATGGGCTGGTAGTTCCTGCGAACTATAACTGCCCTGGGCAATTGGTGATTTCTGGTGAAACACCAGCAGTGGAAAAGGCGTGCGAAGCCCTAAAAGCAGCTGGTGCGAAAAGAGCGCTTTTACTGCCAGTGAATGGAGCTTTTCACTCTCCTTTGATGCAGCCAGCGCAAGAAAAATTAGCACAAGCAATAGAAGGAGTTAAGTTTAGTAACCCTATTCTTCCGATTTATCAGAATGTAACAACGACTCCTGTGACAGACCCAGAGGAAATAAAAAAGAATCTGATAGCACAGCTGACAGGTCCTGTAAAATGGACACAAACGATACAAAATATGGTAAAAGATGGCGCTGACCATTTTGTGGAAGTGGGGCCAGGGAAAACATTACAAGGATTGATAAAGAAAATATCGCCTAGTATTATGGTTTCATCAGGGATATAATGGATTTCGTAATCTGTAAAAAATATTGCTATTCTTGGATATTCCGAGGATAGCAATTTGTTTATAAATATTATTTACCTTTGTTTTATGGAAAGTTTTTTTTCACATGGCAAACTGCTTCTCACTTCAGAATATTTTGTGCTGGACGGGGCAATGGCACTTGCTGTTCCGACCAAATCTGGACAAAACCTCTGTGTAGAAGAAAAAAATGATGGCAAGGCTCTCGTTTTTTGGGAGGCTTATCATAATGGGAGGCTTTGGATGAGTGCAGAAATTGATTATCTCAATTGGAGAATTATAAAAACTAATCTTCCCAAAAATGCCGAATTCATCATGAATGTTCTTAGAAATATTCAAAGCCTTTCATCATCTCATTTACAAGATAAAAAATCATATTTCATGAAGACCAATCTGGAATTTCCTGCTAATTTTGGCTGGGGGAGCAGTTCTACGCTGATGGCAAATCTTGCCAAATGGGCTGGGATAGATGCTTTTGAGCTGAATGAAATTTCCCTTGGTGGAAGCGGCTATGATATAGCAGTAGCAATGGAGGGAACGCCTATTTTGTATCAGTTAAATTGGAAAAATAGAGAGATAAAACAAGTGGATTTTAATCCAGAATTTAAGGAAGAATTGATATTTGTCCATCTCAACCAAAAACAAGACAGCCGCGAAGGCATAAAACTCTATAAATCTAAACTCAAATCAAAGGAAATAGTTGGCGAGTTTTCGGATTTGACGGAGAAAATTTTAAATTGTAAAAACATCGATGAATTTTCTGATTTAATGGAAATTCACGAAAAAAAAGTTTCAGAATTTTTGGGACTTACTAAAGTCAAACAGCAGTATTTCCCTGACTGCCCTGTTTTTGTGAAAAGCCTTGGGGCGTGGGGAGGAGATTTTGTGATGACAAGGAAATTTCAAGGATATGAAAACTTTTTTCACGGATATGGGTTTCATACTTTTTTTGACTGGAACGAAATAATTAAGTAAAACTGAGCTAAATCATAGGAAAAACCTAAAAATATCAATACATTTGCGTATAGTTAATTTATATAAAATATTTAACATGGAACAGATTAAAAACTATTTAGAAAAACATGGAATTAAGGGAGTTAAGGAGATTGTGTATAATCCTACCTACGAACAACTTTTCCAAGATGAAATGTCGCCAGAAAACGAAGGTTTTGAGAAAGGGATTTTAACAAATTCAGGTGCTGTTGCTGTGAAGACAGGGGTTTTTACAGGGCGTTCGCCAAAGGATAGATATATCGTAAAAGACCAAACTACGGAGAATACGATTTGGTGGGATGGTAAAATAAACTTGCCTACGACGCCTGAGATTTTTGGTGATTTAAAGAAAATAGTAACTGATTCCTTTGAAAATAAAAAAATCTATGTGGTGGATACTTTCTGCGGAACCAATCCAGACACGAGACTGAAAGTGAGATTCGTGATGGAAGTGGCTTGGCAGGCGCATTTCGTTACCAATATGTTTATCCGCCCTTCTCACTATGACTTAGAGCATTACGGAGAGCCAGATTTCTTGGTAATCAATGGTTCTAAGGTAACTAACCCGAACTGGAAAGAACAGGGGCTTAATTCAGAGAACTTTGTGATGTTTAACCTTACAGAAAAAACTCAAATTGTCGGAGGAACTTGGTACGGAGGCGAGATGAAAAAGGGAATGTTCTCTATGATGAACTACTACCTTCCACTGAAAGGAATGGCATCTATGCACTGTTCCGCGAATGTGGGCGAAAAAGGCGATGTGGCGGTGTTCTTCGGGCTTTCTGGAACAGGGAAAACTACACTTTCTGCCGACCCTAAAAGGTACCTTATCGGTGATGATGAGCACGGCTGGGATAACAATGGAGTTTTCAACTACGAGGGAGGCTGCTATGCGAAAGTAATAGACCTTTCTGCTGAAAAAGAACCAGATATTTTTGGGGCGATAAAAAGAGATGCACTTCTTGAAAATGTAGTGGTAAAGGATAACGGCGAGGTGGACTACAGCGATGGTTCTATCACGGAAAACACCAGAGTTTCTTACCCTATCTATCACATTAGTAAGATTGTTTTACCATCAAAAGCAGGACACGCGAAGAAAGTGATTTATCTTTCTGCTGATGCATTTGGGGTGCTGCCTCCTGTTTCTATCCTTACAGATGAGCAGGCGCAATATCACTTCCTATGTGGATACACTTCTAAAATGGCAGGAACGGAGAGAGGCGTTACAGAGCCGCTGCCATCTTTCTCGCCAGCATTCGGAGAGGCGTTTTTAGCGCTTCACCCTACGATGTATTCTAAAACTTTGGTTTCTAAAATGAAAGAACATGGAGCAAAAGCTTATTTAGTAAATACAGGCTGGAATGGAACAGGGAAAAGAATTTCGCTGAAAGATACCAGAGCTATCATAGATGCTATTTTAGATGGTTCTATTGATAAAGCGGAAACGAATAAAATCCCAATTTTAGGACTTACTTTCCCAACGGTGCTGCCGAATGTTCCTTCTGAAATTCTTGACCCAAGAGACACTTACGCTGATGCTTCTCAGTGGGAGGCTAAGGCTAAGGATTTAGCACGAAAATATATCAAATACTTTGAACAATATACAGACACAGAAGAAGGAAAAGCATTAGTAAATGCAGGTCCGAAATTATAATAGATAATAGAAAAAATGAAAATACAGGGTATTTGTAAATTTACCCTGTATTTTTTAGTATTTAAAAAATAAATGAAATTTATATTATGAGAAAAGCAATTTTTACACTTTCAATCGCGGCATCAGTTTTTGTTAATGCCCAGACACTTCCTAAAAATTCGGTTAATATTGCGGATAAGGGAGATAAGATTTTAGTTAATTCTCTTACAGGAGTAGCTGTAGTTTCCGGAGACAATGGAGTTTATGGAATTAGTGAAAGCAGCACTTCGCCTATTTGGAAAATTGACAATGCTGAAATTTATTCCAAATCAGTTTTTAACCAAAGTGATTTATCAGGATTAAATCTACTTGGAGAGGAAACTTTGGTAGAAAATATCTATGGAAGCCCATATATTATAGTAACTAAGGGCATGTCCAAAAGTGTAGTGGATACGAATACAGGTAAGGTTCTATTTGGTACCTTGAAAGAGGGCTGGGCGCCGGTTAATCACTATATGATTCCGAATACTACGACATTGCTGGTGGAATATGTGAAGGACAAAAAATCTTACATTGCGAATGTAGATTTAGCCACTGGGACTATAAAATGGACATCAGAAACAGGAGAAATAGGAGGTTTGGTAGGAAGACTGAAAGATCTTGCCAAGCGTGAAAGGTCAGCAAAAGTTTATCCTAAATTAGACAAAGAAGGAAATGTATATGGTTATTTCAGTGGTAAGTTTATCAAGCTGAATATGACCGATGGAAAGGTTCTTTGGCAAAGTGACCAAAAATTAACAAATTTTGATATTAATAAAACAGGAGCGTATATTATAACGATCAGCAGAGCGGGAGGCCTCGGAGGTTTTCTAGGAACCAAGGAAGCACTAAATATCATAGATGCTAAAACAGGAGCACCTGTCTGGAAAGAAGATAAATCCGTAGGAAAAGTGGTCTATGTGGAGGATATGGGAAATCAGTTCTTATTGGCTTCGTATAATGGGACGAATCTTTATGACTATACCACAGGACGCACACAGTGGAAAAAGAATGTAAAAGGAGAGCCTAGAATGATGGTGAAGTCAAACGGAGGATATATTTTCGTGACTAAAAATGAAATGAATTTCATCAAAGAAGACGGAAAAGAGCTTTGGAAAAGAGAGGTGGAAATTTCTGATAATAAAAACGATGAAATCATAGAACTAAGAGAAAGAAACGGTAAAATATTCTATATTACATCTACTTATGCCAATATTGTAGATATCAATAACGGAAGCAAAATATGGAAAAGAAACATAAAGTTAGAAGAAAAACGACCTACTTTCTTTGTCTATAATGATGCTAACCAAGAGTATGTTCTCTATAATGATGAGAAATTGTATAAATATAATGCTTCTAATACAGAAAGACCAGAGCCTTTCGCTAAACTTAGACTCAAAAAAGAGAAAGAAGTAACAGACCTAGAAATCCGTCAAAATGGTTACCTTATTTCAGGAATGGGAGAATTAGCCTATGTAGATAAGTCAGGAAATGTTGTTTTTCAAAAATATTATGATGAGCCAGGTGCGTTCGAGCGTACATTTTCTCGTATAGGTCTTAATGCCTTGAATGTAGCTGCAAATATAGGTGCTGCAGAATGGGTTGACAGCCAAGGAAATTCACAAGGTGGAGTGTTCTTTAATGAAGAAAATAGAGATTTGCTAGGTGGAGTTTCAGAGACGGCATTCTATCTGGATTCTTCTATGAAAACAAGATTTAACGCTTCTAACCAAGTTAAAGATTATAAATTTTTCTTTACTAAAGAAGGAGCGAATAAAGTCTTAGTAAAAGTAAATAAAGACACTGGAGCAGAGGAAGGAAAATTCCTTTTCAATAATAACAAGCCTGTCTATACTATTGATGAGTATAGCGGAACTATTTACTACATCAATGGTAATAAGATAGATGTTTTTAAGTATTAATATTAATTTAAAAAGAAAATCCCTCTAAATTATAGAGGGATTTTTTATGATGATTTTTATAAATCAAAATTTCTAACTTTTCGTTTTGCTGTCCATCACTATCGTTACAGGGCCGTCATTGAGGAGGGAGACTTTCATATCTGCACCGAAAATTCCGCTTTCGGTTTTTAAGCCTGATTTCTTGATGAGGTCTTTGAAATACTCAAACAGCTGAACAGCTTTTTCTGGTTTTGCGGCTTTTATAAAAGATGGGCGATTTCCTTTTTTGTAGTCGGCAAGCAGCGTAAACTGGCTTACACACAGTATTTCTCCACTTATATCTTTTACAGAGAGATTCATTTTCCCTTCCTCATCACTGAAAATCCTTAAATCAACGATTTTCTTTGCGAGCCAGTCAGCATCTTCTTGGTTATCTTCTTCTTCCACGCCTACAAGGAGCAAAAGCCCTTTGGAGATTTCGCCTGTGATTTCGTTATTTACTTTTACGGAGGCTTCTGATACTCTTTGAATTACGATTTTCATAAGTTTAATAATAGATTGAAATGATACCCGTAGCAGCATTGTAACTATAATCATAAAATTTAGGAGGCAGTCCAGAGCCTTTTATAGGCGTTCCATCTTGTAGAATCCATTCAGCACCGTCTTTTGGGCAGACGATTTTGATATTGTTCTGAACTTCCAGCGTAGTATTCGCATCAGGGCATAGGTGTGGCGCATTTCGGTCATACACCTTGAAGCCAGTTCCTGTTTTTACTAAAATTAGTCCGCGTGTACCGCTCTGCTGTTCATTGATGTAAATCCAGCCTTTCGTATTCAAGTCAATAGCATAAGCAGGAAGGTTAAGATTCAGCTGAACATTGATAATCTGGCTGGGAAAGCAGCTCACGGTATCGGCTCTACTTTCACAAGAAATAACAAGGGATAACAAACTGAAAACTAATAAAATAAAAAAGGCTTTTAATACGCTAAATATTTTCATAATCAGAAAAAATTTTTTATCTTTGTCAAAGTAAAGTTAGTTAAAATTTAAAAGTATCCGGCAAAGGTCGGATATTTTATTATTTATTTAACACAAATAAAAGAAAAAAATCATGAATTATGTTACAAAAGAGGGCTTAGCAAAAATGAAGGCCGAGCTAGAGCAGTTGGAATCAATAGAGAGACCAAAAATCACTCAACAGATTGCAGAAGCAAGAGACAAAGGAGACCTTTCTGAAAATGCTGAGTATGATGCAGCAAAGGAAGCGCAAGGACTTTTGGAGCTGAAAATATCCAAATTACAGGATATAATAGCAAATTCTAAAATCATAGAAGAAAACCAGATAGACACTTCTAAAGTATCTATCCTTACGACTGTAAGACTAAAAAATAATGCAACCAAAGCCGAGCAGAAATTTACATTAGTTCCTGATAATGAGAGTGATCTGAAGGCTAATAAAATATCTGTAAATACTCCTATTGCCAAAGGGCTTTTAGGGAAGGCTGTAGGCGAAGTAGCAGAAATAGTGCTTCCTAACGGAAATAAACTTTCGTTTGAAGTTTTAGAAATTACAATTTAGTCTTTTAGCTAAATTAAAACAAATAGTAAAACCTTAATAATCAATAAAATGGCTTCAATTTTCACAAAAATAATCAATGGCGAAATTCCGTGCTACAAGATAGCAGAGGATGAGCATCATTTGGCGTTTTTAGATATAATGCCGATAGCCAAAGGGCATACATTGGTAATTCCTAAAAAAGAAGTGGATTTTATTTTTGATATGGAAGCAGAGGAGCATAAAAGGCTCTGGGCATTTGCGCAAGAAGTAGCTAAAAAAGTAAAGGCAGCTATTCCATGTGTGAAAGTGGGCGTAGCCGTAGTAGGGCTGGAAGTTCCGCACACACATATCCACCTCGTTCCTATCAATGAAATCAAAGATTTGAATTTTACTAATGAAAAACTGAAATTCACAGAAGAGGAATTCAGAGAAATTCAAAAAGCAATAACAGGGCAATAATCACTAAAATTACAAACTTCAATAAATTCTTATTGGAGTTTATTTATTCATAAAAACAAAAAAGAATTAGATGAATCCTAACCAATGTTCCTTTTGTGGAAGAAATAAGAATGAGGTATCTGTTTTGGTCTCTGGTCAGAACGGGTTTATTTGCAACTACTGTATAGAGCAGGCTCACACCATAGTGAAAGAGACTGATGAGCAAGAAAATAAAAATCATTCATCTGTAAAAACTTCGGCTCAGCTAAAGAAACCGAGAGAAATCAAGGAATTTTTGGATGAATATGTAATAGGGCAGGACCAAGCGAAAAAACAGCTTTCGATAGCGGTTTATAATCATTACAAAAGACTGGCTCACAATGCAGATGAAAATAAATCTGTAGAGATAGAAAAATCTAACATCATCATGGTGGGAGAGACCGGAACAGGAAAAACGCTCTTGGCTAAAACTATCGCTAGACAACTGGAAGTTCCTTTCTGTATCGTAGATGCTACAGTTCTTACAGAGGCGGGCTATGTAGGGGAAGATGTGGAAAGTATTCTGTCCAGACTGCTGATGGTGTCTGACTATGATGTAGAAAAAGCCGAAAGAGGTATCGTTTTTATAGATGAAATAGATAAAATCGCTAGAAAATCGGATAATCCTAGTTTGACTCGTGATGTGTCTGGAGAAGGCGTTCAGCAGGGGCTTTTGAAACTTTTAGAGGGAAGCATCGTAAATGTGCCACCACAAGGAGGGAGAAAGCACCCAGATCAAAAATACATTCAGGTAAATACCCAGAATATCCTATTCATCGCAGGAGGGGCGTTTGATGGTATCAAAGAAATCATCGAACGAAGAATGAACAAGCAGGCGATAGGTTTCAGTTCGGAGAAGACGAATAAGGTGGAAGATGATTCCTATATTTTAGACAAATTGGATGCTACGGATTTGAGGAATTTTGGTCTTATCCCAGAACTTTTGGGGCGTTTTCCTATTGTGACTCATTTGGATAAACTAGATGAAGCAACCATGCTGAGAATCCTAAGCGAGCCTAAAAACTCTATTATCAATCAGTTTATAGAACTATTCAGACTAGATGGCGTGGAGCTGAGTTTCACCGAAGGAGCTTTACAAAAAATAGTAAAAGAAACGATGGAAAAAGGTTTGGGAGCGAGAGGGCTGAGAGGAACGACCGAAAAAGTTTTGGAAAAATACATGTATGATATAGACCAGCTCGGAGGTTCATTGGTCATAGATGAAAGCAAAATAGAATTTTAATATTCAAATATTTAAAAACAAAAAGCAGGATTTATTTCCTGCTTTTTTATTATTAAATCTTACTAAGTAAATTTCTGAAATTCACTTTGTTGTCTATGATTTGTCTCAGTTCAGAAACCGCTACACGCTCCTGCTCCATAGTATCACGGTGTCTTATTGTTACTGTGTGGTCAGTCAGGGTGTCGTGGTCTATGGTAATACAGAAAGGCGTTCCTATGGCGTCTTGTCTTCTGTATCGCTTACCGATGCTGTCTTTGTCTTCATAAATAAGATTGAAATCATATTTCAAATCATTGAAGATTTTTTCTGCATATTCTCCCATTCCATCTTTTTTCATCAGTGGTAAAATGGCAGCCTTTACAGGAGCAAGGGCAGGCGGCAAGGACAATACCGTTCTCTCTGAACCATCTTCTAAAACTTCATCTTTCAGGCAGTGAGAGAATAGAGCTAGGAATAATCGGTCTAATCCTACCGAAGTTTCCACCACATACGGAACATAGCTTTCATTTCTCTCTGGGTCAAAATATTGCAGTTTTTTCCCTGAATATCTTTCGTGAGCCGAAAGGTCAAAATCCGTTCTGGAATGAATTCCTTCCAATTCTTTAAACCCAAATGGGAATTTGAATTCTATATCCGCGGCTGCATTGGCATAGTGAGCCAGTTTTTCGTGGTCGTGGAATTTGTAGTTTTCTTCGCCAAGACCAAGGGCAAGGTGCCAGTTTAGTCTCTTTTGTTTCCATTCTTCATAGAATTTTAGTTCCGTTCCTGGCGGCACGAAAAACTGCATTTCCATTTGTTCAAATTCTCTCATTCTGAAAATAAACTGTCTCGCAACAATCTCATTTCTAAATGCCTTACCAATCTGAGCAATCCCGAAAGGAAGTTTGTGGCGTGAAGTTTTCTGAACATTCAGATAATTCACGAAAATCCCTTGTGCCGTTTCTGGACGAAGGTAAAGGTCCATCGCGTTCTCGGCAGCAGCACCTAATTTAGTTCCGAACATCAGGTTAAACTGTCTCACTTCTGTCCAGTTTTTAGAGCCTGTGTCTGGGTCGGCTATTTCCAGCTCTTCTATCAGGGCTTTTACATCGGCAAGGTCGTTATTATCCAGCGATTTTGCCATTCGGGAAAGAATGTTTTTTTGTTTTTCGCGGTATTCTAATACTTTTGGATTAGTGGAAACGAATTGCGCCTCATCAAAAGCCTCACCGAAGCGTTTTTTAGCTTTTTCTATTTCTTTTTGGGCTTTGTCCTCTAGTTTTGCGCAGTAGTCTTCTATCAAGACATCAGCGCGGAAACGCTTTTTGCTGTCTTTGTTGTCTATCAGTGGGTCGTTGAAGGCATCCACATGCCCACTGGCCTTCCAAATGGTAGGGTGCATAAAGATAGCACTATCCAGCCCTACGATGTTTTCATTGAGCTGAATCATCGCTTTCCACCAATATTGTTTGATATTGTTTTTTAGTTCTATACCATTTTGTCCGTAGTCGTATATTGCAGAAAGTCCGTCATAAATCTCACTAGAAGGGAAAATAAATCCGTACTCCTTGGCGTGAGAAATCACTTTCTTAAAAACATCTTCTTGCTTTGCCATCGTTAAAAAATTTATGCAAAAATAAGGATTTTAGTTTAATATTCTATACAAAAAAACACCCTCTGAATGGAGAGTGTTTTTTATTTTGATTGGTTTTATTCTAATTTTTGTAGGAAATCTTGTAATTGGGTCGCATAAGTTGTATTACTATTTCCTATTCCTTCAGCAGAGCCTCCTTGATTAAAGTTAATCTCAGTGAAATTAACAGCATCTCTTTTACCTACCAATAGAGTAATTACCCAAGTACCATTTACTACATTTCCAGCACTAGTACTTCCTAAAGAAAACTCATAGGATCCTATGTTAGGATAATCCGCATATATTTCCCAGTTATTAGTAAGTTGGGTTTTCTTTAATAGTACTGTAGCAGGGGCAGTTGTAACACCATACTTACCACCACCGAAATCTACACTAGGAATAACTCCATTACCAGCTCTCATCATTACTATTTTACCAGCTCCAGGATCCGGCATTTTGAATATAGCATTCATAATGGCTACAGCATATTTTTTATAATCAATTCCTGTATCAAACTTTCTAATATAGTCTCCATTTACATTACTAATAGTAAGAGTAAGGATACTCATATTATTGATAGGGAGACCTTGGTATACATCCCCTATTTTATCCACTACAAGAGGTCTATAATCAGTATAATTAGTAGTAGCTGCTGGATTTCCTCCTAAGTCAGCATCCATATCAGAACCAACATTCTTGCTATATATAGGTGCATCTACCAGCCTAAGAAGAGGTTTTCCATTATTAGCAGTAGAGTTTTTTATAGTTAGTGTTCTTGTAGGAATAGTAGTATTGATTCCTACTTTTTGTCCTGTTTTGCCAGCGGCATTGGTTTCATTGATAGTTTGGGCATTTATAGATACTCCTCCTAATAATAAACCTAATAGTAAAATTCTATTTGTCATAAGTGTAAATTTTAGGGTGGCAAATATACAATAAAAAAATAAAATGAAAAAAATGGAATACATAAACTATATCAATAGTTGTTATTGATAAGGTTTAGTAAAGCATTATTTCTGTATTCTTTTCATCATTTTCTCTACGAAGAGATAGGCAGCAGGGCAGATGATGGTGTTTTTAATCGTGAGATGATTGATTTGGTAGATTTTCTTGCGGTCAGTATGTGGATATTCGCGGCAGGCTTTCGGTCGGATATCGTAGATAAGGCAGGTGTTATCCTCTGCAAGAAAAGGGCAGGGCAGGCATTGCAGCACCTTGTCATTGTCCTCATCTACGCGGAGATATTTCTTCTCAAAATCAGCAGGAGAAAGGCGTAAATGTTTAGAAATCCGTTCAATGTCTTTCTCTGTAAAGAGCGGGCCTGTGGTCTTACAGCAGTTGGCACAGCTGAGGCAGTCTATCTCATCGAAAACTTCTTCATGGGTGTCCAAAGTGATGTAGTCCAAGTTCTTAGGCGGTTTCTTTTTGAGACTGTCTAAGAATTTTTTGTGTTCTTTTTGTTTGGCTTGTGCTTGTTTTTTATAAAAATCTAAATCCAATTTCTGCTCATTATTTCCGCAAAAATACACAAAAAAATCTACGAGAAAATTTCTCGTAGATTTTTATAATTGTTATGAAAAAACTATTTCACAATTGTCATTTCATCGATGAGGTGTTTAGCACCGGCGAATTTGTCAATTACCCAAAGCACAAAACGAGCATCCACATTGATGGTTCTTTGTAGAGCAGGTTCGAAAACGATATCTCCACTCAGCGCCTCGCTGTTTCCATCGAAAGCAAGACCGATAAGGTGTCCTTCAGCATTGATGATAGGCGAACCAGAGTTTCCTCCTGTGATGTCATTATTAGAAAGGAAATTCACTGGAAGGTATCCTTTTTTGTCTTTGTATTGTCCGTAGTCTTTCTTTTTATAAAGATCAAGAAGTCTTTGCGGAAGGTCAAATTCCTCATCGCCTTTTTTGTATTTAGCTACCATTCCTGCAAGGTCTGTGTAGTAGTTGTCTTTCACGCCGTGGTATTTTCTGTCTTTTCTGAAAGGCAGTTTGTCCACAGAACCGTAGGTAAGTCTCATAGTAGAGTTAGCATCAGGGTAGAATTTCTTGTTAGGGTGAGATTTTCTAAGTCCATCCAAGAAAAGTCTAGTGTTTTCTGCAAATTTCTCTTCATCTTGCTTGTATTTATTTGCGTTCATCTGAGCTTCAGCTACTAAAATAGAAGAGAACTGATACAATGGGTTTTTCTCCAACATTCGTTTTTTAGGATTGTTGATAAAGTTCAAAACATTCTCTTTAGAATCAAAAAGACCACCAGGAGAAAATTCATTTGGATTAGTAAATCTGATGATAGGTAATTGGTGGTTTATATCTACTTTGTTTTTATAAAGTGTAAGCAGTGTCACGAAAAGGTCTGCTTCTACCTGTGGATGAAAGTCTTCGTAGATGCTTTCCACTTCTTTTATTAGTTTAGCTTTCATAGCAGCTTGTCCGTTCGCATCTTGGTCAGCATAAACAGCCAATTTGTTTCCTAATACATACGGCATATTGATGAAAGCTACTCTTCTGCTCATTAGTCTTAGATAGTTCAGCTCTACATTTCTTTCATTTGTTTTTGCGTAGTATTCTTCTATTTCTTTCAGAACATTACCGTAAGTTGCTTTGTTTTCTGGCTTATCAGCCCACGCTTGGAATACTTTTTCCAAATCTTGTTTCGCGTTGATAGTTTTGTTTTTCAAAACCGCTTCTATCGTTCCAGCTCTATTTTTCCAGTAGTTAGCCGTGCTGGAATAAGAACTCGCATAGTCCAAACGGATGGCTTGGTCTTTGTCCATGTATTTTTTCATCACATCCATAGCTGCTTTAGAAGCATCTACCCAAGCTGGATAATCTTTGGTAATCAGTTGGTTGATTCCATAAGAAGTCAAATATCTGTTCGTTCTCCCTGGGTATCCCATAATCATCGTGAAATCATTAGGTTTGATACCTTTTAGAGAAACAGGCAGGTGGTGTTTAGGTTTTAGAGGAACATTGTTTGGAGAATATTCCGCTGGGTTTCCGTTCGCATCTGCATACACTCGGAAAACTGCAAAGTCCCCTGTGTGTCTTGGCCATTCCCAGTTGTCTGTATCTCCACCGAATTTTCCGATAGAGTTGGTAGGCGTTCCTACTAATCTGATATCTTTATAGTCTTGATAAACAAAATAATAGAACTCGTTTCCATTGAAGAATGAACGAACCACTACAGTGTATTTTCCGTTTTCGCTATTTTCTTTTTCAATCGCTTTAAATTCCTGATTGATGATGTCTTGTCTCTGGCTAGCAGACATTTTATTGTCCAGCTTAGAGTTTATTCTTTCTGTAGCATCTCCCATTCTTACTAAGAATCTCACATACAGATCTTTAGCGTGAAGTTCTTCTTTTTTGTTCATCGCCCAGAAACCATTGGTCAAATGGTCTTTCTGTGGAGTAGAAAGCGCTGCGATAGAGCCGTATCCACAGTGGTGGTTGGTAAAGATAAGTCCTTCTTTGGACACGATTTCTCCAGTACAAAAACCACCAAAACTTACGATGGCATCTTTCAAACTAGAATTGTTTACTGAATAGATTTCCTCTGGGGTCAGTTTCAGCCCCTGTTTCTGCATATCTACGCCGTTCAGCCTTTTGATAAGCATCATTAGCCACATTCCTTCATCAGCTTTCGCTGGAAGAAAATTTAGAATGAAGGCACCTAATAAAAATAGTCGTTTCATTTTTAGAAAAAATTAAATTAATGGGCTAAATTTAAGAATTTAAAATGATTTAAAGAGATTATTTTTTCTTTTTTACAAATAAAAAACATTAAATCCTATCCCAAAGAGTAGGAATTAAATCTTACCTTTGTAATATAAATTGTAAATATTAAAATATGGAAAACTTACACGACAAACGCCAAGTCTACGAGCAGTTCGAGCTTCACGACCATGAAGTAAAGGAAAATCCTATGGAACATTTCAAGGAGTGGTTCGCAGATGCGGACAAGCACCCTGATATTTTTGAGGCTAATGCCATGATTCTCTCTACGATAGATGACGATGGCTGTCCTAGAACGAGAGCCATGCTCCTAAAAAGCTACAGCAAAGAAGGTTTTGTGTTTTATACCAATTACAACAGTAAAAAAGGGAAATCTATTGACAAAAATAAGGTGGCTTGTCTCTATTTCTTTTGGCCGGCTCTAGAGCGCCAAGTAATGATAAAAGCAAGGCTGGAAAAAGTTTCGCCAGAGATGTCGGATGAATATTTC
The DNA here is from genome assembly GCA_963506915.1 of uncultured Flavobacteriaceae bacterium. Classification (GTDB taxonomy): domain Bacteria; phylum Bacteroidota; class Bacteroidia; order Flavobacteriales; family Weeksellaceae; genus JABCPE02. Next base: position 37,898 of record CAUORE010000004.1, read on the forward strand.
GCATCGAGACCCAGAGGAAGCAGATTAGGCGCTTGGGCTTCTGAACAAGGCGAAGAAATCCCTAGCAAAGCCTATTTAGCTCAAAAATTACAAGATTTAGAAAAAGAATTTGAAGGAAAAGAAGTAACAAGGCCGCCACACTGGGGAGGATATCTTGCCAAGCCGTATGAAATAGAATTTTGGCAGGGAAGACCTAACCGTCTGCATGACAGAATAGTATATCAGTTCCAAGATGGTAAATGGAAAACATCAAGATTAGCTCCTTAAAAAGGGGCTTTTTTTAGTTAAGAAAAACATCCATCAGCCCTTCTGGAAGTTCCATTTTGATGAATTTTTCATCTCTGTTCACTTCTAAAATCCATTCTTTTACGATAGGAATGATGATTTCTTTCTGAGCCAAGTCTAAAATGAAATAATGCTGAGCAGTCTGGTCATTTACAGAAACGATGTTTCCGCAGGTTTTTCCATCTTTTTCTAAAACTTCAAAACCAATAACTTCGTGATAATAAAACTGATTTCCGCTCAGTTTTGGAAGTGTAGAAAGCGGAAGAAATACATTTTTACCAATAAGCTGTTCTACCAGTGCTTCAGAGGAGTTTTTGAAAAGAATGTTGAGAGAATCTTGTTTACTCCAGATGATTTTCTCAATAAAAAACGGAACCAATAGTCCGTTGATTTCAACGAATATTGATTCCAATTTTTTATAAATTTCGGGTTGGTCTGTATCTAATTTTAAAATTAGATTTCCCGAAAGACCGTGCTTACGAGTAATTTTGCCTAAAAAATAGCAATCTTCTTTCTGCATCGGTAAGTTTTTTTAAGCTTCAGTTTCTTCAGCAGGTGCATCTCCTTCTGCTTCTACGGCAGGAGCTTCTTCTACTGGTGCTTCAGCGGCCTCAGCAGCAGCTTTTGCTTCTTCTTCAGCTTGTTTTTTAGCGTTGATTCTTGCTTCATTAGCTTTGTTTTCAGCTTCTAAAGCAGCTTTTTTAGCATCATCTTTAGATTTTGCTAAACCATCTTTTTTACCTTGGATTTTAGCTTCTTTTTCAGCTAACCAAGTATTAAATCTTTTTTCAGCTTCAGCTTCACTGAAAGCTCCTTTAGCAACTCCTCCTTGAAGGTGTTTTTTGTAAAGAGCACCTTTGTAAGAAAGGATAGCTCTAGCAGTATCTGTAGGCTGAGCACCGTTGTTCAACCATTTTACTGCAGCATCCACATCTAGTTCGATAGTTGCTGGATTAGTGATAGGATTGTAAGTTCCAAGTTTTGCGATGAATCTACCATCTCTTCTTGCTCTAGAATCTGCTACCACGATGTGAAAGAAAGGTTTTCCCTTTTTTCCGTGTCTTTGTAATCTAATTTTTACTGACATAATTAAATTGATTTAAAATTGGGAACTCGTCCCTGTTAATATTTTTTAAGTCTGCAAATGTAACAAATAAAATTGAAAGTATAAACTTTTTTAGTCAAGAAAGTTTTATATTTTCTCTTTTTAGTTAATTTAGCTTTATAGTTTTATATAGATAATTGATAATCAGTGTATAACAAATAATTCCACAGCCAAAGGCTATCAGCATGCTTTTGAGAAGGCTGTAATTTAGCATGTATAAACAATAATTTGCTGGAATAGCGGTAGAAAGCACACCAAGAACTCCATATACAGCGCCATGTACAGGGCTCTTTTTTTCAGGTGCAATCTCAGTTCCGCAATAGGGACAATTCCATTTGCTAAAATTAGAAAGGAGAAGCAGCTTTTTTATTTGTTGCTTTTTACTGCAATGAGGACAAACAAAATTTTGGTTTTCCATGTTTTATTTATTCTTTTCTTTCAACTCTTGTTTGTCTTTGTCGGAAGGGTTCCAGACTTTTATTTCAGAATTTTTGTCAATTCCAGAAAGCACCTGTACATTGATACCATCGCTCGCTCCAAGTTTTACAAAAGCCTTTTTAAACGAACCATTAGCCTGTTTTACTTCCACAAAAGGAACATCTTTTCCGTTCACTTTTTCGTATTGGATAAGGGATTCATCCAGAAGAAGTGCGTTTTTCTGCGAACTGAGGATAATCTCTCCATTTGCAGAGAATCCTGCGCGAATGTATTCATTATTAGGGTTAAAAACATCACCTTTTATTGGGAATTTTATAGTTCCGCTTTCTTCTGTTCCTTTTGGTGCAATGAGGGTCACTTTTCCAGAGAAAGCCTTGTTCTGGAGGGCGCCTATCACTACATTCATATTCATGCCTTCTTTTATTTTTCCTGCCTGCGCTTCATCTATTTTTCCTTCAAAAATGAGCGAATTTAGGTCTGCGATGGAGCAAATGGTAGTTCCCGCATTGAAGGAATTGGCCTCTATCACTTGGTTTCCTATTTTCACAGGAACTTCTAGGATGGTGCCGCTTGCTTTGGAACGAATTTGAGTTGTAGCCATGCTTTGCAGCTCAGGAGTAGCACCAGTTCTAGCAATTTGCAAGTTTTTTTGTGCAGTGGAAAATTGCTGTTGGGCATTTTTCACATTTTGTTCGGCGCTGTAGAGCTGCTGTTGGGAGGTTAGAAACTCTTGTTTGGAGATAACGCCTTGTTTATAAAGACTTTCCTGCATCGCAAACTGCTGTTTTTGATTGGCAAGATTGGTTCTTGCATTGTTTATTTGGAGTTGGGCATTGCTCACTTGCTGTTGGGCATTGTTCACATCAGCTACGCTGGGAACGATTCTCAGTGTAGCGATGAGCTGTCCAGCTGTCACTTTGTCGCCTTCTTTTACTAAAATATTGTCAATAATCCCAGAAATATTGGGTTTTATTTCTATTTCTTCTTTCGGAACGATTTTTCCAGTCGCCATCACTTTGTCCTCCATGTCTTGCACAGTGGGCTTTCTTGTGAGAAATTCTTTGCTCTCATCAGAATTGGATTTTATCAAATACATTATAGTTGATCCCAGTAGAGCAACAGTAACTAATCCAAGAATGGCATAAATTATCTTTTTCATTATTTTTTATATTTAAAATTCAATTTTATTATTCACTTCTCAATGCATCTATCGGGCGGATGCTTATGGCTCTTTGCGCTGGAATCATACCTATTATCAGTCCGAGAAAAACCATTATTGCCATTGCTCCGAATACATTTCCGTAATTAACAGTAGGATTGTAAAACGGAATATCATCTTGGTTTTGGGTAGCGAGGCTTAAAAGCATCAAAACCAGCATTCCCAGCATAAATCCAGCCAGACCAGAGGATAGAGTAATGACCACACTTTCCAGCAAAATTTGGTTTCTCACCTCGGAGGGTTTTGCACCCAAAGCTCGGCGGATTCCTATTTCTTTGGTTCTTTCTTTCACGGTGATAAGCAATATGTTGGATATCGCAATGACCCCAGCGATGATGGTAAGCGTCCCCACGATGATGGTCAAAAGCTGCATACCGTCAAGGAAACCAGTGAGTTTCTTAAATTCTTTCCCAAGGTTAAAAGCTCCAAAAGCATTGGTGTCTTCGGGCGAAACTCTGTATTTGGTTTTTAGTTCGGATTTTACTTTTTCTTCCACGATACTCACATCTGCATCGGGTTTAGAAACAATGGATAAAACACCGACTTTATCGCCTTCATTAAACAACTGGGTAAAAGTAGAAAGCGGAATTATAGCGGTTTGGTCGCTCTCTATTCCCACTCTTCTTTTCATTCTGAAAACTCCTATCACATTGAAAAACACGCCTTTTATATTGATCGATTTTCCAATAGGATTTTCTCCCGCTTCGAAAAGCGTTTTGTAAATCTGCTCACCGATCACCACCACATTTTTGTTTTCAGAGACATCAGAATTGTTTAGGTATCTTCCATATATCAGCTTTTTTTCAGAAATTTTATTTCCGATAGGGTAGTCGCCATTTAGGCTGTAAGTGATGCTTTTCCCTCCTCTTGTCATCAGCACACCTGCTGTTCCGAAGTTCCCCTTTGAATTTTGTGGAGCGATGTAGTCTATTTCAGGAATTTTCTTTTTTAAATATTCTATATCCGAAAGGTGTGGGTCTATGGTTCTTCCCTTTGGGAAGCCGTCATACGGGATGGAAGTTTCCTGTCCCCAGAGGAAAATGGAATTTGTAGCAAAACCTGAAAACAACTTGTTGAAGCCGTTTTCCATTCCCTTGGCCGCTCCTAAAAGTGTGACATATAGGAACATTCCCCAGCCTACGCCAATCATAGTGAGGAAAGTCCGAAGTTTATTATTCCTCAGTGAATAATAAATTTCCTGCCAAGTATCTTTTTTGAAAATGATATTCATTTTGCTTCTTTTTTAATGGATTAAATCAGCCTCTCAGCGCTTCTATTGGTTTGATTTTTGAAGCTCGGTATGCTGGGACAAAGCCTGCCACCGCCCCTGAAATGACTAAACAAACAAATGCTGAAAATATCGCTCCCCAGCCTACATTTGGGTCTAAAATGAAATATTCTCGTAAATTATTGCCAATCAGCCTCAGCGAAAGAACCCCTAAAATAACTCCAATAATCCCCGATAAAACCGTAATTACAATGCTTTCTTGTAAGATAAGAATCACGATGCTTATAGGCCTTGCTCCTATGGCTTTTCGTATTCCTATTTCCAGCGTTCGTTCTTTCACGATGTAAACCATGATGTTGCTAATGCCAATAATCCCTGCGACAAGCGTCCCAATTCCTATAAAGCCTACAATGATGATGATGACGCTTAGGAACATGGTTCCGTTTTTCGTATTTTCAGCATTATTAAAAACCCAAATCGCCTGTTCATCCTCTGGCGAAACTTTTTTTCGCTCTTGAAGTTGGTTTTTTAGCTCTTCTCCGAATTGTATCGCCTCATCAGGAGAGAGTTCCATGTTATAGGTTAGAGAAATTTCAGAAATCGTGTCAGAACTTTTTTTAAGTTGCTGCATGGTGGTAATGGGAATACTGATGCTTCGCTCTGCCCAGTCACCTTGGTTATCAGAAAAAACACCGATGACTTTGAATATAGTCCCATTGATATCCAGTTCTTTACCGATGGGATTTCCGTTTTTGATGAGGTCGCGATGCACCATTTTACCGATGACTGCTACATTTCTATTTTCTTTGATATCCGCAGGCGAAAGATACCGCCCATCCAAAACCGTTCTGTTTTTGATGTAGACTTCCTCTTCACCAGCTCCGTTTATGCCGTAGCTGCCGCTTTCTTTGCCGTATTTCACTGTCCAAAAGGTGGAATATATCGGTGCGGAATATTCTATATTTTCTTTGTTTTCAGTGGTAACTGCCTCTAAATCATTATTATTAAAACTAATGAGCCTATCCGCCTGAAGTCCAGCATAGGCAAGGGAAGTCCGCCCAGAGGAAATAGAAATCAGGTTTTGTGCGCTTCTGAAACCGTCATTAAAGGCGTTTTTTAGACCAGTCCCGATTCCAAAAAGAACAATGAAAATGTAAAGTCCCAGCGCTACCGTAAAACCAGAAAGCACTGTCCGAAGCATATTGCTCCGAATAGAACTAAAAATCTCCTGCCAGCGGTCTAAATCAAACATCTTTTTTTGTTGGTTTTTATTTAAAAATGTGTTTATAAAACAAATTGCTCGATGACTTCATCGCTTTCTATAATGCCGTCTTTTAGGAAGACATTTCTTTTTGTCTGTGCTGCTACATCAGGCTCATGGGTTACGATGATGATGGTTTTTCCTTGGTTGTTGATTTCCTGCAGAAGTTTCATAATGTCGTGGGTGGTTTTGCTGTCCAAAGCTCCTGTCGGCTCATCAGCGAGGATAATTCTCGGGTCGGTGATTAAGGCTCTGGCGATGGCTACTCTTTGTTTCTGTCCTCCCGAAAGCTCGTTTGGAAGGCGGTTTGCCCAGTCTGCAAGACCCACTTTTTCCAAATAATCTAAGGCTCTTTGGTTTCGTTCTTTTCTGCTTACATTTTGATAATAGAGCGGAAGAGCTACATTTTCCAAAGCGGTTTTATAACTGATGAGGTTAAACGACTGAAACACAAATCCTAGAAACCTAGAGCGGTATTCTGCGGCTTTAGTCTCGTTGAGATGTTCTATGGGAATGCCGTCCAGCTCGTAGATTCCGCTGTCTTTTTGATCCAAAATCCCGATGATGTTCAGCAGGGTAGATTTTCCAGAACCTGATGAACCCATGATGGATACGAACTCGCCTTCTGAAATATCCAGATTGATTCCCTTCAAAACATGAAGTTTGGATTTTCCGATATCGTAGGATTTTTGTAAATCTTTAATAAAAACCATATGAATTTATTTAAACAACAGCAACATTTCTGACAAATTTAGTAAATTTGTGATAAATATTCATTAAAGAATAAAAATCTTAAACAAAAAATAGTTTTTTACAAGAAAAATTCTGATATTAGCCAAGAAAAAAGGTAAAATAATGGAAGCAACATTTGAGAAACTAATTTCTTATATTAGTAAAAACCCGCGAACCGTAACAAAAATAGTGGCTCTAGTTTTCTTTTTGTATTTTCTAGGATACAAAATAGGAAAAACGATGGCATTGCTTGATAGATAATTAAAAAAGATATGAAAAAGAAAGTTTTATACACCATATTGCGTGTTTTAGTAATAGTTTTTGTGCTTGGAGCTGTTGCAGAGTCTTTTGGGCGAAGCATAAGAGGTTAGTCAGAAATATTTTTAAAAATCATATTATGAAAATAAAATATATTGTATTAACTGTAATTGTTGTAGCTGTTTCATTTATAGGTTATTCCTATTATCAATCTAATAAAAATAACGATAAATACATAGAATTTGAAAAACAAGCTCAAAATGATATAAAAAACAATAAAAAGAAATATTATCATTTCGGATTCGTTCCTATGAATAAGCAGAATGATTTATATGATGTGCTTGATAAAAATAATGTTCAAATCATTAATATGGACTGCGCTGCTATCCCAGAATTGGTTCATTATAATGATTTGATACTGAGTAGTATAAAATAAAAATATGAGAATTTATAAAATTATTTTCCTTGTTTTTTTCTTTTCTTTTTCTGTGGTTAATGCTCAGAAAAAGTGGACATTGCAGGAGTGTATACATTACGCTTTTGAGCATAATCTGCACATTAAACAGAGCAGACTGGAAAAAACCAATCAAGAAAATAATCTAAAAACAGCTAAAAAAGAGCGTATTCCAAGCGTTTCTGCAACGGTTAGCAATACAGCTAATTTTGGACAAAATCAAGATGTTTTTGGGAACCACCGAAGAAATGATAATTTTAATAATTCTGTGAACATCGGTGCAAGTGTGACCCTCTACAACGGAAGCCGACTGGAAAAACAAATTCAAAAATCTCAGTATGAGGTGGAAGCCAGCACCTATGATTTGGAAAGGATAAAAAGCGATATTTCCCTTCAGATAGCCCAGCAGTATTTGAATATTTTGCTCAATAGAGAAGTGGAAAATATCAATAAATCCGCCTATGAAAACGCACAAAAAGTCTACGAAAAAGCCCAAATAACCACCAAAGTAGGGACAACTTCCCAAACGGTTTTGGCGGAAGCAAACGCCTCTATGGCAAGGGAATATCAAAATATGAAATCAGCGGAAGTAAATACCAAAAATGCACTGTTTTCATTGGCTTTACTGCTTCAGTTGGAAGATTATAAGGACTTTGATGTAGCGGGCTGGGATGTGGCAGAAAATGTAGAAAAGACGGATTTTTCGGTAAGTGAAATTTTGGAAAAGGCTTACAGCTGGCATCCGCAGATAAAGGGAGCAGAAGCGAGAATAAAAGCCTCTGAAATGCAGACAAAAATAGCAAATACAGGGTTCCTTCCGTCCATTACAGCCAGCGCGGGCGTTGGGACATTTTATTTCAATTCGTTTAATAATGATGGTGGTAGAAATTTCGGTCAGCAGTATAAGGACAATTTCGGTCAGCAAATAGGACTTAGCGCAAACATTCCTATTTTTAACAAAGGAATTACAAAAATACAAGTAGAACAGGCTAAAATAAATGAAGATATAGCCAAAAACAACCTGCAGCAGCAGAAACAAGAGCTTTTACAAAATATCCAAAAAGCAGAATATACAGCAGAAAATAATTTTGAGGTTTATAAATCTGCGGTGGAAGCAGAGAAAAGCTCAAAACTGGCATTGGATTTCATGGAAAAGAGCTATCAGGCAGGGAAATCATCTATCTACGACCTAAATACAGCGAGAAACAATTATGTAAATGCCCAAGGTGCGGCAGCTCAGGCGAAATATAATTATTTATATCAAGTCAAGCTGCTGGAGTTTTATGCAAAAGGTTCTTTGGTTGGACATTCAGAATAGATTTTGAAAAAAATATTTAAAACAAAAATCCATAAAACCAATTAGTTTTATGGATTTTTATAGTTTAATTAAAAAACTTAAATCATATCTTTAGGATTGACCCAGCTGTCAAACTCTTCGCCAGTGAGCATTCCTGAATTTATAGCCTCTTCTCTTAGGCTTGTTCCGTTGTTATAAGCGGATTTAGCGATTTTTGCGGCATTTTCGTAGCCTATGTGAGGATTTAGCGCTGTGACCAGCATTAGTGAATTTTCTAATAAACTTTTGATTTTTAATTCATTAGGAAGTATTCCTGATACGCAGTGTTCATCGAACGAAATACAAGCATCCGCAAGAAGCTGCGCCGATTGTAGAAAATTGTAAGCCATCACAGGTTTGAAAACATTCAGCTCAAAATGTCCTTGCGTTCCTGCAAAAGAGATAGTAGTATCATTCCCAAGAATTTGGGCGCAGACCATAGTAACTGCCTCTGGCTGAGTGGGATTCACTTTTCCTGGCATGATGGAAGAACCTGGTTCGTTTTCTGGAATGAAAATTTCTCCAATGCCACTCCTAGGGCCAGAAGCCATCATTCTGATATCTTGGGCTATTTTAAATAATGAAACCGCGATTTGTTTCAGTGCGCTGTGGCTTTCTACGATGGCATCATGAGCAGCAAGAGCTTCAAATTTATTCGGAGCCGTGATGAACGGAAGCCCTGTAAATTCGGAGATGTATTTCGCGACTTTTGTGTCGTAGTTTTTAGGGGCGTTGAGTCCTGTTCCTACGGCAGTCCCTCCCAGCGCCAGCTCTCGAAGGTGTTCCAGCGTGTTTGATAGGGCTTTTAGTCCGTAATCCAGCTGTGCTGCATACCCAGAAAATTCCTGTCCAAGGGTTAGAGGAGTGGCGTCCATTAGGTGGGTTCTTCCTACTTTGATGATGTCTTTGAAATCTTCTGATTTTTTAGCTAAAGAATCTCTTAGTCGTTCTACGGCAGGAAAGGTTTTTTCTACTAATTTTTTGTACGCCGCGATGTGCATAGCGGTAGGGAAAGTATCGTTGGAAGACTGGGATTTGTTCACATCATCATTTGGATGAATAGAAGATTTTTCGCCCAAAGTTCCGCCGTTTAAGACATGAGCTCTGTTGGAGATTACTTCATTTATATTCATGTTTGACTGAGTTCCAGAGCCAGTCTGCCAGATAACCAAAGGAAACTGGTCGGAAAGTTTTCCAGATAGAATTTCGTCACAGACTTGGGCTATTAAATCTCGTTTTTCCAAAGGAAGTACGCCTAAATCACAGTTGGCATAGGCAGCAGCTTTTTTTAGGTATGCAAACGCTTCTATGATTTCTCTGGGCATGGAGCCTTCCTCACCGATTTTAAAATTGTTTCTAGAGCGCTCAGTTTGTGCTCCCCAGTATTTCTCAGCTGGGACCTGCACCTCTCCCATAGTGTCTTTTTCTATTCTGAAATTCATGATAATAATTTTATTTGTCACAAATTTACTCAAAACTTTTTACCTTTGTGGAAATTTAAATTTAACAATGAAGAAAATTTTATTCATCTGGATTAGTCTCTTTTTTCTAACTTCTTGTAAGAATAATGTGCTGGTAAATAAGCCATCAGAGAAACAATATGTTTTGCTGGTTTCTTTTGATGGATTCAGGTATGACTATCCAGAGAAATTTAATTTAGAAAACTTTAAAAAACTGAAAGAAAAATCCTCCTATGCAAAAGGAGTCATTCCTAGTTTTCCGAGCAAAACCTTTCCTAACCACTACACTATAATTACGGGAATGTACCCAGGTAACCATGGGCTAGTGGATAATATGTTTTATTCTCCAACAGAGGACAAAATCTATTCTATCCCAAATAGAGAAGCCGTACAAAATCCTAATTTCTATGGAGGAATGCCGCAGTGGCAGTGGCTTCAGAAGCATGGAATGAAGACTGCTTCCTATTTTTGGGTGGGTTCAGAGGCGCCTATACAAGGCGAATATCCTACCTATTGGAAACAATATGATTCTAATGTGCCTTACACCGAAAGAATTCAGCAGGTGATGAATTGGTTTAGGCTTCCAGAGTCGGAAAGACCGCGATTTGTGACACTTTATTTTGAATTTGTGGATACTGCGGGACATCAGACAGGGACAAATTCCGAAAAACTAAAACAAGAATTACAGCTGGCAGATGAGCTTTTGGGGCAAATCATGCAAGGTGTGGAAAATCTAGATCTGCCAATCACTACCATCATCACGGCTGACCACGGAATGATAGATATGACAAGCGAAAAAGGGAAAATAATCATCACCGAAAGCCTTGAAAATAAACTAAAAGACAAAGCCGATATGATAAACAATGGTATGCACTGCCAAGTTTATCTAAAAAATAAAAACCAAAAAGAGGAAGTCTATCAAGAAATAAAACAATATTTCGCAGGGAACAGCCATGTGAAAGTGTATAAAAAAGAAGAAACACCGAAAAAATGGCATTATAGAAACCACAAAAATATAGGCGATATTTTGATTATTACCGATGCGCTGTACTATATGGTAAAAAGCGAAAAAGACTTTTTAGCAAATAGAAAAGGCATCTGGGGAACTCATGGATATGACCCGTATGTGACACCAGAAATGATGGCGATTTTCTATGCTTTTGGGAATAAAATCAAAGAAAATAACGAGATAAAACCTTTTGAAAATATACACATTTATCCATTTATCAATTATATTTTAGGAGTAGAAAATCCTAAAAATATAGATGGAAAAACCAAGGTTCTGACACCAATTCTTAAAAAATAATACATGAAAAAAGAGATGCTTTTGGGGCGTCTCTTTTTGTTTGTTAGATTTTCTGCACTAAAATTTTATCACAAACCATTTTGCTGAGCGTTTCGGTTTTTCCATCAAACTCTATTTTCATCGATTGGTCAAATTTTTCTACTTCTAAAATTTTTAGCTCAGAATTTAAACTCAGACTTCTATGATTTAGGTAAGTCAAAAACTCATCCGAGGAATCTATTACTGCTGAAAGAATGACAGTCTCTCCAGCTTTGCACTCGCTTAGTTTTGTCAGGTTTTGCTGGATGATGTTTCCCTGTTTGTCAGGAATAGGTTCACCATGTGGGTCCACTTTTGGGTAGTTCAGCAGTTCATCCATTTTATCAAAGAAAATCTCGGAATGGATGTGTTCCAGCTGTTCTGCGATTTCATGAACGACCTCCCAGCCGAAGCCCATTTTTTCTACTAAAAACATTTCGGTCAGCCTGTGTTTTCTCACCACATGAGCGGCTTCTTTCTTCCCTAATGCTGTGATTTTTATAGGTTTGTAGCTTTCGTAGATGACCCAGTTTTTCTGAGAAAATTTTTTCATCATGCTGTTTACGCTGGGCATTTTTATGTTGAGCATTTTGCTTAACTCATTGACTGTGAAAGTGTCATCTTTGTCAATAAGATGGAAAATAGCTTTTAGATAGTTTTCTTCATTGAGTGATTTCATAATCAGTATAAACCTTGGCAAATCTAACGATTATTTTTTTAATCACAAATGATTATCTTTACACAAATTTTAGGTGAAAAAAGGAAATAAATAAAGATTTATTTTCAGTGATTAAGGTATGAAGAAAGGAATATTTATTTGGCTTCAGGCAGCGCGGTTGAGAACATTGCCGCTATCCGTGAGCGGCATTATTATGGGAGCTTTTATTGCCCGCTGGCGATTGGTTCAGGAAGGTGGATTTTGGGATTATAGGGTTTTCCTTTTGGCTTTGCTTGTTACGATGCTTTATCAGATTTTGTCTAATTTTTCTAATGATTATGGGGATGGGACAAAGGGAACGGATGATTTCCGTGATGAAAAAGCAGAGAGCAGAGCGGTGGCGTCAGGGAAAATTTCAGCAGAGCAAATGAAAAAAGTAGTGATTTCGTTTGCGGTTTTGTCTGCGCTGGCGACAGCGGCTTTGCTTTATTTGGCGTTTTTTCCTGATTTTATTACGGAATTTTGGGTTTTTATCGGTTTGGGGATGATGAGTATCTGGGCAGCGATAAGCTATACAATCGGCAAGAAACCTTATGGATACTTAGGTTTGGGGGATATTATGGTTTTTATTTTTTTTGGATTGGTGTCCGTAGGCGGGAGCTATTTTCTTTTTACTAAAACATGGAATTGGGATATTTTGCTTCCTGCTTCTGCGGTAGGCATGTTGTCCGTATCGGTGCTGAATCTCAATAACATGAGGGATATGGAAAGCGACCAAAAGGCTGGAAAAAAAACGGTTGCGCAGTGGCTGGGATTTAGATATGCGATGATTTATCAGATTGTTCTCATGCAGTTGCCGCTGATTTTTATTCTTGTTTTTTTAATGAAAAACAATCTCCATGCACAGGGGAAATATTACGCTTTTATTGTGATGATTTTATTTTTTCCGATGGCTGCACTCCGCCGAAATATTATGAAAGTAAAATCACCTAATGAGCTAGACCCATTCCTGAAACAAGTAGGGATAATTACCCTTATGATGGCAGTTTTGGTGGCTTTGGGATTAAATTATTTTTAAGAAAAAAATTAAAAAATATAAGATTATGAAAGTGAAATTTTTAGGGCAAAATTGTTTTTTGTTTTCGTATAAAGGCAAAAATATCTTGACAGACCCATTTTATAATTTCCAAAAGGAAAAATCTGAATTTGATATCAGTTTGCAGAAGATTGATTTTGTGCTGATTACTCATGCCCATGGAGATCATACGGCGGATGTGGCTGAGGTTATCAAAAATTATCCAGAGGCGCAGATTATCGCACAGCCAGAGATATGCGGATATTTCGGGCATTCTAACTCTATCGATATCAATATAGGAGGTTCTACAATGATAGAAGACCTGAAAGTCAGTATGGTTTTGGCATCTCATACTTCTAGTTTTCCAGATGGGACATATGGAGGGCATCCAGCGGGATATGTTTTAAAATTTAATGGGAAATGTGTGTATCTTGCTGGCGATACAGGTGTTATCTCTGAAATGGGAATTCTGTCGCAGTTTTTTGGTAAGATAGATTGTGCTATTCTGCCAGTTGGTGGACATTATACGATGGATGCAGAGCAGGCTGCTTTTGCTTCTTCAGAGTTGATAAAAACACCAAAAGTGATAGGTTGTCATTTTGATACTTTTCCACCGATTAAGATAAATCACGAACAGGCGAAGGAAGTTTTTCAACAGCGAAAAATAGAGCTTTTCCTTCCTGAATTAGGAGAAGAGTTTGAACTTTAAAACAAAAAAATATCTTTACAAAGCGTAAAGATATTTTTTATTAAAATTATTCCCATTCTATGGTTGCAGGCGGCTTGCTGGAAATATCATAAGCCACACGATTGATGCCTTTTACTTCGTTTATGATGCGGTTGGATATCAATTCCAAAAACTCGTAAGAAAGTTTGCTCCATGTCGCAGTCATAAAGTCTATAGTATTCGCAGAGCGGACTACTGCGGTGTATTCGTAAGTTCTCTCATCGCCCATTACGCCCACAGATTTCACAGGAAGAAGCACCACGAAAGCTTGGCTGACTTTGTCATAAAGCTTGTGTTTGTAGAGTTCTTCGATGAAAATATCATCCGCCTCCTGAAGAATTCTCACTTTTTCTGCATCTACTTCACCTAAAACTCTGATTCCCAGCCCTGGACCAGGGAAAGGATGGCGGTGAACAAGATGACTAGGGATTCCCAATTCTTCACCTACTTTTCTCACTTCATCCTTGAAAAGTTCGCGCAGAGGTTCTAAAAGCTCAAATTTCATATCCTCTGGAAGTCCGCCCACATTGTGGTGGGACTTTATCACTGCCGAAGGGCCTTTGATGGACTGAGACTCTATCACATCGGGATAAATAGTCCCTTGTGCTAAGAATTTCGCGCCTTCTATTTTTGAAGATTCTTCATCGAAAACTTCTATAAATTCATTTCCAATGATTTTTCTTTTCTGCTCTGGGTCGGATATTCCTTTTAATTTAGCCAAAAATCTCTCAGAAGCGTCTATGCATTTGATGTTCATATGGAAATGCTCTCCATAGTTCTGCATTACTTTTTTCGCTTCATCTTTTCTGAGAAGTCCTGTATCCACGAAGATACAGGTCAGCTGGTCGCCTATCGCTTTGTGGATAAGCACTGCCGCTACGGAAGAATCCACACCGCCAGAAAGCCCTAAAATCACTTTTTGATTTCCGACTTTTTCTTTGATTTTGCTGACTGTTTTTTCTATGTAATTGGTTAATTTCCAGTTTCTTTCTGCCTTACAAATTTTAAATACAAAATTCTCCAGCATTTTTCCGCCTTCCTCACTGTGGGTCACTTCTGGGTGAAACTGCACGGCGTAGAAGTTTTTAGCCTCGTTGGAAATAGCCGCAATCACGCCTGATTTAGCATTGATTTCAAAATCCTTCGGAAGTTCTTTTACTTCGTCAAAGTGGCTCATCCAAACAATAGAATTTTGGTTCACTCCCTCGAAAAGAACGCAAGGTTTTACAATCTCTAAATGAGATTTTCCGTATTCTCCTTTGGTGCCTTTTTCTACCTTTCCGCCGAGGAGATGCGCCGTAAGCTGCATTCCATAGCAGATTCCTAAAATAGGAATTCCGAGATTAAAAATTTCTTTATCTACCAAATGTGCATCTTCTGCATTTACGGAAGATGGCCCACCCGAAAGTATGATTCCAGCAGGTTTTTTAGCCTTGATTTCATCTATTGGCGTGTTATAAGGAATAATTTCCGAATACACCTGCATTTCTCGTACTCTTCGGCTAATCAGCTGATTGTACTGAGATCCGAAATCAAGGACAATGATTCCATTATTCATATTGATATAGTTTTTTGCTGAAAATTATTTAACTAAGCCAATATCTTCTCTGTGATATGCATAGTCAAAATTGACAGCATCAGCATCTTCATAAACCTTTTGTCTAGCCTCTTCGTAAGTGTCACCAGTAGCAACTAAATTCAGCACTCTTCCGCCATCTGTTACGATTCTGCTTCCTTGGTATGTAGCTCCAGCAAAGAAAACTTCACTATTTTTAACTTTGTCTATTCCTTTGATTTCCAGTCCTTTTTCGAAATCACGAGGATATCCGCCAGAAGCTAACACGAGACAAACCGATTTTTTATCTGAAAACTTAAGTTCAATGTCTTTTCCATCGATACAATCATTGATAGCATCCAGAAGATTGCTTTCTAAAAGCGGCATAATTGCCTGAGTTTCAGGGTCGCCCAGACGCATGTTGTATTCTAATAGGTAGCATTCGTTATTAGAAACCAAAAGCCCAAAGAAAATAAATCCTTTGAATTTCAGCATGTTATCGTGAATTCCTTTGATGGTAGGATTCATTATATTTTGAACGAAATCTTCCATGTGTGCAGCTGTGAACTCTGGATTTGGAGCAACTGTTCCCATTCCGCCTGTGTTAGGGCCTTTGTCGCCGTTTCCTAATTTTTTATAATCTTTCACCGCTATGCAAGGGAAGAATTTTTCTCCATTAGAGAAAGCAATCACAGAAGCTTCGAAACCTCTCAAGAATTCTTCAACAATGATTCTGATTCCTGCATCTCCATGAACTTTTCTAATCATGAAATCGTGAATGGTAGTTTCTGCCTCAGCTAAATCTTTACAGATCACCACGCCTTTTCCACTTGCCAGACCGCTCGCTTTTACTACCAATGGGAAAGCCTGAGTTTTCACATAAGCAACAGCATCATTGTAAGAATCAAAAATCTTCGCTTTAGCAGTTCTGATGCCGTAGTCCTGCATGAATTTTTTAGAATAAGCCTTGCTGCCTTCTAGTAAAGCAGCCGCTTTTTTAGCTCCGAAAATTCTCAATCCTTCTTTATTAAATTCATCCACGATGCCCTCTACCAGTGGAGCTTCTGGCCCTACGATAGTAAGTTCTATATCTTCTTTTTTAGCAAACTTCACTAGGTCTGCTATTTCCGTTTCATAAACAGTTTTTCCTAATTTCTCTGTAGAGGCGTTTCCTTTTGCAAAGTAGAATTGGGTAATTCTTGGGTCATTTTTTAGTTTCCATGCGATGGCAGATTCCCTTCCACCATTTCCGATTATCAATACTTTCATAATTTGAAAATGTTATAATTAAAATATATAGTTCTACAAAAATACGCAAATTATTCTTAGAATAAAAGAATAATAAACTAAATTTTATCAGGAAAATAAATGGCTAAAAATAGGGATATTTTCTAAGCAAAAAATTTTTTATATTTGCCGAAAAATTTAAATAAGTATAATTTGATAAAAAAATTATTTTGTCATAAAAACATTAGAAAAATAATATGTATTGTTCAGCAGAAGAAGCTCTGTCATTGATAAAAAGTAATGATAGAATTTTTTTACAAGGAAGTGCTTGTACGCCTAATTATTTAGTAAGTGAGTTAGCAAAACGAGCAAATGAATTAAAAAATGTAGAAGTTACCTGTATCACGATACAAGGTGATGTAGAAATCACAAAACCAGAATACGAAGATAGTTTCCGTTTTAATGTGATGTTCGTCTCTACGGCAGTTAGAGAGAATGTAAACAGCGGAAGAGGAAGTTTTATTCCTATTTTCCTAGGAGATATTCCTGATTTGTTTAGAAACAATAGACTGCCGCTAGATGTAGCGATTATCCAAGTGTCTCCGCCAGATGAGCACGGATATTGTACGCTTGGACTTTCTGTGGATGTTACTAGAGCCGCAGTAGATACAGCGAAATATGTCATCGCTCAGGTAAACCCTAAAATGCCGAGAACTCACGGAGACAGCGTAATCCACACGAGCCAAATTGACAAAATGGTATGGCATGAAACGGAACTGCTTACCGTAGATTACGGCGCGAAGATAGAAGAGGAAGAATTGCAGATTGGTAGAAACATTGCTGAAATCATCGAAGACCGTTCTGTGTTGCAGATGGGAATTGGGACAATTCCAGATGCAGTGTTGAAGTGTCTTAATAATCATAAAGACTTGGGAATTCATACGGAAATGCTCAGCGACGGAGTGGTAGATTTGATAAAATCTGGCGTGGTGAATAACAAGTATAAAACAACTCACCCGCATAAATCAGTAACGAGCTTTGCTTTCGGGACAAAGAAACTATATGATTTCGTGAATGATAACCCAGCTTTTGCGTTCCTTGATGTAGATTATACTAACGACCCTCGTGTTATCCGTAGAAACCCTAAAGCAGTGTCTATCAATAGTGCGATAGAATTAGACCTTACAGGGCAGGCTTGCTCGGATAGTATAGGTTCTTACCAATACAGTGGTATCGGCGGGCAGGTGGATTTCATGAGAGGAGCGGCACTGAGCGATGGAGGAAAACCTATCTTGGCGATTACTGCCAGAACCAAAAAAGGCGTGCCGAGAATCGTTCCTTTCCTAAAAGAAGGAGCTGGAGTGGTTACTACCAGAGGGCATATGCACTATATAGCTACAGAATACGGTGTGGTGGATCTGCATGGGAAAAACTTCCAACAGAGAGCAAAAGCGCTTATTTCCATAGCTCACCCAGATGACAGAGAAATGCTGGAAAGAGCAGCTTTTGAGAGATTTAAAAATCTGAAATTCTAAAATTAAGATAGAATATGTTTCATTTGTTCCCTTTCGGAGTTTTCTGGAAGGGAATTTTTTTTTGATGATTATGAAAAATTTATTCAGTTTTTTTATCTTTGACAAAAAAATTAACAATGAATTTAGAACAAATTCTCAATTATAGACGCTCTGTGCGATACTATAGCGACACAAAATTAATTGATACAGAAAAGGTTGCTCATTGTCTGAGATTGGCACAGCTGGCACCTACAAGTTCCAACATGCAGCTCTATGAAATGTACCATATCACGGACAAAGATATGCTCAAAAAATTGGCTTCTGCGTGTTTGGATCAGAGTTCAGCAGATACAGCACAGGAGATGGTGGTTTTCGTGACTCGGCAGGATTTGCACCGTAAGCGTGAAAAAGAAATGCTGCGTTTAGAAATAGAAAATATCAAGAGAACCAGCCCAGTGGAAAAACAAGAAAAACGCATAAAAAAGTGGGGAATGTATTACGAAAAATTACTTCCAATTATCTATTCTCGTTTTTTTGGAATTTTAGGAATAGTCCGAAAAATAACAGCGCTGGGAATTGGGCTTTTTCGCCCTATGATGAGGCAGGTTTCGGAGGCGGATATGCGCGTAGTCGTGCATAAAAGCTGTGGTCTGGTTGCTCAGACTTTCATGCTGGCAATGGCGGAGCAGGGCTATGACACCTGCCCATTAGAAGGCTTTGATAGTTTAAGAGTGAAAAAACTGCTCAAACTGCCCTATGGCGCAGAAATCAATATGGTCGTAACCTGCGGAATCCGTGAAGAAAAGGGCGTTTGGGGAGATAGAACCAGACTTCCTTTTGAAGAAGTGTATAGAAAAATATAAGTCAAAATTATTTTGATTCAAAGTTGAATTTATACTAAAATTCTTTCTATTTTACGCCAAATTTTTTTACTGAATGTACCTCATTTTTGACACCGAAACTACGGGATTACCGCAGAATTTTAATGCTCCTTTATCAGATTCTGAAAACTGGCCGAGAATGGTGCAGATTGCTTGGCAGCTGCATGATGAAAACGGCGAACTGATAGAGAATCAGGACTATATCATAAAGCCAGAGGGCTATGATATTCCCTTCAATGCGACTAGAATTCACGGAATTTCCACTAAAATGGCGCAGGAACAGGGAAGGGACTTGCAGGAAGTTTTGGAGGAGTTCACCGAAGTGCTCAAGAAAACCAAAGTGGTGGCAGGGCACAATATAGATTTTGACTATAAAATCGTAGGTGCAGAACTTTTCCGAAAAGGAATAGAGAATACATTAGAAAAAACGCCTTCCGCCGATACTATGGAGCTGGGAACGGATTTCTGTCAGCTGAGCGGAGGGAAAAACGGAAGATACAAATCACCAAAATTAGAGGAACTTTACGAAAAACTCTACGGTAAAAAATTTGATGAAGCCCATAATGCTGCCGCCGATGTGAATGCTACGGCTCAGGTTTTCTTTGAGATGATGCGTATCGGCATTATCCCAGCAGAAAATCTTAAAATTTCCCAAGAGCAGCTGGAAGCCTACCAAAATCTTCATCCTAATCCCATCAAGCCTTTTGCAATCGTTATCAGACGGCAGGTAGAGGATTTTAATAAGAAGAAAAAAACGGTAGATTTCGGGGATACAGATGAGGTGGAAATTGGGGATTACTTTAATTTCCATAATCATAGTATTTTTTCGTCTTTACAATCGACCACTTCCATAGAAGATTTGATAAATAGAGCCAAATCCGATAATTTCCCAGCTGTGGGAATGGTGGATTTGGGGAATATGATGGGGGCTTTTAAGTTTATTTCCGAAGTGGAAAATTATAATTCCAAGGTTAAAAAAGCTCATCAAGAATACATTGACCAAAAACAAAAAGCCGAGGAAGAAGGTGTAGAATTTTCTGAAACGGAACCACAGCAGAAAACGATAATTCCTGTTTTGGGGTGTGAGTTTTATATCTCGGATAGACCCGAGCAGAAGCAATTTACCAAAGATGACCCAGACAGAAGGACAAATATGGTGCTGCTGGCGAAGAATTTTACAGGTTATAAAAACTTGGCAAAACTCTCAAGTATAGGTTTTGTTAAAGGGTTTTATTTCGGGGTTCCGCGGATTTCCCGACAGATGATTTCGCAATATAAAGAGGGACTTATCGCGGTTACTTCTGGGATTTCCGGAGATATTCCAGATGCAATTTTGAATTTTGGGGAGCAGAAAGGGGAAGAACTTTTCAAGTGGTGGAAAGAGGAATTTGGCGAGGATTTCTATGTGCAGATTCAGAATCATGGTCTGTACGAAGAGGAGCATGTGAACCAAACTTTGCTCCAGTTTGCAGAAAAATACGATGTCAAAATTTTAGCCCAAAATGAAACTTTTTATACAGAAAAATCTGATGCGGATATTCAGGATATCGTAAGCTGTATAAAAGACGGAGAAAAACTATCAACGCCCATTGGTAGAGGTTTTGGGAAGAGGAGAGGACTGACTTCGCAGGAGTTTTATATAAAAAATACGGAAGAAATCAAACAGGCTTTTCGCCAGTATCCAGATGCATTTGAAGCATATACGGAGCTGTTGCAGAAATTTGAGCCTTATACCTTAAAAAGAGATGTTTTGCTTCCTGAATTTGATATTCCACAGGAGTTTCAGCACGAAGATGATTTGAAAGATGGTGGAAAACGCGGAGAAAACGCCTATCTACGGCATTTGACCTATGAAGGAGCAAAGAAAAAATATGAAGAAGTTACAGATGAAATAGCAGAGCGTTTGGATTTTGAACTGGAAGTAATCGCTAAAACGGGCTACCCAGGGTATTTCCTTATCGTTCAGGATTTTTGTAATGAAGCGAAAAATATGGGTGTTTCTGTGGGGCCTGGGCGTGGTTCTGCGGCAGGTTCTGCGGTGGCATACTGCATCGGAATTACCAATGTAGACCCTATAAAATATGACCTCCTTTTTGAGCGTTTTCTGAATCCAGAGCGTATTTCCATGCCCGATATTGATATAGATTTTGATGATGAGGGAAGGGACAGAATCATCAAATGGGTGATTGATAAATATGGACAAAGCAATGTGGCTCAGATTATTACCTATTCTGTTTTGGGTGGGAAATCTGCGATAAAGGATGCGGGAAGGGTCTTGGATGTGCCGATTTTTGAAACGAATAATATCGCAAAACTCGTTCCGTCCGTGCCAGGGATGAACATCGCAAAAGCTCTTTCGAAATACGATAAATTAAAGGATGAGGACAAAGTTTTGGTGGATGAGATGAAGGCTATCTTGGAGAACCCGAAAGACAGCCGCTATCGTGTTTTGGATTCTGCAAGGAAAATGGAAGGCTGTATCAGAAACACGGGAATTCACGCCTGTGGGGTGATTATCACGCCTGAGGATATTTCCAATCTTGTTCCTATTTCCATTGCGGCGAAAGATGCCGATATTTTGGTTTCTCAGTTTGACAACTCGGTGGCGGAGAGTGCAGGACTGCTGAAAATGGACTTCCTCGGTTTGAGGACTTTGACCATTATCAAAGATGCTTTGAAACTCATTAGACAAAGATATAATATTGACATAAATCCAGATGAAATTCCGCTGGATGATGCGAAGACTTATCAGCTCTTTAAGGAAGGAAGGACAGTCGGGATTTTCCAATACGAAAGTGCTGGAATGCAGAAATATATGAGGGATCTGAAACCAACGGTTTTTGCTGACCTTATCGCGATGAACGCGCTGTACAGACCAGGGCCGATAAAATACATTCCGAACTTTATCAACAGAAAGCACGGCGTAGAAGAAATAGTCTATGACCTCCCAGAAACAGAGGAATATCTGAAAGAAACTTACGGAATTACTGTTTATCAGGAGCAGGTGATGCTTTTGTCACAGAAACTGGCCAATTTTACCAAAGGTGAAGCCGATACCCTGCGTAAAGCCATGGGTAAAAAGCAGAGAAATGTCTTGGATAAAATGTATCCGAAATTCATAGAGGGAGGAAAGGCGAATAATCTGGATGAAACGAAATTACAGAAAATCTGGAAAGACTGGGAGGCGTTCGCAGAGTATGCTTTTAACAAGTCGCACTCCACATGTTACGCCCTGATAGCCTATCATACAGCTTACCTAAAAGCCAACTACCCAGCCGAATATATGGCGAGTGTGATGAGTAATAATATCAACAACACTGCCCAAATCACCATGTTTATGGAAGATTGCAAGTCTATGGGCGTGGATGTTCTGGGGCCGGATGTGAATGAAAGCCAATACAAATTCTCTGTGAACGAGAAAGGGCAGATTCGTTTTGGACTTGGGGCGATAAAGGGAATAGGCGAGGGGCCGAGCGAAGCCATAGATAAGGAAAGACAAAAGGGCAAATTCAAGGATGCTTTTGATTTTTTTGAGCGGGTTTCTTCATCACAGGTGAATAAGCGAGTGGTGGAAGGACTGGTAATGGCAGGGGCTTTTGATGAACTGGACACTTACCACAGAGCTCAGTATTTGGAGCCAGACAACTCAGGAAAGACGGCTGTTGAAAAACTCCTCAGATACGGACAAAACTATAATGAAAGTAAGTCCTCTGTGGAAAATTCGCTCTTTGCGGATATGATGGAAGAGGTTCAGATAGAGCGCTTTAAAATCGAGCCTCAGCCAGAATGGTCTAATATGTATAAACTTAATAAAGAAAAGGAAACCATCGGGTTTTATCTTTCTGCCCATCCGATAGATGAGTTTAAATATCAATACAAGTTCATGCAAGGCTCTTTGAGTAAAAGAAGTATCTTGGAAAAAGAGAGAAAGAATGAGCCAGAAGAGCATTTGGATGTGGCGGAAAGTGGTATAGATGCAGATATTTTAGAGGATGAAAATATAGATTTCGGTATGGATGCCGAGTCAGAAGAAATGGTGGAAGAAACGACCAAAAAAATAGAGCCGAGAGGTTTTCATAACTTCCTGAATTTGGATGAGGTGGAAAATTATAAATCTACAATCATCGCGAATAATGTTCCAGAGACCAATCTCAGCTGGAAAGACCGCCAAAATAATATGAATAAAGGCAAAGAATACACCGTGGCGGGAATGATTACGGAATATACTGTTCGGGATGGGAAGCGTGGCGGCGAAAAGGTGGCTTTTCTGACCTTGGAGGACTACGCAGGTTCGTGCTCTTTCCGTCTGGGAGACAGGGATTATATGAGGCTGAAAGACAAGATAGCTCCACAGAGATTTGTGATTTTAAAGATAAAATATTCCGTTTCGCAGGATGGAAGATGTTTCGTGAATGTGAATGATGTTTTGGAACTAAGGGATGCATTTGATAAATTTGCAAAATCTCTGACCGTTGTAATGCCGGTTCAGGATTTGAAAAAAGAAGATATAGAGTTTTTCAGAAATGAAATACTTACCAATAAAGGCGAGCATAAACTTAGCTTTTATATCAAAAATCCTGAGGATAACAGCATCATAGAGCTGGTATCTATGCAGCATAAAATAAGGATTGATGATAATGTATTGAAGATGATACACAAAGTCGGTAGATACGATGTGTTTTTGAACTAAATAAATTTTTTGGATAAAATAAATATAAAATGATAGCAGTTTTTAAAAAAGAACTTTGGGCTTATTTTGGGAATTGGAGTGCGTGGGTCATCATCGCATCTTTCAGCCTTTTAGGAAGCTTGTTCTTGTTTTTCTTTGAGAATAATTTTAACTTTTTTGATATAGGCGCGGCTTCTATGCAGACTTATTTTGTGCTGGTTCCGTGGCTTTTTATGTTCATCATTCCTGCACTTAGTATGAAAACTCTGGCAGAAGAGCAGCAGTCGGGAACGCTTGGCTGGCTTTTTTCTCAACCCTTGAAATTGACAGAGATTATCGGTGGTAAATTCCTGTCTGTGTGGTTGATAGGTGTTTTGTGCCTGTTGCCTTCCATCGTGTATTTTAATACGATTTCTACGCTCAGTATTCCAGAAGGAAATATAGATTTCGGGATGACTTTGGGCGGATATGCAGGATTATTGCTGCTTATAGGAGCATTCACAGCGGTTGGGATTTTAGCATCAGCCTTATCATCTAACCAAGTGATGGCTTATCTTATAGGCGTTTTTTTATGTTTCTTCATGTTTTTTGGAATAGAGCAGCTGGCTTCGTATAAATTGCTGGGTGGTGGAGATTATATCCTTCAGAATCTTGGTTTTTATTATCATTATATCGCCTTTACGAGAGGTTTGATAGACACTAAAGATGTGTTTTATTTCGGATTGATAATATTTTTAGGGCTAAAAGCAGCCATCCTTTTTGTTGAAAGAAAAAAATAAAATATTCAAAATAAGAAGAAAGGAAATGAAGTAGGGAATTTTGAAAAAATGTATAAAATAATATGAAAAATAAGAAAATAATAATATCTATTGGGATTGTTTTAGTTCTGCTTGTTGGGATTTTTGGTTTTTCCACAAGGATAGACCTTACCCAAGAAAAAAGATACACCCTTACAGATTCCACGATAAAAACTCTGCAATCGGTGAAAAAACCGATGATGATAGAGGTTTATCTCGATGGTGATTTCCCAGCGAGTTTTAAGCAGTTACAGAACGAAACCAAATTCATGCTGGAAGAGTTCCGAAAAATCAATCCAAAGATAGACTATAAATTCATAGACCCTATTAAGGAAAAAATATCGAGAGATACGCTGGAAGCTATGGGAATGCAGCCGTCTATTTTACCTAATATGAAAGATGGTAAAATCTCTGAAATCGTCCTTTTCCCATATGCAGCGGTGAAATATAATACTTACGGGACAGCTATTCCTCTGATTATCCAGCAGACAGGGATAGATGCATCAGAACAGCTGAATAAGTCTATTGAGAATTTGGAATACAATTTTGTTTCCACCATTAAAACCATGATTACCGAAAAGAGAAAAAATGTAGGATTTTTGGTTAATCATGATGAGCTTAGACCAGACCAGTTTCAGGGCTTCTTGCAGTTGGCTTTGGATAATTATAATGTAGGGCCGATTATTCCACACACCAGAGGAGAACTCACCATGGAAGATGTTCCTACGCTCCAGAAAATGGACGCGATAGTAATCGCCAAACCGAGAAAACCTTTTACTAACCAAGAAAAAGTAATTCTTGACCAATACATTATGAATGGCGGTAAAACCCTATGGATGCTGGATGCGGTAAATGCAGATATGGATACACTCTACCATTCCAAAAAAATAATGGCCTATCCGCAAGACCTTAACCTAACGGATTTTATGTTCAACTATGGTCTGAGAATCAATTCTGCCTTGGTTAAAGATTTCCAAAAAGCGGCTCTTAGAAGAATAGTTGTAGGAGAGATAGCAGGTAACCCTCAGTATGCCAGTCTATTGTGGCCGTATTTCCCACTTGGGATTAACGAAACAGGAAATCCTATCACTAGAAATATAAATCCTTTGAAATTTGAGTTTCCTACGGCGATAGATACTTTGGGAAGACCAGGAATTAAAACCCAAGTTCTCTACGAATCTAGTAACAGAACGACCTTGAAATCTACGCCTAATTATGTAGAACTGAGCGAATTGCAGAATATAGACAGCCTTAGTGTGATGGAAAAACCATCTACGCCGAAGATTTTTGCAGTGGCTTTGGAAGGGAAATTTAATTCTGCATATGCCAACAGAAGCGAGAAAAATGAATATCCAAAGTTCAAAGCAAAAAGTGGAGAGAATAAAATGATAGTTATCTCCGATGGAGATGTCGCTAGAAACCAAGTCATCAGAGGAGAACCGCTTCCTTTGGGCGAAGACCTAATGACTAACCAGCTCTATGGTAATGAGCAGTTTCTGAGAAATGTGCTGGAATATCTTCTGGATGATGACAATCTCATCGAGCTGCGCAGCCGAAGCATAGAAGTCCGCCTCTTGGATGGGAAGAGAATCAATGATGAGAAATCCTACTGGCAGTGGCTGAATCTATTATTGCCACTGGGAATTATCGGAGGTATGGGAGCATTGTTCTTCTGGCTGAGAAAGAGAAAATTTGCATAAAATAAAAATCTACTTCGTTTATAGAAGTAGATTTTGTTTTTTGGAATTAAATCAATTTAATAAAAGACAATTCATTCTGAAATGGCGATTTCTATTTGTTCTTTATTGTTGTAACCATTGATTGTTTTTGTTTCAGAATCAAAATCTAACCAGAAAAAGTCTTTGATGTCAGCCAAAACTGTGATTTTCCCAGTGTTTTTATCGAAAGATATCAGTTGGTTTTTAAGCTGGTTATCCTCCAAAATAAGATTTTGTAATAAAATATAATTACCAATATCTTCCTGAAATTCACTTATAATCGCTCCGTTTAGGTCTGTTGCTGATTTTTCATCTGTTAGTTTGTAGAATATATAGCCATCATCAAGGTATTCATTTGATTTGGCACAAAAATCATTGAAAATTTTATATTCTTGGCTGTTTTCATCAGGGAGATAGTCTTCTTTTTTTAGTTTAAATTGTTCGTTTTCGAATAGAATATTTTTGCTGGTTTTAATATTTGTTTTGTCTTTAATTCCGAAAAAATCCTCTTTGACAGCTGAAATAATGGAACTAATGCTTGAATATATTCCCCATCCTATCAATAAAAGTATTCCAAATATGAAAAGAAAAGGAATGCACAGATAAAGAAGAAGTTTCATCCAAAAAGAATTATTCTCTGGAGGTAATGCAGAAATTTTAATATTTAAGACTGTCAATTTTTATATTTTTGATGAAGTTCAGAATGGTGTTTTCAGTCTCTTTTAGTTTAGTTTTTAGGAAATAAAAAATTTATAATTTCTTTATCTTCCCAGAAAATATGGTCAGTAATATGAAAAATTTCCTCTTTATAAGGGTGATTTAGGGCTTCCTCTCGGTCAAGGATTTCCCCTTTTAGTATGTTCTCCCAAGGAACTTCATTTTTATTCAATAACGAAACATTTGCCTGCTGATTTTCATCAACCCAAAGCGCCATCGGGAATCCCGTTGCTTTTGTATATTCTTCACTTTCAGGGTTTTCCCATTCACACATGCCTACTAAACATTTTACTTCTTTTTCCTCGGCGTGTTCTGTGAAAGTGGCATAGTAAAAAGCAATAGCTTCGTTATCCTTATAAACAAATCTTGTGAGCCAAGTTACCTGATTACCACAGCATTCGCAGGTGGTGTAATTAGGTTTTTCAAATTCTATTTCTATCATTTTATCTATTGTTTTTTATGTTCTAAAAATCTTTTTGGCGTTTTCGGTTGTTATTCTATCAATTTCCTCAAAACTTACTCCATAGATATCCACCAGCTTCCCTGCGATGAGGTTCAGATAAGAACTTTCATTGCGTTTTCCTCTGTGTGGCACGGGCGCCAGATAAGGGCTGTCCGTCTCCAAAACTATTTTCTCCAAAGGTATTTCGCTCAAAAATTGGTCTATTTTTCCATTTTTAAAAGTCACCACGCCGCCAATGCCCAAGCTGAATCCCAGCTCTATCGCCCGCAGAGCCTGAGCCTTATCACCACTGAAACAATGGAAAATTCCGCGCAGGCGAGGGTGTTTTTTTCTTTCCAAAACCTCAAAAGTTTCATCAAAGCTGTTTCGGGTATGGATTACGATGGGAAGGTCTCTCTCCACTGCCCAGTCTATCTGCTTTTCAAAAGCCTTTATTTGTATGTCAAGGGTAGATTGCTCCCAATATAAATCTATCCCGATTTCGCCCACAGCACAGAAATCCCTTTGGTTAAGGTGTTTTTCTACAATTTCTAATTCCTTTTCCCAAGAGTCAGGCTTTACCGAGCAGGGATGAAGTCCCATCATCGCAAAGATTTTCTGCGGATAGGCAGCCTCTAAATCCAGCATTTTTTGGTGAGTTTCGGAGTCTATGGCTGGCAGGAATATTTGGTTTACACCGTTTGCGAAAGCTCTGGAAACGGCTTCCTGTCTGTCTTGGTCAAATTCCTCTGAATAGAGGTGGGTGTGGGTATCTATCATGATTTTAAATAAAATTAAAGAAATAATTATTCACAATCTTCTTTATATTTGCATTTTGATAAAGATAATGAATGGATAGTATATCGATTTTAAAACCGCTGGTACACTATTTTCTGCATTTTGGTTTTCCGTTTTTTATAGCTTATTTTTTTTATAAAGAAACTTGGAAAAAAACTTATTGCATTCTTTTGGCGACCATGCTAGTGGATTTGGATCATCTTTTGGCAACTCCTATTTTTGACCCGGACAGATGTAGTGTAGGTTTTCATCTGCTGCATTCTTATTATGCCGTTGCGGCATATGCTTTGGGATGTATTTTTCTGAAAGGAAATTACCGTGTAGTATCCATCGGACTGCTTTTTCATATGTTCACAGACTGGCAGGATTACTGGCTGTGGCGCTAGAAAACAAGGCTACATTCTCACTTGTCTCATTTTGAAAGCCATCATTTTTGCGATGTTTTGCCCTTTGTTTTTGGCATCTTCGGCTGTTTCTCCCTCAAAAAGCTCATCCACAGTTTCTTTCCAAAGCCCTACCCAGTGGTCAAAGTGATGTTCCTCCATCGGCACTTGCAGATTTATCGGAATGTGAGCGCCTACGGGATTTCCATCAAATTTAATGTCCATGAAGAGCAGTGCCCTCCAGAATAGATACATTTTGGGAAGATGCTCCTCCCAGTTAGTTTTCGCTATATCATTGAAGAAAAATCCTATGACATTATCTTTTCTTACCTTGCTGTAAAATGTATTTACGAGCAGTTCTATATCTTCTATTGTTTCTATATCCTTCATTTGGGTTAGTTTTTCATAAGCTCTTCCGCTTGTTGTAGTGCGGCATCTGTGATGGTGCTTCCAGAGAGGATTTGTGCGATTTCATGAAGCCTTTCTTTCTCACCGAGCGGAATGATGTTTGACTGGGTTTTCCCATCCACATCTTGTTTCACCACTTTGTAGTGGGAGTTTCCTTTGGCTGCTACCTGTGCGTGGTGCGTGATGACGATTAGCTGCATGTTTTTAGCCATATCCTGCATTACTTTTCCTATTTCATCGGCTGTTTTTCCAGAAACTCCAGAGTCTATTTCATCCAAAATCAAAGTAGGAAGTTCTGCGTTTTCGGCCATGATTTTCTTGATAGAAAGCATCACACGAGAGCGCTCACCACCAGAAATAGCGCTTTGTATCGGTTTTAGAGGGAAACCAGAGTTTGCTTGGAATAAGAGCTGAATGTGCTCTTTCCCAAACTTATTAAAATCTTGATTTTCTGTAAATTCTACCTCTATTTTTGCTTTTTCCAGCCCTAATCTAGCAAGAAGTTCCTCGGTTTTTTCTTTAAAAATAGGAATAGTTTTTTGTCTATTTTCAAATAAGATTTTAGCTAAATTATCTAAATCCTGCTGAATTATATTCAGCTGATTTTTAGTATCTTCTATGTCTTTTTCTAAATTCTCTGAATTTTTCTGCTGTGTGGAGAGTTGTTCTCGTATAGTTGTAAGTTCTTCAATATCAGAAACTTGATGTTTTAGCAGGAGAGAATTTATTTTATTGAGCTGGCTCGTGAAGACAGCCAGTTCTTCAGGATTGATTTCCGTGCTTTCTATCTCGTTTTCAATGCTGTCTGCTATGTCTTTTAGTTCCAGATAGCTTTCCTCTATTCTTTGGCTTAGCTGTTCCAGATGAGGCGAATTTTCAGAGATTTTTTGAATTTTGTTTTTGATATCGTTCAGACTATCCAAAATCCCAATTTCTTCCTGCTGAAAACGCCCTGAGATTTGTCCCAAATTCTCCAAAATCAGCTCGGCATGTTCGCCTACATTTACCTTGTTTTTTAGTTCTTCTAAATTGATATTATCTAGGTTGAACTCTTGCAGTTCAGATAATAAAAAACTCTGATAATCAGACTCTTTGTTTCTTTCGGTTAGTTGGTTTTCAAGCGAAAGAAGTTCTTTTTTTAGGTTTTGATAAGAGACAAATTTCTTTTGATAATTGCTTATAATTTCCTTGTTTTCGGATAATCCATCGATGATTTTGAACTGATATTCTTCCGAGAAAAGATTGGATGTTTCGAACTGAGAGTGAATGTCTATCAGTTTAGAAGACAATTCCTTCAAAACATCTAGTGTCACGGGAATATCATTGATGAAAGCCCTGGATTTCCCGCTGGGCAAGATTTCTCTTCTGATAATGGTATTTTCCTCAAAATCAAGGTCGTTTTCTTCAAAAAAAGGAAGATAAGAAGAAGTGATTTTAAATTCTGCTTCTACAACGCTCTTTTTCTCAGGGTCAGAGATTGATTTTGAATCTGCTCTTTCTCCAAGAATTAGCCTCAAAGCACCTAAAATAATGGATTTTCCAGCGCCCGTCTCTCCCGTGATGACTTGTAGTCCGTTTTCCAGAGAAACGCTGAGATGCTGGATTAGAGCAAAATTTTGTATCGTAATTTTTGAAAGCATTTTCTTTATATTGGTTGTAAATTGAAGGTTATTTCCACTTATTCCACTTGGATTCTATATCTCTCGGCGAAAAAGTGCTCATCATTATTCTCAGTTCATTGACATTGATTCCGCCATTGTTATTGGAATTAAAAATATTGAAAATTTCATCTTTTTTCGTGTCAATGAAAATGGAAAGAGGGTAATTCAGCTGAAAATCAGCTTCATAAACTTTTAGTTTTAGTAATTCTTCTGCAATGGTCTGTTTTGCAGCGAATTGGTTTTGGCTGCTGAAATTATCCAATCCTATTCTGTGGTAGGAATAGTAGATATTTCTTAGAGGAATGTTTCTTTCGTTTAGTAAGCTGTTGACTAACAAACTTCTACTTTTAGTTTCGCCCATGATTTCCCATCCGTCATAGTTGTGATTTTGAGCATTTTGAGAAATTTTTTGAGCCTTTTCAAAATGTGTTTTTCCGCTCAGCTGCTGGAAACTGTCTGCATCATATCCTAAAATAGTGTAGATGTAAAAACTAATCACATCTGTAAGGTTTTTCCCAGAAAATTGTCTGTCATTGAATATAAGGTTTTCATTTTCAGTGTATTCGAAAGAAAAACGAGTGTCATTGATATTGATAAGAGGCGTTTCATAAATAGTCCCATAAACAGGGCGAACTGCCTGAACAATAAGACTTCCTTTAAAGGAGTTTTGGCTTGGTCTTTCTTTGATAACAATGGCAAAATTAGCTTTGATTTTTTCAAAGTTTTGCAGTTTTTTGCCTGTCCATTTCGTGTTGTTGATGAAATCTCTCAAACTTTTTTCTAAGGTTTTGAAAATCTGAGAATTACTACCGCCTATCTGACTGTGATTTACCTGCACATTGGCATAGATTTCCTGTGCATAAGTTAGGCAATTAATGGATAGAATGACCAAAAAAGCAAATATTTTTTTCATGCTGTTTTCTAAAATTAAAGGTGCTAATTTAAAATTAAAAATCATTACACCCAAACAAAAATCTCAATAATACCGTTTTTATTTTGTGTATTTCAAAAAAAATACTATCTTTGCGCCCATAAATGAGATGTAAAATATGTTAATAGTTCAAGTAAAAGACGGAGAATCAATTGATAGAGCACTTAAAAGATACAAAAGAAAGTATGACAAAACAGGTGTTGTTAAACAATTGAGATCTAGACAGCAGTTTACTAAACCTTCTGTAATACTTAGACAAGGTAGATTGAGAGCTGCTCACAAACAAAGATTGCTTAGCAAAGAAGAGCAAGCATAAGGTTTTGTTTTGAAAATATTTTGAGTCCATTCTTTATTTAGAATGGACTTTTATTTTTAAATTGATTAACTTTGAACTATGATAGACAAGTTTTTGGAATATATTCAGCAAGAAAAACGCTATTCTCCCAATACGATTACCAGCTACCGAAAGGATTTGGAGGATTTTCTGTTTTTCCTAATGGATAGGGAAGGACTGGAAGATTTGCAGAAAGCAGAAAAGAAAATGGTGCGTAATTTCATTGTTTTTCTGAGCGAGAAAGGATTGACCAAAAGAAGTATCAATAGAAAAATTTCTACTCTGAAGAGTTTTTATGCTTTTTTGCAGAGAATATCTCTGATAAGTGTTTCACCTGTGGAGGGTATCTCGACGCTTAAATTTTATCCCGAAAAACAAATTCCCTTTTCTAAAGAAGAAATGCACGACTTATCTGCTTTTTTAGATAGTGGAGAAGTGGAGCTGCTGGATAGGCTCATTATAGAAGTTCTTTATCAAACGGGAATGCGTAGAGCGGAACTTTGTAATCTGCTTTTAGAGAATGTTCATTTTTATAGAAATGAAATTACAGTGATAGGGAAGGGAAATAAACAGAGGATCGTTCCTATTTCTCCCATCTTGATGAAGGAACTCAAGGTTTATAATGATGAGCATAGGAAGCCTAATTCTGATGCGGAATTATACTTTTTTGTAACACCAAAAGGAAAAAAAATCACGGAAAAATTTGTTTATTTGCTCGTAACTCGCTATCTTAGTGCTGTGTCTTCAAAGAGAAAGAGAAGTCCGCATATCCTTAGACATAGTTTCGCAACACATATATTGAATAATGGAGCAGAAATTTCTAAGGTCAAGAAGATGATGGGACACGCAAGTTTATCTTCTACACAAGTATACACCAATGCGGATATTGAACAGTTGAAAAATATTTTTAATAAAACTCATCCCAGAGGTAATGCAAAAACGCAATTATCATCTGGTGATGAGATAACATAAGTTTAACACATAAAATAGTTATTATGGAAATTAGAGTTCAAGCGATGGGGATGACTCCTCATGTTTCACTAGAAGAGTTTATGGAAAAGAAAATAGCTAAATTAGACACTTTCTATGATAAAATCCAAGCATGTGAGGTTTTCCTTAAATTAGAAAATGTAAGTGGTAAAGAAAACAAAACAGCGGAGATTATTCTAAATGTACCAGGGGATGATATCGTGGTAAAGAAGACAACAAGCTCTTTTGAGGAGAGTATAGACCTTTGTGTGGATGTTGCTAAAAAACTGTTAATCAAAAAGAAAGAAAATAATTAAAAAAATATTTAAATTTTTAGCAATAAAAATTTGTGGTTTCAAAAAAACTTTTCTATATTTGCAAACGCAAAAAGGAAATAAAGAAGTTCTTTTGAAATCAATGCCTCCATAGCTCAGTTGGCCAGAGCACGTGATTTGTAATCTCGGGGTCGTGGG
>CAUORE010000005.1:0-67990 GCA_963506915.1 uncultured Flavobacteriaceae bacterium
ATTTTTGGTCAAGAGCCTCGCCATAAGCCACCGCTTTACCAGCGATTACATGCTCTAGCGGCCCTCCCTGAATTCCTGGGAATACAGCACCATCCAGCACAGCGCTCATCATTTTAGTTTCTCCTTTTGGTGTCTTGTGTCCGTATGAATTTTCATAATCTTTTCCAAGCATAATCATCCCTCCTCTCGGCCCTCTCAGGGTTTTGTGAGTCGTTGTAGTAACGATGTGGCAATGCTCAAAAGGCGAATTCAATAACTTTTTAGCAATAAGTCCCGCTGGGTGAGCGATATCTGCCCAAAGTGTAGCTCCTACTTCATCTGCTACTTCACGGAATTTAGCATAGTCCAAATCTCTGGAATACGCTGAAAATCCAGCGATTATCATTTTTGGTTTTTCTTTTAGGGCAACTTGTCTCATTTGCTCATAGTCTATTCTCCCCGACTCTCTCTCAACGCCGTAAAATACAGGTCTAAAATTGATTCCAGAGAAATTAACATGTGAACCATGCGTAAGGTGCCCACCCATAGACAAGTCCATTCCCAGCACTGTGTCGCCAGGTTTCAGCACGGCCAAATATACCGCTGCATTTGCCTGAGAACCAGAGTGCGGCTGCACATTCACATAATCCACTCCGAAAAGCTGCTTTGCTCTATCTATGGCTAACTGCTCCACTTCATCCACCACTTCACAGCCGCCGTAATATCTTCTCCCTGGGTAGCCTTCTGCGTATTTGTTCGTAAGAACGCTGCCCATAGCTTTCATAACATCATCAGAAACGAAATTTTCAGAAGCGATAAGCTCTATACCATTCGTTTGTCTTTGTCTTTCTTTTTCGATTAATTCAAATATAATATCTTGCATTGGAATAATTTTTTGTCAAATTTAATTAAAATTTATTTCAAATCATCATATTTTATCGTATTTAAGTCTAATCTTAAATATTTTCCCGTATTGTCCACTGTTTTAGGATTCTTTGTTCCCATAAGCTCTAAAACTTTAGAATAAACTGTGGTAATGGAAGTGGGCTCCTCTATTTTTTGTCCTTTTTTATCTGTTTTTATAGATGGAGAAAACCACACAAAATAAGGCACTTGCACAGCTTCTCTATAATCACCATGTTTGTAAATCTCGTTTTCTTTAATCTGTCCATGGTCAGAAAAATAAACTAAAGCAGAATTTTTATTCTTAAGCAACTCAAAAATTTGTCCAATAAGCTTATCTGTATATCTTATAGAATTATCATAGCATTCATCTATTCCTCCCTCCCATACAGCTTCTTTAGGAGGGTATTTGTCACATGCATAAGGGTGACTTCCATTGATATGGAGAACTATCAGTTTTTTAGGAGAAGTATCTTTTAAGGCTTCTTTTAAATAAGGAAGAACAGCTTCATCATATCCATTAAGGAATTTTTTATTTTTAGAAAAAGTAGCAATGGCTGTAATTCCATGAGCTCCACCTTGTGTACTGTACCAGAAAGTATTGTATCCTGAATGATTAGCAACATTTACTATATTGTCACTAAGTTTTTTTAATTCCTTTTGATAATTATCAATATCAATGTTACTCAAAACTATAGGAACAGACATATTAGTAATAGCTGCTGGAGAATATGCATTCTGATAAAGTAGCATATTATTTATCTCTGCAACTTCGATAGGGGTAGTTTCTCTCTGGTAGCCATACAGAGACATATTTTGCTTCCTTACAGATTCTCCTATCAAAACTACAATATTTTCTATAGGTTGTTCTCCTGTGGTTATTAAATTGTAATTAACCTTCGTATTTATTGTCTTTTCTATATCTTCTCTTAATACTTGTGCAGCAACAAAATCCGAAAAATGGTACATTACATTTTTTACCATAAAACCACCACCTTTATTACTTATATATTTATGCTTAATAAAAAATAAAAATGGGAAAACAATCCATACAAAAGAAAAAGCAATCAAAAATTTATTTTTTGTAAAGCTCTTATCTATAACCTTACTTCCACCTATAAAGATAAGCAGCAAAATAATGTAAAAGATGATTGTAGCAATAATTGGTAAAACCAATGTCTTAATCATACTCAAACTTTCAGAAACATTAGTCTCCAAAACACTGAGTGTCATCCCTACATTAAACCCTTCTTTATAAATAAAAAAACAAGAAGCAGAAAGCATGAAATTAAGACTCAATAAAAGTAATAATAAATAAGCTATGCTCCTTAAAAATTTGTTTTTTCTTAAAAATAGTACGCAAAAATATAGAAACGATAAAAACATCATAGAATACTCTATGACATTTCTTGCCGTATCTATTTTTACTGACTTGTTTCTTTCAAAATCTAATAAATTTGGAAAAGAAGAAAGAAGGCCTACCACATATAAGAGCCAACTAATGATAATATAAATAAGTACACTTTTCTTTGAAAACATTTTCTAAAAAATTTCTTTTCTTATAATATTTTGCGAACGCTCTGGCCCCACAGAAACCAAATAAACATTGATGCCCAGATATTGCTCTATAAATTCTATATATTTTTTTGCATTCTCTGGAAGTTCCTCATAATATCTCACTTTTGTGATATCTTCTTCCCAGCCCTTTAGCTCTTCGTAAATAGGCTCATAATGATAGAGTTTGGTAGTAGAAGAAGTGAAATAATCTATGATTTTTCCGTCTTCTGTGCGGTATTTTGTAGCTATTTTTAGAGTGTCTATTCCTGTAAGAACATCTAATTTAGTGATTACCAGATTGTTAATTCCGTTAATCATACAAGCATGTTTCAGCGAAACCAAATCCAGCCAGCCTGTTCTTCTCGGTCTGCCCGTTGTCGCCCCAAATTCATGTCCTATTTGTCTTATTTTTTCTCCTAAATCATCATTTAGTTCCGTAGGAAAAGGACCATTCCCTACCCTTGTAGTATAGGCTTTAGCAACTCCGATGAGATTTTGCAGAGCCGTAGGAGGAACTCCCGCACCGCTACAAACTCCCCCTGTAGAAGGCGATGAAGAAGTCACATAAGGATATGTCCCAAAGTCAATATCCAGCATCAGCGCCTGCGCCCCTTCAAAAAGGATATTTTTTCCATCTTTTATGGCTTCATTGATTTCTATTTCAGTATCGATGATTCTGTCTTTCAGCTTTTGACCAATGGCTAAAAATTCATTGTAAATTTCATCAAAACTCAGCGTAGGTTTTTCGAAATATTTCTCAAATAAAGCATTTTTTATTTTAAGATTTTTCTCTATTTTTTCCTTCAAAACTTCAGGATTTAGAAGGTCTATCATCCTGATGCCCACTCGTGCGATTTTGTCTTCGTAGCAAGGGCCGATACCCTTTTTAGTTGTACCAATCTGCGTTCCGCCCTGCTCTTCCTCTCTATAAGTATCCAGAAGGATGTGGTAAGGCATGATAACATGTGCTCTTCGGCTGATAAATATATGGTCGGTTCTTCCGCCTTTTTCCTCTAATTTTTCTACCTCCGAGATAAAGGCTTTCGGATCTACCACCACGCCATTTGCGATGACGCATTTCCCTTTGCATTGGAGAACTCCAGAGGGCAGCAGGTGAAGAACAAATTTTTCATCTCCCACATACACCGTGTGTCCAGCATTATTCCCACCTTGGTAGCGGACTACATAATCAGATTTTGCGGAAAGAACATCCGTAATCTTTCCTTTTCCTTCGTCTCCGTATTGAAGACCAACAACTACATAAGTTGACATAATTATTTGTTTTTATTGTAATGTGACAAATTTAATTTATAATTTTTTCTAAAACAAATATTCTTTTCATTTAATGCAGTAAAGTTGATTTATCAAAATTTAATCTTATTTTTTAATCAAAACAAATAATAAAATTCTTATTTTTGCATTTTGGAAAAATATGAGCAGTATTACAATTCATGACAAACATTTCGTTCCTTATCTCACCAATGAGGAATTGCAGAAGGTGATAAAAGACCTTGCAAAAAAGGTTTACGAAGACTACAAGGATGAAGTTCCTGTGTTTATCGGAGTACTGAATGGCGTTTTTATGTTCTTTTCAGACTTTATGAAATATTACCCAGGAAGATGTGAAGTAGCCTTTTTACAGGTAAGTTCTTACAATGGCGGACTTCAGTCTACGGGTATAGTTTATAAAAAAATGGACTTAACCAAAGATGTAGAGGGCAGACACATTATTTTGATGGAAGACATCGTAGATACAGGAAACACGATAGAAAGTCTTTTAGAATATTTCAAAAATACACACCGCCCAAAATCTTTAAAAGTAGCTTCTCTGCTGCTAAAACCAGAAGTTTTCAAGAAAAATTTCCCAGTTGATTATGTAGCAAAAGAAATTCCTAATAAATTCGTGCTCGGCTACGGATTAGACTATGATGAGCTAGGAAGAAACCTTCCAGACCTCTACCAGCTCGAAGAAGGAAGAATCAACCACTAAAAAATAAAAACTCTTCATAAAATGATAAATATCGTACTCTTTGGGCCTCCAGGAAGTGGCAAAGGCACTCAGGCTCAGAATTTAATACAGAAATTCAACTTGAAACAAATCTCCACAGGAGACCTTTTCAGACATAATATTAAGAACGAAACAGAACTTGGTAAATTAGCCAAATCCTACATGGACAAAGGGGAACTTGTTCCAGACCAAGTTACCATCGATATGCTTATCAATGAACTCAAAAAACCAACTGATGCTCAAGGGTTTATCTTCGATGGTTTTCCAAGAACGGCATTCCAGACTGAGGCATTGGAAGATATTGTAAAAAATGTGCTGAATGACCAGATTGACATTTGTCTTTCCCTCGTTGTAGAAGATGAAATATTGGTAAAAAGACTTTTAGAACGCGGTAAAACCAGCGGTAGAAGTGATGATGCTGATGAAAACATCATCCGAAACCGAATAAAAGAATACTACACTAAAACAGCCGAAGTAGCTGAACTTTACAAAAAGCAAGGCAAATATGTAGAAGTGAACGGCGTAGGAGAAATCGCAGAAATCGCAGAAAAACTCTACGCAGAAGTAGAAAAAATCAAATAAACTAAAAAAAGGCTTTCAACAAAAATTGGAAGCCTTTTTTATGCTGCCTATTTTCAGAAGTTTATCAATTAAATTTTTATCTTTGCAATCGGTTTGAAAAATTTTCAAACCTAAAACATTTCAAAAAAATATCTATGTCAAATTTTGTAGATTATGTTAAAATCCACTGCCAATCAGGGCATGGTGGTGCAGGTTCGGCACATCTTAGAAGAGAAAAATATATAGCAAAAGGCGGCCCTGATGGCGGCGATGGAGGGCGTGGTGGACATGTCATCATGAAAGGAAATGCACAGGAATGGACACTCCTTCCACTTCGGTATACCCGCCACATAAAGGCTGAAAACGGACAACCAGGGGGCAAAAACCAGCTCACTGGGCGTTTCGGTGAGGATGTCTATATAGAGGTGCCTGTGGGAACGGTTGCACGAAATGAAAACGGCGAAATATTAGGCGAAATATTAGAACACGGGCAAGAAATCATCCTGATGAAGGGCGGAAAGGGAGGTCTTGGGAATGAGCATTTTAAATCTGCTACCAATCAGACTCCTCGCTACGCACAGCCTGGGCTTCCTGGGGAAGAGGGCTACATCATCTTTGAGCTGAAAGTCCTTGCAGATGTAGGTTTGGTGGGCTTTCCTAACGCTGGTAAATCCACGCTTTTATCCGTGGTTTCGACAGCAAAACCAAAAATTGCAGATTATGCCTTCACTACACTCACACCCAATTTGGGAATTGTAGAATACAGAAATTACAAATCCTTTGTAATGGCGGATATCCCAGGGATTATAGAAGGTGCAGCAGAAGGAAGAGGTCTGGGACACAGGTTTTTGAGACATATTGAGCGAAATTCTATTCTTTTATTCCTTATCCCAGCAGATTCCAAAAATCATTATGAAGAGTTTAAAATTTTGGAAAACGAATTAAAAGAATACAATCCAGAACTTTTAGATAAAGATTTCATCGTATCTGTTTCAAAATCAGACCTTTTGGATGATGAATTAAAGGCCGAAATTTCAGCAGAATTTCCAGAAAAATACAAACCTTTGTTCTTCTCTGGAGTGACGCAGGAGGGTCTCATGGAACTTAAAGATGTGATTTGGAAACACTTACATGGGTAAAATTATGCAAGAAGAAATCCAAACTTACACCGCAAAAGATTTTGCATCAGACCAAGAGGTAAAATGGTGCCCTGGCTGCGGTGATTATTCTATTTTAAAGCAGGTTCAGAGCATTCTCCCAGAAATCGGTATCAAGAGGGAAAATATGGTTTTCGTGTCAGGAATCGGCTGTTCATCGCGGTTTCCTTACTATATGAACACCTACGGCATTCATAGCATCCATGGGCGTGCGCCTGCGGTGGCTACGGGTATCAAACTGGCTAATCCTGAGCTGAATGTATGGATCATCACAGGAGATGGCGATGGGCTGAGCATTGGCGGAAATCACTTTATACACCTGATGAGGAGGAATTTAGATGTGAATATCCTTCTTTTCAATAATGAAATCTATGGGCTGACCAAAGGGCAATTTTCACCAACTTCCCAGCTTGGTCTGAAAACTAAATCTTCGCCTTTTGGGGTGATAGACCAGCCTTTTAATCCGCTGAGTCTGGCTTTGGGGAGTGGAGCTACATTTGTTTCGCGAACGCTGGACAGAGAGCCGAAAAGCCTTCGAGAGGTGCTTCTGGAAGCACAGAAACACAGAGGAACTTCTTTTGTGGAAATTTACCAAAATTGCGTGATTTTCAACGATGGCGTTTTTGATGAATTTACCAATAAAGCCACCAAAGAAGAGGCTAATCTCTATTTGGAAAACGGAAAACCTTTGAAATTCGGAAAAGATTTATCCAAAGGAATTATTTTAGAAAATTTTGAACCAAAAATCATTGATATTACTGAAAATACAGATGAATCAAAGCTTTGGATACATGATGAAACTTCTATCCTGAAAGCCCAAATTTTGGCAAGGTTTAATTTCGATGAAGAATTTTCTGATTTTCCACGGCCTTTTGGTGTCTTTTATAAAAAAAATAGAGCATCTTACGAAGAAACTTTTACCAATCAAGTGGAAAAAAACAAGCCAAATATGCAGCAAATCCTGAACGGAAATATCACATGGACAGTTTAATTTATATCAAAAAATGGAACGAGTAGCATTTATCATCAATCCTTTCTCCGCGAAAAAAGAATACAAACCTTTTGTAGATGATTTAGAAAAAAAGGTGGAAAAGCCATTTTATCTCATTTCTAAATCGATAGAGGACACTTTTTCTTTTATAGAAAATAATATGGACAAGGTGGATATTTTCGTGGCTGTGGGCGGCGATGGGACGATATCTACAGTGGCTCAGAAGCTCATCAACACGGATAAAATACTAGGAATATTCCCAGCAGGTTCTGGAAATGGCTTTGCGAATGAGAACCATTTTTCTAAAAATATAGATACCCTACTTTCTAAAATTAAAAATAGAAAACACAGAGAAATAGATACTTTTACTATCAATAATAAGCTGTCTATCAATCTTTCTGGAGCGGGATTTGATGGCGAAGTAGCGAAGAATTTTGAGAAAACCAGCCGTGGTTTTGCGAATTATATCAAGACTTCTATCAGCACATTTTTTAAGTTTAAGCCTATCAATATCAGCTTTGAGGAGAAATATAAATCTTACAATGGCAAATATTTGATGATGAACCTTGCGAATACCAGACAGTTCGGGAATAATGCCTATATTGCTCCACAGGCGCTGGTAACGGATGGTTTGGTAGATGTGGTTTTGGTTAAAAAATTTCCTGTTTGGTACGCTGCTCCATTTGCATTAAAAATGTTTGCAAAAACATTAAAACAGGATAAATACTTGACTTATTTTACTTGTTCAGAATTAGAATTTTCACTGGATACAGACACTTGGCACATAGATGGCGAATACAAACAGATTTCCTCTCCTGTGAAAGTAAAAGTCCTTCCTAAAAGTCTGAAAATTCTGATTTAAAAAAATAAAAATCTCCCAAATTTGGGAGATTTCTTTTATATTTCTGTATGTAGGTCAAACTCTTCAAGGTAGTCATTCACTCGTTTTAAGAACAATCCTCCAAGCGAGCCGTCCACTACTCTATGGTCGTAGGAATGAGACATGAACATTTTTTGTCGTATTGCTATCACATCTCCTTGTTGCGTTTCTAAAACTGCTGGTTTTTTGACAATCGCTCCTATAGCCAATATCGCAACTTGCGGCTGTGGAATGATAGGCGTTCCCATAAGATTCCCGAATGTCCCTATATTAGAAATAGTATAAGTAGCACCCTGAATATCCTGCGGGCTAAGTTTTTTATTTCTTGCTTTATCCACCAAAGCATTGATAGCTTTCGCTAAGCCACTTAGACTAAGCTGGTCAGCATTCTTAATAACAGGAACGATAAGGTTACCATCTGGCAATGCTGTCGCTATTCCTATATTTATATTCTTTCTTTTGATGATTTTGTCTCCATCTACAGAGATGTTTATCATTGGGAAATCTTGTATCGCCTTTACTACTGCTCTCACGAAGATAGGCATATAGGTAAGCTTCTCTCCTTCTCTCTTCTCAAATGAAGATTTGTTTTTAGCTCTCCATTTTACGATGTTTGTAACATCTGTTTCTATAAACGAACTCACATGCGGAGAAATCTGTTTGCTGAGCAACATATTTTCAGCGATGATTTTTCTCATTCTATCCATTTGGATAATTTCATCACCTTCATTAGCGGTTACAGCTGGAACTGAAGCCTGAACTGGTTTCGGAGCTGATGATGCATTAGATTCTACTACTTTTGGTTGCTGTGCAGATTTTGCAGTTCCTCTATTGCTGACAAATTCTAAAATATCTTCTTTCGTGATTCTGCCTTCCAGCCCTCTTCCTTGGATGCTTTTCAGCTCTTCTTCCGTTATATTTTCTTCTTGGATAATAGACCTTACCAACGGCGAAAGATTCATTCCCTCTATGCTCACCGGCATAGAAACAGGCACGATTTTAAATGGCTCCTCCAAAAGGTCTACCACTTTATCTTCTACTATTTCTTCTTTGTTTTCCTCTTCTTTTTTATCAGATTCTGGTTGAGCATCTGCTGTCTCCTCTCCTTGTATTTCTAATATTGCGATAGGTTCTCCCACTTTTGCAACTTGGTCTTTTTCTACCAAAATCTTAACGATTTTTCCAGAAACAGGTGTGGGAACATCAGAATCCACTTTGTCCGTAGCAATTTCCACTACACTATCATCCTCAGCTACAAAATCTCCTTCTCTAAAAAGCCATTCTATAACGGTTGCCTCCATCACACCTTCTCCCATGGAAGGTAATAACAATTTATATTCTGCCATAACTCTTTATTACAAACCACAAAGATAACATTTCTTATTGAATTTTTCTAATATCGCTTCTTAAAATTTGATTTTAAACCAATAAATGAGATATTTCATATTTTTAATTTTTAGTTAATCTAATGGGATTATCTAATTTTGTAAATCTTTTAAAAAGTAAATTTCATGAACAAGATATTAGAATTTTTCAACCTTGACCAAAAAATCAATTGGAGAATAGAAATTTTAGCAGGACTTACCGTAGCGATGACCATGATTCCAGAGTCTCTTTCTTTCGCTATTTTAGCAGGATTCCCACCTCTTTCTGGGCTTTATGCAGCATTCATCGCTGGATTGGTAGCGGCGATGTTTGGCGGCAGACCTGGGCTCATTTCGGGGGGCGCTGGGGCTACTGTGGTCACGCTCATTGGACTTATAAAACTTCATGGTTTAGACTATACCTTTGCAGCAGTGGCGATGGCTGGGGTTATTCAGCTGATTGTGGGAATTTTTAAATGGGCTAAATATATCCGCCTCGTTCCAAGTTCGGTGATGTATGGATTTGTAAATGGTTTGGCTGTGATTATTTTTTCGGCTCAGCTGGAACAATTCAAAACTGCTGCACCTGATGGACAAATGGAATGGCTCACAGGAACACCGATGATGATAATGGCTGGGCTGGTGGCTCTTACCGTATTGATTACTTGGCTTTTCCCTAAAATCTCAAAAGCAGTTCCTTCATCATTGATGGCGATTATTGTAGTATTTACGATTGTTTTAGTTTTCGGAATTGAGACCAAAACCGTGGGCGACATCTCTCCTATCAGCGGTTCTCTTCCGCCATTTCATATTCCAAATGTTCCTCTGACTTGGGAAACTTTCATGATTATCCTTCCTGCTGGGGCTATAGTTGCTGCTGTGGGGCTTACAGAGGGACTTTTGACCTTAAATCTCGTTGATGAAATTACCGAAACCAAAGGAAACGGCTCTCGAGAAAGCCTTGCGCAAGGGGCTTCTAACATTCTAAACGGCTTTTTCTCAGGGATGGGAGGCTGTCCTATGATTGCACAGACTCTGGTAAATCTCAATGCTGGTTCTAGAAGCAGAGTTTCGGGGGTTATCGCGGCTCTGGCTATTCTTATGATTATCCTCATTGCAGCTCCTATTATCGAGAAAATCCCTATGGCTGCGCTTACTGGGGTAATGATGGTAGTTGCATTTTTAACCTTTAAATGGTCTAGTTTTAAGATTTTAAATAAAATGCCAAAAACTGATGTTTTCATCATCATTTTAGTGACTGCCATTACCATCATTACGCATAATTTAGCGGTGGCAGTTCTGACAGGAATCATCATCTCTGGGCTGAATTTTACTTGGCAAAAAGCCAATGAACTCAGCGTAAATACTGAAACTAGTGGTGATGAGAAAATCTATCATCTAAACTCTGACTTATTCTTCGGAGCGGTGGCTTCTTTTGAAGGTATTTTTGATATAAAAAACGACCCAAAAACAGTGGTTATTGACTTCAAAAACAGCGAAATAAAAGATATGAGCGCACTAGAATCTTTAGCCAAAATGACCAATAAATACGATAGTCTGGATAAAGTTTTATACCTAAAAAATTTAAATAAAAATTCTAAAAAAAGAGTAGAAAAAGCCAAACCCGTTATTGAATTAAATTTATTGGACTAAAATTGGTTTCAAATTTTATCTTTTTGCTTACCTTTGTAAAAATTTGTAAAAA
This sequence comes from uncultured Flavobacteriaceae bacterium, assembly GCA_963506915.1. GTDB lineage: Bacteria > Bacteroidota > Bacteroidia > Flavobacteriales > Weeksellaceae > JABCPE02. The sequence continues at coordinate 11,106 of CAUORE010000005.1, forward strand.
TGAAAAAGTTAGCTAAATATGCATTGTTCGCCCTTGCAGTAGTGTCTGCCACGGCTTGTTTCAATGAGAAAAAAGTATACAATAGAAGCACAGTATCTGAAAAACATGGTAAAATGCTCCTCGGCAGACAGACCAGAGACCAGCTGAAACAAGAGCCTTTCAATGCGTGGTATGAGGAGGAATACAAGACCTATGAATACGACCCGCAGACCATCAAAGAACTTCAAAAAAAGAACTTGACGAGTCATAATATCATCGTTTTTTTTGGGACTTGGTGTGGAGACTCACATAGAGAAGTGCCTAGATTGCTGAAAATTTTGGATGCGGTGAAATACCCTGAACAAAGGCTGACCCTAGTAGCCGTAAACAGAAAAAAGGAAACTCCTGATGGAGAGGATGTTCCTTATAACATTAAGAGAGTGCCTACTATAATCGTCCAAAATAAATATGGCAAAGAAGTGGGAAGAATCATAGAATCTCCAAACAGCGGTTCTCTGGAAAATGATTTATTAGAAGTCCTAAACAAAAGCAAATAAGCATTGAAAAAATCTTATAAAAATATTTTCGTTTTTCTATTTGGTGCTTTATTCGCCTATTTATTAGTGTTTTTCTTCCAAAAAAACACAGAAAAAGAGGCTGAAGCTATCAATAAGGACTACTATATCCTGAGTAACCAGATAGAGAAAATGAACAAAATGATAGTCTTAGAGCAGAACTTTTCTAGTTTCCAAACTCATAAAAGTTCTGCCTTTGAACTTGGCGGTATAGAGTTTCTTTCCAAAGAAATGGTGCTCTACACTACGGCAAAAGCACAGGTAACTTATGATTTAAAGAAACTAAAAATGGAAGTAGATTCCACGAATAAAAAACTAATCATAAAGGAAATCCCTGAAGCCGAAATCAAAATTTATCCTGATGTGAAAATCCATTTTATGGATGATTATGCTGTGAATAGGTTTTCTAAAGCTGACCTAAACAACATCATGGAATCTGCAAAGAAAAATATGACAAAAAGCATCAATCAGACCAAACTAAAAGAGGAAGGAAGACAACAGCTGATTTCTAACCTGCAGGATATCTTTGTATTGGCTAAATCCCTAAATTACACCATAGAGGACGAAACCAAAACTTTACCCGAAATTTTATAGTTTTTATTTTTTCCTTTTAACTTGCTTTTTCTTGATGTATTTCTTTGTCTGAGCTGCTGCTATGGCTGCATTGCTCTCACAAAATACAGATAAAGCCTCCTTTTTTACTAAAGTGTATTTGAACTCGCCTTTTCTAAGTGCTTGTTTGAAATTTTGTACATCTTCGGCTTTTACGGGTTTTCCATCAAGTATAAATAATATTCTGCATTTTGGAGGAGTAAAACAAACTACAATGTCTTTTTCTCGGTGAGACAGCTTTACATTAACTTCTTGTTTAGGTGTTTTTTCTACAACTGGATAGCAGTGATGACCTTCCTCAAAGAAGACAACATCCCACTGCCCTACTACCAGTTTATAAAAACCGTTTTTATCTGTCAAAGTTTGAGACTGGCTGTCAGAAGATACCTTCACATTAGGAAAAGGCATGCCGTTCTCATCCGTAACTCTTCCCGTGATGGTAATTTGCCCAAACAAAGGAAAACAAATCATAAAACTAATAAATAAAAGTATTTTCTTCATCATAATATGGGTTTTGATGTTTTTATAGTTTAAATTTCAGTAGATATTCTTTGGTTTCGGTGGAAATTCTCCTGCTTTCTCTTGCTTTTTGAATGGTTTTGTTCTGCACAAAAGGCGGCAAGGTCTGCGCTTCTATCAGTGGCATAGTCGCTTCATACTGCTTCGCAAGAGCCGTTGCGAAATACCAAGCGAGCATCATATTCACATAGTATTCCTCGGATTTCACCTCAGAAACCAGCTGGAGCATCTCTTTTTGGAAATGCTCATCCAGATAATTGGAAAGGAGCAGTCCAACAGCATATCTTATCGTATAGGTTTTATCACTTTTTATCCATTTTAGGATGTATTCATAGACTTCTTTAGGATGTTTTTGGAAGATTTTGGGAGAAAATGTGTCGCAGACCGCCCAATTATCCACGAATGGAAGAAAAGTCTCCGTGTATTCCACAGCACTTTGGAAATCTTTTATTTGCTCAATAAGAAAGCCATGCAGAAGATTTTCTTCATAATAATGGTGCGGCAGGGCGCTGAGAAACTCCTCTACGGTGGGCTTATCTTTATAAAATTCTTTGGCAAATTTCCGTAAAATAGGAACGCGAATTCCGATGATTTTTTCTTTGTCTACATTGGGAATGAGTTTCGCGGTGAAAACTCTGTATTCGTTGTCCTGTAAGGCGAAAAGCTCTTTTTGTAAAGGATTTTTGGAGTCCATGGTAAGTTTAATTTTAATATTGGATTAAATTTTATTTATCATCCAAATCAGAAAAACTGACTTTCTTCTCAAAAAATCTATATCCCAAAACAGCGATGGTAACGCCTATTACCAATCCCACAGCCACATCCGTAGGGAAATGAACCGCCAGATACATCCTGCTGAATGCATAAGGCACCGCCCAAAGATAAACCCAAAACGCCCATCGCAAAACACTTCTCAACACCAAATAAAGAAAAGTGCAGATAGCAAAACTATTGCTGGTATGCCCTGAAAAAAAGCTGTATCCTTTTTCCGTAGTGATGATTCTGAGATAAGGTATCAGCTCCTCATTATGCAAAGGACGAAGCCGCTGCACTAGTTCCTTTGTCCCTGTGGTCATCAAAGCAGTGAACAAAAATGTCAGCGAGAAACAAATCAAAATCCATTTCACCTCTCGTTTAGAAAAATATCTAAATACTAAAAAAAGAATCAGCACATAAAACGGAATCCAGTTCCATGCATCCGTAATGGTCAGCCAAAAACTATCCCACTCCGTGCTGCCCGTCTGATTGATAAAAATCAACAACTGATGGTCTAAATCTATAATACGCTCTATCATTTTATTTAAAAAAAGGAGGCTATTTATACCGCCTCCTTGTATAAATTAACTTTCCCAGTCAATGGCAAGAATTTCCCCATTTAGGTCATACTTCACGGCAAGGATTTCATCGCTTTCCTCTGGGCGTATCATATAGTCAATTATCACTTCACCTGTGGAAGCTTCATAAATAGAATACCAAAGTCCAATGGTTTTTATCTGCATTTCTGTAACGAAATCATCTATATTTTCAGGGATATTCTCTAATTCTTCTGCATGAAAATTCAAGTATTCAGAATCCTCCTCCAAATAAGCTTTTAGGGCTTTGCGAGATTTTTCATCTATTGCATCGAAGTTTTTTAGGAATTTTTCAAATAAATCCAGCCTTTCTAAGGACAAATCATCCTTTCCACAGAACCAAAAAAATACGATTATGTTTCCATTCTTGTAAGGAATATTTTCTTCCCATAATACATCATAACCATCTAACTCTTCCGTATTTAATTCTCCAAAATAGGCATGTTTTATGTGTTTCATATTAAATTATTTGTGTAAAATTATTTCTTCTATTTAGCAAATATAAATAAATTCCTATTTCCTGCTCATATCCCTCTTCTATCCTTTACCCTTCCCAATCAACAGCAAGGATTTTCCCTTCTAAACTACACTTCACAGCAAGGACTTGATAGCTTTCCTCTGGGTGTATCATATAGTCTATTATCACTTCACCTGTCGAAGCTTCATCAATGGAATACCACAGCCCAACGGATTTTATCTGCATCCCTGCAATGAAATCAGGAATATTCTCCAATTTTTCTACATAAAAACTAAAATACTTAAAATTTTCCTCTATATAAACTTTCAGGGCTTTACGGGCTTTTTCTTCTATTGTATCAAATTCTTTTAGGAATTTTTCAAATAAATCCAGCCTTTCTATGGATAAATCATCTTTTCCACAGAACCAAAAACCTACACTTACAGTTCCATTTTTGTAAGGAATATTTTCTTCCCACAATATATCATAATCATCCAGCCCTTCCGTATTTAATTTCCCAAAATATGGATGCTCTATGTATTTCATACTAAACTAATAAATGTAAATAAATTCTTGCTACTTGCTTATTTTACACTCACTCTACCAGAGCCGTTGATTTTCTGCTTTACTTTCTTCGGATTTCCTTTAACGGTAACATCACCAGCACCTGCTATGGAAACATCCACATCTTCGGTCACATAGGCGGAAACATCGCCCGCACCACTTATACTGATGGCAGCTTTTTCGGCGGTTAGTTTTGAAGTATCTACATCACCGCTGCCACTGATATCGATGGATAAGTCCTTAGCCCTGCCGCTTACTCGGATATCGCCCGCACCAACTACCTCCAAAGCGAGAGAGGAAACATCCACTGCCAAACGCGCATCACCGCTGCCGTATATGCCAACATTTAAAGCCTTTGTTTCCAGATTTTTTTCGGAGTAAATATCAGCAGAACCTTTGATGTCCACTTGTTTCAAACGAGAATCCACAGGAACATAAATGATGATAGGTTCTTTTACTTTGTATCTGTTCTTTTCTGCGCCTATTTTCAGCAGGCCATCAGACACCTCTGTCTGTATGAGCGGAAGGATGTTGTCAGGAGCTTTTATTTTAATCTTGCCGACCTCTCCATCCGTAAAAATAACATCATAACTACCCAAAACCTCTATTCTGTCATACACAGAAAGCTGTTTTTCTTGGGTAATGATGTTGTTGCTCCCCACGACTACTTGATTTTTACTGCAATTTATCAATAGTAAAGCCAAAAATACTAATGCGATTACTCTTTTCATGATGTTATTATTTAAAATTATTGATTAAAACTAATAAACCAAGAGGTTTTCCATCTTTCCGAAGAGGTTCTGGTCTCGTTTATTTTTTAGACAAATGGTAGTAAGCCAGCATTTTGTAGTATAATTTCGCTGCCAAGAATGCCGTAGGTTTTGGATTAGCAGAATCCATCAGCTCCACGATATCAAATGCTACTACATTACATTTTTCAAAAACTTTCTTTAATAATTTCAAAGTAGGATACCAAGCCAATCCCCCTGGTTCTGGCGTTCCCGTAGATGGCGCAATAGATGGATCAAAAGCATCCAAATCTATCGTAATATACACATTACCAGAAACTTTACTAAGGACATCTTCTATCCAGTTTGGATTTTCAGCAATCTCGTGCGCCCAGAAACACTGCCCTTTTGGGACATACTGCATTTCTTCCACATCACACGAACGGATTCCTACCTGAACCAAATTATGTTTTTGATTAGCCTCAAAAACAGCACAAGCGTGATTAGAAGTAGAACCATGGAACTCTGGTCTTAGGTCTGTATGGGCATCCAGCTGAAGCACCGTAAGGTTTTCGTACTTCTCTCCCACTGCACGGATAGAACCAATGGACACAGAATGTTCCCCACCAAAAAGCGTAAAAAGCTTGTCATGCTGAAGCATTTCTTTTGTTTTTTGATAAACCGCCTCTGTCATGGCTTCTGGCGAAGAATCCTCTGTAACTTCCCCAGCCAAATAAACTCCCTCCAAATATGGCTCTGTAGCTGTCTCTATATCATAAAGTTCCATATTTTCTGATGCATCTAAGAAAAGTTCAGGGCCTTTATCCGCTCCCTTTCCCCAAGTAGAAGTTCCATCATAGGGAACTGTCACCAGCATTACTTTTGAATTTTCTAATGTTGCATTTTCTTCTGGTATTCCTGCGTATGTTTTCATTTTTTATGTATTTAAATTCTATTTTTAACTAATTTTACTAACTTATCTCAAATCACAAATCTCCTTCACAAGAGCTGGATATTTCTCAAATAATTTTTTATCTCCAGCGATTTCTCCCTCTATTTCTCCTGCATTATCATAATTAATATGTGGATATTTTTCAAAAACTATATCCCTTATTTCACTTTCATCTTCGTTTTCGCGGTTTTCAGAATAGGCACCATCACTCACATAGAGCAGTCCTTCTGCCCAAGTGTCCCCAATGTCAAAATGATATTTCCCACTGATGAAAGCATTGATGTCTTTGGTTATATCCTCAAAAAATTCTTTCCCTTTCAGCAGAAGCCAGCATCGGAAATAAATAAATCCATCAGTAGAAATGTATGGCTCTTCCTCAAAACAATAAACATCATCTTTTTTCTCAAAATCACAATTCAAAATGATGTAAAGCTCTGCCATCTGGGCGGTATAGAGTTCCATCAGTTTTTCTTGCATAGTTTTTTCAAAAGATACCAAACGCTCTTTTCCATGCTTCGCCAGATAACTTGTCAGCTTTTCCAGATGCTCTTCTACATCGTAGGCATCCCACTTTTTCTTGTTGTATCTATAGCTTTTTTCGATGGCTTCCCAAAACAAAAATTCAGCTTTTTCCTCCTCGCTCATTTCTATTTTAGCAGGGATTTCCTCATTTGGAGAAACTTCTACATAGCCTTTTTTCATTTTTTGAGTGATGAGTTTTTCGCTTTCCTTTTGGCATTCCTCTTCACTCGCGAATTTCTTTGTCATTTCTCGCCCAGCAGTCCCTATTTTTCCATAATGAACGATTTGCTCCTCCCCTTCATATTCAATATTCCAAAACTTATCGGACAAATCATTTTGATTGATAAAAAACCTTTTCATCGCTCGTTTTTTTTTGAAGATTAAATTTTTATTCGCTCTATATCTGCGCCTATGGCTTTTAGTCTGCCTTCTATATCTTCGTAGCCTCGGTCTATCTGCTCTATATTGTGGATTATACTTTTCCCTTCAGCCGAAAGAGCCGCTATCAGAAGGGCGTTTCCTGCTCTGATGTCTGGCGAAATCAATGTAGTTCCTCTCAATGGCGTCTCGTGGTTAAGCCCGATTACTGTGGCTCTGTGCGGGTCACAAAGGATGATTTGAGCTCCCATATCAATTAGTTTATCCACGAAAAACAAACGGCTTTCGAACATTTTCTGATGAACAAGAACACTTCCCTTCGCCTGAGTAGCCACAACTAAAATAATTGAAAGTAAATCTGGCGTAAAACCTGGCCAAGGAGCATCAGAAATAGTCAAAATAGACCCATCGATGAATTTTTGTATTTTATAATTTTCCTGCGATGGAATGTAGATATCATCTCCTTTTCGCTCTAATTTTATCCCTAATTTTCGGAATGTATCAGGAATGATGCCAAGCTGTTCCCAGTTCACATTTTTGATGGTAATTTCTGACTTTGTCATTGCTGCCAGCCCAATCCAAGAACCGATTTCCACCATATCTGGAAGGAGAACATGCTCCGTTCCTCCAAGGCTTTCCACACCTTCTATCGTCAGCAGGTTAGAGCCTATTCCTGTTATTTTCGCTCCCATTCTATTGAGCATCTTGCAAAGCTGCTGAAGATACGGTTCGCAGGCTGCATTGTAAATTTGAGTCGTTCCCTTAGCCAAAACAGCCGCCATGATGATATTGGCCGTCCCTGTTACTGAAGCCTCCTCCAAGAGAATAAATTTTCCGTTTAACTCCTTGGCTGTAAGGGTGTAAAAACTTTCTTCTTCATTAAAATTAAATTCTGCTCCCAGCTCCACAAACCCTTGAAAATGAGTATCCAGCCTTCTTCTTCCTATTTTATCTCCCCCTGGTGTAGGCATATACGCCTCACCAAAGCGCGCAAGCATAGGCCCTAAAAGCATCACAGAGCCTCTAAGCTTCGCTCCATCTTTTCTAAATTCCTTTGATTTAATGTAGTCAAAATGGATATTATCAGCCTGAAAAGTAAAATCACCTTTTCCGTTTTTAATTACTTTTACCCCGAAATCTTGCAGGATTTCTATCAAACGATTAACATCCTTGATGTCTGGTATATTACTGATTCTCACAGGCTCAGAAGTCAAAAGCACGGCGCAAAGTATTTGCAGCGCTTCGTTTTTAGCTCCTTGTGGTGTGATTTCTCCGCTTAGTTTTTTTCCTCCTCTTATCTGAAATGCTTCTGTCATCTTTTTCTATTTTTTTGGGAATGATGGTTTCTTTTTTTATGATTATTTCTCTTATTTCTGTTGGAATGATAGATTTTACTTTTATCTAAAGTTTCTATTCCTGTCAAGTCTAATTTATCCTGAGAAAGTTCCTTCAAATGCCTGAAAATCACCTCGTCCTGCACATGCTCTTTGTTATAAACATTATAGGATTTTTTCATATTGTTGGCAATTACCTGTATCAGAGCCTCTTTCTCCTCGCCTTCTTCCAGCTCTATAGCTCTATCTATAAGCTGTAAAATGCTCTTTCCGTAGAATTTATATTCATTTTCAAAAGAAGGATAATCCATCCTATTAGGCTTTTGGGCAAGTTCCTCCTTCGTTGGGAAAGGATACGGCGCATCTACATCCAAGTCATAATCTGCTAAAATATACAAGTGATCCCAGAGTTTATGTTTATAATTTTCCTCATCGCGGAGATGAGGATTTCTTTGTCCCATAAATTCTACTATGGTTTTCGCCACTTCGTTTCGTTCTTCCTTGGAAGGTAGTGATTTACAATACTCTACCATCATCTGGATATTTCTGCCATATTCTGGCATGAGCAACTTTGTGCGGTTTGTGTTATACTCCATTATTTTTATTGATAAAATTTTGAATAAGCCTAAAAAACATATCTAATTGAAAACTAATTAACTAAGTCTAATCCTCCGAAATTCCCTGAACTCATCATCAGATAAGCGCCTTGGGTCTTGTCCAGCGTGTTCCAATATTCGTGGAGACTTTCGGCATTGGTAAAGACTTTCAGGTCTGGATTACCAAATTTTTCTTTAATCATTTCAGGAGAAACCGGCTCCATTCTCTTGATTTTCAAGGCTTCTTCCGAATAGAAAATCACTCCTGTATCCAGCCCGTCCATTGCTCCTTTGTATTGTTCTAAAAATATGGGATTCAGCGAACTATAAGTATGAAGCTCTAAAAATCCGTAAGTTTTTTCCTGCTTAAACTGCTCTTTGAAAGCCGCCACAGTTGCCTTTACCTTAGATGGAGCGTGTGCAAAATCTTTATACAAAATTCCTCCATCTTTTCTCTCCACTTTTTCTAATCGCTTAGAAGCACCTTTGAAACTCATTATCGCTTCATAAAACTCCTCTTCCATAATGCCCAGCTGCTGGCAGATAAGTTTTGCGCCTTCCATATTGAGCAAATTATGTTTCCCAAAAACAGAGAGCGGAATTTCGCCCATGCTTGTTTTTAGATAAACTTTCCCTTCGCGAATGCTGTATTCAGGCGTTTTGTAAGGCAGTTTTCGGAAATATTTCTGGCTGTTTTCTACTATTTTTACCACTTCTTCATCTTCCTCATTATACACCAAAACTCCGCCAGAAGTGATGCTTTCGGTAAATTTTCTGAACTGCTCTAAATAATCATCAAAAGTCTTAAAAACATTGATATGATCCCATGCAATACCGCTGATTAAGGCGATATTTGGGTGATAATGCAGGAATTTAGGCTGTCTGTCATCAGCAGAAGAAAGATACTCATCGCCTTCCAAAATCATAAAATCTGTATCCTCGGTGATTTTCACCATGCAATCAAACCCTTCCAGCTGGGCGCCCACCATGTAGTCTATTTCCTTGTTATGAAAATTCAGCACATGCAGAATCATCGATGTGATGGTGGTTTTCCCATGTGAACCAGCAATGACCACTCTGGTTTTTTCCTTGCTCTGCTGATAGAGAAACTCTGGATACGAATAGATTTTTAATCCTAATTCTTTGGCTCTTGCCAATTCTGGATTGTCCGCATGGGCGTGCATTCCCAAAATTACAGCATCTATATCTGCTGTGATTTTCTCTGGAAACCATCCAAATTCCTTTGGAAGAATGCTTTTCTGTTCCAATCGTGTTTTTGAGGGTTCAAAGATGGCATCATCAGAGCCTGTAACCTCACAACCTTTATTTTTCAGTGCGATAGCAAGATTGTGCATGGCACTCCCTCCTATGGCGATAAAATGAACTTTCATATTTTTCTTTTATGCTTGTGATTTTTCTTCTTGTTTTTTTCGTTCCAGCTCTTGGTCATATTCATGGAGGACATTGTGCTTTGGTGTCTGCTCTATGGCATTCATGATTTTATCCAAAATCTCTTCAGCGCTTTCGTTGTCATAGTCTATGTCAAGCGGTTTTTTAAACTCCATTGTCGGCTGCACGCCTGTCACTTTCAGTCTTAATCCTTTTTTGTCAAAAGCCCTGCGGAAACCATTGATTTTCACAGGAATTACTATCGCTCTCTGCTGTAGGACAAGTTTTGCTGTTCCCTTTCTCCCAGGAGCAAAAGCAGCCGTAGTTCCCTGCGGGAAAGACACCACCCAGCCGTTGTCTAGCGCTTTTAGGATGTTTTCTACTTCGGACATATCTACTTTTCTATTGACATTCTGCCCATTGGCACGCCAAGTTCTTTTCACGGTAACAGCTCCCACCAGCTTAAAAATCCTTGTAAGAAGCCCTTTGTTCATGGTTTCTTCCGCTGCCACATAGTAGAAATCTACTTTGGGATTGAGAATATAGATGGGATTAGCAATTGTATTGATAAAGCCGTTATTCACTGCACAAAAGACATGATACATCGCTGCCACATCCGCAAAATAAGTCTGGTGATTGGAGACAAAAAGCACATTAGTCTTTGGTAAATCCACCAAATGCTCCGTTCCTGTGATTTTCAGTTTATTAAAACCATTGAACCTTCGGTAAGAAACCAGACCAAAGATAAACACCACCAATCTTTTCAAAATATACCAATTGCCGAAGGCATCTGTAAATATGTTTTTCTTTCCCATTTTTTGATTTTAAAAACGAAATATAAAGCCCCAAATTTAAGGATTTTTCCCTTGCCGAGACTAATTCAGCATGATTTTTTCAGCATATTTCTCTGCAAAAAGCTTTTTGTCCTCCTGCATTTTTTCCAAAGTCGCAGGCAGGCGGTAACCAAAAAGAAACTTTCCCTCCTCATCCAGAAAGAGAATTTCCTTTTCCTCGCCATCTATCATTTGGGCAAAAATATCCCACATAGACTGGTCTTTCAGCTTTAATAATTCAAAAAACTCCTTGGCTTGAATATGTATAGTTTTCATAAATTTCAAAATATTTAGAACTTACAAAAATATAAAAAAGAGAGGATATTTGTAATGTTTAATATTTTTTATTACTTTCGTAATATCCTAAAATTTCCCAAAGATGAGCACCGATGAACAACAAGAACGAATAGAAATCCTCAAAAGATACGATGACCTAATCCACCACACCTACCGAAAGCTGAATGAGGAACAGCTGGAACTCATCAAAAAGGCTTTTGATGTGGCTTGGGATGCCCACAAAGACCAGCGCCGAAAGACTGGAGAACCCTACATTTTCCATCCTATAGCGGTGGCAAAAATCGTGGCTGAGGAAATAGGTCTAGGTGCTACCAGCATCGCGGCAGCGCTGCTTCATGATGTGATAGAAGACAGCGACTACACCTATGAGGATATAGAAAAACTCTTTGGGAAGAAAATAGCCGATGTAGTGAACGGACTTACCAAAATTTCTGTGATGAATAACCAAAACATCTCCGTACAGTCCGAAAACTACCGAAAACTCCTGCTCACTCTATCGGATGATTTTAGGGTAATTCTCATCAAGATAGCTGACCGCCTTCACAACATGAGAACGCTGGACAGCATGCGCCCAGACAAACAGAAAAAAATAGCCTCTGAAACCGTATACATCTACGCTCCTATGGCTCACAGACTGGGACTTTACAACATAAAATCCGAATTAGAGGATTTGTCCCTAAAATACAACATGCCTGAAATCTACAACGAGATTTCTGAAAAACTCATCATAGCCAAAGAACACCGTGAAAGCTATGTACAGGAATTCATAGAGCATGTTTCTGAAAAACTAAAAGAAGAAAAACTCAATTTTAAGATTAAAGGAAGGGCGAAATCCATCAGCTCTATTTATAGAAAAATGCTGAAACAAAACATTCCTTTTGAGGAAGTTTATGATAACTACGCCATCCGTGTCATCTACAAATCGGACTTTAAGAACGAGAAATTCCTCGCTTGGAAAATTTATTCCATCATTACTGACCTTTATCACAGCAATCCTGCACGAATGCGGGACTGGATTACCCAGCCGAGAAGTACAGGCTATGAAAGTCTTCATTTGACTATCCTAGGGCCTGACAACAAGTGGGTAGAAGTGCAAATCCGAAGCGAGCGAATGGATGAAATCGCAGAAAAAGGAGTCGCTGCCCATTACAAATACAAAGAAGGTTTCAGCCAAAACTCTGATGACAAAAACTTTGAACAATGGGTAGTTCAGATTCGGGAAGTTTTGGACAACCAGCAATCGCTCTCCACCACGGAACTTTTGGACAGCATTAAGCTAAATCTATACACTAAAGAAGTTTTTATTTTCACGCCAAAAGGAGATGTTAAAATCCTTCCAAAAGGCGCGACAGCACTGGATTTTGCTTTCATGGTGCATTCTGAACTGGGAATGAAATGCAGTGGCGCTAAAATCAACGGCAAACTGCAACCGATAAGTTATGTCCTAAAAAACGGCGACCAGATAGACATCATCTCCTCTCCCAACCAAAAACCGAAAAAAGATTGGCTGGATTTTGTGGTAACTTCCAAGGCTCGTTCGAAAATAAAGGCGGTTTTAAACTCAGAAAAAAACCAAAAAGTAGCCGAAGGAAAAGAAATTTTCCAAAGAAAACTGAGACACGCCAAAATCAACTTTACGGAAGAGGAGCTCAACAATATTCAGAAATATTTTAATCTAAAAACCTCACAGGATTTATTCCTGAAATTCTACGAAGGAACTCTGGACACTTCCAATTTAAAGGAATATTTGGACAGCAAAAAAAGTTTCTTTGGAAGCCTTTTGCAGCGGTTCCGAAAGGATAAAACAGAGTTTGTGGAAACACCAAAATCTGATTTGGACCTGATTGTTTTTGGGCGAAATGAAGAAAAATTATCCTATTCTTTCGCAAAATGCTGTACGGTAATTCCTGGAGATAAGATTTTCGGATTTTTAACTATAAATGATGGCATTAAAGTGCATAATGAAAACTGTCCCAATGCGATAAACCTCCGTGCAAACTACGACTATCGTGTGATGTTGGCGAAATGGGTGAACTCCGAAAGATTCATCAATAACATCAAAATAGAACTCCAAGGAATGGACAGAATGGGAATAATAAATGATGTAGCATCCATTATCTCTAATAATATGCACATCGACATGAAAGGAATCTCTATCAACTCCATTGATGGAATTTTCATCGGAACCATCTCTTTAGAAGTTAAAAACAAAAACCAGTTGGAGGATTTATTAAAACAACTGGCACAGATAGAAGGCATCAAAAAAGTAAAAAGATTATAAAAAACGCCCTAAAAAAGGGCGTTTATGTTTTTATTTCTTTGCTCCATAAGGCATTTTCTTACTTGCATTTCTCAGAAGGTTTTCTACGATATCACTATGGTTACTTCTCCACCCACCTGAATATTTATTGCTGTAATTCCAAAATATTTTATCAGTCTTTTTATCGTAAATATTCATATCTGTGGTGATTTCATTCGTTGTTCCCTCATAATCAAGCAAAACAGATGCCGCTACTGCCACTCCCTGCGGCATAGGTTTAGTCAGTACATAATTAGAACTTACAACAGCATCTACTCCTAAAATAGCGCATATTTCGCTCTTTGTCAATTCTTTTTCAGGGTATCCTGCTCTTTTTAGTTTTGTGTTTGTAGTTTCTATATCTTGTATTTCTTGGCTCGCATTATTCTGAGAAAATCTCTTCAAAAACCAAGCATACATTTCCTTCTGAAAATTAGCCGATTCCTGCTCCTTAGACTGGTCAAAGCGCCCTGTATATTTACCTTCAAGCATAGAAACTTTAGGCGGCAAAATCGCTATTTTCTTCTGACTGGATGTTACTGTCAGCAGGTCATTAGAATTATAAACTTTTGCTCCACTACATGACATAAAAAGTAACAACAAAACTCCCAATATGGAAGTACCTTTAATAAATGTTCTCATAACTAAAATATTATTATTTCCTGCAAATTTACCATTATTTGAGGATTTTTCAAAATGAATAATCATGATTTTTGTTATATTTGTAAATCTTAAAGTTCAATTTTAAAAATAATTAAAAATGCGTATAACAAAATTTTTTAAAGAATTTTTCTCAAACAGCCAGTCCTCAGGGGTTTTATTGGTTTTATGTGTTACCATTTCTCTGATGATAGCCAACTCTTCGGCAGCGACTGGGTTTCAGGCTCTTTTGGATACAATGATAGGTCCATACTCTGTAAGTATGTGGATAAATGACGGTCTAATGGCGGTTTTCTTTCTTTTAGTAGGTTTAGAAATAAAACGAGAGCTTCTCAAAGGCGAACTTTCTAACTTCAAAAACGCCTCGCTTCCTATCTTTGCGGCGATTGGCGGAATGATAGTTCCTGCGGTTATTTTCACTATTTTCAATCATGGCACGCAATATAGCAATGGCTGGGCTATTCCTATGGCTACGGATATCGCCTTTTCATTGGCTATTGTTTCTATGTTAGGAAAAAGCGTCCCTTCTGCGATAAAAGTATTTTTGGCTGCTTTGGCGATTGTGGATGACTTAGGAGCGATTGTAGTAATTGCGATTTTCTACACGGATGAAATTCATTGGAATTATCTTGCTTACAGCGGTTTAGTCATCATTTTACTTGCGGCATTAAATTATTTTAAAGTTAAAAAGCATATTTTTTATCTAATTCCAGGGGCGTTTTTATGGTATTTCATGCACCATTCTGGTATTCATGCTACCATTGCGGGAGTTATTTTAGCATTTACTATTCCTGCTAATTCCGAGAACGAAACAGAGGCTTCTCCGTTAGAGAAATTGGAACATTCTTTACATATCCCTGTGAGCTATGCTATCATGCCTATTTTCGCACTTGCAAATACCAACATTACTTTCAAAGGAGGTATGGTGGATGGGCTGTTTTCAAACTTTGGATATGGAATAGTATTGGGGCTTATTTTAGGAAAACTTATTGGAATTAACCTATTCTCTTTCATTGCTATAAAACTGAAAATCAGCAACCTTCCTGACCGAAGCCGATGGATTCACATGGCTGGAGCTGGACTTTTGGCGGGGATAGGTTTTACGATGTCTATTTTCATCGCACTGCTTTCTTTTAAAGACAGCCAAGAGCTTCAGGATTCGGCTAAATTTGCTATTCTTATGGCGTCTATACTGGCGGGTAGTTTAGGGTATTTACTTCTAAAAAATGCAGCTAAAAACGATAATTCTATTTAATAATCTTTAAAGAAAATAAAAAAGAGCAGCTAAAATTTTAGTTGCTCTTTTTATTTACAATATTTTAAACTATATCTGAAAATCTATTTTTTCGTCTTGGATGCTGTTATTTTTCTGCTTGTTGGAATCGTGTATTCGTTTTATAGCCAAATTCAGCTCATTTCCAAACATTATCAGCACCACATTCACATCCACCCAAATCATCAATAAAATCATAGAACCTACCGAGCCATAAAGGACATTATAACTCGCTATCTCACTAACATAAAATGCAAAAAAATAGGTAACCACCATAAACAAAACTGTGGTAAGAATAGCCCCTGGGATAGATTGTTTGAATCTTGTAATTTCCACAGAACCAACCCAATACAAAAGCGACAATGCCAGACAATAAACCAAAGGAAATGAAAAATATCCGATAATCACTGTTAAATTAGAAAAAAACCAATTACTCGGATATTCGGGTATCAATAATTTAAAAACGACTTCGGCATAGTAAATCCCCAAAAGACACATCACGATAGCCACTGTGAAACTTGCCGTAATTAAAAACGCCAGTAAATACTCCCTGATCAGCCCTCGCTGTGTATCCGTATCATGGTTAAAGCCATTGATAAGGGCGTAAGTGCCATTCGTAGCAAAAATAAGCACCAAAGCAATGGTAAACAAGCTCATCTGCGCAATATTGGGCATGATATTTTGTTCAATATATCCTGTCACATCTTCCAGCATATGGTCTGGCAGGATACGAGGCATGAGTTCATTAAAAATATAATGATAAAGTTCCTCATAATGAGGTAAATACGGCAAAACTGAAAGAATAAACAAAATAAGTGGAAAAAGGCTTAAAAAAAAGCTCCAAGAAACACTCGCTGCTTGTCTAATGATTTGTTTCTGAAATATCCCCCCTACATAAATTTCTAAAAGCCCCCAAAGAGAAATATCCAGCACTGGCAAATGGATTCCATCTAAAAAACTGTGGATTTTCTGAAATATTTTGAACTTTTTTATCTCCATTTTATTTACATTTGCAGACCGCAAATATACAGAAACCATATGAAATTCAATCTCATTTGTATAGGAAAAACCGATGACCGCGAGATTACCAGCCTTATTTCCAATTACTTACCACGCATTCCGAAACATTGGAATTTTGAAATTATAGAAATTCCTGATGTAAAAAACGCAAAAAACCTATCCGCAGATTTACTAAAAAAAGAAGAAGCAAAATTATTTCTAAACCAAATTGACAATGCGGATTTGGTCATTCTTTTAGATGAAAAAGGAAAAGAATTTACCAGCCGACAGTTTTCAGAAAAAATAGATTTTTGGCTCGGTTCATCAGTCAAAAAAGTGAATTTCCTTATCGGCGGTGCCTATGGTTTTTCTGATGAAATATACCAAAGAGCCAATGAGAAAATTTCTCTCTCAAAAATGACTTTCACACATCAGATGATTCGGTTGTTTTTCGTTGAGCAAATCTATCGTGCTTCTACTATTTTACAGGGAAAACCTTACCATAATGATTAGCTGATTTTATAAATTCCAATAACTCCATTTCGTTTTCACAGCCATAGGATTTTCCCTGCTCAATTTAGTATAAAATTCTTTGAAATTTTTATTCCAAATAGTGTAATTATTAGCAAATCGAAACATGGCTTCCGCGCCTTCTATTCCTACACTAATTTGCCATATTCTAATTTTATTGATATTCATAGATGTCTTTTTAAGTTCGGCTATTTGCACAAAAGGAACTTTAACCGCCTTTCTATTTTTAGCAATAATATATAGATTTTCATCATCAAAATAAAAACTTTCATCACTAATAAATCTACCCTCCAACCCAAAAAAGAAAGGTCTTGATGAGATTTTTTTCAACTTAGTCATGTCTATATCTTCTTGCAAATTAGCAAACAATATTTCATTATTCTTCTTCCAATCTCCATTATAATAATTAAAAATTTCCCAAATCATATAAATAAAAAAACATATACTAAAAAACATTATATGGAAAACATTTTCCAGCCTAAATAGAATAAATACTCCTAAAATATACACTAAAGATACTATGACTACTCTTCTTATCATTTCCTTTATTTTGAAATAAAAAAAGAGAGGTTTGAAACCTCTCTTCTTACTTTATTTTGATGCTATATGTGATTCTTTACCTGAGTCATTAGTCAATTCAAATGTAACTCTTCTCACTAATCTTCTAGCTCCTGCAGACTTAGCTTTAGTTTTCTTATCTATTCCCTTTCCTTGAGATGCTAGTCTTGATGTATCTACTCCCATCTCAACCAATAATTGCTTAACTGCATCTGCTCTCTTCTTAGATAGTTTCTCATTGTATCCTGCATTTCCTACTTGGTCTGTGTAACCTATTATATTAAGTTTAGCATCTGGATTTTGTTTCAAATAGTTTGCTACGAAACCTACTGCCCACAATGAACCATCCTGAGGCTCAGAAGAATCAAATCCAAAGTAAGCATTAACATATCCTTTTTCTATAAGCTCTTTAGCTGGGTCTACACTTTCTACAATAATATTATTGTTATTTGTATTTTGATTGTTATTAGATGCTATATTACTGTTACTTACATCTCCATTTTCATCATCTTCAAAATCATTTTCATCATCAGATTTCACATTATTATTAGCAAGTCTAGGATCTTTATCAGATTCTATACGCTGACCATTTGCTGTTATATCACTTCCTCCTCTTGTTATACGATTATCTACTGTTTTCTCATTTTGAGCAACCTTTTTCTCTTTCTCTTCTTCTCTCTTTACACCATACCAATCTGCATGAACTTGTTTTTTACCTAAAGCAATCTGAAGTCCTGCAGTAGCAGTAAAATTAAGTCCTTGGAAATTAACATTTCTCATTGGAGTTACATTAGGGTCTCTTGTTAGACTTTCTCCATTGAATGTATAATGTTGTGTCAAATACCAATTAAATGTACCACTCAAAAGTAATGTTATTCTATCACTAAGACGAACCTGAGGTGTGATACCAAATATAATAATTCCTAAGTTATCAACTCCTTTAAAGCTTTTTGATGTCATATGTCCATATCCTACCCCAAAGTGAGCTAATAACCCAAAGTTTTTAGTAAAGTCTTCAAAAGACAAAGCACGCCCTAAATTAGCCACCCCTTGAACATTCACATTCCATATTCTAGTAGCGAATTTAGGAGAATTTCCTGCATTCTGAAGTTGGTCAAACCCTCCACCTAAACGAAGACCAAATTTATTATTGAACATGTAACGAACTCCTCCATTTGCAGTCCAAACATTCGGAACTGAAGCGAAATATCCTTCAGAAAAACCTGAAGAAGATAATATACTTACCCCTCCACTTGCATCAATAGACCACTTGTTATAATCTTGAGCATTAACACCCAAAGAAAGCAAGATAGTCATAACAAAAGCTAAGAATTGTCTTTTCATAATCTATAATTTTAATTTATAGTAAATCTAATTGTTTCAGTTAAAGAAAACAACCCACTTTATGACCCAGTGAGTATAATTCATTGAGCAAATATACAAAAAAAATACATATCTACCTAATAATCACCTAAAAAAATATTTTTTTCTGCATGAATTTACATATGTTTTATGTTTTTCACATATGTAAATAACTAATAAAAACCTCCTATTTATAGGCTTTTATGACTTTTCTTGATTAAAATGAAAAAAAAATTATTTTTTTGAAAATATTTGTCCTAAAATAATACCTGTTGCCATAGAAACATTAAGACTTTCAGTATGTTGAAGTTTTCCAAATCTTGGAATTGTAATATTTTGAGAAACAAGTTTTTTTATCTCTGGACGGATTCCATTCCCTTCATTGCCCAAAATAAGATAAAAACGCTCTGGAAATTCTGTCTTGTAAAGACTCTGTCCTACCATATCTGTTCCGAAAACAGGGCGATCAGAATTTTGTAGAAGTGATACTATATCCTTATATATAATATTAACCCTTGTGAAAGATCCCATAGTCGCTTGGATCACTTTTGGATTATAAAAATCCACACAATCCTCACTACAAACAATCTGCTCTATCCCAAACCAATCAGCCAAACGAATAATAGTTCCCAAATTACCAGGGTCCTGCACATTATCTAAAACCAACTGAATAGGCGTTTCTATGGAAGTGTTTTCCTTTAGTTCACAGACAGCAACAGAATTTTTAGGATTTTGTAATAGACTAATTTTTCTTAATTCTCGTTCTGTAATTAGATTGGTTTTAAATGATTGAAAATCAGGATTAGATATATCTATACTAAAAATCTCCTTGACTTTATAAGAAGATTTTTTTAGTTCTCGGATAATTTTATCTCCTTCAACCAAGAATAAATTGTATTTTTGTCTAAATTTTTTTTTATCTAGAGATTGTAAAATTTTAATAGTATGAGCAGTAAGCATAGTCGTAAATATTTTCAAAAATATCATATATTTTTATCTCTCACAATAATTCTGGCATTATTTTATGCCTGTACCACCAATAAAGTCCCTAAAGGTCAGTATCTTTTAACAAAAAATAATTTTAAATTTACTGATGGCTCTGTCTATTCTAGTGGAGTATCCGACTATGTTTCCCAAAAACCTAATGGAAAAACGCTTTTTGTTTTTCCTATGAGTTTATGGTTTTATAATATGGCAAATCGTAAATACGATACCATATTAAATAGATATATGAACTACCCTTCTCACCTTAGAAATAGTAAACTTAGAGATACACTTTCTATCAGAGCTGGGCATCCAGAATATGTGGGCAGAAGTATGCTTTTGAGTAGAATGCTTCATAACATAGGGAAAGCTCCTGTCATTCTTGATGAAAACAAAACTAGACTAAGTGCTAATGGCATCAAAAAATACCTGATATACAGAGGATACTGGGATACAGAGGTGGAATACAGCATCAAGAAAGATTCTTCTGCTAAAAAAGCTCAAAATATCTTTACAATCACTCATAAAGACCCTACCTATATAAGTGAGTACAACCATAATATTCCCTATCCTGATATAAGGGCTATTTATGAAAATAATTATGACAAAAGTCTTGTAAAGAAAGGAAATATCCTAAACCAAGCTCATCTAGAAAATGAAATAAAAAGAATCAACGAGCTGATGAGAGCTGAAGGATATTATAACTTTAATAGTAATAATGAAGAAATATTTTTTACTGCAGATACTCTAAAGAGCAGAAAACAGGTTCCTTTGACATTAGAAATAAGAAAAGACACTATCGGTGGGCGATATAAAAGACACACAATAGGAAAAATAGAAATTTATATAAAAGACAAGCCTTCTGATTCCACAATTATAGAGAAAAAAATAGGTGATGTTACCATCAGAAGAATGGACCGCTACTTCAAGTCAAGACCTCTTTGGAGAGCTGTCACTGTAGATAGTGGTGAAGTCTATAACCAAAAAAGAATAGACCTTACAAGAAGAAACCTTATTGCTCTTGATAATTTTAGTATCGTAAATGCTAATCCTTTGACAAGAAGATCAAAAGAAGCTCCTAATGACAGCATCTTAGACCTTCGCTACACGCTTATTCCTTTGCAAAGGTATAACCTAAAACTGGCTACTGACCTGCATTATTCGCAAATTCTAAACTTTGGAATTTCACCAAGTTTGGAATTTACGAGTAGAAATATATTCCGAGGAGGAGAAAACCTGAATCTAAGTCTTTCGGGAATTATCGGTACAACTGGAAATGAAAAAGGCAAGTTTTTCAACGCCTATGAGACTTCAGCCGAAGTTTCACTGAAATTGCCTAGATTTATTTCGCCTTTTAATATGGACAAAATCATACCACGCCGATTTTCGCCATCTTCCTCTATCATTTTTGGAGCATCTGTGCAGAATAATATCGGTCTAGGGAGAATCAACTTCAATGGTGGGATAAACTATTTCTTGAATGTAAATGATGTGGTTTCGCACCGTTTCACCCTGCTGAACTCTCTACTGAGTATCACCAGAAACAAGGACAACTACTATGATTTGTTCCCTAATGACAAGATTGTTCGTGATGATATTTTTGGGCTTTATCAAAGTATAAATCCTACTTTGGTTTCGCAGTTTTATAATGGAAATGTAACTTCTGATGCTGTTTCTAAAGCAATCTTAGATGATCACAACTTTACAAACAGCCTAAATTTTGCCGACCAATATCAGATGACTTTATTTGAACAATCACTTCTTAACAAGGAGAGACAAACTCAGGATGTTATCATTTTTGGACTAAATTACAATTTCCTTTACAATGAATTGGGTAAAAAATATTTCAAACATCCATTCTATTTCAATGCTAAATTTGAGTTATCAGGAAACACGCTGAGTTTATTGGATAATATATTCAAATTTGAGAGAAGAGATGAAAGTATAGTGCATGACAAAGCCCAAAGAAGTATTTTTGGAACGGTATATTCTCAGTTTGCAAAATTAGATTTAGACATCAGAAAATATTTTAACTTTAATGATGGTAGACAATCCCTTATTTTGAGACAATTTATAGGAATAGGGCTGCCATATGGAAACTCCAAAAACATGCCTTTTGCTCGTGCTTATTATAATGGTGGTTCCAATGATATCAGAGCTTGGAAAGCCTACGGCGGACTGGGACCTTCTGATTCTCAGCTAAATGAAAACATCAGAACCTACATGATGGGGAATATGAAACTGACCACCAACATAGAATATCGTTTTATGATGAATAATATGTTCCATGGAGCCTTGTTCACGGATTTAGGAAACACTTGGTCTATAGGCGAAGAAAAAAATGACAACGCATTCAAATTCAATAAATTCTATAAACAAATGGGAATTGGCAGTGGCTTTGGAATTAGAATGAATATCGCTTATGTCACTTTCAGGCTGGATTTTGCTTACAAAGTCTACGACCCGAACAAACCTGAAGGACAGAAATGGGTAGCTTCTAAAATTAATCTGCTAGACCCTACTGTAAACTTCGCGATAGGATATCCTTTCTAAACTTACTATAAAAAGGTTCAAGACAAAATATCTTGAACCTTTTTTATTTATCTAGCTTTTAAGAAATTAAAACAGCTATAATCTTCTTGCTGATTTTATCTTTTTTATACTTTTCTGATACAAAATATCATCTTTCATTTTTTCATCTAAGAACTTATTTATTTCATTCAAGTAATTAATAACTTTTCTATTTGTATTAGTTTCGGCATAACCCTCATAAATCGAGATTCTATGATTTTTACTAAACATTATACTTGCACTATTTTTACTCGAAAATATTTCAGCTTCTTCCATTAGTCCATTTATATCATCAATATCATATTTGATATATAAATTATTTAAATAATCTATTTCCTTTTTTGACAAATTTATTTTTATTGTCGCCATATGTGGAAACTCAGAATACTCTGGACACTCAGAATAATCATTAAATATATTAAAATGATTCACTATCAATTTCTTATTTTCAAAATCAATTAAATATCCTTCTCCATACATAATTGATAGTTTGTCATTAGGAGGTAATACTATCTTTTTTTCTGAACAAGAAAAAATCGTAAAAAACAAAGATAACATCAAAAGTTTTTTCATAATCTAATTTATATAACTTGTAACAAATATATGAAAATATTAAATCAGCTTGGATTCATTTTATAGAATGCATATTGTCTAAATAATCGATAATATTTTTTATCTTTGCAGATGGTAAAAACAAGGTGTATTTGCCTTTTGAATAAAATATAAATTTATGAAATGTGGAATTGTGGGCTTGCCCAATGTAGGAAAATCTACCCTTTTTAATTGTTTGAGTAACGCTAAAGCACAGTCAGCAAACTATCCTTTCTGTACCATAGAACCGAATGTAGGAACGGTTTCTGTGCCAGACCCTAGACTGTTCGAATTAGAGAAAATAGTAAAACCAGAGCGTGTCCTTCCTACCGTAGTAGAAATTGTAGACATCGCAGGGCTGGTAAAAGGAGCGAGCAAGGGAGAAGGTCTTGGAAATCAGTTTCTTGCAAACATCCGTGAGTGTGATGCTATCATCCATATGCTTAGATGTTTTGAAAACGGAAACATCGTCCATGTGGAAGGTTCTGTAGACCCACTGAGAGACAAAGAAATCATAGATATAGAACTACAGCTCAAGGACTTAGAAGTTCTTGGAAAGGCTATAGAAAAAGCTAAAAAACAAATAAAATCTGGCAAAAAAGAAGATGTCCAGACTTATGAAACTCTCGTAAAACTAAACGAGTTCATAGAAAGCGGAAAAAATGCAAGAGAATTCCCAGCGGATGATTTTGCTAAATCAATCATCGATGAAATTCATCTTTTGACTAAAAAACCTGTTCTCTATGTGTGTAATGTAGATGAGGACTCTATCCGAAACGGAAACCCTTGGATTGCTAAAATAGAAGAAATGGCAGCCAAAGAAGGTTCTGATACTCTGGTAATTGCAGCACAGATAGAAGCTGATATCAACGAGCTGGAAACCTACGAAGAACGCCAAATTTTCTTGGAAGAACTAGGGCTGAAAGAACCAGGTGTCAATCGTCTTATCCGCCAAGCTTATCATTTGCTAAAACTTCAGACCTATTTCACTGCTGGTGTGAAAGAAGTCCGAGCATGGACTATAGGCATCGGATGGACTGCGCCACAGGCGGCTGGAGTGATTCACTCAGATTTTGAAAAAGGATTTATCCGCGCAGAAGTGATGAAATATGAAGATTTTATACACTATGGTTCTGAACTAAAAGTAAAAGAAGCAGGAAAACTCTCCGTAGAGGGTAAAGAATACATCGTACAAGATGGAGACATTATGCATTTTAGATTTAATGTTTAAACATTTGAATTTTTCTCATATTATTTTTAATTAAAAAGGTCAGTTGCACATTAGCAACTGACTTTTTTGTTATAAAATTCCTCTTGCTTTGATTTCCAAATATTTGTTTATTACCTCTATATTTAGATTTTCTGGAAGCGTATAAACCGTGAATATTCCGTATTTTCTCAGCTCTTGGATAATTAGTTTTTTCTCAAACTCCAGCTTTTCAGCGATAATCTCATCATAGACTTCTTGAATATTTTCTGGCTTTTTATTCATTAAATCATTCAGTTCAGAATTTTTAAAAAATATAACTACCAAAAGGTGATTTCTCGCGATACCACGCAGGTATTTCATTTGTCTATTAACGGCATCCAGCGTTTCAAAATTAGTGAAAAGCAGCACCAAACTCCTTTGGCTGATGGTGGTTTTCACATCTTGATAAAGTCGGCTGAAATCACTTTCATAAAAATTGGTTTTGATGTTATAAAGCGCCTCTGATATTTTTTTCAGCTGACCAGACTTTTGCTCCGCCTGAACCTTATTCTCTGTCTTTTGGGAAAAAGTCATCATCCCCGCTCGGTCGCTCTTCTTCAAAATGATATGCGAAAGCGCCATCACTGCATTTATGGAATAATCCAAGAGACTCAGCCCCTGGAAAGGCATCTGCATCGTCCTTCCTTTATCTATCAGCATATAGATTCTTTGGGATCTTTCATCTTGGTACTGATTGACCATCAGCTTGTTAGCCTTAGAAGTAGCCTTCCAGTTGATACTCCTTATATCGTCTCCCTGCACATAATCCCGTATCTGCTCAAACTCCATCGTATGCCCCAGTTTTCTGATTTTTTTAATCCCTCCAAGCAAAAACTCGTTCTGAAGAGCCATCAGCTCATATTTACGAAGATGAACAAAAGAAGGATAACTCGGCAAAGAAGCTTCTTTCTGAAAAACGAATTTCCTAGAAACGAGACCAATAGGACTTTTCGCATAAATATTCAGCCCTCCAAAGACATACTCCCCCCTTTCTTTTGGGATTAAAATATATTCAAAAAACGAACTACCCTGCGGCAAAATGGTCTTTTTTATCAAAAAATCCCTTTTTTGGAACTGGAATGGAATTTCATCTATAATTTTCAAATCCACTCGAAATGGATAATTATTTTTAATGTCTATTTTCACAGAATTTTCATCGCCATTAGATAATTTTTCAGGCAAAATTCTTTGGGAATAGATTGCATCTTTTTGGTTAAATAAAAGCAGTGAATCCACGATGAAAAGCACCACCAAAAGACACAAAAGCCCATGAGTAAACCATGTAAGTTCTGGAAAGAAAAACGCCAAAAAATAGCACAGCCCTACCCCTGTCAGAATATGAAAAAATCTATGATTGATATAAAAACGCTTCCACATATCTTTTATTACTGGTTAATCATTTTGCATTTTTGATGCCCATTTTTCAATTCCATAAATCAAAACAAACCCTGCAAAAGCCAGTCCCACAGCCAATAAAATCTGAGGTTCTCCAGCGAAATCCGAAGGCAAAACGCTCTTTTCCAACAAAATAATTTCCTTCCCATGAGCATCTATTTCCTTATCCAAAACCTCTTTCCATGGCCATACTTTATTCAGAGAACCGATGATAAAGCCTGTAAGCCCAGCCATCGTGGTATTTTTTTTGTGTTCAAAAAGCCATTTCAAAGCCTTGGAAAAACTCAAAATTCCTGCCACAGCTCCCAGTCCTACAATGGATAAAACCTTTAAATCAAAAGTATCCAGTGCATTCAGCACCGTATGATAAGCCCCTAAAAGCACCAAAATAAACGCTCCCGAAATCCCTGGCAAAATCATCGCACAGATAGCCAAAGCCCCTGCAAAAAACAAGAAAACATGCCCGTTATTATTCACCAATGGAGGAATAACCGTGATGTAATATGCTGTAAATGCAGCTATTACAATCGCAAGAACCGCTGGAACATCCCATTTCTTGATATCTTTCCACAGAAAAAGAACACTCGCCATCATCAGCCCAAAGAAGAAAGACCAAACCGCTATCGGATGTGTTGCGAGAAGGTATTTGATGCCTTTTGCTAGGGATAAAATACTGATTCCTATCCCCAAAAATAGAGCCACAAAAAAATTCCCATTGATGTATTCCCATGCAGATTTTATCCCTTCTTTTCTTAAAATTTTTACTGCCGTAAAATTGATTTTATTGATAGAATCTATAAGCTCTTGGTAAATCCCTGATATGAAAGCAATAGTCCCCCCAGAAACCCCAGGCACCACATCAGCAGCTCCCATCGCCACACCGCGAAGTGTAATGAATAGATAATCCTTCAAAGTCCTTTTCATAAAATTCTTATATGCTACAAAAATACATTATTTTGCTGTAAATCTGTGAAAGAATATTCCGTTTTTTACTCATCAAAACCTATGAAACAAAAAAGCCTGACAAAATTTGTCAAGCCTTTTGGGTTTTTATTTATAAAGTTCCAGCGTTTCTGTCAATGACTTTATTTGCTGGTTGATACTCTCGCTTTTTGGATTTGCTCTTAGCAATTCTGCTTTTTTAGCAATTCCGTTTTGCAGCATCTGTACTATCATCATTTTCACATTTGGGTTATCTGGAATTTCAGATTTTACTTGTTTCAAAATCTTTGCAACTCCAGCCGTAGCCTTTGTGTTATCAGATTCCATTATCCAGTTGAATCCTTTTTCAGCCGTAGCTCCCAATTTTTCATCTTGAAATTTTAAAAATGGATAAAATGCCACCACTTTTCCTATATAAGGCATCTGAGACACGATTTTGTTATCCACGATTGTAGGCAGCAGCTGCGTAATCGTTTCATCTGATGCTTTGGATAAATCCACCTTATCAGCAAGGGCTTTTACCCTCTCTGGGTCTGTCATAGAAATAGCCGAGAGAGAAGCTGCTTTCACTGCATTTGATACAGAGCTGATTCCCTTTTCGTAGATTGGCAGATATTTCTTGTTCTTAGTCGTAGCCAATGCTTTGATTGCCGCTGCCTGAACCAATGTTTTAGGGTCTTTTTGAGCCAATTTTTCTACTTCTGAAAGAGCTAATTTTGCCTGTTCTGGCTTAGATAAATCTAATCCTCCAAGCGCCTGAATTCTCAATCTGAAGAACGGATCTTTCAATGCAGAAACCAATGTTTTCACAGAAGTGATGTTATTATTTTTCTTTGCATTTTCAGTAGCATTTTTTAATGCTAGATATTTGCTCTTAAACTCCTTAGTTTTAGCATATTGCAGAGCGTATTGTTCAGGAGTTTTGGTGTCATTGATTTCTGCTAATAGAAGCCCGTCTGCATCTACATTGATAAGCTCTGGACTTTTTGCTGTATTGAATGTAAAATCATTTTTCGCTTTGGCATCTACCCACACTTTTTCTCTTCTTACTTTTCCGTTTTCGTGGATATCTATGGTAAGCGGGAACTCAAAATATTGGTCTTGAGTCTGGTTAATCGTTACCACAGTTTGTTTTTTCACTGGTTCGTAAGAATATTTTACATCTAATTTAGGGTTTCCACTGTTAAAATACCACTGATTAAAGAACCAGTTAAGGTCTTTTCCGGAAACTTTTTCTAAAGAAAGTCTCAGCTGGTGAGCCTCTCCTGTTCCGTATTCATTGGTTTTCAAATAATCAGAAAGTCCTTCAAAGAACGCTTCATCTCCTAGATAATTTCTCAACATGTGAAGAATTCCACCTCCCTTGTTATAAGATACGCTGTCAAACATATCCTCACGGCTCTTATAATCAAATCTCACCAAATGTTTGTTATAATTCAGCGGATTATGAATATATGCCGAAATATCATTCATTAAATGATAATCTGCCGCATCTTTTCCGTATTTGTATTCATTCCAAAGGTATTCAGAATAATTCGCAAAAGACTCATTTACAGTAAGGTTAGACCAGCTTTCAGCAGTTACCAAATCTCCAAACCAATGGTGGAACAGCTCGTGAGCAATCACAGGTTCCCAAGTGTTCTCATCTACAAGGTCGCCTTCCTTTAAATTCGCATATTCTCCGTGGATTACGGCAGTTGTATTCTCCATCGCACCACTTACATAGTCTCTTCCTACCAGCTGTGCGTATTTTTGCCAAGGATATTCGTATTTTAGCTTTTTAGAGAAGAAATCCAGCATTTCTGGAGTCATCCCGAATATTTGTTTTGCATAAGGCTCATATTCCTTCTCTACATAGTAGTCTACTGCGATGTTCTTCCATTTATCCTTTACTATCGCATACTCTCCCACTCCCATAAAGAATAGGTATGGAGCGTGTTTTTTGTCCATCACCCAGTAGTCTGTTCTCAGTCCGCCATTTTCTTTGGTAGAAGATTTCAAAATACCATTAGAAAGAGTAACGAATTTCTCTGGAACCGTCATATAAAGCTCCTGCGTAGTCTTTTGGTTTGGTTTGTCTATCGTAGGGAACCACACGGAGTTAGACTCTGTTTCACCTTGTGTCCATATCTGCGTCGGCTTATCTGGGTCTTTTCCTTGAGCGTTGATGAAATAAAGCCCTTTAGCGGAGTTAATCGCTGCACTTCCTTTTCCTTTATGCTCGTTCGGGCGCGCTGTATATTTGATATAAACGGTATAGTCCTGCCCTTTTTGATATTGTTTATCAAGATTTATTCTCAACAAATCATCTGAATAAGTATATTTCAAAGGTTTTTTAGAGCCATTTTTATCCAAAGCTATTTCGTGGATGAGCATTGCTTTGGCATTAAGCACCAAAGAATCTGATGCATAGAAATGAGGCGATGCAGTAAGCCACTCCTCACCATGCATTTGCTCTTTTTCAAAGTCAAATTTCACCTTTAATTTGGTGTGTTTCAGTTCTGTAGTCTTGTTGTGAGTTGCTCTATACGGAGCATTTCTACCAGAAGTTTCGGTTTGCGCAAGAGCAAAATTACTTCCTAAAATTGCTCCAAGCATCATCGCTGAGAATAAAATCTTTTTCATTGTTAATAAATTTTAATTCTTTTTTATTTAATTAATAATCATTAGATTAGTCGTAATATTCTATTACTCTTTTAGTTATGATAAATGGTTTATTTTGTTTTAGAGAGATTCTCTCTATCCAATTATTCTTTTCGTCATATTTGTATCGATATTGGAAAGATGTTTTGTAATATTTTTTCTTCACAATATCGTTGTATTTGTTGTACTTATATCGGATTTGGTCTATTTTTTTCCCTTCCTTATTATAGACTATATCCTTGATTCTATTTCCTTTGCTATCGTACTTAAAGACAAATCTCCTGTACAAAGGCTCTTCTACAATATCATCAAGGATTTGCTCTATGATATTGCCCTTGTCATCGTATTTGTAATATGATTTAGCCACTATATCAGGATTTTGACTAAGGTAAATAGTCTCAACAATATTCCCTTTATCATCGTAATTATCAATAAATCCTCTTGGTTCTTCATACAAAATTCTCCCTCTAAGGATTTTATTTTGGGGTAATGGTCTCTTTTCTATTATCTTGTCGTTCTCATCATGATATATTATCATCTCGTTTTCACCTTCTAAAGTATAAGTTATTCTTTTCCTTTCGAGATTGGATATTTCTTGCTTTACACCTCCCATATCCTCAGTTGGAAGATAGTACATCGTCTCTTTGATAGATTTTACTTTTTTCTTTAGATTACTGCTATCCCAGCCTATTTCCATTTGTCCAAAAGCATATCCAGCAGTCAGTAGCAAGGCTGATATTAGTATTTTGTTCATTTGTTTATGTGTTCTATTTTTAGTTTAAATGTCCTATTTTAAATCGCCACAGGAGCTTTTATCCCTGGGTGTGGGTCGTAGTTTTCTAATGTAAAATCATCAAAATCAAAATCAAAAATATTTTTGATTTTTGGATTAAGTTTCATCGTTGGCAATGATTTTGGTTCTCGGGAAAGTTGTTTTTCCACCTGCTCAAAATGATTATTATAAATATGAACATCTCCAAAAGTATGCACATACTCACCAACTTCCAAATCACAAACTTGGGCTACCATCATCAGCAGAAGAGCATAGCTGGCGATGTTAAACGGCACTCCCAGAAACACATCTGCACTCCTCTGATAAAGCTGCAATGACAGTTTCCCATCCGCTACATAAAACTGAAACATCGCATGACAAGGAGCCAACGCCATTTTTGGCAGCTCTGCTACATTCCATGCAGATACGATGAGCCTACGGCTGTCAGGATTTTTCTGGATTTGGTCTATCACTTCGCTGATTTGGTCTATCACCTTGCCATCCGCTCCTTGCCAACTTCTCCACTGGGCGCCATACACAGGCCCTAGATTTCCCTCTTCATCTGCCCATTCATCCCAAATCGTGACACCATTTTCCTGAAGATATTTCACATTAGTATCTCCTTTTAAAAACCAAAGAAGTTCGTAGATAATGGATTTAAGGTGAACTTTCTTGGTAGTTACCAGCGGAAATCCTTTGCTCAAATCATATCTGAGCTGATACCCAAACACGCTACGCGTTCCCGTACCTGTTCTATCCGTTTTATCTGTTCCGTTTTCTTTTATATATCGTAATAAATCTAAATAATTTTGCATTTATTCTTTCAAAATGTCCACAAATATAACTAAATTTCATAGAAAGGCAAGGATTTTTTTTTAAATTTGCAAAATGGCAAAACGAAAGAGAAAAAAATCTAAATCTAAGATTAAGAAAAATAAAAACCGCTCATATCTGTTTATTTCCCTTGGGCTGTTTTTTTTATTGGCTGTCGGGCTTGTTGCATTACTGAAAAAAAATCAGATAATGTACTATTACACAATATATTTCGGTGAAAAACAAACACCAAAACTGACCAATTCACCTTTTGAAACGCAGAGAATCAATAAAATTATAAAAAACTATTCAGACAAAACATTTGGACTTGACATATCGCATTACCAAGAGCGGGAGCACATCAACTGGGAAAAACTCACCATTTCAAATGGTGCTATTCCATTAGAATTCATCATATTACGAGCCACTATGGGTAGCGATGGGAAGGACAAACACTTTGCTCACTACTGGGAAAAAGCCAAAAAACACGGACTTACCCGCGGCGCCTATCATTTCTATTGTCCAGATGAAGACCCTGTCACTCAAGCAGATTCATATATCAGGAGCGTAAATCTCTCTTCTGGCGATATGAGTCCTGTTTTAGATGTAGAAAAACTACCAAGAACCAAATCTAAAGAACAATTCATCAAAGACCTCCATATTTGGATAGATATAATAGAAAAACACTATGGCAAAAAACCTATTCTCTACACATACTACCATTTTTATAAAGACCTACTAAAAGGGCATTTTGATGAATGTCCTCTCTGGATGGCAAACTACAATGATGTTCCACAGCCCACCGATACTGACCCTTGGAAAATATGGCAGTTCACAGAAAACGGAATATCAGACGGTATAGAAACCAAAATAGACCTTAATGTCTATAATGGCAACAAATGGGAAATGAGAGAACTTTTAATAGATTAAACATTTTATTTAAATCAAATTTCTTTATAATTTAAAATTTATCTAAAAATAAAAAATCCTGCCCAAAAGCAGGATTCTTATTTTATTAGTGTTTTTTATGAGGTGGTTCATAAACAAGTCTGATGAAGCCACTATATCCCTCATACTGTCTGTTAGTAGGAACTCCAACCACCAAACCTAGAATAGTGCTATCATTTAAAGCTACTCTAATCTGCGGTCTAAGCACCATATTAAATCTCTCTTTAGTAATGCTCTTATTCACCTCCAAACCAACAAAGTTTCTAGAATTTAGAATTAGATAATGAATACTCGAGTTAATCTGCCAGTCTGTATCCACATGATTACTTCCAAAATGATGCGTGAAAACAGGCCCTGCATACACCATCGTACTGATGCTGTGAGTTTTACCCCATCCCTTTGCTACTACAAAGAACGGATTATAAACATTCCCTGTGAAAAATTTCCCATTTCCATAGTTTCTGAAAGAGTTCAGCTCTATTTCATTGAGGTAACCTACCGCCATGGAAGTGTAGGCTTTTTTATTCACCAAGAAAGTATACTGGATAGAGGTTTTAATACCTGCTACACCTGTCCCTGGTGATTTATGCGGAAGTTTTTCCGCAGAAGTATAAATATTAAAAGGCACTTCTACCTCCAAACCAAGTCTATCAGCCACCGCCCACTCATATTCTACTAATGGAGAAAGCTCATAGTAACCATTATTTTCTGTAACCCCCATAGCAACATTCCATTCTCTTTCGCCTTTTCTCGCCCCAAGGTCTCTCATAAGGTCGATATACAAAGGCTCTGCATGGTGTAGTTTCAGAGGTTTTCCTTCCTCATCATCATGAGCTGCCACAACTGCTTCTTCCACTTTTACACTATCTACAGCCTGCTCTTGAGCTGTAGCAAATCCTGAAAAAACTACCAAAGCAGCTAATCCAAAAATTCTCTTAATCATAATCCTATTCAATTTTTAATTAAATCTAACGCAATATTACAAATATTTTTTAATTCGAAATTTTCAGTAATATTTCCTCGTATTTACCCAAAATTATTTCCTTTGAAAATCGGCTTTTGATGGAATTAATGATAAGGTTTTTCTCACTTTTCTCAGTGGAAAGGATTTCTTTTATCTTCTCTGCAAACTGTTGATGCTCATTAATATCCGAAATCTCTCCATTGATTCCCTCTTCTACTATCTCCCTGATTCCCCCTGGGCAGTCATTCGCCAGAGCATACACACCGCAGGCTCCCGCTTCCAAAAGGACATTTGGGAAACCTTCATAGCGCGAAGAAAGTATAAATAAATCCGAAAACTTCAAGTATTGATAAGGGTTTTTCTGCTGTCCGTGGAAAATTACATTTTCCAGCTGCATATCCTGTTTCATTTGATGGAGAAGTTCCCTATCCGCCCCATCGCCCAGAATATGGAGTTTTATTTTCTCATTTTTCAAGAAAGAGAAAACTTTCAATAGATTGTCAAAACCTTTTCGCGAGGAAAGATTTCCTATCGCCAGCACATTTTTAAATTCTGTGTCAAAACCCTCTGGCTTTTCCGAAATCATCAGTTTTTCATTGATAAAATCAAAATCAACAGGGTTATTGATTTTAAATATTTTCTCTTTTTTAATCTTGAAATTCTCAATTAAATCATTCGTCATATCATCACTTTGGGTAATGATTTGATGAAAATTATTATAAAATCGGTAAAAAAATCGGATTTCCTTTCGGGTAACATGCTTTGAAACCACATTGGTCTCTCGCGAAATGAATTTGGTTTTCCTAAAAAACGGAATAAACGGAGAAACAAACGCCGAAATTTCGCCCCAGCCACAGAAAACAATGTCTGGTTTTCGCTGTCTTATCGTTTTCAAAATAGGCAACAAAGAAGAACGAATACTTTTGGTATTCGCTTCTATAATTTCTACATCTTCCTTCAAGAAATCCAGATACTCGCCCACCTTTTCAAATAGAAAAAGACTCGGCTGAAATTTTTCTCTTGGTAGATGATTACATATCGTGGTAATTATCCGCTCTGCCCCGCCCATTTTTAGGTTGGGCAGAATGAACATTACCGAAATTTTTTGACTCATAATCTACAATGCCGAGAAATCTGGCGATTGGTTGTTAAGTACATGATTCATAATAACTTTCCCTGCTTCTTGCTTAAAGAAAAAGAACCAAGTTATTTTATCATCTATCATGTATCTTAGGTATTTTTTCTCTGCTACATGCACTTTTTCTGGCGTATCTACGGCTTTATCCAGATTATTTTCTATAAATTCATAGACCTCGCCTACCATTTCTTCGGCTCTGTCTATTCTATTGAGAATACCTTCTCTGAACAAAATATTCAACTGGCTGTCCAAACTATGAACAAACTTTCTGCTGTATACTATTTCTAATCTCTCCACCATCCTTGTATTTTTTTAATTGACTGCTTCTTAGCATCTTCCAAAGAAAATGCTTCATCGAATTCTGCTAAAAATCCTTCACTTGCTCCCTCGAATTTTAAATAATCTTCACTCAGAACAATCTCCCCAAAGCCTCTACTTCCTGACTTTACCACAGTAGAACACACGGTAGGCTCAGCAAAAGGAACCCCGAAAATCTCATTCTTGAAATTGATAAGATTCTTTATCACTTGCTCATCATTAAGGTTGATAACCCACCTTAGCAGCTCCATTTTTTCTTCTAATATTTTTGAATCCATTTATAAATTTTTAAAAATTTCTAATTTAATTTGCTACATCACTGATGAATTTTATTCTAAGCATTCGGATTTCTTCATCAGTCAAATCATCCGAAAACTCGGCACAAAGTACCTTCATGCTGTCACTTTCAGACTCTTTCATGAAATCCATAAACTCCTCCACCAGATCTTCATCTATATTTTCCTCAATATAATAGTCTATATTCAGCTTAGTTCCTTGATAAACAATACTTTCCATTTCAGAAAGAAGCTCATCCATCGTCAAGTTTTTAGCCTGAGCGATATCCTCCAAATCCATCTTTTTATCGGTATTTTGGATAATGAAAACTTTATGGTTAGATTTATTGACAAGCTGTTTCAGAACCATATCCTGCATACGCTCTATATTGTTCTCTTCAACATACTTAGCAATAAACTCCGCAAATTCCTTTCCGTATTTTTTAGCTTTTCCTTCGCCTACTCCATAGATTTTTGTAATTTCCTCTATAGTAATAGGATACTGCACCGTCATATCCTCCAAACTTGGGTCCATAAAGACTGTATAAGGCGGAATTCCGTGCTTTTTAGCAACAGATTTTCTTAGCTCTTTCAGCTGGTTATACAGATTTTCATCCAAACCTCCACCACTCTGCACCTGAACCTGCTCCGAAGCGGCTTGGCTAAGGTCATACTTTCTGTCTTCGGCTATCATGAACGGATTTTTCTCTTTTCCAGCCAAGAAATCAAGCCCTTTTTGAGATAATTCTAAAACACCATAGGTCTCAATATCCTTATTGATGTAGTTCTGCACCAAAGCCTGTCTGATGATGGATTTCCAGAAATTATCTGTCTGCTCTTTTCCTTTACCAAAGAAAGAAGAGTTTTCTAATTTATAAGACTTCGTAACTGGAGTTTCTCGCCCTAAAAGCACTGAAATCAAATCATTTATCTTAAATTTCTCTTCTAATTCTTTTATCAGTTCCAA
This sequence comes from uncultured Flavobacteriaceae bacterium, assembly GCA_963506915.1. Taxonomy (GTDB): domain Bacteria; phylum Bacteroidota; class Bacteroidia; order Flavobacteriales; family Weeksellaceae; genus JABCPE02. Next base: position 46,445 of record CAUORE010000005.1, read on the forward strand.
AACTACTTTCAGTTCTTTGGAAACATCTTTCAGAGTCGGAGGATTTACAGAATTATCGCACATTTTGGCTCCAGCGCCATTTACAGGGTCAAACTGTTCTCCAAAATAATACAACAAATACTGTCTTCTGTTCATAGAAGTTTCCGCATAGCCCACCACTTCATTCAAAAGCTGAAGACCAATTTCTCTCTCCGAAACAGGTTTTTGAGCCAAAAACTTCTCTAATTTATCTATATCTTTTGGGTCATAAAAAGCCAAACAATAGCCCTCGCCGCCGTCTCTTCCTGCTCTCCCCGTTTCCTGATAGTAGCTTTCCAAAGATTTCGGAATATCATAATGAATCACAAAACGAACATCCGGTTTGTCTATCCCCATCCCAAAAGCTATCGTAGCGACGATCACATCCACTTCCTCCATCAGGAACTTGTCCTGGTTTGCCACTCGGGATTTTGCATCTAATCCTGCGTGATACGGCAGAGCATTGATTCCATTCACCTGCAAAAGCTGAGCAAATTCCTCCACTTTCTTTCTGCTGAGACAATATACTATCCCTGCTTTGCCTTTATTTTGGTTAATGAACTTCACTATTTCCTTATCTACATTCACTTTTGGGCGAACTTCGTAGAATAGATTTGGTCTGTTAAAACTTTCCTTAAAGACCACAGCATCAGTCATTCCCAGTGTTTTTTGAATATCATCCTGAACTTTAGGCGTTGCAGTAGCCGTCAGGGCAATCACAGGAACATTTGCGATTTGGTCTATAATGGTTTTTAGATTACGATATTCAGGGCGGAAATCATGTCCCCATTCTGAGATACAGTGCGCCTCATCTATAGCCACAAAGGAAATTTTCACTTCCTTCAAAAAGTCTAAATATTCTTCTTTTATCAAACTTTCAGGCGCTACATAGAGCAACTTGGTTTTCCCAGATTTTATATCATCCATTACGGTTTTGGTCTGGGTTTTATTGAGAGAAGAATTCAGTACATGAGCCACTCCTTCTTCGGAAAACAGCCCATTCACGGCATCTACCTGATTTTTCATCAAGGCTATAAGCGGAGAAACCACGATTGCCGTTCCCTCGCTCATCAGAGCAGGAAGCTGGTAGCAAAGAGACTTACCACCACCTGTCGGCATCAAAACGAAAACATCTCTACCCTCTAAGAGCGTAGAAATAATTTCCTCCTGATGTCCTTTAAAATTAGAAAAACCAAAATATTTTTTTAGAGAATCTGATATTTTCCCATTTTTCATACTTACTTATTTGTTTTTAGTTTTTATTCAAAAATCAATTTTGTGAGGTGTCTTTTACCAAAGATAAGAAATAAATTTGATTTGCAAAGAATGTTAAACAATTTTTATTCTTAGTTCTTGACCACTAAAAAGTTATCTTTATGCCTTAAATCTACTCTTTTTCTTCCTCTTCTTTTCTATAAATCAAGCAGTCATGAGGAAATTTTTCAATTTTAAGAGGACACTTTTTTAAATCTATTGTATATTCTCCTCTTTTGAAATAAACTCGTTTAACTCCCATAATAGGATGGTGTGGTATGGGTTCTATGTAAATTTTCATGGTATCTTTTTTATAAACTAAGATATTCATCCCTTGTGATAGTCCATGATTTTCTCTTTCCTTTTTATCAGAAAAGTATTTTATACCATTTTCAATTTTTTGTAGATAGATTTCTTTATTTTCCCTATAGAATTTATCCACACTTAAACCTTCCCAAAGAGGTTGGGCATTTACATAACTATAACTACATAAGAAAATAACTGATAACAATTTCACGCCTATTACACCTATTTTTTCATTGGATAAATATTTGCTAATAAAGTTTTTATTCTTCATCTTTTCTATAAATTAAACAATCATTAGGGAAACTTTTTATCTGATAATCACTATCAAATCTACAATTTTTAAAGTTTATTGAAAATTTTCCTTTCTGAAAATGTAGATTTTGAATAAAAATTTGTTTTCTTTCTTCTAAATTTATGTGAATATCCATAGTATCTTTTTTATAAATAAAAACATTTCTACTCTTATTTGTTATTGCCATAGGTATCGTTTTTTTCATAGATGAAGACAAAAAGTAAATAGTTTCTGCATTATTTGTCTTTATCTTTTTCACAGAAAGAGGTTTCTCTGAAACAGAGATACTATCAACAATAATTATTGTAGGCAAGGGCTGTGCATTTAAATGGAAAAACACGAATGACAAGAAAACAATTAAATATCTCATAGTTATTGTATCATATGTTTTATTCCCATGATTATTTTTAGAAAAAAATTATTATTTTTGAACGGAAATGTAAAAGTAATAAAATTTTACCAAATTGAACTCAATAGATTTAATCCAAATAGCAAAAAATACCATCTCTGCAGAAATAGAAGAGCTGGAAGCCTTGAAAAACCGTATCGATGAAAACTTTAATAAGGCTGTAAATACCATTCACAAAGCCAAAGGAAAACTGATTGTAGTAGGCATCGGGAAGAGCGCCCACATCGGGAATAAAATAGTAGCAACGCTAAATTCCACAGGGACGCCGTCACAATTCCTACACGCTGCCGAGGCTATTCATGGAGATTTAGGAGTTATTCAGAAAGATGATGTGGTGCTGTGCATCTCCAATTCAGGAAATTCACCCGAAATCGTAAATCTTCTGCCATTTTTAAAGAAGTATTCTTCGGCGCTCATTGGGATGACAGGAAACATGAAAAGCAAACTCGCTGAGTTTTCGGAAATCACCTTAAACACGCATGTTTCCAAAGAAGCCTGCCCTAATCAGCTGGCTCCAACCACTTCCACTACGGTTCAGCTGGCTCTGGGCGATGCTCTGGCAGTGTGTCTGATGGAACTTAACCAATTCAAAAAAGAAGATTTTGCTAAATTCCACCCTGGTGGAGCTTTGGGCAAACAAACCGCGAAAGTAGAGCAGTTTCTCTCTCAAAACAAACCAAAAGTGGATATCAATGCCACTATAAAAGAAGTCATTATCTCCATCAGCAGTTCTAAACACGGCATCACTGTAATCACCGAAAACGAAGAAATAAAAGGCGTAATCACCGATGGCGACCTGCGAAGAATGCTCTCCGAAAGAGACTCTATTTCAGGGATTTTCGCAAGAGATATTATGAGTAAAAACCCTAAAACCATAGAGAAAAGCGCCCTCGCAAAGGAAGCCATGCAGATACTGAAACAAAACAACATAGGACAGCTGGTAGTGACAGACCACGGGAAATACTTCGGAATTATAGACCTACACCGCCTTTTGGACGAAGGCATAAACTAAAAAATAGAATGAGCAACCAAAAAGAAATGTCTTTCCTAGACCATCTGGGAGAACTGCGCGGGCACCTTATAAGGTCTGTAATAGCCATAATCATCGCGGCGGTTTTCATCGGAATCAATACCAATTGGGTAGTGGATAATATCCTCTTCTACCCTACCAAACCTGATTTTCCTACTTTTAGATACATCAATTATTTTACCCAAGAATATTTGGGCGAAGAAAGCATTTCCCTTCCTGAGACATTTCCTATACAAGTGCGAAAACTGTATGAACAGTTTAATGTAATGATGTCTATTTCTATTTTTGGAGGAATTCTTCTGGCGTTTCCTTATATTATTTGGGAGCTGTGGAGATTTATCAGCCCTGCTCTGCTGCCTAACGAGAGAAAATATTCCCTTATCATCATCCACGGAACTTGGATTTTATTCTTCTTCGGCGCACTATGTGGGTATTTCATCATTTTGCCATTCGCTATCAATTTTGGATATTTCTTTAGAATTTCAGATGAAATCAAGCTGAGCTATGACCTGTCTGACTATCTTTCCATATTCCTGCAAGTGGTTTTTGGAATGGCGATTATCTTCCTGTTTCCAATGATAGTCTATGTTTTGACTTCACTGGGTATTCTTACGCCTCAATTGATGAAAACCTACCGAAGACACGCCATTGTCATCATTATGATTATCGCTGCCATCATCACGCCTGCCGATGTGGTCAGTATGTTTATCGCGGCTATTCCGCTATTGTTACTCTATGAAATGAGCGTTGCAATGGCTCAAATCATCCACAAAAGATTACTAAAAGAACAGGATTTAGATTAAATCAAAAAAGGTCAGAACGAAAATTCTGACCTTTTAATTTTATAATTTTTATTTATTTCTTTTTCTCCAAAACTTCATCTACCATTCCCATTTCTTTCGCTTCAGCAGAAGTCATCCAGTAGTCTCTGTCTGATGCTTTTTCCACCCACTCGTAAGACTGCCCAGAATGCTCGGAAATAATATCATAAAGCTCTTTTTTCAATTTAAGCATTTCTCTCAAATTAATTTCCATATCGCTCGCAACTCCCTGTGCGCCGCCACTCGGCTGGTGAATCATCACTCTGGAATGCTTCAATGCAGAACGCTTTCCTTTTTCACCTGCAACCAAAAGCACCGCTCCCATAGAAGCCGCCATACCTGTACAAATCGTAGCTACATCTGGTTTGATAATCTGCATCGTGTCATAAATTCCCAATCCCGCATAAACACTTCCACCAGGCGAATTGATATAAATCTGAATATCCTTACTTGGGTCAGCACTTTCCAAAAACAACAGCTGTGCCGTCACGATATTCGCCACTTGGTCATCAATTCCTGTTCCCAAAAAGATGATTCTATCCATCATCAATCTTGAGAAAACATCCATCTGCGCTACATTCAGCCTTCTTTCTTCGGTGATGTATGGTGTAAGGTTGGTAGGATTGAACATTCCCATGTATTGGTCCGTTACCAGCCCATTATTTCCTAAATGTTTTACAGAAAAATCTCTAAATTCTTTCTTTATGTCCATATATAAATCTTTTTAAGGTTAATTATTTACAAAATAAGCAAATTTTTCATCAAATTTGGTTGGAATAAATTCTATAATTTCATATTCTGCAATTTCATTTTTATAAAATGGGTCTTCTTTCATTATATCCATTACCATTTCTTTATCTTTTTCATTTACAAGAATAATCCCTCCCGTTCTTGGATTTTTTCTTCCAGAACAGATGAATTTTCCGAGCAAATAGTATTTATCCAAAAAATCCACATGTTCTTTTAAATATTTTTCTACTTCACTGATTTCCTTTTTGTAGTTTAATGATACTATAAACATAGTTTTATCTCCTTTTTCTCAAAAATTATTCCAATTCCCAAAGGTAACCAATCTGTCACAAAATCCGAAAAAGTTTTTGGTCTATTTTACTTTTCAGCTGGTTTAGTCTGACGATTTGTTCATAAATTTCCGCTTTTTCCTCCGTTTCATCCAGACTTTTTTTCAAATCTTCTATCATTTTCAGCACATACTCTCTCTTGTGGCGAAGGATAACATCCCTCACGACTTTATCCAGCACTTCATCCTCCGTTCGGAAATAAATATTAAACTTCTTCCAGTCGCTGGTTTCGTAGTTTTCCACCAGAGCATCAGCTATTTTCCCTGAAATATCTTCGTCCATCAGCCCAAAAAAGAAATTCCCAGAGCGGATTTCGTTCTGTTCCAAGCCCTGCCGAACTTCATCTATGATTTTTCTATTGGTTTCCGTAAGGATTTCGCAGTCATCTTCCTGAAAATGATGGATAATTTCCTCTATCACAGTAGTTTGATAAGAATTATTTTCAGAGTCTCTTCGGGTCAAAATCCTATCGCCGTATTTCAGCATCAGCTCCACTAATTTTTCTTCCAAAACCAATAGTCCCGCTGTTTTATCAGAATCAGCAAAAGGCTTATCCTCCGTTTTTGGGACAATTTCCAGTTTTGGTTTTGGCTGCACCTGTCCTTTCAAAATCTGCTTTTGAACCTGAAGTTCATCAAAAAGATTTCTTTCCGTGAGCCCAAACTGAGTTGCTATCTGTTTAAGGTAAATTTCCTGCTTCAGCCCATTATCCACATGCGCCACAGATTTCACAATATCTCTGATGGCTTCGGCCTTTTTTATCGGGTCGTTTTCAGCTTCTTTAAGGAGAATTTCAGCTTTAAAATCGATGAAATCTTTTGAATTTTCTTTAATGAAATTTTTGACAAACTCCATTGAATTTTCCCTCACAAAGCTGTCTGGGTCGTGTCCCTCTGGAAACAACAGAATACGGATATTCATACTTTCCGCGAGGAGCATGTCTATACTTCGGAAACTCGCCTTTATTCCCGCTGCATCGCCATCGAAAAGAATGGTAACATTCTCGGTCAGCCTTTTTATCAGCTTTATCTGCTCTGTAGTCAGGGAAGTTCCAGAACTCGCCACCACATTTTCTATTCCAGACTGATGCAGGGCGACCACATCCATGTAGCCCTCTACCAAGAGGCACATATTTTCGCGCGAAACGGCTTGTTTAGACTGGAACAATCCATACAGCACATTGGATTTATGATAAATCTCTGTTTCGGGAGAATTTAGGTATTTCGCGGTTTTAGTATTTGATTTTAAAATTCTGCCGCCAAATCCCAGCACACGCCCTGAAAACCCATGGATAGGGAAAATCACCCTTTCACGGAAACGGTCTATTCCTTCCGTAGATTTTTCCGAAAAGATGGAAAGTCCAGATTTTTCTAAAATTTCTTTGGAATAGCCTTTACTTACAGCATATTGTGTAAAGGCATTTTTGAGTTCTGGAGAATATCCGAGCTGAAATTTCTTGATGGTTTCTGGTTTCAGCTCGCGTTCTTTGAAATAAGAAAGCCCTATATTCCGCCCTTCTTCAGTTTCATAAAGTTGGTTCTGAAAAAAATCATTCGCCACTTCGTGGATTTTGTATAGTAAATCCTTGTCAGTCTGTGCCTTTTTTTCTTCTTCGGTGAGGTCTTTTTTCAGCTCCTCTATTTCTATTCCGTACTTTTTAGCAGCATAGCGGAGGGCTTCTGGATAGGAAAACCCTTCGATTTCCATCAAAAAAGAAATTGCCGTACCACCTTTTCCAGAAGAAAAATCTTTCCAAATCTGTTTACTTGGAGAAACTATAAAACTCGGCGTTTTTTCATCTACAAAAGGGCTGAGGCCTTTATAGTTAGAGCCTGCTCTTTTCAGCTGGACATATTCGCCGACGATTTCCTCCACACGAATGGCAGAAAAAATCTTGTCTATGGTTTCTTTTGTAATCATGGGCGTAAAATTATGAATTTTATTTAAAACCTAAATCTTTTATAGTGTGTATAAGTGTTTATAAAATAAAATTTTATTGTTCGCATTTTTTTTGCATTTTTGCATATCATTTTTAACTCAAAATTTATACCTACAAAAAATGAAAATAAAATATTCTGAGCTAATAGACCAGACCTTATATTTCCCACAGGAAGAGTTCAACTATGACAGCGAAAGCCTGCACTTTCACGGAATCAATCTGATGAATGTGGTGGAGCAGTTCGGGACGCCGCTAAAAATAAGTTACCTTCCAAAAATTTCACAAAACATACAAAGAGCCAAAAAATGGTTTGCAGAAGCTATCGATAAAAACGACTACAAAAACGGCTACAGATACTGCTACTGCACGAAATCCAGCCATTTTTCTTTCGTTTTAGAAGAAGCTCTGAAAAATGACATCAGCGTGGAGACTTCCTCTGCATTTGACATTGATATCGTGAAAAAACTCTTTGAAAAAGGGAAAGTAAGCCGAGATATAGAGGTTATCTGTAATGGTTTTAAAACAGATGATTATCTTGAAAAAATTTCAAACCTTATCAATGATGGTTTTGAGAATGTGATGCCGATAATTGACAATTATCGTGAGCTGGACAAACTGACAGAAAGCATCGACAGAACCTTTGGTATCGGTATTCGTATCGCATCAGAGGAAGAACCAAAATTTGAATTTTATACATCAAGACTGGGAATTGGATACAAGGATATTATCCCTTATTACAGCCAAAAAATCGCAGAACACCCAAATGCAAGGCTGAAAATGCTCCATTTCTTCATCAATACAGGAATAAAAGACACCGCATATTACTGGAACGAATTGTTCAAATGTCTGCGTGTTTATGCTCGTTTGAAGAAAATCGCACCAGAGGTAGATTCCCTAAACATAGGTGGAGGACTGCCTATAAAAACTTCTCTTAATTTTGATTATGACTATGAGTATATGATTAACGAAATTGTATCTCAAATCAAGAAATTCTGCGAAGAAGAAGGCGTGGAAGAACCTAATATTTATACTGAGTTTGGGTCTTTCACAGTTGGAGAAAGCGGTGCCAATCTTTACAAAATCATCAGCCAAAAACGCCAAAACGATAGAGAAAAATGGGATATGATAGACAGTAGTTTCATGACTACACTGCCTGACACTTGGGCTATTTCCCGCCATTTCATCATGCTTCCACTAAACCGATGGGAAGATTCATATGAAAGGGTTTTCTTGGGTGGACTAACCTGTGATTCAGATGATTACTACAATTCTGAACAGCACACCAATGCCATCTACCTTCCTGTGTTTAGCGATACTAAACCTCTTTATATCGGATTCTTCAATACAGGAGCTTACCAAGAAACCATCAGTGGTTTCGGAGGAGTCCACCATTGTTTGATTCCACAGCCGAAACATATTCTCATCAACAGAAATGAAGATGGAGAGCTTGAATATGAGGTATTTAGCGAAGAGCAAAGACCTGAAGATGTCCTAAAATTATTAGGTTACTAAAAACACAAAAAACCTCCAAAATTTGGAGGTTTTTCTTTTTATATTTAAAAGATTTAATCTAATTCTATCAAAGTAATCTCTGGATAAATCCCAACTCTCCCATGAAAACCAATAACCCCGAAACCTCTGTTTACATAGAGATATTTTCCCATGCTTTCGTATAAATCTATCCATTTTTTATAGCGATACTGCACTGGCGACCATTTCACATTTTTCAAATCAAGACCAAACTGCATTCCGTGCGTATGCCCAGACAGAGTCAGCTGAATATCAGAGGGATGGGTCTTTACCACTGCATCAAAATGCGTAGGGTCGTGTGACATCAGTATTTTCACAGCATCCACGGGAACACCTTTTACAGCTTTATCCAAATCACCAAACTGAGGGAAAGGCGGCTCTCCCCAGTTTTCCACCCCTAAAAGATAGATTTTTTCGCCATTTCTTTCAAAAACTTTATGCTCATTTCGGAGCATTTCAAAACCTGCTTGTTTCTGATAATCAATTAGTTTTGGAACATTTTGTTTTTGTTCCTCACTCGTATTCCATTGCCCATAAAATCCATAATCGTGATTTCCCAAAACAGAAAACTTCCCATCTTTAGCCTTAATTTGAGAAAACAAAGATATAAAAGGCTTAAATTCATCCGCATAATTATTCACCATATCTCCTGTAAATAACACTAAATCAGGTTTTTGCTCATTGATTAAATCTATAGCGTGCTGCAGTTTGGAAGGGTCAGAAAAACTCCCACTGTGAACATCGGAAATTTGGACAATTCTATAACCTTTGAAACTTTTAGGAAGATTTTTAAATTTTAATTTTACCTTTCTTAAAATATGGCGATATTTCCCAAAAATAATGCCATCCACCACAGCAAGAGAAAGCAGAATAGTACCGCCCAAAGCCATCAAACCAAGGAACTTTCTCCTCTCTGGATAGTGATTTTCCTTGGCAGAAAAAGTCTGAACCAAATACTTCCCAAACCGAAGAATATCATCCACCAAAAGAAAAAGAACCATAACCAGTTTTGGAACAATGAATATCATCACAATGTTCATCATAAAAGGAACTTTGGAGGAATCTGGCCTGATAACAGCAAAATAGAAAATAACCGCATAAATCAGGGCATTAACCATGATATATCCTCCTCTGATAAAAGAATTCTGAGTCAAACTCTTAACTCCCTGATAAACATATATTTCTAAGACTACAAAAATCCCAAAGAGAAGTAAAAATTGTTTTTGCATAAGTTTTTAAAAATATAAATATTATTCAAAACAACACACCAGCATAGATTTATGCTGATGTGGTTTTTATAGTTTTTGTATAAAAAAAGTATTAATTATTAAGGCATTTTGTAAACGAATGCATTGATATTCATCCCTGCACCCACAGAACACATCACTACATAATCTCCTTTTTTCATGCTGTGTCCCTCCATTTTACCTTTCGTAATGAGGTCATACATCGTAGGAATACTCGCCACAGAAGTATTTCCCATTTCTTGGATAATCATAGGAGTGATGTTATGGTCATATTCATTTTTGCCATAGAGTTTATAGAGTCTTGGGATAATTGCATAGTCCATTTTAGCATTAGCCTGATGGATTAGAATTTTTTCTACATCATCTATGCCAATTCCCGCAGCATCGATAGTTTCCTTAATTGCAGGAGGAACATTGGTCAAAACATATTCATAAATTTTTCTTCCTGCCATTCTGATATATTTTTTCTTAGGGTCATGGTCTCTATTCAGAGAACAATCCATATCCAAATAAGTAATTTCTTCCTGATTATCACAAATAGTCGCCGAAGAAATCAATCCCACTGTTTCATCATCTGTTGCTTTTACAACCACAGCACCTGCGCCATCCGCAAAAATCATTCTATTTCTGTCATATGGATCCAACGCTCGGCTCGGCGTTTCAGAACCTACCACAAGAATAGTTTTGGCTTTTCCTGCCTTTATGAGAGAATCCGCCAAAATCATAGATTCCACCCAACCAGGACAACCAAAAATCATATCATAATTTACACATTTTCTGTTCTTTATGCCAAGTTTATGCTTTATTCTTGTAGACATAGAAGGCATAAAGCTACTTATCCCATCTACATTGATTTCTCCAAAATTACTCGCACAGATAATGTAATCTAGGGTTTCGCGGTCTATTCCAGCATCTTGGATAGCTATTTCAGAAGCTTTTGTAGCAATATCAGAATTGTTTTCATCATCATTAACATACCTACGGCGTTCAATTTCAGTGATTTCTACAAATTTTTTGACAATTTCCTCATTAGGTTTGTCTATAATTTTTCCATTTTCATCATAGAAAACAGCATCTAAGAAATAATTTCCATCAATAACTCTCTCTGGAATATAAGATCCTGAACCTATGATTATAGTATTTGGCATAATTGTGATTTTTTTAGTTTATTGTAAAATTCCTAAAGGATAGCACTACTACCCTACTCATATAAATAAGGATTTATAAATTTTATAGCACAAAAATTACAAAAAATAAATAGCCTTACTCAAAATTGTTAGCAAATATACAATAATAAATTAAATAATTATTGATTTATCAGAGGGAAAAAATATATTTGGTATAATATCTTTTTTATTAGAGAATTAAATTCATTTATAAACTCTATTTTTCATCAAAAATTTCATCCCTTACAAAGTTACAAAAAAGCCTCCCAAAAAGGAAGGCTTCAAAATTATCTTGCTATATTTACCGCTCTCGTTTCACGGATTACTGTTACTTTTACTTGTCCTGGGTAAGTTAGTTCGTTTTGTATTTTCTCTGAAATATCATACGAAAGCTGATGAGCTCTTTCATCATTTACCTTGCTGCTCTCTACCATTACTCTCAGTTCCCTACCTGCTTGTATCGCAAACGCATTAGAAACACCATCAAAACTTAATGCTGCTGCTTCTAAATCTTTCAATCTTTGGATATATGATTCTAGAACTTGTCTTCTCGCTCCTGGTCTTGCCCCTGAGATAGCATCGGCTACCTGAACAATTGGAGATAATAAAGAAGTCATTTCTATCTCATCGTGGTGTGCACCGATAGCATTAACAACCTCTGGATTTTCTCCAAATTTCTCTGCCCACTGCATCCCTAAAAGCGCGTGTGGCAGCTCAGATTCTTCCTCTGGAACTTTTCCTATATCGTGCAATAGCCCTGCTCTTTTAGCTAATTTTACATTTAATCCCAGCTCCGCAGCCATAGTAGCTGCTATATTTGCCACCTCTCTAGAGTGCTGTAACAGGTTTTGCCCATAGGAAGAACGATATTTCATTCTACCTACTATTTTCACAAGTTCTGGATGAAGCCCATGAATACCCAAGTCTATTATCGTTCTCTTACCTACTTCTATGATTTCTTCTTCTATCTGTTTGCGGGTTTTTTCTACAACTTCTTCTATCCTTGCAGGGTGAATTCTACCATCGGTAACGAGTCTATGAAGCGAAAGGCGTGCAATCTCCCTTCTTACAGGGTCAAAACACGAAAGCAAAATAGCTTCTGGCGTATCATCCACTATAATTTCCACGCCTGTAGCAGATTCCAAAGCACGGATATTTCGCCCCTCTCTACCGATAATTCTTCCTTTAACCTCATCAGATTCTATATTAAATACCGAAACTGAATTCTCAATCGCCTGCTCTGTCCCGATTCTCTGAATGGTCTGAATAACAATTTTTCTTGCTTCGTTTTTCGCATTCATCTGAGCCTCTTCCATTATGTTCTGTACATAAGCCTGGGCTCTGGTTTTCGCTTCTGCTCTTAGAGATTCTACCAATTCTTTTTTGGCCTCTTCTGCAGAATAGTTAGATATTTTTTCCAGCATTTCTACTTTTTGAGAAATAGCTTCATTGAGTTCTGCTTGTTTTTTATCAACGATTTCGGATTTTCTTTGATACTCAGTCTGTTGTTTTTCTAAATCCTTTTCTAGTCTAGAAACTTTACTGAGTTCGTCATTCAGCTTGCTTTCTTTATCCTTCGCTCTTTTCTCTATTTCCTGCATTTTTTTCTCACGAGCTTGGATATTGGCATCATGCTCTGTTTTTAGTTCTAAAAATTTTTCTTTTGCCTGAACTATTCTCTCTTTCTTTATAGATTCTGCTTGTACATTGGCATTTTGAATAATATTCTCTGCACTTTGTTTAGCATCTTTTATAATGAAATTAGCTTTGGAATTTGTGGCTTTCCTTGAATAAAGAATTCCTCCCAAAGCTCCGACTACAAGACCTATTATGATATAAATTATCTCCATTATCTATTAACTATTTTATTATTTTTCTTTCCAATATTTTTACAAAAAACCCACAATAATCCATTTGTGATATTAGAGTAAACTCCCTATCAACACGATTTGAGCTTATTTCTACTCTCTGTAATCCGACAAGATGACGGCACGCCATTGAGCAGACCTTTACTCGGTAATTGTTTAGCGTTGAGTTTACCTAAATAAAGTTAGAATTATTGCAGGCTTCATTTATTATTCTTTCTTATCCTCTTCCAGCTCCTTCAAAAAATTTATTACTTCTTTCAGCTTTTCATCAGCTTCTTTCAGCTCTCTATCTTTTTTCTGTAAATTAAACTCTGCATTTATCATAAGCCTAAGAGCAGTCATCGCGAGAGCATCCTGTTTGTCTTTGGTAGCATAGTTATTCTCCATCTCCTTTATTGTCATCTCTATATTTTTCCCTATTCTACGCACCACTTCCTCCTGCTCTGGGGTGATATACATCGCATAATACCTCCCTGCTATGTTTATTCTTATTTCCTGCTGAGCCATTACATTCCTGTATTTCTAAGATAAGCTATACATGCATCAATTTCCTTAATCAGTTTATTGATGTGATTTTTCATCAATCTATTATGGTCTGGATTACCAGAAATTGCTGAAATCAATTTTATCTTTTTTTGTTCCTCCTTCAACTCCTGATTTTCTCTCTGCTCCTCTTCATATTTCCCTTTCAGCAAATCATATTTTTTCTGCAAATCCTCATATTCTTTTGATAATTCTTTATAATCCTTATTGATTTTTAGAATTTTATCCCTTAATACAGAAAAATTTTTATCTAAATCTACTGACATCTCCAGAAGTTTGTTCTAACCTTAATACGCAAAATTACAATTTTTTTTGGATTTTTACTAAATTTTAAATAAAAAACCATAAACTTTCGTCTATGGCTCTCTTTTTATTCAAATTTTAAAACAAACATCAGTGCATTTGTTTTTAAGGAAGACATTGTCCCTGCCCAGTAGTTAGGCGTTGTCGCATTATCCTGCACCAGTTCGTTGTTTATTAAGAATGTTCCTCGTATGGCAGGAGTAAGTTTAAATTTAGAAAAATAAAACTGTATTCCTATCTCCGCTGACCAAGCAAAATTATTCGTTCTCGTTCTAAAAGTCCCTTGCAGATTGTCATTCACACTTTTTTCATTAGATTGTAAATTTACCAGCCAATTCACCCCTCCCGCTGCGTAAGGACGAGAGTTAAACCATCTATTCCCATGAAGTTCCAGCATTACAGGAACATCTACATAAGTGGATTTCACCTTTCTCAAAGTATATAAATCTCTATCCGCAGGATTCACCGCTAAAACCGCTGCATTTTTAAAAGTAAGCTCCCTCTCCACGAACTGAATTCCTGGTTCCAGCCTGATATCCAGATAATCATTGATTTTCATTCTTCCTATAAGTCCAGCTCCGAATCCCAAAGAATTTCTCACTATCACAGGGCTGTTATGCTCCGAAAATCCGTTCGCCAGCTTCACTTTATAATCAAAACTATTGGCATTGAGATAAAACCCATAGCTGTACTTGTCCTCATCTATCCACTCCAGCCTGTCCGGTCTGTCTCTGATGTTAAACAGCGACTGCGCGTCCGACATTGAAAAAAGTCCAAACAATGATAATACTCCAAACAATTTTTTCATCTTATTTTTTTGCTTTATAAATTGTTACAATTCCTAAACTTAATTTTTTGTACTCCACTTTTGAAAACCCCAAATCTAATAAAATATTTTTCATTCTCTCCCCACAAGGAAAATTCTGCACAGAGTCTGGCAGATAGGCATACGCCTCCTTTTCACCAGAAATCATCTTTGCTAAAAATGGAAGCACTTTCCTAAAATAAAAATTATACAAAGGCGACAAAACTCCCTCCATTCTTGAAAATTCTAAAATATAGACATTTCCATTTTCCTTGACCACTCGCCTCAGCTCACTTAGACCTTTTTCTAAGTTTTCAAAATTCCTTACTCCAAATCCAACGCTCACAGCATCGAATTTATTACTTTCAAAAGGTAAATTTTCTGCATTTGCTTTCTGAATGGTTATGTCAGCTCCCAGCTCTTTGATTTTTTTATCAGCCAAATTGAGCATTTCTTGGGACAAATCCACAGCAGTTATTTTCACTCTGAATTTTTTCCAAAGCGCTATTGCCAGTTCGCCCGTTCCTGTGGCAACATCCAGAATTTGTTTCGGGTCATCGCTCTGCATCCAGTTCACTAAGCTTTTTCGCCACAAAAGGTCTATCCGAAGCGAAAACAAGCGATTAAAGAAATCATATCTTGGAGCTATTCTATCAAACATATTTTCCACTCTCAAAGTTTTATTTGAGGCAGAACCATCTACTTTTGTATTTAAGTTCGATTGATTTTCAAGCATTTAAAAACAACATATCTTTCAAAATATATTCGGCGGCAAATATATCACAAAAAAAATCAAATTATCATTAAAAGAAGCCTTTTTCCGATTATTTCCCTGTTCTATTTAGCAAGTCATCTATGCTGGTGTCTCTTATCTCATTATCAAATTTCTTCCCTGTTTGGAATTGGTAAGAGAATTTTATAGAAATTCCGCGAGAATTGTTTTTGGTGTAATTATAAGTATAAATTCCATTAATATCCAAATATCCTTTCGTTCTGTTGGAATTGAAAACATCGGAAATATTCAGTATTAAATTTGCTTTATTTTCAAACAATGGAACTCTCAGATTTAAGTCTGTATAAAAATTGGAATAATTATAATTAAACTGCTGTCTGCTCGGCGTGGAGTAATTCACAGAAACATCTAATTTCACTTTTTTAAACAAATCAAAACTATGAATACTCTCCAAAGTCGCATAATAAGACTGGGTTGAAAGATTATACTGTCCTGCTTTGAAACTGCTGTGAGAAAGGTTTATTTTATTGGTTGTATTCCAAAAATCAGCAATTTTTACAGGAATATTAATATTAAAAAGAAAAGTATTCTGATATCCAGCATTTTCAAGTTTTGAAAATAAAACTCCGTTGTTCAATAGATTAGAAACATTGATAATGTTATTTTCTGAATAAAGATAACGAAACACAAAAGAATATTTTTTCATCAAAACATATCCTGCCTGTGAGATAAAATAATCCATTGGTTTCAGATGCTGATTTCCAGAACTCCACACATCGGTCTGCTCCACCATGATGGTAGGGTCATAGCTAAAAAAAGAAGGTCTGGTAAATCGTTTGGAAGCGTGAAGATAAAAAGTATGGTTTTTATTGTGAGTGTATGTAACCGTTGCCGAAGGTAGAAACTTATTATAATTCGCCCTGCCGTCTAATCCTTTATTCGTTTGAAAATCAGCATCAGTATATTCATTTCTTAATCCCAAATTATACCTTAATTTTCCTTTGGACAAAGAATAATTGAGATAAGCAGAATATATATTTTCATTGAAATAAAAATTCTGTGAGCGGCTGTCTATAAAAGTATCAAAACTATAATAATCAGCCGTATTTCTATTGTCGCTGTTGGAAAATTTTACTCCAAATGAGAGCTTGTTCTGTTCGTTGATTTTTTTAGTGTAATCTGCTGAAGCTGTAAAGATTTTATAATCTAATCTGCCATTTTGAGTATAATTTTCTGAATTTAAAAATATACCATTTGCATAAAAATCATTATAACTCCTGAACGGATTATAAAACTTCTCCAAAGCATAGTCGGCATTGATAGTCAGCTCATCATCTTTGTCTGATGAAAAGTCATACTGCAAGGAAAAAGTATGCGTTTTATCCTTAGTTTCAGAAAAATTATTAATAAAAGAAGTTCCCGAACTGGATAAAGTCTGAGTTTTGTAGTGATAAACATAGTTTTTATCCAAATCCATATCAGCAGTATAGTTGTAAAGGAAACTCAGCTTATGTTTATCATTAAAATCATAATCTAAATTAAAAGTTGCATTATTCCCAAAACGCTTGGTTTTGCCTCCATATTCGCCCTCTCTGGTCAGCTGGTCAGTCCATTTTTGAAGGGAGTTTCCTTTCGCATCAGAATATTTTATGAAATAATCTCCAGATGCATAAACTCTGAGTTTCCCAAAGGTTGCCATATAGTTAGCATTGCTGTTATGCCCAAATTTATCGTTATAATAAACACCTGTTCCCAGCCCAAGAACCTGCCCTTCCACTTTTTTAGTAGTAATGATAATCTGCGCTGTGTAGCGACTGTCCATAGAAGCATCTGGAGTATCGTTTATCTCTATACTCTTTATAATTTTGGCATCCAAAGAAGACAGAAAAGTATCAAACTGGTCAGGGCTTATTTTGACTTCTTTTTTGTTAAGAATGATTTGTATTTTATCACTTCCCAAAATTTTCAGTCCGTTGGAATAGCTGACATTTGGAGAAAATTTTATAATCTCAGAAACATTTTCTTTCTGCTCCAGCATTGTCCCTGAAACATTCAGTTGGTATCCTTTCAAAGTCTGTGCTACAGGCTGTTTCTTTATTATAGAAACTTCTTTTATCTCTGTAACTTTCACAGAATCTTTCTTCTCCTGTGCTAAAAACACAGTAGGAATCAACCCGATGAAATAAAATGTTTTCTTCATTCTTTTTTGTCCAAATATAAATAAAAAATCAGGAATCTCATTTTGAAATTCCTGACTTTATCTTTGTAATCTTAAAAACTAAGATTATGTGCAGAAAGGAAGGAACCAGAACCTAATATATCTACCTTTCTTTTATTTTTCCTTAAAATACCTTATATAAAGGTTTTTATTCTATTTTACAGAAAATTAAAAGTAAATAAAAACAATATAAAACAAAATATTCTGTCCCCTTATATGTCCCCTAATAATTTTATTATTATATTTGCTAAAAAACAACTTGATTATGCCTAATGCAAAATTTGTATTAAAAGAGCCATCCGCTAAAGAGGAAACTTTAATTTATCTTTTCTATAATTATGCTAACCAACGCTTGAAATACTCAACAGGAGAAAAAATCAACCCTAAATTTTGGAATTCAACAAAACAGAGAGTAAAAGAAACCTCACAATTTCCAGAATATCCAGAATTTAACCAGAGACTAAACAACATAGAAACAGCAATTAACAATAGTTATAGGAGATTATTAAATAATAAAGAAATTATTACCATAGATGCTTTAAAAAAAGAATTAAAAAAAGAATTAGGAGAAGAAAAATTAACTTCAAAACCTAACGACCTTATTAAATTCATTGAAGAGGAGATAAAACTAATGGAGTTGGATAAAAAAGACGCATCATTACAAGTATATAGAGCCTTATTAAATCATCTTAAAAACTTTTCGGAATTAAAGAGATATAAACTAACTTTTGACACTATCAATTTAGACTTTTACGACCTATTCAAAAACTACCTGTTTAATAAAAAACTCCTTAATAATACTGTAGGGAAACACATTAAAAACCTAAAAACTTTCCTCAATATAGCAACAGAAAAAGGCATTAATGAAAATTTAGTGTATAAAAGCAAACATTTTAAAGCAATAGAGGAAGATGTTGAACATATCTATCTTACGGATGAAGAATTAGAATTATTAAGGATTTGTGATTTACAACACAAACCATATTTAGACAGAGTGCGAGATTTATTTTTAATCGGTTGTCATACAGGATTAAGATTTTCGGATTTCACTCAGCTTAAAGAAGAAAATTTATTTCAAAAAGGAAATCGATTTGAATTCAAGGTAATCACTCAAAAGACCAATGAGAAGGTAGTAATTCCTGTAAAATTGGTAGTGAAAAACATTTTAGACAAATATAATGGTATCATTCCAAGAGCCATTTCTAATCAAAAAATGAATACATATTTGAAAGAACTTGGAGAAATTGCAGGGATTGATAAAAAGACTATTATTAAGAGAACCAGTGGGAAAAAAATTATAGAAACTATCCACCCCAAATATAAACTTATTTCTACCCACACAGCAAGAAGAAGTTTTGCAACTAATGCCTTTCTAAATAATGTTCCTACTATCAGTATAATGAAAATTACGGGACACAGAACCGAAAAAGCCTTTATGAAATATATCAAAGTTTCACAAGAAAGAAATGCAGAACAATTAAGTAATCATCCATTTTTTCAATAAAATTATTATGAAACAGAACATAGATATTGAAGATTTAATTTTATCTCAAAGTAATATTCCAGAAACATTAGAAAGTTTTAAAGAACAAAATACCAACAAACAAATTATAGATATTGAGGTTTTTCAGGCTATACCTCATATAGAAAAATTACATCTTTTTAATCCTCAATACAGTGAGGAAATCTATAATTGGTTTGAACATCAAATTAAAGATATAAAAATCTATATAAGCAAAAGTGAATTGGACAATCAGCAAGAAAGATTAGAGGCTTTGAAAATATTTGATAATATTATTAAAGGAATTTTTCAAAAACCTATTTTAATACAATCTCCTACAAAGTTAAAAATAAATACCAATAAAAATGTATTTTATGATTTGATTAGACAACTTAAAAAAGAAGTTTCCATTGAAAAAGGAAAATGTATTTTAACACAAACTGATGAGGAAATTGCTAAATTCATTAAAGATAACATAGAGGGCTTTGAAAATCTTAGTCTGAATACAATAATAAAAGAAATTTCCAGAGACCAAATTATCAAAGGAAAAAGAATAGAAGTTAAAGTCATAGATTTTTAATTTCAATCATCGTAATTTTTCTTCTTTTTCTTACACTAAATCTTACACCCGTAAAAATACAAGAAAAAACCACAATATTTTTGCTCCAACATTTAAAATTGAAATAATGGAGCAATTATTTTTATGCCCTATTTCCAAAGAGGAGTTTTATAAAGAAATTGGAAATATTGTAGATGAAAAATTTAGAAATTTAATTGGGAAAGCCTATAACCAAAATCCTACTTCTGAAGACAAATATTTGACGAGACAAGAAGCTTGCCAAATATTAAGAATTTCTCTACCTACATTAGGTAGTTATACCAAGAAAGGGATTATTAAAAAATACCGCATAGGTCGTAGAGTTCTATTTAAGAAAACGGAAATTAACAGCCTGTTTGAGGAGGTAAATTCAAGCAAATACAAGAAGAAAAACTCTTCTATATAGTAAGTCTAACTTATATACAATTTTTGATATGTTAGGATTTACTATTGATAGTATTACACTATTTGTCAGTCATAATGATTTTGGAGTATCAGAGTTGGAGTATTTAAGTAAAAAATTAAAGGATTTAAGGTCTCTTAAAAGAAATAAAGAGAAAGGCTGGAAAGTAGGATATTACAAAAACTTTCAAGTAAAATATCATTTAGATTATGGTATTTATATCAGTGGGAGTATATCCAATTATGCTGCCTCTTATAATAATATACTTTCTTATTCTCAATTTCCTCACGCCATAGAAAAATTGGGCAAAGAATTGGGGTTATCTCTTCATACAGCGAGGCTTTATAGAGTGGATTTAGCTCTCAATATAGAGGTAGATAATCCAATACAACAATATTCGCACTATTTATTCTCGGATTTGCCCCACTTTGAAAGATTAGAGCAGAGTGATGGCGTGAGATTCGAGACTGATAAAATCAGAATAGCAATTTACAATAAATCCAAAGAGGTATGGAAAAAAAGAAATATCAAGATAGCAAAAGATATTTTGAGAATAGAATTTAGAGTAATGAAAGGTCTTCCAGAGGTTTTAGGTATAAAAAATTTAAGAATAGAACATTTATTTCAACCGGAAGTTTATGGTATTTTGTTAGATAAATTTTCAGAATATTATTATAAAATCAAGAAATCCAATGTTGTAAAATCTTTGGAGGAATTGAACAATATCACACCTAAACAATTTGGTGAATATAGCTGGGTGTTAAATATGACCGAAGCACAAGCTTATCGTATGATTGAACAACTGGGTAAAGAAGGAAAATTCAAATCTTCACAAGACAAAAGCAGATGTAGAAAGATGGTGAGAGAGATTTTTTCTAATCTTAGTTTAGTAAAACCTCATCATTTAGTTGAAGAGTTGGATAGAAAAGTAGAGAATTATCTCCTAACAGAAAAAAAACTTAAAAAGTATAGAATAAATTTTGTTATACCCTAAAATTTTAGTATCTTTAAGACATGAAAGATATTGATTTAGAGATAATTACTGCAAATTTTGAACAGTTTAGAAATGGAAATTATATAGGTTATACACCTATCAGTTGTGTAGGAAAATTCTACTCAAAAGACAAAAGTATTTCGGTAGAAACTGAGCAATTAAGAGGTTTAAGCATTTTTAGAATGTTTGAAAATCAGAGAGCAAAAGATTTTAAAGCTTGTTATATGCTTTACCAAAAAAGATTAGAGAAAAAAGGAGCAGAAAAAATCTTACAGGAAATTACAGAGCTTTGTCAAAAGAATAACACTCGAAAAGCCGTTATTTTAGGTTATGGAAAGGGGGATGAGTTTTGTTATCGGCATATTTTGCTGAATTTTCTGCTTGAAAATTTGCCTCAAAATTTTTCCATTCAAAAGGAAAAAGGAATTGATTATCAGAAACAGAAAGAATATTGGGAAAAGGATATTTATCAATCCAGAGGGCATTTTG
>CAUORE010000006.1:0-67365 GCA_963506915.1 uncultured Flavobacteriaceae bacterium
AGGAATTGATAGACTTTTACACCTAATTCTTTTCCCAGAGTGCAGGCATCAGAGCAGATATCCCATTCGTGGTAGTTAATCGCAGAAAAATTAGAATATTCCGTAATACGAATAGGGTAGAGGTGGCAGGAAATAGGCTTCTGCCAGTCGATAACGCCGTCTTCATAGGCTTTTTCTATGGCGCATTTGGTGTAGCCTTTTTCATCAAAAATCACATAGGCGCACTCTGCATTATTGACCAAAGGAGTAACCAAATCTCCCTCAAAATCAAGTGTATAGGTGCCTTGTTCCTCGATGGCTTGGATTCCTTCTGGGCGAAGGTAAGATTTTATTTTAGGGTAAATTTCATCTAATATTTTGGTTTCATCTTCATCAAGAGGAGCTCCTGCATCGCCTTCCACACAGCAGATTCCCTTGCATTTAGCAAGATTGCACACGAATTCTTCAGAAAATAAATCCTCAGAAATTAGTTTATCATCTATTTGAATCATATTAAATCAATAAAATTAGGGTTAAATTTGTCCAAAAGACAAGAAATTATAATAATCCAAAGTCCCAGCTCCTGAAGCCAAGGGTATTTTATAAACCTTAAAAATCGGCTCAGGATAATGCTGATAGGGAATATAATCAGCAGCAGATATTCTCTGTGAGAGCCCATGTAAAAGACCAAAATCAGAATTTGAACCAATAAGAATGACAACAAGAAAGCGTATTTAAACTTACTAGTCGGGCTTTTTTTATTCAAATTCATAAAATGATCTCCCACAGCCAAAATACACATTACTAAAATGGAAATTAAGCTATAAAAAGAGGAGAAATCCGTAATTATTTCATTGGAAATCAGTGGTATATAGTCTTCTGTAAAGACATCTATTTCAAGAACATACATCAAGCACAAATATCCAGAAATTACCATAAAACATCCCAAAATAAGCTGGAAAATATTTAGAAATATTTTGTCTGATTTGGTGATGATGTGGATAATTACGAAAATAAAAAGCGTCCAAGTCGTTGGTAAGAAAATATAACTGACAGCCAGTATGCTACCGACCAAAAGGAAAGAATCACTTCTGATTTTATCATTTTCGCTGGTGAAGAAAAATAATAAAATAGAACTCGTAAATAACGCCATAGAAATCCCAATATCTAGATTTCCATCATAAAATGAAAAAATAAAAATAGAATACAGAAATAGAGGCAGGTGGGTCTTTTTATTTAGTGAAATTTTATTAAACAAAACATAGCCCATAGCCAGTCCTTCAAAGGCTGTAAAGGTGGAAAAAATGTTGGAAAATTTAACTTCTAAATCGTTTGAAACTAAAATAAAAAGTAATAAAGCTCCTATGTAAGTAGGAACTGAAAATAAATTGGTTCTCTTTGATAACAAACGAAACATTTCTTCTATTTTTTGCTTTCTAAATCAGCCACATATTCCTTGATAAGCTGGTCATTGCTTCTTGGGCAGATGAGCAGCGCTTCCTCTGTATCTATCACTATATAGTCTGTAAGTCCATCGACCACAGCAGTTTTTTCAGGGTTTTTGAGTCTGATGATATTTCCTTTTGCGTTATAAACATTACAGTTCTTGGAGATGGTGTTGTTGTTCTCATCTCGCTCAGCATTTTCAAACACAGAAGTCCAAGTTCCCAAATCAGACCAGCCCAAGTCAGCAGGAATCACATAGACATTATCAGCCTTTTCTAAAATTCCATTGTCTATGGATATTTTTTCTACATTAGGATAAATTTCCTCTATGTATGGCGCTTCTTTTTCGGTGTTATATGTCTCTGTTTTGAACTGTTCTGCCATTTTTGGAAGATAGTTTTCAAAGGCTTTTTGGATAGATTTCACATTCCAAATGAAAATCCCAGCATTCCAGAGATATTCTTTCGTTGCTAAGAATTTTTCTGCTGTTTCTAAATTAGGTTTTTCAGTGAAAGTTTTTACTTTGCATATTTCAGCAGATTTTTCTTCTGAAAACTGAATGTAGCCATAGCCTGTGTCAGGGCGTGTAGGCTGTATCCCGAGCGTTATGAGATAGTCATTCTGGTTCGCCTTTTCAAAAGCAAATTCTATCTTTTCACAGAAAGTTTTTTCTTTTAAAATTAGATGGTCTGCGGGCAGTACAACGATGTTAGCATTTGGGTTTATTTTTGCTATTTTATTGGTTATGTAGATGTTACACGCCGCAGTATTTCTCATCATAGGTTCTCCGATGATGTTTTTCTTGTCAAGTTCAGGAATTTGGGCAGCCGTAAGCTCCAAATATTCTTTATTGGTAACTACAAAAATATTTTCCACAGGGACAACTTGTTTTATCCGCTCAAAGGTCTGCTGGATCATGGTTTTTCCCGTTCCCAAGATATCATGGAACTGTTTAGGAAATTTAGCCGTACTCATAGGCCAAAAACGGCTTCCGATGCCGCCCGCCATTATGACACAATAGTTATTATTTGGGTTCATTTTCTTTCGTTAGTCATTATTTGTTCGCTCCACTCTCGCACAGGATTTGAATAAATACATTCTCCCTGTACTGAGATTTTTGCAAAGGTAACGCTTTTTCTTCTTTTCTTCTATCTGGTAAATGTCCGTTTGATAAATAAATTTTTCTCCAATAGGTAAATCCTCCACATAGGCTTTATTATCAGCGTGTTCGCTGTCAAAATATTTTACCAGCTCTGGACTGGACATGAAGTTGGCTTTCGGATTTTTAGCGAAATTTAAAATCAAAGGTTTCAGCTCCTCGGAATAAATCGAAATACTCTCCAAAAGCATTTTCTGA
Organism: uncultured Flavobacteriaceae bacterium; assembly: GCA_963506915.1. Taxonomy (GTDB): domain Bacteria; phylum Bacteroidota; class Bacteroidia; order Flavobacteriales; family Weeksellaceae; genus JABCPE02. The sequence continues at coordinate 2,783 of CAUORE010000006.1, forward strand.
AAGGTCATCTTCCATTCTTTTCCATGTGGAAGAATATTTTTCTTTTCATGAAAAGCCACTAAATGGGCGATTTCATGCGTAAAGACAAAGAAAAAAAGCTCTGGTTCCAGCGTTCCATTGATGGTTATTTGGTGGGAGTTATTAGGCATTGATTTATAATCACCTAACTTGCTGTGCCTGTTTTTTGTGACTTTGATATAGCACATATGCCCTTCCAGCCATTTTTTTAGGTAGGGCATGCTGTTTGGAGGCAAAAATCTTTCTAATAACTCGGTAGACATCTCAAAATCAATTAAATAAATCTCCTATCACTCCATCTTCTGGAATATCTGTTTCTTCCTGCTGTACAGGTTCTTCTTCCTCCTCTTCCTTCGGTTCTGGAATAGTGATATTTATGGATTTTATTTTCTCTTTTACGAACTGATTTCCCATCGCTTTTATTCCTTTTATGGAGATAAAGTCATCAATATCAATGGTTTCTGGCTCTTTTTCCTTTCCGTTTTTATCTTTTGCAAAGATAATTTCCGCTGTGCAGCCATCGCTGGTTCCCACGAATTCTATGAAGGATTTAGGATGCTCACTCGGCATAAAGTTCTGAATATTAGCTGTGTTTTCTAATAAAAATCGTTTGATGAAATAAATATCCTTTTCGCCGTCATAATAGATGCACGAAACAGCCTGTTCTGGATGCCATTTTTCCAAAATCAGATAATCATCATCAAAACGATTCATCAGGTCAAACGAAATCAGTTTTGCTTCTCCTTTTGTATTGATAGTCAATATTTTATCATCACCTTTAAAGCTGCCGAGCAGAACTCCTCTGCCTTCCACATTCAGCCTTCTTACACTCTCATCAAACCAAATTTTTCTCGGAGCCAGCGTAGAGATGCCCTCTTCTTTTAGTTCTATTTTTTTAACGGCATATTTCGTTACGAGATTTCCTTTGGAATCACGCCCTTTTATCGCTAAATCAGAGAAATCTATATCGATTCTATTTTTTCTGATTCTTGCACTTGGTTTTAGTAAAACACTGATGATTTCGGCCTCACCGTTTGGATTTGCAGAAAAATACAGCACTTCCGAGCCTTTTACATCCGAAGCAAGTTTGTATTCATTATTTCGGATAACTCCCGTTACCGAGAACCTTTTCATGTAATATGGGCCGTCTTTTCCCTCGCGGTAGACCATGTTATAAACGGTTCGTTTGTCGTTCTTTTTCCATACGCCCACATGCAGAATATCTTTTCCGATGAAGGTTTTTGCTTCCACTTTGGTAACCTGCATTGTTCCATCTTTTCGGAAAGTGATGATGTCGTCCAAATCCGAACAGTCAAAAACATATTCATCTTTTTTGAGCGAAGTTCCGATGAATCCTTCGGCTCTGTTGATGTAGAATTTTTCGTTTGCTACCGCTACATTGGTCGCATCTATGTTGTCAAAAACACGAATTTCCGTACGGCGAGGCTTGTCTTTTCCATATTTTTTCTGAATGTTTTGGAAATAATTTATGGCGTAATTCACCAAGTTTTCCAAATCATGTTTCACCTGCTTCATTCTGTCCTCCAGTGCCGCGATGTTTTCCAGCGCTTTATCTCTATCATAGCGCGAAATTCGCATGAAAGGAAGTTCCGTTAGTCGGGCAATGTCCTCCGTAACTACCTCACGCATAAGGTTTTTGACAAAAGGTTTTAAAGCAGTATCAATCGCCGAATAAACTTCTTCTTTGCTGGTTTTACCTTTGATTTCTTGGTAAATTTCATTCTCGATGAAGATTTTTTCTAAACTTGCAAAATGCCATTTTTCCTGAAGTTCGTGCAGTTCTATTTCCAGCTCTTTTTTCAGAAGAGAAACCGTGTGGTCTGTGTTGTATTTCAGTATTTCCGAAACCGAAAGGAACATAGGTTTGTCTCCCACGATTACGCAGGCGTTCGGCGAAATAGAAACTTCACAGTCCGTGAAAGCATACAGGGCATCTATCATCATGTCTGGCGAAACATCATTAGCCAGTAAGATGTTGATTTCCACTTCATCAGAAGTGTTGTCCTCTATTTTTTTGATTTTGATTTTGCCCTTTTCGTTAGCTTTTAAAATGCTGTCAATCAGGTCACCTGTATTTTTAGAAAAAGGTAACTCTGTGATGCATAGAGTGTTTTTGTCTTTTTGAATAATTCTGGCTCTTGCACGGATTTTTCCGCCTCGTTTTCCATCATTGTAGTTGGAAACATCCAGAAGTCCAGCCGTAAGGAAATCAGGGTAAAGCTGGAAACTTTTTCCTTTTAGATAAAGAATAGAAGCATCTAGTAACTCATTGAAATTGTGAGGCATAATCTTAGTAGAAAGCCCCACACCGATACCTTCTACGCCCTGCGCAAGGAGCAGTGGAAACTTCACAGGAAGGTCCACAGGCTCGTTGTTTCTTCCATCGTAGGATTTTACCCATTCCGTAGTTTTAGGGTTAAAAACCACCTCCAAAGCGAAAGGTGTAAGTCTCGCTTCGATGTATCTTGCCGCCGCTGCTGAGTCTCCCGTGTAGATGTTTCCCCAGTTTCCTTGAGTGTCTATCAGGAGTTCTTTCTGACCAATCTGCACCATGGCATCTGTGATGGAGGCATCCCCATGCGGGTGGTATTTCATGGTATTTCCCACGATGTTCGCTACCTTATTATATCTTCCATCTTCCAGCTCGCGCATAGAGTGCATGATACGGCGCTGAACGGGCTTAAAACCATCATAAACAGATGGAATGGCACGGTCCAAAATTACATAAGAGGCGTAATCAAGAAACCAATCTTGATAAAGCCCAGATATTTTTTTTAAAGTTTCTTCTTTATGTTCGTTTTCTTGCATTTATTTTGTGTTTATCAGTCTGATATTTTGGTCGTTTAACTTGGTTTGAAGCCAATTTTTCAGCTTTTCTTCATCCAGCTTCTCTTTTTCTTTGATTTGGTAAATGACAATATTTTCCTGTTTACGAGAATTTTTTTCGTAACTATTTAGTTTTCCGATAGATATGTTTTCAATCTCTGGGAAAATGACTCTAAGTTCTTTGATGAACTGTCGGTCATCAAATTTGTATTCATTCAGTTCCGCAGTAAGATTTTGGATGATGATATCTTTTTCAGAGAAATCCTTGTTCTGCTTGTTGATTTCAGCTAAAATTTCACTTTTTAGATTAGATGAATTATTTTTTATCAGGAGTTTTGTATCCTTGATTTCGTAGCTGTCGGCAAGTTTTTTGTTAAGCGCTTGAATTTCAATGCTGTCCATTCGCTGGTTTAGTAATACCAATTCTATGGTTTTTGGTGTTTCATTTTGATTTATTTTCTTATAAATCACCGTGTGCCCTTTGTCTGTAAATTCGTTTTTGATGAAATTTTCTACATTTTTAGTATATTTATTATCACTAATGAGACGGTAAGCCAAGAAAATACTTGGAACAATCATAATAGTAAACAAAATGTAAATGGAATATTTTACTTTTCTGTCAAATTTTTCGTCCTGAGTAGAAACAGGTTTGTATTTAAGGAATTTAACAATAGTAAATGTAGCAATGGCGATGAAGAAGCAGTTGATAGAATATAAATATAAAGCTCCAGCAAAAAATTTAAAATTGAAAGTTGCCAGCCCAAAACCTGCCGTACAAAGAGGCGGCATAAGCGCTGTGGCAATAGCTACCCCAGGGATAGGGTTTCCTTTTTCTACACGGGTGATGGAAATTATTCCTACAATTCCACCAATGAAAGCAATCAGAACATCATAAATATTAGGTGATGTTCTGGCCAAAATCTCAGACTGAGCCTCTTTAAAGGGACTGAGAGTAAAGTAAATCGCAGAGACTAAAAGGCTTACGATAGTGGCGGTGAGCAGGTTTTTTCCTGATTTTTTTAGAAGAGTTAAATCATAAATGGCAAGGGCAACCCCAATTCCTACGATAGGTCCCATAAGTGGAGAAATCAGCATGGCGCCGATAATCACAGCTGTGGAATTGACATTCAGACCAATAGATGCAATGAATATAGCACATGCCAAAATCCAAAGATTAGCCCCTTTGAATGAAATGTTTTTTAAGACATCTTGTAAAACCTTGTCTTGTTTCTCTTCTCCTTCGTGTAAGTTAAATAAATTATGTCGTTTCATACTATTTATTGTCGTTATTGTTGTTTTCTTTGTTGGCTTTTATTGTTCGTTGTAATGAAAGTTTTAAATCCCTTATTTCACTGCTTGTAAGGTAGGAAATATCGTATTTTAGGATACTTTCTTTATGTTTTTTACTCGTGATTTTTATATATAACCTTTTGAATAACAATGCGTTTACGATTTCAAAGGAAACGAGTTTGTATTTTGGGAATTCATCTTTTGCTTCTTTTCCTAAAAAAGGAATGATAGAGTGGTTTTTGAAGTTAAGCGCTTCTCCATCGCTATCGTATTCGAATATCTGCCGACCTCTCAAAAAAATAATGACCAACCCTGAAACTCCTATCAATAAAAGGGAAATGCTCGCCATTTTCCCAAAAACAGGTAGTTTGATGATGTTCAAAAAAGTCATTCCTCCACCTATTATTGCGGAGAAAATGGAAAAGGTTAGTAAAAAATTGTATATAGGCGCTTTTTTTCTGTTGCTTAATCTCATGATACAAAAATAAATTGTTGAATATTAAATTTTACTCTGTTATTGCTTCTTCTACAACCAAGTTTTCTAGGATAAAGTTCTGTCTATCAGGCGTATTTTTTCCCATATAAAACTCCAAAAGCTGGTCTATTGTGGTGTCTTTACCCACTACCACAGGCTCAAGGCGAATATCTTTCCCTATGAAATGTTTAAACTCTTCTGGTGAAATCTCTCCAAGCCCTTTAAATCTCGTGATTTCAGGATTTTTTCCTAAATCTTCTAGAGCCTTTATTCGCTCTGCTTCAGTGTAGCAGTAGCGGGTTTCTTTTTTGTTTCTTACCCTAAACAAAGGCGTTTGGAGAATGTATAGGTGTCCATTTTTAATCACATCAGGAAAGAACTGAAGGAAGAAAGTAATCATCAGAAGTCTAATGTGCATACCATCTACATCGGCATCGGTAGCGATGATGACCTGATTATATCTCAAATCTTCCAGACTTTCCTCTATATTTAGAGCGGCTTGTAAATGGTTAAACTCCTCGTTTTCTTACACTACTTTTTTGGTGAGTCCGTAGCAGTTGAGAGGTTTTCCTTTTAGTGAAAATACAGCCTGTGTTTCCACATCTCTACTCTTCGTGATAGAGCCAGATGCAGAGTCTCCCTCTGTTATAAATATTTGAGTTTCAGTCTTTCTGGCTGCCTTTTGGTCATTATAATGCTGTCGGCAGTCTCTTAGTTTTTTATTGTGAAGAGAAACTTTTTTGGCTCTTTCTCTTGCTAGTTTTTGAATTCCCGAAAGCTCTTTTCTTTCCCTTTCAGAAACTAATATTTTACGGTGAATAGCATCGGCAATTTCAGGGTTTTTATGAAGGAAATTGTCCAGTTTGCTTTTCATATAATTATTGACAAAAGTTCGGATGGTTTCTAGTTCGTTACCATTCGCATCCTGTCCCATAGTGGTGGAGCCTAATTTGGTCTTGGTCTGAGACTCAAAAACAGGATTTCCAACATTGATATACACCGCACCGATGATAGATTTTCTAATATCTGCAGCCTCAAAATTTTTCCCAAAAAACTCTTTGATAGTCTTTACAAAAGCCTCTTTAAAGGCATTCAGGTGGGTTCCTCCCTGTGAGGTGTATTGTCCATTGACAAATGAAAAATAGGTTTCTGACTGGGATTTATCCGAATGAGTAATCGCTATCTCCATATCTTCATCCTTTATGTGGATGATAGGGTAGAGGATTTCGCCGTCTATTTCCTCTTCTAATAGGTCTTTCAGCCCGTTTTCGGATTCGAAAACAGAGTCGTTATAATAGATTTTTAGCCCTAAATTTAGATAAGTATAATTACGAAGCATACGCTCCACATACTCATTTCTAAATTTATAATTTACAAAAATAGTGCTGTCAGGAATGAAACTAACCTCCGTTCCGTTCTTTTCGGTCGTGTCTGTTTCCTCTGTTACTTCCACCAGTTTACCCTCATGAAATTGGGCTGATCTGGTTTTCCCGTCTCGCACAGATTTTACTTGAAAAAAAGTAGAGAGGAAATTGACTGCCTTGGTTCCTACACCATTGAGACCGATGGATTTTTTAAAGGCGCCGTCATCGTATTTCCCACCAGTATTCATTTTGGAAACTACATCTACGATTTTTCCCAAAGGAATTCCACGCCCATAGTCGCGCACTGTAACTTTTCCATCATTGATTTTAACATCTATTCTCTTCCCAAATTTCATTCGGAATTCATCGATAGAGTTATCCAAAACTTCCTTTAATAGAATATAAATCCCATCATCCGCCGCAGAGCCGTCTCCCAGTTTACCGATGTACATCCCTGGACGAAGGCGCACATGCTCGCGAGGCTCGAGGGTTCTGATGTTATCTTCTGTATAGTTTGTCTGTTGTGGTGTGTTCATAAAGTTTCCAAAAAAGTGTAGCGACAAAGATAATAAAATATGGCTTTAAAGAAAAAACCATTATAATAAAAAGAAAAAACCACTCAGATTATTGAGTGGTTTTTGGTTTATTTAGTTGAATTTTTGTTCCATTTAGGGTAGAAAGAACATTTTTGATAACGCTTATCTATTGATATGAAAGTATCAGGAAGCTGTTCTTTAGCCCATTTTTCCAGCATTTCGTTTTTCTTCTTGTTGAGAGCCATATTCTTCACTCTTTCAAAATCAGTAGCAAGGTCTACTTGGTGGGCAGGAATCACATCTTCTATTTTTATGAATATTACAGCTTTTTTTCTATTGTGCTCATCTTCAAATACATCTGTGATATCTCCTTTGTTATAACCTGCAATGTGGTAAGAGATAGATGGAGAAAGGTTTAGCTTTTCCTGTTTGTAGCCTCCATCTTCGCCAAGGATTATCCCTGCATTGTATTTTGTGCTTTTGTCATCAGAATACTTTGTGGCAGCTTCTTTGAAAGTGATTTTTCCGTTTACGATTCTTTTTCGGATGTCTTCCATCTCTTTTTTAGCTGCTTCTATTTCCTCTGCATTTGGAGTGTTTTTTATAAGGATATGTCTGACATCATATATTTTTCCTGATTTTTTTATAAGCTGAATGATGTGATATCCGTATTCTGTTTCTACGGGGTCTGATATTTCACCTTCTTGCAGGTTGAGAGCTGCCGCCTCGAAAGGTTTTACCATTGTTCCTTTAGAAACATTTTTGTAAAGCCCGCCATTGGGTGCTGAGTTTTCATCCTCGGAGTAGATTCTAGCCTGAGTTTCAAAGTCCTCTCCGTTTAGGATGTCTTGTTTGATTTTTTTCAGCTTATCTATAATCTCCTGTCTGTGTTTATCATTTAGTTTAGGATACATCACGATTTGAGACAAGATGATTTCCTCTTTTACCTCTGGTAATTGGTATTTATAAGTATTATAAAAATCTGTTACTTCACTCGGTGTGATATCTGCTTTTTCCGTAATTCTAGCAAATTTACTTTGTCCGTAGTAGCTGTCAGAGTCTATTTTTTCTATCATACTTTTCATTTCAGCCGAATTTCTGAATTTGTATGTATCCAGCATCGCTTTTTCAGAAGGGAACTGACCAAGGATTTGGTTATATTTATTATTAACCTGTTCTTTTATTTCCTTGCTTCTGTTCGGGATTAGAGTATCTTTTTTTGCATGATATACTAGAAGTCTGTTATTTAGTAAGCTTTCTACAACTTCACAATTATCACCAGAAATCTTCTCACCCATTTGTTTTGCATGGTTTTCTTGCTCTGTGATGTCTGATTCCAAAACGATTTCATTTCCAATCACCGCAGCGATACCATCCACAAGCTGTCCTTTTTGCAGCTGTGCATTTATTTGAGCGGATAATAGTACGATTCCCAGCAGTAATGCCTTTTTGATATTTTTTATCATATTTTTACTAAAATTAGTTCGACAAAATTAAATTTCTTTGTGAGAAAATCTAAATTTTTTATTATAATTATTTCTTAAATTTTCAAATCCACCTCAAAAGTGGTAAGTTCTTGGAATTTTTTGATTCTTTGTTTCAGAATCATAGGAGAGACTTCCAGAAGTTTTTCCGTTCCGAATTTTTCTACCGTGAAAGAAGCCATTGCAGAGCCCACTATCACAGCTGTTTTCATGTTTTCAAAGGAAATGCTTTTTGTGGCAGCCAGATGTGCTGCAAAACCTCCTGCGAAAGTGTCTCCCGCTCCTGTAGGGTCAAAAACCTCCTCCAAAGGCAGGGCAGGAATAGCGAAAACTTTTCCTTCACTGAATAATAATGCTCCATGCTCGCCTTTTTTGATGATGACATATTTAGGGCCCATTTTATGGATTTTTTGAGCAGCTTTTGGTAGAGAATATTCTCCAGAAAGCTGTCGTGCCTCTTCATCATTTATCGTGATGACATCAGATTTCGCAATGACCTCCATCAGTAAATCCCAAGTGTGGTTCATCCAAAAATTCATGGTGTCTAGAATCACCAGTTTAGGGCGGCAAGACATGCCGTTTAGAACTGACAGCTGTGTGCTAGGGTGAAGATTTCCTAAAAGCAGGATGTCATAATTTTTACAATGTTCAGGAATTTTTGGTTCGAATTTTTCTAAAACATTCAGTTCTGTAGCCATAGTATCTCTGGAATTCAGGTCGTTATGATACTTTCCTGCCCAGAAAAAAGTTTTTTCATTAGGGAAAATTTCTATTCCTTCTATATTGATATTTCTGTTTGTCAATAAATCCAAATATTCCTGTGGAAAATCTCCACCAACGACAGAAACTAGACTGACATTAGCATTTAAAACGGAAGCGGAAAGCCCTATATAAGTAGCCGCACCACCTAGGATTTTATCTGTTTTTCCAAAAGGAGTCTCAATAGCATCAAAAGCTACAGTTCCTACTGCCAAAAGATTCATTTGATTGTAAGTGTATGTATTTTAATTATTTATGTTTCCACTCGAAGGTTTCTATCATATGCATCAAGTCTTTCTTGATGTATTCTACCGCAGGTTGTAGAGAGTCTGGTCTTGGTCTAGATTTAAAGTATAAATTAGCCGTTACGAAATGGTGCGTGCTGTCCGTGATATAGATTTGGATATTAGACGCAGACTGTCCTTTCAATTCGTAAAAGTTTCCAAAGACTCTTTTTTCTGGATAAGAAAAAGATTTAGTATCTATTGCAGAAGCCCTGATGGTGTGTTCGTAGACCATTTTTTCTACTTCTTTTATATGTAGATTAAAATCATTTTTGATAGGGAAATAAGTTACAAAAATATTGGCTCTCATCGTAGGATAAACTACATTGTACCAGCAAGCCTGCTTTGCTTGGTGTATTTTTGCAAAGTCTGAATACTCAAATGAAAACGAACATTCTGAAGAGAATGGAACATATTTAGCCTCAGGATACTCTAGCCTGAGTTCTCCCTTTGGTTTGGGCTGAGCATCATTACTACATGAAACAAAAAAAGTAAGTATGAAGCTTAAAAATAAATATCTAAACATTCCGCAAAAATAAGAATTTATATCAAATAAGAAAGAGTAGAAATAAATAAAGTAATTTAGAATGATTAAAAATAAAGAAAAAATTATACATTTGTAAATTCAAATTTAAAAATATTTCAAAGAAATGAAGACAGCATCAATTTATCAAGATTTAGAATTTAATGAAAATAAGCCAGCAATAAAGGCGATTTTGGAGACAGATTTTACGAAAGAAATCAGAATCCTAATGCGGGAAAACCAAGAAATGAAAGAGCATCAGACGCCTTTTCCTATTGTGGTGGAACTGCTGGAGGGAGAAATTATTTTTGGTGTAGAAGGACAGAATTACGAAGTTAAAAAAGGAGATTTATTGACTTTGTCAGGAGGCGTTCCGCATAATCTCATTGCGAAAAAAGAAAGCGTTATTCGTTTGACGCTTAGTAAGTTAGATTCATCAAAAAGAGTAGAGGGCGTTGCCGAAAAATCCTAAATCATGAGCAAAGAACAAAATATGAATACCAGCCAAGGTCATTGGATTTTGGCAAAAATGGGCAAACGAGTGCTGCGCCCAGGAGGGAAGGAGCTGAGTATGAAGATGATAGAGGGACTGAATATCACTTCAAATGATGATGTGGTGGAGTTCGCGCCAGGATTGGGATTTACAGCAGGAATTACACTTAGTAAAAATCCTAAAAGCTATACAGGCGTAGAACTGAATGAAGAAGCGGCAGGCATTCTCAAAAACAGGCTGAAAGGAAAGGATTTTAAAATTATCATCGGAAATGCGGCGGAGTCCACCTTGGAGAGTAATAGTGTGGATAAAGTCTATGGAGAGGCGATGCTTACAATGCATGCAGACCACAGAAAATCGGAAATTATCCGTGAAGCTTACCGAATTTTGAAACCTGGCGGATTCTACGGAATTCATGAACTTGGACTTACACCAAATGAGATACCAACGGAGAAAAAAGCCGAAATCCAAAAGGAACTAGCACTGGCAATAAAAGTCAATGCTCGTCCATTAACCGTTTCCGAATGGACAGAACTTTTAGAAAAAGAAGGTTTTTCTGTGGTGAAAATAGAAACCAACCCAATGCATTTATTAGAACCCAAAAGAATAATAGATGATGAGGGATTTTTCAGAACGGTGAAAATTTTCTTTAACATAATGGCCAATCCATCTGCTAGGAAAAGAATCCTTGCGATGAGAAAAGTTTTCCGTGATAATGCACAAAACCTAAATGCCGTGGCGATTATCGCACAGAAAAAATAATGAACAAAGCCTATTTTTATAGGCTTTTTTGTTTTTATTTATCTTTCTGCTTTTTATTTAAATCAGTGTAGTAACCGCCTTTGTTTAGGAGTTCTTGGTGAGTTCCCATTTCTACGATTTCGCCCTGATGCATCACGATGATTTTATCTGCTTTTTCTATCGTGGAGAGCCTGTGCGCGATGATGATGGAAGTCCTGTTTTTAGTGATTTTTTCTGTTGCTTTTTGAATCAGTTTTTCGGATTCGTGGTCTATGGAAGAAGTCGCTTCATCTAGAATGAGTATTTTAAGGTTAGCTAAATAAGCCCTTAGAAAAGATAGTAACTGTCTCTGTCCCAGTGAAATGGAGGAACCTCTTTCGCTTACGATGAAATGATATCCATTGGGCAGTTTTTCTATGAAATCATTGACTTCTATTTCTTCCGCTGCCTTTTTTATTTCATCTAATGTGATATTTTTATTCCCTAATGTAAGGTTTTCTGCAATGCTTTCTTGGAATAGGAAAACATCTTGCAGAACCACACCTATCTGGCTTCTGTAGTGGTATAGCTCGTAATCGTAGATATCGGTATCATCTACTAAAATTTGCCCATCAGTAATGTCATAAAGCCTTGTAATTAGGCTGATTATGGTAGATTTTCCTGCGCCAGTAGCACCTACGATGGCCACGGTTTCGCCTGGATTTACAGTAAAATTTATTCCTTTTAGTACTTGCTGCTTTTCATCATAGGCGAATTTTACATTTCTAAACTCTATTTTTCCTTCCAAAGATTCTTTTTTGATAGTTCCTTTGTTCGGAGTGAGGTTTTCTTCCTCGTTCATGATTTTTAGAACTCGCTCGGCTCCTACCAGCCCTCTTTGGATATTGTTAAATCTATCGGCTATCTGTCGTAATGGTCTGACTAATAGTGAAATAAACTGAATGAAAGCGATGATATCTCCTGCGCCCACTTCTTTACCATTGATAACATTATAACCCGCATAAACCAAGATAGTGCCGATGAATAGCGAGGCAAGTAAATCCACAACGGGAAAGAACAGAGAAAAATAAAATACCGTTTTCAGTAAGGCATTTTTCAGTTCTATATTGATTTTGTCAAATTTGTCAAATTCTGCTTTCTGTCTGTTAAATACTTGAATAATGGACATTCCAGCCAGTCTTTCCTGCACAAAACTGTTTTGGACAGAAGTAAGATTTCGTTCCGTAGAAAACGAGACTTTTAGTTTTTTCTGAAAAAATCTTGTGATAAGATACATCAGAGGAAGCATTAACAAGACAATGTAGCTGAGTTCCTTATTCACCATAAACATAGTCCCGATGACCATCACCACGCGCAGAACATCACCAAAAACCATCAGAAAACCATCTGTATAGACCACCGCTACGGTTTCTACATCTCCCACGGCACGAGTGACCAGACTCCCAATCGGAGTTTTGTCAAAAAATGAAGTTTTGAAATGAATCAACTTCGCATAAAGGCGTTCGCGGATGTCCCGAATCACCGATTGAGCAATGAAATTAGAAAGATAATACAGCATCACCTGCAGGAAAGTTTCCAAAAGAACCAGCCCTAATAGCAGATAAATCCCGTTCATCAGCTCTGTTCGGCTTTTTTCTTTGATAATGACCAAATCCACTATTTCTTTGGTAAGAATAGGTCGGTAGGTGGAGATAAACGCCACTGCAAGGGAAATAAGCAAAGTGATGATGAACCACTTTTTAAATTTCAGTCCGATGAAAAATAATTTTTTTATGATAGTGCTGTTGCTCATATTTCGTGTAAAATGTAAATAAAACTATAAATTCTTATTGCTCAGGTATTTGTAATGATTCCAAAGCAGCCTAATCTCATGATAGTCAAAATCATCAGGGAGGATTTCTTTCCATTCATTCAGGCTGTTTTGTGGCTGAGCGTTAAAAGTTTTTTCAAAAATACTTATTTTTTCAGAACTTATAATTCTAGATAAATCCAAAACGCCCTGATCAGCGAATTTAGCCAAATGTCCTACGATGGTGCTGGGCGCGAGGGCTCTTTCTTTCGCTATTTCATCAATGTTTTTCCCTTGTTCAAAGAGTTTGTAGGTGATGATATGAGTCGGAATTTTTGCGATTTTTGTGCTAATTTTCTCATCTTTATCAGCATCAAATAACTCCGTTTCTAAAAGTTTCGTTAATTTCAAATCATTTAAATAATCTTCCGTGTCACTCAGCCAGATTTTGAGAAATTCATTATGTTCTTTAAGACCTTTTTCATTTTTTATCTCGGAATAAAACTGTTTCAAAGGCTCAAAAACTTGGTCTTTTATTTTCTCAAAGAAAAAATGGACTCCGCCTTTTGCTTTCCTTTCTATTTCTTGCCATTCTTCTTGTCCGTGTGTGAATTTGGTCGCTTTTTGAAGCAGGATTTTCTCAAATTTTTCACAGACTTTTATTAGTTCTTTTATATTGGTTTTCAGTGAGATATATAGAGTTTGAGTTTTCTCTTTGCTGAGTTTCTTTGAGCTTTTCGCAATATCATACCAATCTTCCAGAGATTGTAAGAACCAGCCGCAATCGGTGTATTTTAGGACTTTTTTGATGCTGTAATGGTATTTTTCAGCCTCTATGATTTGTTCTATTTTGTCATTCGCCTTTGTATCTTCCTGAAAATGAGATATTCTATCATCTTTGAAAATAACCGAAGGTGTGATTTTGGATTTTAGATAAATCCCTTCCAAAGTCCTGCATCGAGAAAGTGCCACATAGACCTGCCCAGAGGTGAAACTCTGCCCAGCATCTATGATAAGCCTGTCAAAAGTGAGTCCTTGACTTTTGTGGATGGTAACTGCCCACGCCAAACGGATAGGCAGCTGCTCAAAACTTCCAGTGACTTCTTCTTTTATCTGTTTGTCCTCTCCCAGAGTGTATTTTTTCTGTTCCCAGACTTCTTTTTTTATTTCTAGTTCCTCATCGCTTCCATCCAGAATTGCGAAAACTTTATCTTCTGTAAGGCGTGATATTTCGGCGAGTTTGCCGTTGTAGTATTTTCTGTCGCCAGAAGTGTCATTTCGGATAAACATCACCTGCGCACCTACTTTCAGTTCCAAAGTTTCATCATTTGGAAACATATTTTCCTTAAAATCTCCGAAAACAGAAGCGTTATAGAAAAATGAAGGCGTTTTTAACTCGTTGATTTTCTTTTGGTTAATGCTGTCCGCCATTTTGTTATGTGAACAGAGATGAACGAAAGCTTCTCCATTAGGCTCAAAATCAGGGAAATACCTTTTGTTTAACTTATTGAAATCCACCAATTTGCTGTTTCCATCACGAATCGCATTCAGCAGGTCTAAAAATTCTTTATCTTTTTGCCTAAAAACCTCGGTCAGCTCTATCGTTAGTAAATCCATTTCCTCCAAAGCTTTAGCATTAAAGAAGAAAGGCGAGGAGTAGTACCGCTGAAGGATATACTCGCTGTCTTCCCGAATAACAGGCGGAAGCTGGAATAAATCTCCCACGAAAAGCAGCTGCACACCTCCGAATTTCTGCTGATTTCTTCGGGCTGTCCTAAGGGCAAAATCCATCATATCTAGGACATCAGCTCTGAGCATAGAAACTTCGTCTATGATGATGATTTCCACCTCGCGCAGGAGTTTTAGTTTGTCTTTTCTGTATCTGAAATGAGGAAGCAGGTCTGAAATGTTATTAGCAATATTAGCATCTACCCTGTCTACCGTAGGGACAAAGGGTCTGAGAGGTAGCCCAAACATAGAGTGGATAGTGACACCGCCAGCATTGATAGCCGTGATGCCTGTGGGAGCCACTATGATATGATTTTTCCGAGATTTCTTCACGAAATCATTCAGAAAGGTGGTTTTTCCTGTTCCCGCCCTCCCTGTAAGGAAAACATTACGATTGGTATTTTCTATTAAATCAAATATATGCTCATTCATAGGCTCGTGTGGTGTATTTTGCTAAAAACAAAACGAATAGAAATTGGTTCTATTCGTTGAATTTCTAATGAAATTTATTATTGCCTTTATAAACAATCACTTCTGCATTCTTTTCTTTGACCAAATCTACGAAATTGATAAAATGTTCCGACTGGTTATGCAGGTTTGGGCATCTTGGCTTTCCCAAGTTTCACTCATGATGAAATGCCCTTTGGTATCTATATCTTCTATCAGATTGTACTTGATACAGCCTTTTTCTTTTCGGCTTTCTTCTACTAAAACTTTTAAGCTGTCAAGGATTTTGGATACTTGTTCAGCCTTGAATTTTATCAGTGCAATTACTTCTAAATTTTTCATAAAGAAAAAAAATATCTTCCACAAAGATACTAATTATCTAGGAATTTCTATATTTTCTAAAATTTGTCTGATGATTTCATCCGTGGTAAGCCCTTCCATTTCTCTCTCAGGAGAAACCATTACACGATGGCGAAGCACTGCATAGCTGGCTTCTTTTATATCCTCTGGAGTTACGAAATCTCTTCCTCTTATCGCTGCGAAAGCTTTTGAAGCCGTAAGAAGAGCCAAACTCGCTCTCGGTGAAGCACCTAAATACAGGAACTGATTTTCACGAGTGTTGATAACCAGTTTCGCGATGTATTCTATCAAATGAGGCTCTACAATAATCTCTTTTACAAGGTTTTGGAATCTTTTCAGCTGTTCGCCTGAGATTACAGTATTGATGGCTACTGTTTTGTCCGAAGACTTGTCTTGATGCTGGTTTTGGATAATGGTAATTTCCTGCTCCAGATTAGGATAGCCCACATTTATTTTAAATAAAAATCTGTCCAGCTGGGCTTCTGGAAGTCGGTAAGTTCCCTCTTGTTCTATCGGGTTTTGGGTAGCCACTACCAAGAAAGGAAGTTCCATAGGATAGCGCGTTCCGTCCATAGTGATTTGTCTTTCCTCCATCACCTCAAAAAGTGCTGCTTGAGTTTTTGCAGGAGAACGGTTAATCTCATCTATAAGGATAAAATTAGAAAAAATAGGCCCTTTTTTGAACTCAAATTCAGAGGTTTTCACATTGAAAACAGATGTTCCCAAAATGTCCGAAGGCATAAGGTCTGGCGTGAACTGTATCCTGCTGAAATCGACAGAGATAGTCTTAGCAAGGAGTTTGGCAGTGATGGTTTTTGCCACTCCTGGGACGCCCTCTATCAGGACGTGCCCGTTAGAAAGAAGGGCAGCGAGGAGATGCTCTATCATGCTCTCTTGTCCTACGATGACTTTTCCTATTTCGGCTTTTATTTTTTCTAAACTTTCGTGGAGTTCTGTCATATCTATTCTTGACTGGAACTGTGTAGCTGGAGTTTCTGGGTGTTCATTTTCTATATTTTCCATTTCTTATGATTTTAAAATTTTATCTAAAACTTCGTTTATTTTCGCTAAATCAGAGTGTTTTATTCCACTGTGCTGATTTTGTGTTTTGTTTATTAAATCTACAGCTTCCTGTATCAGTTCTATGTTTTTCCCTGTTTTTAGGTGTAATTTTTTGATGAAATTATCATCCAAATGCTGGGTATCAATCATTAAATCCAATCTTACTTTGTTGAGGAAATATTGGATTTTTTTCTGAGCCATATCATGCGGTGTTCCCTCTTGTAAATAGAGGTTCCCGATACTTTTCACGAACTCTACGGACTTGTTTTTCAGAGGTTCTATGATAGGGACTATTCTCTGTTTTCTTCTAATATTAAATAATGCAAAAAGCAGTAATCCCACCAGAAGCAGCTGCCATGCGTGTCTGAGATTGTCATTCTGAAGGATAAATCTCAGCGGCGACTGGGATTCTCTTTTTTTATTATAATTTTCTATAAACCAAACAGTTTTGTTATTTGGAAGGTATGAAAATATATTTTCTACATACTTATGTCCTTCGGGTTTTAGGAGGTAATAATTGGTCAGAATAAGCGGCTCCGAATGAAGATAAAAATTACCTTTTCCAAAAGGAACTTGGATAAAATTAAAACTTACTTTCTTCCCATCTTTTTCGATGTAACCTAAAATTTTCTGACCAGAGTTTATTTCTTTAAAACCTGTTCCAGAAGGCGCTTTATCTATCAAGATGCTGTTTTTCATTTTTTTGTCTAATAGATGGAAAGTCAGCTTTTTATCTTCATCAATGTCATTCAGATATTCGTAAGATACATCTATGGTGTCAGGGAGGGAGTAGAAAACTTTATTGATAACCAATACATTAGCACCTTTTTCTGTTTGTTCTAAGATTTTTTTCCAAGACTCATCATCAAAATGTTTGTTGAAAACCAGAATGTTATGAGCAGGAAGGTTAGGGTTTTGTTTGTAATAATTAAACGGCGATTCCTCCACACGCTCTACATTTTTGAGAAGCCCATTTACTTCTTGGTTGAAAACATACAGCCCAAAGGGAGTTTTCTTATGAATGTCAAAGTTTTTCCGCCAGTCTATGACCTCGGTTTTATTGACTTCCATCAGTCCCAGTATCACCAAAACGATGACAAGTATTATTCCATAAATTCTAAATGTTTTGTTCATTCAGCTTATATTTTTTCATGAAAAACCGACCATTTTTCTTTCATTTTGTGGTAGGAATTTTCATCAATTTCAAATTCGCCATACCATACATAATCAAAGATTTTAGTAGCATCTCGGAATTTTCCTTGCAGTTGTTTTTCTTTGATTTCGGTCATGTAGTCTCGGTTGGTCTTTTCAGGATTCCATTCTATGATGTTTTTGTCTGCTAATATTTTTAAAATCCAAAGAAACTGATACCTCACCGCATATCTGAAATCACGATTTCTTTCATAGCCTTTGATGCTTTCCTGAAAGTTGATTTCATGGATGTTTTCATGAAGTTCGTTCACTTCTATATTGATTTTTTTGTTTTTCTTTCCAAAGAAGAAGCTGCCCTCTTTTGAGATAAGGAATTTTATCAAGAAATAAAGCACAAAACCTATGATGATAATGGCTAAAAACCTCATTATGCTTTCCGCAAAATCAAAAGGCTTATTAGAATTGATACTTCCAAAAATAGATTCTAAAAGTTCTATGAATTTTCTTTGCAGCCTTTCCCAAAGAGATTCTCTTGGTTTGGTAGCGGTATAGTCATACTCTTTGGACTTATACTTGTTTTTATAGTTTTCTGGAAAAGTTTTAGGGAAAATTACATCATCGGTTTCCTTTATGGAGTTCAGTAAAGAATCCATTTTCCGCTCCTCATAGGCATTATTATCTAATATCTCCTCTGGAACATCATCTAGTTCTATTTCATCTGTTGAAGCTTGTCCGTGAAAAAGCCCTAAACTGCCGAAGAAAATTAAAAGTGCAACAAACTTAAATCTCATTCCGTCCAATAGTTTCGATTTCAGATAAATCCATTTTTCTATGAAGGTCAGTGCGGTTGTCATAGTACATCAGTCCAGCATTTACATAAATCAAATTATTCGCTAAAAAACTAATGAACATCACCACTGCATAAATGATAATCAATACAAAAGCTGTCCCGCTGCCACTATCTGAATCATATGCATCTCCTACACTCAAGGCCCCTAATATAGTGAAAAACATAGGGATAAAGGTAAATATAGAGATTACCGTTTGTATGATAAAATATGTAACTACTGTAGAGCCCCAATATTTCCAAAAAGGTGATTTTCCTTCTCTGTTCGGATAGTTAAACTGAGCAGAGATAGCATAGGAAAGAGAACCAAAGAAGCCTCGTTCCGTGTGGAAATAATCAAACAGAAGGAAATTGATAGTATTCATCACGATAGGAGCCAAAAAGAAAATCAAAATCAGTCCTATCAGTAAGAAAACCAATAAGAAACTAATACCAAAAACGATCACAACCAAAGGAAGAATGATAAACAATAATCCTAAAAATAAGATAAGAATTTTCCCTGCATTTTTCTTCAGGTCGTTCAGTATTTCATCGGTTTTGATGTCTGTACTTCCCGTTTCGCTGACTCTTTTCATGTATAGCACTGGGAAACAGTAATTGATAATAGCCGCTGCCAAAAACAATATGAAAATCAGCGATGTTATTAAAATCAAAGTTCCTATATTCTCCTCAAAATATTCCTCAAAATATCGGCTTTGTCCTTCCATATTAGAACCAAACATCTGAGAAAAAAACTCGCGGTAGCCCACTACTGCCAGCACCATCATCAGTATCAGTATCAGCCCGTTTATCAAGAAATAATTCTTAAAATAGTTCTTTCCATAGATTTTGAAGAACGCAAAAGAATCGGAAATCAAACCACCGAAATCTCTTCTTTTATAAAATTCAAACATTGTTTTTTAATTTTTTATTAACATAATAAGGATACACAAAATAATAAAAACTAATGAACGCCAGCATTCCCAAAATCAAAACAGAATTGAAAAACTCATTCATTTTCAAAGCATAGCGGGTGACAAATCCTTCTAAAATTCCTGCAATAATAGTAAAAGGAATGGTGCTGACAAATATTTTGATGGCATTTTTTGCTCCTATTTTAAAGGAATTAAACCTAGAATAAGTTTTTGGAAACAAAATAGAACTACCCAGCATAAGCCCTGCCATAGCCTCTACCACCATACTGAAAATCTCAAAAACTCCATGAATCCAGATACCTCTCATACTGTCTTCCAACGCTCCATGCTGATAGAAAAAATACTGAAAAGCCCCCAGCATAATGCAGTTATACAAGAAATAAAGCAGTGTTCCCAGCCCTGCGAAAACCCCTAAAATAAATAAATAAGCACCCACACGGAGGTTGTTTAGGATAATGGCAACAGCACTCCCAAAGTTGGAGCCTTGCTGATAAACACCCACAGCATTGCCTTTTTCTATGTTTTCTATGGTCATATTGACATAGCCTTCCCCTAAAATAAGCTCCACAAATGTAGTGTCATAATGAGCCGATAGAACGCCTATTCCTGTGAAAATCAAGAAAAAACAAAAAGCGTAAAGCAAGAATTTATAATTTTCATACACCAAAAGAGGAACTTCCGTTTTAAAGAAATATAAAAGCCTATTTTGCTCTATTCTCTTGGTTTTGTAGATTTTTTGAAAAATCTGGCTGGAGAGATGGTTTAGATAAATGGTAGTGTTACTTTTCGGGTAATAAGTCTGTGAAAAAGACAAATCATTGACCAAGTTTATATACAAAGAAGACAGGTCATCTGGATTTTTTTTAATTTTTCCATCAATAACCTGCTCTATTTCCAACCATTTTTCTTTATTTTGCCTAATAAAAAAAACTTCTCTCATAATTCGGCTAAATTAGTAAAAATATGTCTAAAATTGCAATAAATACATCACAAAATGTAAATATTAATTTTAATATTGCTAGTATAGGAGATAGAATATTGGCTTTTTTCATTGATATGATTATCAAAGCTGCCTATATGATTGTGCTTTTTATCATTTTATTTAAAGTTTTAAGTATAGATAATGTATTTAAAAATTGGGATGAATGGACTGTGATGGCTTTTTTTGGAATAATTACCCTGCCGATTCATCTTTATACTTTGGTCTGTGAGAGTCTGATGGAAGGGCAGACTTTCGGAAAGAAAATAATGAAAATCAGAGTGGTAAAAATAGATGGATATCAGGCGAGTTTTGGAGATTATTTTGTGCGCTGGATTTTTAGAATCGTAGATGTTTTTTCTAGCGGGGGAGTAGTGGGGCTTATCACGGTCATTGTCTCTAAAAACAATCAAAGATTCGGAGGAATGGTCTCTGGAACAGCGGTGATTTCACTTAAAAATAAAATTAATATTTCTCATACGATTTTAGAAAACCTTCAGCAGGACTATGTTCCTGATTTTCCCCAAGTTGTATTATTGTCTGATAATGACATGAGGATTATAAAGTCCAATTATCAAAAAGCTGTATTGACTTATGACAAGATTATTTTGCATCAGTTATCTAATAAAATAAAAGAAATCCTTAAACTAGAAATAGACCACAGGGAACTTACCGAAAAGCAATTTATAGACAAGATTATCAAAGATTATAACTACTATACAGGGAAAGAGTAATTTTTCTAAATTTATATCTTGCAAAATCAAAAAAATCGTATTATATTTGTCTCGCATTAGTCAATAATTTTGAAAATGTTATCAAGAAAGGTGGAGAGATTAGACTCTGTGAAACCTTAGCAACCCTCCAAATACTCACGGAGAAGGTGCTAAATTCTACTCGCTAAAAGAGGGAGATAACGGACACTACATTTTTCAATAAAGTAGCATTTTCAAGGATAAAAAAATAAACAAAATTGGAAAGTTCGCTGCTTAATCATCTTAAAATAGATAATTTCACTACTCAGAATGGGGTGTTGTATACTGACTTCCCGCTGAGTTACCAATTCTTTGGGCAAAAACTGCATACAGCGCCCGTTATTTTGGTCAATCACGCCCTTACAGGAAACTCTAATGTAGCTGGTGAAAAGGGCTGGTGGAAAACCCTCGTGGGGTATGGGAGTGTGATAGATTTACAAAAATATACCATTGTCTGCTTTAATGTGGCAGGGAATGGCTATGATGGATTTTTCATTGACAATTATAAAAACTTTACCGCCAAAGATATGGCGAGGCTTTTCGTTTTAGGGTTGGAAAACCTTGAAATAGAGGAGCTTTATGCTTTGGTGGGAGGTTCTGTTGGTGGATCTATCGCTTGGGAAATGCTCTGCGAAGCGCCTCATTTGGCTAAAAAATTTATTCCTGTGGCTACGGATTATAAGACGACAGATTGGCTGCATTCACAGTGTCTGGTGCAGGAATTTTTGCTCGAAAGCGAAGATAGACCACTCGAAAAAGCCCGTATTCATGCGATGCTCAACTATCGTACACCAGAGTCTCTTAACCAGAGATTCAGGAGGGAGCAGGACGAACAGAAGAATATTCTAAAATCTCACGACTGGCTCAATTATCATGGAACGGCCTTGGATAATAGGTTTGATATAAAGGCGTATCGACTTATGAATCAGCTCCTTAAAACCATTGATGCCAAGGAAGAAGATTTGCTTAAAATCAATTCGGAAATACATCTCATAGGAGTGGATTCGGATTTACATTATCCTGCTTTTGAGATTAAAAATTCTTATGATTTTCTGAAAAATAATGGTAAAAATGTGTATCATCACGAGATAAAATCCATCCACGGGCATGATGCCTTTTTGATGGAATATGAACAGCTAAACGAAATTTTGGGTAAAATTATTTAAAAATCAACACGATATAATATGGAAGAAAATAATGTAATCACGATTTACAAAAATAAAGCGATAGTTAATTTCGAAGGGAGAGATTTTTTGGGGCAGATAGGGATAGATTCTCGTATTTTTAATGCTTTGCAGAATGCGGGAGTCAGTGTAGGGGTGATTTCTCAGCAGGCGATAGAAAACGGAATTTCTGTTTTGGTGGATGAGCATCAGGCAGAAACAGCGGTGGAAAGCCTTAGAAAAGAATTTGAAAAGGAACTGAAAAGCGGAATCGTTAGTCAGATTTATAGTATTGATAATCTGGCTGTTATAGGTCTGGTAACGGATAATTTCCAAAAAATTCTTTCGGAATTACAAAAAAATAAAATATTCCCTCTGCTTCTCAATCAGGTAGCATCAGCAGGAAGGGTGAATTTGGTGGTTTCTGATAATCAGATAGATAAGGTAAAAAATATTGTAGAAACTGAGATTTTTGGGAAAGTAAAAACTGTGCATTTGGTGCTGGTAGGGCATGGAAATGTAGGCAGTACGCTGATAGAGCAGATTTTGGATTCTTCATATGATATTCAGAATAGAAAGCGTATTCATCTGAAAATCATTGCGATAGCGAATTCTAAAAATATAGTGTTCAATAAAGGTGGTTTTGGTAGCGACTGGCGGCAAAAAGTGCTTTTTGGCAGCTCGGAAAACACTTTGCAGGATTTGTTTCAGTTTGTAAAAGAAAATCAGTTTGAAAACTTGGTTTTAGTAGATAATACGGCGAGTAAAGATTTTGTAAAAAACTATCCGACTTTTGTGGAAAATGGTTTTGACATCGTTTCTTCCAATAAGATTTTCAATACTTTACCAATACAAGAGTACAGAAATCTGCGAAAAACCTTGGATAAAAATAAGAAAAGATACCTCTATGAAACCAATGTGGGAGCAGGGCTGCCGCTGATAGATACTATTAAGCTACTGCACCTTTCGGGAGAAAATATCACAAGAATAAAAGGGGTTTTTTCGGGGTCGCTCAGCTATATTTTTAATAACTTTTCGGTGCGCGATGAGAAATTCTCTACCATTGTCAAAGAAGCGATGGACAAAGGATTTACAGAGCCTGACCCTCGTGAGGATTTGAGCGGAAATGATGTTGCCAGAAAACTGCTTATTTTGGCAAGAGAATTAGATTTAATCAATGAATTCAGCGATATCAATATTCAGAACCTTATCCCAGAGAATTTAGAAGGAATAGTCAAAGATGAGTTTATTTCTAGATTAGAAGAGCTGGATGCTGAATATCAGTTTATTAAAGAAAATCAAGAGCCCAATCATGTGCTTCGCTATGTAGGGGATTTACATGGAGATTTGAGCCAAGACAAAGGGATTTTGGATGTGAAACTGGTGTCTGTTCCTGCAAGTTCGGCGCTTGGACAGCTGAAAGGTTCGGATTCTATTTTTGAAATTTATACCGAGAGTTACGGAGAAAACCCAATAGTTATCATGGGAGCGGGTGCAGGTGCGAAGGTAACTGCAAGAGGAGTTTTCGGTGATATATTGCGACTTTGTTAATATTTATCGGTATTTGTATAAATTAAAAGCAGCAGTGAAAGTAAAGCCTCTGAAATTGGAATTCCTTGAAAAAGGTATGGAATAGCCTATGTGTGTTTGGATTAAATTAAAAAGAGAAAATCCTAATCTAGGCTGTATGGACTGGGTATTTAGCGAAATTCCAGCTCCTCCTATTATGAAATACATTTCTGCACCTATTTCTGGTATTACTTTTAGTTTTGAATTTTCAGTGCCGAAATGGGTTCCTGCATAGAGGGTGCCTCCTCCATAATAAGCCTTTGTGCTATAGGAAATTCCTCCAAATACAAAATTATGAGACTTATTGGTATGAGTGTAGGCAAATCTAGCGCCCAATTCTTCCTGAGCAAAAACGAACATAGGGAGCAAAACCAAAAGCAAAAGAAATTTTTTCATTAGTAATAAATTATCATTACGAATGTACGAAAATAAATTAAAAGCAGTAAATTTGGCTAAAGAAAAATAGGATTTAAAAAACTTAAAAAATGAAAGAAATTCTTGAAAGAATAGAAAAACAAATCAACACATTACAAGAAAAATATAAGGATGATTTTTTTGAATATCAATTAAATGATGGAGCGACTGATGAGGATTTTGAAAGGTTGGAAGAAGTCTTAGGATACGCTCTGTCAGAGGATTTTAAGGAAATCTACCGCGTTCATAATGGAGAGAAAGAAGGCTATTGTCTAATGGGGGAAGAGTGGCTCTCTATTGATAGAGTTATAGATGAATATAAAATCTGGAAAGAATTATATGATGGTGGTGATTTTTCAGAAGATGGTAAAGACTATGGCTGCAGCCCAGAAGAAGGGATAAAACCTGATTTTTGGTGGAATCCTAAATGGATTTCTCTGACAGCTGATGGAGGAGGTAACGGTAAAATGATAGACCTAGACCCATCAAAAGAAGGAAAACGAGGGCAGATAATCCAAATGTGGCATGATGATGCAGATCGCAGTATAGAAGCCCAATCTCTGAAAGATTTTTTTGAGAAATATGCACAAGATTTAGAAAAAGGACTCTATGTGATACATCCAGATTATGGAATTATCCTAAAAGAAGATTTGGATGAAGATGAGCTGGCAGAGCTGGAGGGAAAGTAGAATTTAATAAATACTTATTTAAATGAACGCGGAGGAAAGGAAAAAACAAGAAGATGACTTTTTTGAAGTTAATAGTGTTAGTATTTTCGAGTATAAAGATTTTATTTGCAGTTTCCCATATAAAAAACAATCATTCCTTATAGAAAGAAAAAATTGGGGTGAAACTATACCTAATCATGATTATTTAGAAAAAATTTTTTCTACTTATGGAAATGGTGAAATGGTAAGATTAAATAGAGAAATGCTTTTTGAAGATGCTAAATCAATAGAAGAATTTATTTTTAAAGTGCTGTTATGGGGATATCCAACCAGAGGAAGAGGTAATAATATAGAGAAGTTGTTGGAAAAAGAGAATTTGGAAGAATTAAAAATAATTTTAGAAAAATATAAAAATAATAATGTTTCAACAGAGGAACTGGTCGAAGATGTTTCAAAAATAAAAGGATTAGGGATATCTACGGTGTCTAAATTTTTATATTTTCTGAATGCTAAAATAGACGGCTTTAAAGCACTGATTTTAGATGACCAAATTCTGAATGTAATTAATAGAAAAAGAATATCAGAATTAAATCAGTTATCTTCATTAAAGAGAGAGAAGGCTCTTAAAAAATATTCTGAGTATTTAGAGAAAATGAGTGAACTTTCAAAGGAGCTGGAATGTGAGCCAGATCAGATTGAAATTTTCTTATTTTCGTTTGGAAAGAATGTATCATAAAAAAACAATAAAAAACATGGAAAACAATAAACAAAATTTCGAAACACTTGCTATTCGTACACAGACAGAAAGAACTCAGTATGATGAGCATTCGGTGCCGTTATACCTTACTTCAAGTTTTATTTTTGAGGATGCGGAGGATATGCGGGCGAGTTTCGCGGAGGAAAAACCAAAGAACCTTTACAGTAGATTTACCAACCCAAATGTAACCGAATTTGTCGATAAAATCGCTAAAATGGAAGGCGCAGAAACGGGCTATGCTTTTGCTACGGGAATGGCGGCGATATATAGCACGCTGGCTTCTCTGCTTTCTGCGGGCGACCATATACTCAGCTGCCGCTCGGTGTTTGGTTCTACACATACACTTTTTACGAAATACTTTCCAAAGTGGAATATCAATACCACTTATTTCGAAGCACATGAGGAAGATATAGAAAAATACATCCGCCCAGAGACCAAGATTCTTTATCTGGAAACTCCTACTAATCCTGCGATAGAGGTTTTGGATTTGGAGAAAATGGGAAAAATCGCCAAGAAGCATAATTTGCTTTTCGTGGTGGATAACTGTTTTGCTACGCCATACATCCAGCAGCCTATAAAATATGGAGCTGATATTGTGGTGCATTCGGCTACGAAACTGATCGACGGACAGGGGAGAGTTCTCGGCGGTGTCGCTGTGGGTAGAGCAGATTTAATTCGTGAAATTTATCTTTTTGCAAGAAATACAGGGCCTGCAATGTCGCCATTTAACGCTTGGGTTTTATCTAAATCATTGGAAACATTGGCTCTAAGAGTAGAAAAACACTGCGAAAATGCGCTGAAAGTGGCAGAGTTTTTAGAACAACATCCTAATGTAGAATTTGTGAAATATCCGTTTTTAAAATCACACCCGAACCATGAAGTTGCCAGAAAACAAATGAAATTGGGCGGAAGTATCGTAGCATTCCAAGTGAAAGGCGGTGTAGAAGGCGGAAGAAATTTCTTAAATAAAATCAAAATGTGTTCATTATCAGCCAATCTGGGAGATACTAGAACCATAGTAACCCATCCAGCTTCCACTACGCATTCTAAACTAAGCGAGGAAGAAAGAAACGAAGTGGGCATCACAGCAGGGCTGGTTCGCTGTTCGATAGGGCTGGAAAATGTAGAAGATATTATTGCAGATTTGAAACAAGCATTGGAGTAAGATTTGGAATAAATTTTAAAATCAGAATGAAAAAATCAGCAAAATATTTTAGTTTATTTTTAATATTGAATATTATTCTTATTTCGTCCAATTTAGGATATGAAGTAAAGGATGGTAAGGTCTACTATAAGTGGATACACGGCGGTAATATGTCCAAAGAAACCACTCTTGTAGAAGATGCTGATGCAGAAACATTTGAAGTTATAAAAAATGATGTAGATCTTCATTTAGGTAAGGATAAAAATTATGTATTTTTGGAACTTGCTAAGCTGAAAGCAGACCCTGCTACTTTTGAGCAGATTAAGAAGTATTATTGGCGAGATAAAGACAGTGTGTATATGCTTCGGTATGGTAGTCCAGATAATAATGTAGTAAAGGGAGCTGACCCTGAAACTTTCCAAGTGATGAAAGATGATTGGGGGCGTGATAAGAAAGGAGTTTATCATATTTACGATCAATTGAAAAATGTAGATCCAAAAAAATTCATAGCAATAGATGAAGATTGGGGAAAAGACGATAAATACTATTATCATAATAAGGAGAGAATAGATTCTTTGGATTATAAAACAGCAGAAATCGTGAGTCCATATTACATCAAAGACCAATACAGAGTTTTTTGTCGTAATAAAATTGTAAAAGGAGCTAATCCTAAGACCTTTAAAGCTTTAGATACTGGTATCCATGGATATGATGACAAGTATATATTTGAATTTGAAAGGAATGAAGGTCCTATTACAGAAGAAGATAAAAAAATATATATGGATGCGGACAAAAAGAAATAAACATGAATTTCTTGGATAAAATTTTCGGAAAAAAGGAGAAGAAATCAGTCAATATTCATATTGATAAAGAGAATTTTAAGATAAATGGAAAAGTTTTTTCTTTTCCGTTTTTATATTCTGATTTAAAAGAAATTTTGGGCGAGCCTACCCGTATCCAAATGAGTGATGGCAAGGCTGATGAGGACGGCTATGTGCTTCCTTCACGCTACTCTTGGGATGATTTAGGGATTGATGCTTTGGAGAAATTCCAAGGAAAGGTAGTGGAACTGAATCTACAGATTTCAAAAACCAAACCTTATCCATTTTCTCCTGAAAATCCTTTTTCTGGAGAATTTTTGATTGATGGAAAACCTTATCAAGAGGCGATTAAAATCAAAAAAGAGGATTACCTTTTTGTTGAATTTAATGTTGGTAAAATGGAGATTTCTGCTCGTATAGCCAGCGAAAAAGAAGAAAACTGTCAGCCACAGGAAATCATGAGTGTCTGTATTTGTCAGACCGAACCAAAGCTTAAATCTAAAAAGAAAAATCCATATAAATTTAAAAAGGAAAAAGGCGAAATTATTGATTTTAAGGATTTTAATTTTAAATTATTGGTTATAGAGGAACTGATGTATAATCAGGATTTACTAAAACCAAAATTTGATATTTATGATTTTGTAGAATACGCAGAGCGGGCGATAAATCCAGATGAGGAGGGCTATGAGCCTATTCCAGAAGCTTTGGTATATTTCCGAAATTTGGAAATTCCTAAAAAATGGACAGAAAAAATCACAGAACTTTATCAAGATGGAGGAAATGAAATCTACATGCAGATTTCTCCGCAGTGGGATGGCGAGGATGAGATTTATAATGTTCAGTCTTTTGACGATGTAGAAAATTTTCCTCAATTAAAGAAAATTACTGCTTTTAATATCAATGATGAAGCGTGTGAATTTTTGAAGAATAAAGGAATAGAAATAGGAAACTAATATTTAAATAAAATAAACTTGAAAAATACAAAACAATTAAATGATGCATTGGAGCATCGGATTTTGATTCTGGATGGAGCTATGGGAACCATGATTCAGAAGTATAATCTTACCGAAGAAGACTATCGCGGCGAGCAGTTTCGTGATTGGGCATATCCCGTGAAAGGGAATAATGATATGCTGTCCATCACCAAACCCAGCGTGATAGATGAAATCCACAGGCAGTATTTGGAGGCTGGAGCAGACATTATAGAGACCAATACTTTTTCCAGCACGACCATCGCGATGGCGGACTACCATATGGAGGATTTTGTTTATCAACTGAACTATGAATCTGCAAAACTTGCCCGAAAAGCCTGTGATGATTATACCGCTAAAACTCCAGACAAACCGAGATTTGTGGCAGGGGCTATTGGGCCTACAAATAAAACAGCCAGCCTTAGCCCAGATGTGAATGACCCAGGCTACAGAGCTATTACCTTTGATGAACTTAGAAATGCTTATAAACAACAAGCGGAGGCATTATTAGATGGCGGTGCTGATATTCTCTTGGTGGAAACTATTTTTGACACGCTCAATGCAAAGGCGGCTCTTTTCGCGATTGATGAAATTCAGGAGGAGAGAGGAATCTGTATTCCTACGATGGTTTCTGGAACTATTACTGATGCTTCTGGGCGTACTCTGAGCGGACAGACTGCGGAAGCTTTCCTTATTTCGGTTTCTCATTTGGATTTGCTGAGTATTGGGTTTAATTGTGCTTTGGGCGCAAAACAGCTTGTTCCATATTTAGAGGCTATCGCTCCACAGACTCATTTTAGGATTTCTGCTCACCCAAATGCTGGGCTTCCTAATGCTTTTGGGCAGTATGATGAAACTCCAGAGCAGACAGCAGAACAGATAAAAGAGTATCTAGATAAAGGATTGATAAACATTATCGGTGGTTGCTGTGGAACTACACCAGAGCATATAAAGGCTCTTTCAGACCTTGCAAAAGACTATAAACCAAGAAAAAATACTTAAAAAGTGTTAAAAAATCATAAAATAAATATGCTCTTTCGAAATAAAATGTATATTTGCACCATTAATTCATAAAATTAGTTTAGAAATGAAGAAGATTTTCTTATCAGTAATGTTAGCAGGTGCTGCAGTAGCAGCTAATGCACAGAGTGTTAGCAGTATTAGCTATGGTAAATTTTTTGATAACTGGCAAGTAGGTGTGAATGTAGGAGGATATACTCCAACTACAGGATATCCTTTCTTTAAGTCTACAAGACTTAGCTTCGGTGCAGAAGTAGGAAAGCAGATTTCTCCTAGCTTCCGTCTTGGATTGGATGGTACAGCATATATCAATGATAATGTGAGAAGTGGTTATAATCCATTGGCTATTGAGCATGTAAATGTAGCTATGTTAGGTAACTTCAACCTTAGCAACATCTTTGGAGGTTACAAAGGAGAACCTCGTAAGTTTGAGGTAGAAGCAGTTGCTGGACCAGGATGGTTCCATTCTTTCAAGCCGGGAAAAAATAACGATGTGAGTGGAATGACAGTTAAGTTTGGTGCAAACTTCTTGCTTAACTTAGGTTCTTCTAAAGCTTGGGCAGTTAAGTTTAGTCCATCAATCTTATATGCGATTGATAAACCAATTCCACAACATGCAAACAGCCTTAACTCATTGCATTCTTATACACAAGCTAGTTTAGGTCTTGTTTATAGATTTAAAGGAAGCAATGGAGCTCACCACTTCACTGCAGCTCAGGCATCTGCACCTGTAGTAGAGGATAACTCTGGAGCACTTCGTGGAGAATTAAGCGAAAAAGATAGAGAATTGAGAGATGCTAGAAACCGTATCCACGAATTGGAAGGAGAATTAGCAGAAGCTCGTAACAGAAAACCAGAAGTAGAAACTGTGGTAGAAACTAAGAGAACTCTAGAGTCTGTAGTTACTTTCGCACAAGGAAAAACTATCATCGCTCCTTCTCAGCAGCCGAATGTAGCTAGAATCGCTACTTATTTGAAGAAATATCCTAACAGTAAAGTTGTTATCAAAGGATTTGCTTCACCAGAAGGAAGTGTTGAAGTTAACGAAAGAATCGCTAAAGCTCGTGCAGAAGCAGTTAAAGCTGTTCTTGTTAAACAATACAAAATCAATGCAGATCGTATCGTAGCAGAAGGAAATGGTATTGGTCACATGTTCTCAGAACCAGATTGGAACAGAGTAAGTATTGCTACTATCAAAGAATAATTTAAAATTGTTCAATGTTTCATAACAAATAGGGAGGTAAATTTTTACCTTCCTATTTTTTTATGTTTTTTAAAAAACTTACCTTTGAGGCTTATATATTTTGAATAAATATTCTAAAGACCAATGATTGAGAATATAGTGCAAGGAATCGATATTGTTGTGATGGCAGCAATCATTTTTTTACCAATAATTATCGGTATAAAATTGAATAAAGTTTTTAATAACAATTTTTGGATGATACTTTTTGGGGTTTTGTGCATATTGGTAATATTGGTTACTTTGGGAGCATATTGGTATGATGAATTGTCAAAAAGGATATTATTAACATATTATGGTTTCAATGAATACTTGATGATGGATGGGCTTGCTTATGAAAATGTAAAACCAGAAAATATTTCTCGTGTTAATGAGATATATAACAGCATGTTTGGGGTAAGCTGGGTATTAAAGGCCTTTTTTGCTCATGTATTGTTTGCTATTCCATATAGTTTAATAGTGTCATTAGTCATTAAATATTTAAAAATCAATGAGATATTTAAAACTTTCAGGGCTTGAGCCGCTCGTAATTACGCCAGAATCTAATTTTGTGAATGTAGGAGAGCGGACGAATGTCGCAGGATCAAAGAAATTTTTGAGGCTGATAGGCGAAGGGAATTTTACAGAGGCTTTAGAAATAGCCCGAAATCAGGTGGAGGGTGGAGCCCAGATTTTGGATGTAAATATGGATGACGGACTGATAGATGGGAAAGCCTCAATGGTGAAATTTCTCAATCTGATAGCTTCTGAGCCTGATATTGCTCGTATACCGATTATGATAGACTCTTCCCGTTGGGAGATTTTAGAAGCTGGTCTGCAGGTGGTTCAGGGAAAATCGGTGGTGAATTCCATTAGTTTAAAAGAGGGAGAAGAGGAATTTATCCGCCAAGCGAAAATTATAAAAAGATACGGTGCGGCAGTTATTGTAATGGCTTTCGATGAAGTGAGCCAAGCCGATAATTACCAGCGAAGAATAGAAATAGCAGAGCGTTCGTATAAAATCTTGGTGGACAAGGTAGGTTTCCCGCCAGAAGATATTATTTTTGACCTTAATATTTTCCCTGTGGCTACGGGAATGGAGGAGCATAGGCGAAATGCAATTGATTTTATAGAAGCGACAAGGTGGGTTCGCCAGAATCTTCCATATGTGTCAGTGAGCGGCGGAGTTTCTAATGTTTCGTTTTCTTTTAGAGGAAATGATGCAGTGAGGGAAGCGATGCACTCGGTATTTCTATATCATGCCATAAAAGCAGGGATGAATATGGGAATTGTAAACCCTACGATGCTGGAAGTCTATGATGAAATCCCAAAAGACCTTTTGGAGCTGGTAGAAGATGTGATACTAGACCGAAGAGATGATGCTACGGAGCGTTTGCTGGATTATTCCGAAAAAGTAAAATCAGTCAAAAAAGAAAGAATAGAGGATTTGTCTTGGCGTGAACAGCCTTTGCAGGAACGAATTACCTATTCACTGGTAAAAGGCGTGGATAAATTTATAGAGGAAGATATGGATGCAGCCTTGAAGGAAGCGCGGCGACCACTGGATGTCATAGAAATCAACCTGATGACTGGGATGAGCGTAGTGGGAGATCTTTTCGGAAGTGGAAAAATGTTTCTTCCTCAGGTGGTGAAATCTGCAAGGGTGATGAAACGGGCAGTGGCTTATTTAGAGCCTTTTATAGAAGCAGAAAAAGACACTTCCAAGCCTTCTAATGGTAAAATTCTTTTGGCGACGGTGAAAGGCGATGTCCATGATATTGGTAAAAATATCGTGGGTGTGGTACTAGCGTGTAACAACTACGAAATTATAGACTTAGGCGTGATGGTGCCTTGTGAAAAAATCATTCAGACAGCGATAGAACAAAAGGTGGATATCATCGGGCTGAGTGGTTTGATTACGCCGAGTTTGGATGAAATGGAATATGTAGCATCTGAACTAAACAGACAAAATCTGGATTTTCCACTATTGGTAGGAGGAGCGACAACTTCCAAAGCCCATACCGCTGTGAAAATTGCGCCAAAATATCGTAATACAGTCGTGCATGGCGGAGATGCCTCGCGGACGGTAAATATTGTAAATTCACTATTGAGTGAAGAAAAATCTGCTGAATACAAAAAAGAGCTTAAAAAGGAATATGATGAGTTTAGGGAGAAATTTTTAGCAAGACAAACAGACAAAGAATATGTGTCCATAGAGGAAGCAAGAGAAAAGAGATTTAAAATAGATTGGGAAAACGAAACCATCATTAAGCCTAAAAAATTAGGAATTATGGTGATTGAAAATCAGGATTTCCGTGAGCTTCTTCCTTTCGTGGATTGGTCTCCGTTTTTCCGAAGCTGGGATTTGCACGGCAGATATCCAAATATTTTAGAAGATGAAAAAGTAGGAGAACAGGCTCGTGAGCTTTGGGCTGATGCGCAGGTGATTTTAGATAAAATTCTAAATGAAAAACTGCTCAAAGCCAAGGCTATTTTTGGGCTTTTTCCAGCCAATTCTAACGACCGAGATGATATTATTTTAGATAAAGATGGGGAAGAATTCGTTTTCCGAACACTTCGCCAGCAGTTGAAAAAATCGGCAGGGAAGGAGTATTTCGCTCTGTCGGATTTTATAGCGCCGCAAAGCGCTGGAAAACAGGATTATATAGGTGCTTTTGCTGTGACGGCTGGCTTTGGTACGGATGAATTGGTGAAATATTATGAAGCTCAAAATGATGACTATTCTACCATCATGGCGAAGGCTTTGGCGGATAGGTTTGCGGAGGCGTTTGCGGAATTTCTGCATTGGAAAGTGAGAAAAGAATACTGGGGATATGCAGCGGATGAAAGCCTTAGCAATGAGGAGTTGATAGATGAGGAATACAAAGGTATCCGCCCTGCGCCAGGCTATCCAGCATGTCCAGACCATTTGGAAAGGGCTACCATCTGGGAACTTCTGAAAGTGAAAGAAACCATCGGTATAGAGCTGATGGATGCTGGTTTGGCGATGTATCCTACGGCGGCGGTTTCGGGGTATTATTTTGCTAATGCAAAGGCAAAATATTTCGGTGTTGGTAAAATCTGTGAAGACCAGCTGAAAGACTATACCGAAAGAAAAGGCGTAGATGAGGAGTTTGCTAGAAAATGGCTGAGTCCTATTTTGGCAGGAAAACAAAGTATTTAAAGCAAGTTTGAACAGAGAAAGAGTTTGTATGCATTATTCTTATTATTTAGGAATAAATGTTTGGGGATAGGAGCAGGAAATAGAGCCTATCAATGCGGACAGGCCAGACCAAAACATAATTTGTCTGCTGGGCTGAAATACCTTTTAACCAATGATTTACAATTAGATGCCATAGCAGGATTTTCTGTTTTTAAATCGGAATCAGATAATTTCGTAGCTTTGGGCGTAGCATATAGATTTAAAAATAAACAACAAAATAGACAATCATGAAAGTAACAGAACACATAGAAAAAGCCAATGGCAAGACCCTTTTTTCGTTTGAGATTTTACCACCACTTAAAGGACAGAATATCAATTTGTTTTTTGATGCTATAGACCCTCTTTTGGAGTATAATCCTAGTTTTATTAATGTGACTTATCACAGAGAAGAATACGAATATGTAGAGCATGAAAATGGGCTATTGGAAAGGAGAGTGGTGAGAAAGCGCCCAGGAACAGTGGGTATCTGCGCAGCAATTCAGAACAGATATCATATAGATGCTATTCCGCATATCTTGTGTGGAGGCTTTAACAGGGAGGAAACGGAGAATTTCCTGATAGATTTGGATTTCTTGGAGATAGATAATGTGATGGCTCTTCGTGGTGATGTGATGAAGTCTGAGACATATTTCAAGCCAGAAAAAAACGGAAACGCTCACGCCTCTGAATTGGTTCATCAAATCAAACAAATGAACGATGGGATTTATCTTGACCATAATATAGAACTGCCATCGCCGACCAATTTCTGCATTGGCGTTGCCGGTTATCCAGAGAAACATATGGAGGCGGCGAGTCTGCATCAGGATATAATGAACTTGAAGAAAAAACAAGAAGCAGGAGCGGACTATGTGGTGACGCAGATGTTTTTTGATAATCAAAAATTCTTTGAATTCGTGGATAAATGCAGAGAAGAGGGCATAACTATTCCGATAATCCCAGGGCTGAAGCCTATCACTGCAAAAAGCCAGTTGAGCATGCTTCCGTATCGTTTTAAGGTGGATTTACCAGATGATTTGGTGATTGAAATTACAAAATGTAAAACCGCTGCAGATGTGAAACAGGTAGGAATAGAATGGTGTACAGCCCAAAGTAAAGAGCTGAAAGAAAGAGGCGTTCCTGCACTGCATTACTATTCCATGGGACGCAGCGAAGGGGTGAAACAGATAGTAAATGAAGTTTTTTAAAACGATAAAGTTTAAATAAGGAAGTTCTGTTTCATGGGACTTTCTTATTTTATGTTTAAATATTTAAAATTTATATTTATGTCTAAATATAGAGGTGTTCAGTAGGTGGTGATTTTATGTTTAGTTTTTTTTCTTGAAAAAATAAAGTTTTTTTTGATGTGTAATGTAATTAAAATTTTATCTTTGCAACACTTAATAACATATTTATGAGCGTACTCAAATTAATTCATAATAATACTAAAACCATTGGGGATTTACCAGCTTTGTCTTTTAGGGAAAATGGAGTTTGGAAAACAAAGAACTGGAGGGAATTTGGAGAGGATTTAGCCCAAATTTCTAATGCTCTTAGCAGTCTTGGAATGGGGGCAGGAGACAGGCTAGCGATTTTTTCTGATAATTCCAAAGACTGGGTGTTGGTGGATTTTGCCAATCAGTCATTAGGAGCTGTTACAGTGCCTATTTACGCTACGAATAGTAAGGAGCAGGTGGAATTTATCCTAAGACAAACAGAGATAAAGGTAATTTTGGTAGGAGCAGAGAAGCAGCTGGAGATAGTTAGAGAAATTAAACAAAATTCTGAGTTTGCTGATTTACAGGTGATTTCTTCTGTT
Source organism: uncultured Flavobacteriaceae bacterium (assembly GCA_963506915.1). GTDB lineage: Bacteria > Bacteroidota > Bacteroidia > Flavobacteriales > Weeksellaceae > JABCPE02. Next base: position 38,391 of record CAUORE010000006.1, read on the forward strand.
CAGTTGGAAAATTCTACAGAGCAGGAATATTACCTTCCTAAATGGATGGATGCTTATGATAAAGAATTCCAATATAGAGATATAGATATAAACAGCATAGCTACAATACTTTACACCTCTGGGACGACAGGAACACCGAAGGGAGTGGTACTTACGCATAAGAATTTTTATGCTGTGATTAAAGCACATAAAGAATTTTTTAATATAGAGAACCTTCATAACAAGGTTTCTATGGCGTTTTTGCCGCTGAGCCATATTTTTGAGCGTGGATGGTCTTCTTTTGTTTTTTCAACAGGAGGTCATGTGGCGGTTTTAGACAATCCAAAAGATGTTTCGCAGGCTTTGAAAGAAGTTAAACCTTGGGCAATGTGTTCTGTTCCAAGGCTTTATGAGAAAATTTATCAAGTTTTGCTTAATAAAATAGAAGGTTCTAGCAGCCTGAAACAAGAATTTTTCCGTAGAGCGCTTAGAATAGGCGTAAAATACTCAGAAAGAGTAAGAAAAGGAGAAAAAATTCCGTTTTTATTAGGATTGAAATATAAATTTTATTCGGCTTTGGTTTTTAAGAAAATCAGAAACGAACTTGGAGGAAACCTCAGCTTTATGCCTGTGGGAGGAGCAATGCTGAAAAAAGAAATTTCAGAGTTTTTCGCTGCCATAGGAATGCCTATAATCGTAGGATATGGGTTGTCTGAGACTTGCGCTACGGTTACCGCGTATCCGAATGTGAATTTCGTTCACGGAAGTGTGGGAGTTGCCCTGCCAGGAGTTAAAATAAAGATAGGAGAAGAAAATGAGATTTTGGTGAAGTATGATGGGGTGATGAAGGAATATTACAAAAATCTAGAGGAAACAGCGAAAGTTTTTACCACAGATGGATATTTCCGAACAGGAGATGCTGGGCGTATCGATGAGGATGGAAATCTCTATATAGTGGATAGAATAAAGGATCTGATGAAGACTTCCAATGGGAAATACATCGCGCCGCAGTCTATCGAAATCCCATTGCAGACGCATCCGAGCATTTCGCAAGCGCTTGTAGTAGCGGAAGGAAAACCATATGTGACTTCGTTCATCGTTCCTAATTTTGAGGCGCTTTCTCAGGAGTTGGCTGAGTTTAAGGATTATCTAAAATTGACCCTTGCAGAAAAAATGAAACTCTTGGAAATGCCGAATATAAAAGAGAAATTCCAAAAAATCATAGCAGAGGTGCAGAAAGGACAATCTTCCTATGAGCACATTAAAAAATTCATGCTGCTTCCAGAGGAATTTACCATCGAAAGGGGAGAGCTTACTCCTACTTTGAAAATTAAAAGAAAAGTAGTGATGGACAAGCTTCGCCACGAAATAGAGCGAATTTATAAAGATTAGTTTAAAATATTATTTATTATCAAGAAGAACTTTTGTCAGTAATGATGAAAGTTCTTTGTATTTTTAGTCATGATTTTATTTTTTAAAATTGATAAATAAGACAATTTGTCATTCTTTGCTTCGAAAATAGTAATGGTATAAATATTGACAAAATCAAAGTGTAGAAATTAAAATAATTATTAATAAAAAAGAATATAAAATATTATGAGCAAAATTATAGGAATTGACTTAGGAACAACAAATTCATGTGTGGCAGTAATGGAGGGTAAAGACCCAGTAGTAATCCCAAATGCAGAAGGAAAAAGAACAACGCCTTCTATCGTAGCATTTACAGAGGATGGCGAAAGAAAAGTGGGAGACCCAGCTAAAAGACAGGCCGTAACAAACCCAAAGAAAACCGTTTATTCTATCAAGAGATTCATAGGAACACAGTTCTCAAAAGATAAAGAGGAAATCTCAAGAGTTCCGTATGAAGTAGTAGGCGGACCAAATGACACTGTAAAAGTAAAAATAGATGATAGAGAATACACAACACAGGAAATCTCTGCAATGATTCTTCAAAAAATGAAGAAAACAGCTGAAGATTACCTTGGACAAGAGGTTTCAAGAGCGGTAATTACCGTGCCAGCTTACTTTAATGATGCACAAAGACAGGCAACTAAAGAAGCGGGAGAAATCGCAGGTCTTAAAGTAGAAAGAATCATCAACGAACCTACGGCAGCAGCTTTGGCTTACGGATTAGACAAAGTAGGTAAAAAAGACATGAATGTAGTAGTGTTTGACTGTGGTGGTGGTACGCATGATGTCTCTGTATTGGAGATGTATGAAGTGGATGGAAATGCTTCTTTCGAAGTGAAAGCTACGGATGGAGACACTCACCTTGGAGGAGATGACTTTGATAATGTAATCATCGACTGGATGGCAGAAGAGTTTAAAAATGAAGAAGGTGTAGATTTAAAAACTGACCCTATCGCGCTTCAAAGATTGAAAGAAGCGGCTGAAAAAGCAAAAGTAGAGCTTTCTTCTTCTACACAAACGGAAATCAACCTTCCGTACATCACAGCTACGGCTTCTGGACCAAAACACTTGGTGAAAACTTTGACAAGAGCGAAGTTTGAACAATTGGCTCACAACCTTATCGAGAGAACGATAGAACCTTGTAAATCAGCTTTGGCTAATGCAGGAATGAGCGTTTCTGATATTGATGAAATTATCTTAGTGGGTGGTTCTACCAGAATTCCAGCAATTCAGGAAGCGGTAGAGAAATTTTTCGGAAAAGCGCCATCTAAAGGAGTAAACCCAGATGAAGTAGTGGCTATCGGTGCGGCTATCCAAGGGGGGGTTCTTACAGGAGATGTGAAAGATGTATTGCTATTAGATGTTACACCGCTTTCTCTTGGAATCGAGACTATGGGGTCTGTATTTACAAAACTAATCGAAGCAAATACGACTATCCCTACAAGAAAATCAGAGGTGTTCTCTACAGCGGCGGACAATCAGCCAGCGGTTACCATCAGGGTAGGACAAGGTGAGAGACCAATGTTTAACGATAATAAAGAAATCGGTAGATTTGACTTGGTAGATATTCCACCAGCGCCAAGAGGTGTTCCACAGATTGAAGTAACTTTTGATATAGATGCTAACGGTATCCTTAGCGTTTCTGCAAAGGACAAAGGAACAGGAAAAGAGCAGTCTATAAAAATTCAAGCAAGTTCTGGACTTTCTGAAGCGGAAATCGAAAGAATGAAAAAAGAAGCTGAAGAAAACGCTTCTGCCGATGCGAAGAAAAAAGAAGATGCGGAAGTAATGAACAAAGCTGATGGACTGATTTTCCAAACTGAAAAACAGCTGAAAGAATTTGGAGACAAACTTTCTGCAGACAAAAAAGCCGGAATAGAAACAGCATTAGCAGAGTTGAAAACAGCTTACGAAACTAAAAATGTAGAAGTTATCAAGCCTAAAACAGAAGCATTAGATGCAGCATGGATGGCAGCCTCTGAAGAACTCTACAAAGCTCAAGCCGAAGCACAGCCAAATGCAGGTGCAGCAGGTGGTCAGCAGCAAGGCGGAGACAATGTCCAAGATGCAGACTTTGAAGAAGTAAAATAAATAGTTTTTTCATAGAAAATTCCTTCTTCCCAAATTTGGGAGGAAGGAATTTTTTTGTTTTTTTGGGGGAAAATGAACTCGGAAAAAACGGAGTTTTTGTGGTTTGGGGAGGGGGGAGCGCGGGGGAAATTTTAGTATATTTGTGGCTAATGATTTTATAGAGATGTAAATAATCAAAAATTGAAAAAAAGGATTATGGAACTCAATTTGAAAAAATTCAATAAACAGCAGTTAGAAGAATATTACGGTTTTTTAGATTTAATAATCGAAAGATTTGGTCTTCAAGCAGAAGATAAAAGATTAGTTTTTAATTTAAGTAATAAAAATCAAATTGTTTTTACAATCGGGCAGAGATATATATGGAATATAGAACCTTGTGAAAATGCTAGTAAATTCTACACAATTTCTGAAGAACCAATAAGTAATAAATATTCGGATTTTGATGGAAAACCTACGGCTTTTTGGAATAAATTTAATAATATTTCGGATGTTTTAAATCAACAGCAAACTATATTTAGTGCGATAGAGAAAGAGCTTAATAGAGCCCAAAAATCTAGTTATTTCAAGCATAACAAAGAAGAATTGGAAAAAATGGCTTTTGATGCTGATTTCCGAAAAGAAGTTTTGAACCAATTAAAAAAAATAATAATCACTGATAAACTAATGAAAAACGCCGATAAAACATCAGCTGTCCCATTGAATCAAATCCTTTTTGGTGCTCCAGGGACAGGGAAAACCTATCACACGAAGAAAATAGCTGTTGAAATCATCAACGGAAAAAAGGTGAGAACCAGAGAAGAAATTAACAAGGAGTACAAAGAGCTGATAGAAGCAGGACAAATAGTCTTTACGACTTTTCATCAGAGTTTGAGCTACGAAGATTTTATTGAGGGAATAAAACCCGAAACCATAGATGGCAATGTGACTTACGAGGTGAAAGATGGGATTTTTAAGCAGTTGTGCAGTCGGGCAATTGAACAAAGACCAAAAAATAGCGATATTGAAATCTATGATTTTGATAAAGGCTGGAATGATTTAATAGCCGAAGCAGAACAAAATTTATTGTCAGATTCCATGCTTTTGCTTCCTGTTCTTACACAGGATAAAGGGGTGTATGTGATAGAAATCACAGATAACGGAAATTTAAAAATAAAACCAAAAAATAGTCGATTGGATATTGATTATATCGTTTCGTATAATCGCGCAAAGAAATTACAAGGGGTTTTCTCAGATTTGTCGGTCGTTAAAAACATTGATAAGGAGTTTCGTTCTGTGATTGGAGGTTCTAATTCTACGGCATATTGGGCAGTTTTAAATTATATTAATAATAAGATTAAAGAAAATAATAGAATAATTCCAGATTATGAAGAACCCAAAACCCATGTCCTTATTATTGATGAAATCAATCGTGGTAATGTTTCTGCTATTTTTGGGGAACTCATCACGCTTTTAGAGGAAGACAAAAGAAAAGGAAATCCAGAGCATATCGAGGTAAAACTCCCTTACTCTGGAGATAACTTTTCTGTTCCGAATAATGTATACATCATCGGGACGATGAACACTGCTGACCGGAGCGTAGAGGCTCTGGATACCGCCCTTAGGAGAAGATTTTCCTTTGTGGAGATGCAGCCTGATCCTGACATTTTATCCAAGGTAGGAAATGTGGATTTAAAAGAGCTTTTAAAAACCATCAACCAGCGAATAGAGATGCTGATAGACAAAGACCACCAAATCGGTCATTCGTATTTTATTGGTATTGAGGATTTAGATGGTTTGAGAAGAACTTTCAAGGATAAAATCATTCCGCTTTTGGAGGAATATTTCTACGGAGATTTTGGAAAAATAGGTTTAGTTTTGGGAGGAGCATTTATTAAACTAGCTGAAAATCAGGTAGTATTCCCGAAAAATTTCAAGTACGAAGAAGACTTTTTAGGAGACAAAAAAATATACCATTTTACTCCTTTTGAAAACTGGGATGAGGATACCTTTGAATCTATTTATGAGGATTAAACCATGCAGAATAAGAAGTTTATACAGGTTTTTGAGCATCAAAAATTGAAGTATGATAAATCGGGAGATTTTCAGAAATGTCATTTTGATGCGATGGTGAAGTTTAATGATCTGCATCAGAACAAATATTTTACAGTCGGTCATAATGGGATTGTTTTTAAGAACTATGTCGGAGTTGTTCAGGTCGGTGGTTTGACCATTGAGATTCTTCCGAAAGCTGATAAAAAGGCTGATGCAGATAAAAATTTGTGGCAGAGCGTACTGCTCAATATGCTGAAAGTCTGCAAGCGTATTCGGGTAGAATCCGTTTCGGAAACCCAGCTCAAAAAAAGGCATCATTCTATTTTGGATGTTTATTTTGAGTTGTATCTTACTGAAATAGAACGACTTGTAAATAAAGGCTTGATAAAGAGATACCAAAAGAACCAATCCAATCAAAATGCACTAAAAGGAAAACTGCTTTTTGCAAAAAATATTCAGCAGAATTTGGTGCATCGGGAGCGGTTTTATTGTGAGCATCAGGTTTATGACAGGAATCATCTGCTGCATCAGATTTTGTACAAGGGATTACAGATTCTGAAAACCTTTGTAAATGATGCTTTGAAGGATAGGCTGAACCGACTGCTTTTTGAATTTCAAGAAATTGAAAACATAGAAATAAGCGAGAAGCATTTCCGAAAAATAGTTTTTGACAGAAAAAACAGCGACTACCAAAAGGCGTTTGATATTGCTAAAATCATCATCCTGAATTATTCTCCGAGTTTGAACTACGGAAGCGAAAATTTACTTACGCTTTTGTTTGATATGAATGCTTTGTGGGAAGAATATATTTTCCGCATTCTTCAAAAACATAAGAAGGATGAGGAGAAGGTGTCTCGCCAAGATTCCAAGAAATTTTGGAGAAATAAATGCATACGCCCAGATATTATTTTGCAAATAGAGCAAAAAACTTTTGTCATCGATACCAAATGGAAAATCATTGAAACCAATAACCCTTCCGATGAGGATTTGAAACAAATGTTCGTTTATAATTTGCATTGGGATGCCGAAAAAACGCTGTTGCTTTATCCTAAAACAGGACAAACGGACAGCAGTTTTGAAGAATTTCATTACGATAACTTGGATGAGAAAAATGAGAAAAAGAAGTGTAAAACTGGTTTCGTGGATATCACTGAGGGAGGAAGCATCAAAAGCAGCGAAAAGATAGCCGAGGAAATATATTCTAAACTAGAATTATCTGAGCAATAGCCGTAAGGGTGTCATATTCAGGCTGAAAATCTAACTTTTTTCTTGGCTTGTGTCGATTATGCCAAAAAAGCAAAATAAGGTAAAAGACAGAAAAAACATTTACACAAAATAAAGCTTTTCACAGAAAATACCTTCCTCCCAAATTTGGGAGGAAGGTATATTTTAGTTTAGAAATTTTTAAAAAAACAAATTTATAATTAGAAATGGTAGGAGAGCCCTAATTGGAGATTTCCTGTACGGAATTTAGCTCTATCCTTTTTGCCATTATGGTCTTCTTTTTCATTGTAAGGAGAAGTTATTCCCATGCTGTATCTCAGATTAACACTAAATTTCTCTGTGATGAAATATCCTCCTCCAAAATTCCATCCAAAGAAAGCGCCTTTGGTATACTCCTTAAAACTTTTTTTGTCTGGAATATTGTTGTATCCAGCTTTATCGGTGATGACCTCCTCTGATTTTATAGTAATATTCACCTCTGGACCTGTTTCTATATATACCTGAGGAATAAATTTAAATTGAAATGTAACAGGAATATTAATGTGGCTGAGAGTCCAGTATCCCTTTACACCCTTTACATTAGTATCATCTTTATAGTTTATTTTTGTTCCAAAATGCTGATAGAGAGCATCTAGTTGAACAGCCATTTTTTCGCTGATAGAGTAGTTTACGAAAAGTCCACCATAGAACCCTATTTTGCTTTTCAGATTTCGATAAGTTTCGTCTTTAACTGATATTTTATTGAGTCCTCCACCAGCTTTGATACCGAAAGTGAGTGGCTGATTTTTAGAATAGCTTTTTTGGGGGCTGCTTACTCTATTAGATTTGTTACTAGCTCCTGTTTTTTTCTTTTGTGCTGCTGCCCATCCCATAGATAGACATAAAACAGCGATAATTATTTTTTTCATATGGTAAAAATTAAAAGTTGTCTTTTTAAAAACAGGCAATTTTATACAGAACAATATAAAGATTGCCTGTAAATCACATTAGTGATTTTGAAAATGATTTTAGCAATTCAAAGGTATTGTGAATAAACTAGTTACACAATCCCCCAAAAGCGTGTATTTTTATAAAATTTTATCCCCGTTTTTAGGGATTTTGTTTTTTGAATAATGCTTGGAGTAATAATTTTACTAATTTTACAATCATATAGTTTAAATAAATGATACGGAGTAAGTGTATATTTTTCATCTTTTTTTCAATCATTGTTTTTTCGCAGAATAGTTCTTCTGAAAAATACATTGACAGCCTAAACAATGAATGTCTGAATGCGAAAAATTCAAAGAAAAAAGTTCGCATCTTGATGGAAATTTCTGATTACTGGTCATATAGAGATACAGCAGTAGCTTTTTCAAAACTTAGAGAAGCAGAACAGTTGATAGGAGGAGATAATTTCCTAAAGGGACTTCATGCCTTCTATAAAGCGGGAATTTATTATGATAAAAACATTAGTAAAAGCCAAGAACTCTACATGAAAGCCGAAAATCTATTGAAAACATTTTCCTCTGAAGAGGCTTTTTACTACAGAGCGAAACTGTGGCATAATTACGGCGCATTGGAACAGATGAAGGGAAACAATATGGAGTTTCTGGACATTACGCTGAAAAAATGTATTCCTCTTGCTGAAAAGTCAAAGAATAAGGAACTTTTGGCGGGATATTATGTAGATATGGGGATGATTTTTAATAATTCAAAAGAATATGACAAATCAATAGACTATATAAAAAAAGCAGTTGATATTTTAGAAAAAAACTCAAAAAGAGGTGAGGGAATAGTTTGGGCATATCTAAATCTTGCAATGGTATATTTGGAAATAGGAGAATTAGCCTTAGTAGAGGACAATATTTTAAAAGCCGAAAAAGCATTAGAGCAACTACCTCATTCTCAGTATAATGTGTTTCTTTATCAGTTGAAATCTAAATATTATAATAGAATAGGTAAGCAGAGTAAAGCATTGAATGCTATTCAAAAAGGGATAGACTTAGCAAAGAAAATGAATTTGGATTATGATTTTTTATCCCTGAGTTATGAGAAGTATAATTATTTAAAAAACTCTTCTCAATATTTAGAAGCACAGAAAATACTCTCTGAACTTTTGGATAAGAAAATGGGAAGTAAAAAAAACAGACTTATACTTCTTAATGAAATGGCTGAATTACAGAAAATAATGGGTAATTATAAAGATGCTTATAGTTATCTGGAACAATTTAAATTTTTAAATGATACTATACAGACTGAAAATGAAAAAATACAAATTTTGGATTTGGAAGCTCAGTATAAAAATAAAGAACAGCAGAAAGAAATACAACATTTGGAGGAAAGAAACAAACAAGAACGAATAATCTTTTGGATTAGTTTGTTTTTATTTATAAGTGTAGGAGTATTAATGAGTTATGCGCTTTATGAAAGAAAAAGGAAAAACAAACATAAACTTGTTAGTTTAGAACAGGAAAGAAAAATAGACATTAACAAAGCTCTTATCTACGGGGAAAATAAAGAACGAGAGCGAATAGCTAAGGAACTGCATGATGGCATAGGGGGAAGAATGACAGGAATAAAGATAAACTTAGAAAATATGATGGAGAGTGAGGGATATTATATGCTTGAAAAACCTATTGCCCAATTGGATAAATGTATAACTGAACTTAGAAATACCCTTAGAAATCTAACTTCTGAAACACTTCATAAGTTTGGTTTGGAAGAAGCATTACGGGATTTTTGCCAAAATATACAGACAGATTATTTAAAAATATCCTGTTATACTAAAAATCTCAATCAAATAAAAGAAAAACATCAGCTGCATATCTATCGTATTGTTCAAGAGGGAATAAATAATGCCATAAAGCACTCTGGAGCAACACAAATTCTGGTACAATGTACTTTTGAAGAAAATTTGTTACTCATAGATATAGAAGACAATGGAAAAGGCTTTGATGTGCAAAATATACAGAGAAATTTAGGATTACATAATATAGAACGACGCGTAAATGCCCTTGATGGTACTCTTAAAATAGAATCTTCCTTGGGTAAAGGTACTGTGATGAGTATAGAAGCTAAAATAGAATAAAAAAAAACTTAAATGATGATAAAAATAATAATTTGTGATGATCATCCTTTGATAACAGAAGGTCTGAAGAGCTTTATAGAAAATAGAGATGAAATGCAAATAATAGCTACAGCTACTTCTGCAGCTGAATTATGGCAAGTATTGGAAGAAAATGAAACTGATGTTCTTATACTAGATATTAGTCTTCCAGACGGGAATGGGGTGGATATTTGTGCAGAAGTGAAAAAAATGTATCCGCATATTAAAGTAATAGCTCTTAGTAATCATGATGAAAGAAGCTTCATTGTCAGGATGTTGGGGAATAAAGCGTCAGGTTATCTTATTAAAAGTACTTCCATTGGAGAATTGGAAAAAGCAATAAAAGAGGTCTATAGGGGAGGAATATATTTTGGAGAAGATGCCCAAAAAGTATTAGTATCCATGGCGGAAGTCATGCAGGTAGAGGTGCCGCCCATTACAAAGAGAGAAAAAGAAGTTTTAGAGTATATATCACAAGGGTTGTCTTCTCCTCAGATAGCGGAAAAAATGTTTATAAGTTCACAAACTGTAGACAGCCACAGGAAAAATCTAATGGCTAAATTTGGGGTGAATAAAACTATCAGCCTTGTTCAAAAGGCAAAAGACCTTAATTTTTTAAGTTAAAAAAAGAATAAATAGAAAAAGGATGATTACAAAATTTGGTTGTATTTGATTTATTTCTTACCTTTACCAAAGTAATTTTTAAATAAAAAATGAGTTTTTTGTACCCAATAAAAAGAGATGGTCTTGGCAAGCATGTTGTGGAGTTGTTTTTTGGGCTGAAATAATAAGAGAGATAAGGATAATTGTCTCTCTATTTTTATATCTAAAAATTAAATAGAAACCAATTTAAAATATATGAACTCTTGTAAAATCATTGCGAACACTATTAGAGGACTCTCTGTGGATGGTGTGGCAGCGGCGAACTCTGGACACCCTGGTATGCCGCTTGGGATGGCAGATGTGTGTGCTGTTCTCTGGTCTGAACATATGAATTTTAATCCGAAAAACCCTAAATGGCTTAACCGAGACAGATTTATCCTATCAGCAGGGCATGGTAGTATGCTTATTTACAGCTTGTTGCACCTTTACGGATATGATTTGTCAATGGATGATTTGAAGGCATTTAGACAATGGGGAAGTAAAACTCCTGGGCACCCAGAAAACTTCGTAACGGCTGGAGTAGAGACCACTACGGGACCATTAGGACAGGGCGTAGCCAATGCAGTAGGTTTTGCTCTGGCAGAGGCTTCTTTGGCAGCAAGATATAATAGAGAAGGCAGTGAGATTATAGACCATTATACTTATGTGGTGGCAGGTGATGGCTGTCTGCAAGAGGGAATTTCTCACGAGGCATGTTCTTTTGCTGGGCATAATAAATTAGGAAAACTGATTATGCTTTATGACAGCAATAATATCACCATAGATGGACCTACGCACATTTCTTTCACAGAAGATACCAGAAAGAGATTTGAGGCGTATGGATGGCAGGTTCTTGAGATTGATGGGCATGATTATGACCAAATCAATGCTGCTATAGCAGAAGCAAAAAAAGAAAAATCTAAGCCGTCTATCATCATTTGTAAAACTATCATCGGTTTTGGTTCGCCGAATAGAGCAGGAACATCCAAAGCTCACGGAGAGCCTTTCCCAGCGGAAGAAATTGAGCTGATGAAAGAAAAATTAGGTCTTCCAAAAGACAAATCTTTCTTCGTTCCAAATGAAATTTCTGATTTAAGAACTAAAACTCAAGAAAAAGGTGAAAACCTTGAAAACAAATGGAATGGACTTTGGGAAAATTATAAAAATAAAAACCAAGAAGCCGCTAAAGAATTAGAAAACAGCATAAAAGGAGAAATCTCCAGAGAAGCTCTTGATATTCCTCAGTTCAGTTCCGAGAAAGCAATCGCTACTCGTTCTGCTTCGGGAACGGTTCTAAATCATATAGCGAAATATATTCCTCAGCTGATGGGTGGTTCAGCGGATTTGACGCCGTCTAACAACACTCTTCCAGTAGGAGAGGAGTCTTTCTCACCAGAAAACCCAAAAGGAAGATACATCAGATATGGAGTGCGTGAGCATGGTATGGCAGCAATAATGAACGGAATGGCTCTTCATGGTGGAGTTCTGCCTTATTCAGGGACATTCTTCGTTTTCTCAGATTACATGAGACCAGCGATGCGTATGTCGGCTCTTATGGAGCAGCAGGTGGTGTATGTGCTGACTCATGATTCCATCGGGTTAGGAGAGGATGGACCTACACACCAGCCAGAAGCACATCTTTGGGCATATAGAACAATTCCAAATATGACTGTAATCCGTCCTATGGATGCCAATGAAACTGCAGAAGCTTGGAAATCAGCGTTAAAGAATAAAAAAGGACCTACTTGTTTAGTTCTTACAAGACAAAATCTTCCTGTTTATGATAGAGCAGGACTTGGATGGGCAAAATCTGAAGAAGCTCAGAAAGGAGGATATGTTCTTTGCGAAGACAAAGATTTTGAGGCGATTATCATCGCTACAGGTTCAGAGGTGGAATTGGCTGTAGAAGCAAAAACTAAACTTAATGAACAAGGCGTAAAAGTAAGAATAGTTTCTATGCCGAGTACCAACATTTTTGATGAGCAGCCGCAGGAATACAAAGAATCTGTTTTACCTAAAAACATTCTAAAAAGAGTAGCAGTAGAGGCAGGTGTTACCTTGGGCTGGTATAAATATGTAGGCTTAGAAGGGCGAGTGATAGGCTTGGACAGATTCGGAGCTTCAGCACCATATAAAACACTTTATAAAGAATTCGGAATTACAACTGAAGCTATCGTAGAGGCTGTAAATTCATTAAAATAGAAAAATAACCAATAAAAATAAAAGAAATGATAGTTACTACCGATCAATTATTCAAGGCTGCATACGGGAAATTTGCAGTAGGAGCGTATAATATTAACAACATGGAGCAGGCTTTAGGGCTTTTCGAAGGACATGCTAAAGCACAGGCGCCGTTCATCGTTCAGTTGTCAAAAGGAGCGAGAAATTACGCTAATCCTAAAATGATAGAAGGCATCATCCGTGCTGCTGAAGAAATCTATCCAGACCTTATTTTCGCTGTGCATCTAGATCATGGAGATGAGCAGACATGCTATGACTGTATAGATTCAGGATTTTATAGCTCAGTGATGATCGATGCATCTCATGAGTCTTTTGAGAAAAATGTAGAAATCACGAAAAGAGTAGTAGAAAGAGCTCACGCTAAGGGAATCAGCGTAGAGTCTGAATTAGGAATGCTAGGTGGTGTGGAAGAAGATATTCAAGTTGATGAAAAACACGCGATGCTTACAGACCCACTAGAAGCTAAGAAATTCGTAGAGCTTACAGGGTGTGACTCTTTAGCTGTTGCTATCGGAACCAGCCACGGAGCTTATAAGTTTTCAGGAAAGCAAGGGCTTCACTTTGACAGAATCGAAGAAATCCAAAGACAGCTTCCTAATTTTCCTTTGGTAATGCACGGTTCTAGTTCTGTTCCAAGAGCGGAAGTAGAAAGAATCAATGCTGCTGGTGGTGCTATGGATCCTTCTGCACAAGGTGTAAATGCTGATGAATTCGCAAGAGCAGTGAAATTAGGTGTTACAAAAGTAAACATCGACACTGATGGTAGATTGGTTTGGACAAGAGTTCACAGAGAGTTCTTCAAAGAAAAACCAGAGCAGTTTGATTTCAGAGCTCCAGGAAAAGTTTTCGTGAAAGAATATGCTGATTTTATCGTAGATAAATCTAATAAGCTATTGTCTGCTAATCAGTTAGAATATGTAAGACAAAGCTTGAAATAATGGCTTGGGTATATTTAATTTTAGCAGGACTCTTCGAAATCGGTTGGCCTATCGGTCTAAAATTGGCTGGAAATGAAAACTTCCGCTGGCAGGGAATGACCATAGCGGTAGTATGTATGGGAGTGAGTAGTGCTCTGCTTTGGGTGGCACAGAAAACAATTCCTATGGGTACAGCCTATGGCGTTTGGACTGGTATAGGAGCGGTAGGAGCGTTTGTAGTGGGAGTAGTGTTTTATAATGATGCTCTTACATTCATGCGAACACTGGGCATATTGCTCATCATAAGCGGAGTTATCGTGCTAAAATTAGCTTCATCCTAAGAAAATAATAAATCTGGCTGTAAACTTTTTTGCAGCCAGATATTTTTTGTATTTTTAACACCAAAACTAATAACAATGTCAAAATTAGATTATAACATCGCAATGGAACTCGTGAGAGTTACCGAATCTGCGGCTCTTTCTGCGGCAGCTTTTATAGGAACAGGAGACAAGAATGGAGGGGACAAAGCGGCAGTGGATGGGATGCGTGAATCTCTTCGGTATATAGATGTTCATGGAACTATCATCATCGGCGAAGGAGAAAAAGATGATGCACCCATGCTCTACAACGGCGAAACGGTGGGAAATGGAAATGGCCCTCGTGTGGATATCGCTGTAGATCCAGTGGAGGGGACTAATCTTCTTGCCCTTGGAAGACCCAATGCCATCGCTACGATTGCAGCTTCTGACCAAGGAAGTATGTGGGATCCAGGGAGTTCCTTTTATATGAATAAACTGGTAGTAGGAGAGAAGGCTAAAAATGCAATAGACATTACCAAATCCATTATAGAAAACCTTAATAGAATAGCAGAGGCGGAAGGCAAAAAAGTAAATGATTTGATGGTTTATATCTTGGATAAACCTCGCCACAAGGCTATGATAGAGGAAATTAGAAAAGCAGGCGCAAGGATTACACTACATACAGATGGAGATGTTTTGGGGGCGCTTTTAGCGGCAATGCCAGACACGGGCGTGGATGTATTGATGGGAATAGGCGGTACGCCAGAGGGAGTTTTGGCGGCGTGTGCAGTGAAAGCCCTTAACGGCGGTATGCAGGGAATGAGAGCGCCACAGCTGGAATCTGAAATAACCAATTTGAAAAAAGAAAATATTGACATCAGTGAAGTCATACATTTAGATACATTGATAAAGTCTGAAAATGCTGTTTTTTCTGCGACAGGCATCACAAGTGGAGGCTATCTGGATGGAGTTAAATTCCATGAAAACGGAACTATTACTACTAAAAGTGTAGTTATCAGCGCTAAATCTGGCTCTATAAGATTCATAGAAGGAATTCATAAAGGAATAAATCACTAAAAAAATAAACCATGAAAAAAGAGAAAAAAATATCACCATCTCTGCTGTCTGCGGATTTTTGTAATTTGAGTAGAGATATCCATATGCTGGAAAGTGCTGGTGCAGACCTTCTGCATATAGATGTGATGGATGGACATTTTGTCCCAAATATTACCATAGGAATTCCCGTAGTGGAAGCGATTAAGAAAAATTCTTCTATTCCCTGCGATGTTCATCTTATGATAGAAAAACCAGAGCGATATGTGGATGATTTTGTAAAGGCGGGGGCGGATTATCTTACTATTCATGCTGAGGCTTGTACACATCTTCACCGAACATTACAGCATATCAGAAGCTTAGGCTGTAAAAGTGGAGTCGCTCTAAATCCTCACACGAGTTTGAGCGCTATAGAAGAAGTATTGGAGGAAATAGATTTGGTGTTGATAATGTCTGTAAACCCAGGTTTTGGTGGGCAGTCTTTTATCCCTAATGCATTAAGTAAAATAAAAAGATTGAAACAAATGATTATGGAAAAAGGCTATAATCATATAGAAATAGAAGTAGATGGAGGCATAAAACTTAATAATATTCAGGAAGTTGCTGAGGCTGGAGCGGATATTATAGTTTCTGGGTCTGGGATTTTTAATGGAAAACCAGCAGAAACCATCGCTGAAATGAAAAAAATAATAAACGGATAAGAGTTTAAAAGTGTCTTTTTCCTTTATTTAAGGGCTTTTTCCTTTAAAAAATGAATTTGGCATTTATTTTGTATAGAATAAAACATCAATAACTATTAAATATTGTAAAAATGAAAAAGTTATTTTTAACAGGTGCTTTAGCACTTTTTGGATTGATGAATGCTCAAAAAACTGAATCTGGAATTAGATTAGGTGTAAATGCAGGTATACCAGTTGGAGATTTTGGTAAATTTACTACTTTTACAGCAGGTGTAGATTTAGCATACCTTTATCCATTGGCAGAGAACTTCAGATTAGGGGTTGCTACAGGATATTCTCACTATTTTGGTAAAAAAACAAAAACAGATTTAATTCTTGTAACTCTTAAAAATGAAGTGCCTGATGTTGGAATAATTCCAATAGCTGCTACAGCAGAATTTACTTTAGGTGATTCTAATGTTTTCTTAGGAGCAGATTTAGGTTATGCATTCTTTACTAAAAAAGACTTTAAAAATGAAAATGGTTCTTTCTATTACCAGCCTAAGTTAGGGTATTCTTTTGATAAGAGACATGACTTATATTTCTCTTACAAAGGATTTACTAGAAATAATGCAAATGCTGGCTCTATCAATTTAGGATACGCATATAATTTTTAAAACAATTTCATAGTTAAACAAGAAAGACCGAAATATTTTTTCGGTCTTTTTTTGTTTTATATAAATTGACAATCAAATACTTCGCAGAAATGTTTTTTTATTCTATCCTTTACTTCTTCTATATTCACTTTTTGTCCTAGTTCTTGTTCTAGGGAAGCTACCTGTTTGCCCTTTATTCCACAAGGGATAATGTAGTCAAAATACTTCATGTCGGTATTTATATTAAAAGCGAAGCCGTGCATGGTTACCCATCGGGAAGCCTTTACACCCATGGCGCAGATTTTCCTAGCGTAGGGTTTTCCTACATCCAGCCAAACGCCAGTTTCGCCTTTTGAGCGGTCGCCATGAAGCCCATAGTCAGCCATAGTTCTTATAATCACTTCCTCTAAGTTTCTCATATACAGGTGAATATCTGTTACGAAATTTTCTAAATCTAAAATGGGATAGCCTACTATCTGCCCAAATCCGTGGTAGGTAATATCTCCGCCACGATTGGTTTTTACGAAATCGGCATTTATTTGTTTTAGTTTTTCTGTGTTGATGAGCATATTGTTTTCATCGCCGCTTTTTCCCAGAGTGTAGATGTGTGGATGCTCTACGAATAAAAAGAAATTAGGTGTAATGATTTGGTTTTCAGAAGGTAGTTCTCTGTTTTTTAGTTTGATGTCAATGATTTTTTGCATCAGTTCTCCTTGATAGTCCCATGCTTTTTGGTAGTCTATTAGCCCTAAATCCTCAAATTTTATCTGCTTATTCATGCTTCAAAAATATAAAAAATAAGGCAAACGAGAAACTTTAAATTTAACACAGATGATAAATTAAAAATCATATTTTTGTAGAAAATAAAATAAAAAATGTTTACAAAAATATCTATCCATAGAGTAGGAAATAAAATCAATCAAGAGGGACTTTTTCTTTCGGAGGGAGAATTGATTTTGGATAAGGATATGAGAGAGTTTTTATCAGATTTTTTCATAAAATCCTTTAAATCAGAAGAGAAATTTCAGTTTTATCATGAATCTAATATAGAAAACAATGAGCTATATACTTATGTTTCGGAGATTTTTGAGGATAAAGACTGGTTTCATGAACATTCTCAAAAAATAGCCAAATATCTGTATGAAATCACTGATAATCCGAGAGTTTTGTCTGGGGAGTGCTGTGTGGTCTATTTTGAGGATGATTCAGAGAATGGCGATAAAATGGACTCTCTGGGGATTTTTAAAATGGAGAAAAAGGATACTTTTTTGAAAGTTTTGGCAGAAGATGAAAATTTCCAAGTGAATAAGGATTTTGGGTTTAATCTTAGTAAAATAGACAAAGGTTGTATGATTTACAACATTCAGAAGGAAGAGGGTTTTGTGGTGAAGGCTTTTGATAATAATAAAAATGGAGATTCTGAATATTGGTTTGATAAGTTCCTGTACATTCGCCAGAGAAATGATGAGTATTTCAGCACTGAGAGCACCCTGAGCCTTTATAAAAACTATATAACGAATCAGCTTCCGCAGGAATTCGAGGTTTCGAAGGCTGACCAAGCCGATTTCTTGAACAAGACAATCAATTTTTTCAAAGAAAAAGAGCGATTTGATTTTGATGAATTTACTAGTGAGGTTTTGCAGGACAAAAATGTGATAGAGAGTTTTTCTAATTATAAAACCGAATACGAGCAGGAGTTTCAGGTGGATATCGCAGAGGAATTTCCTATTTCTGAAGCGGCAGTGAAGAAACAGGCAAGAAACTATAAGTCCGTAATAAAACTGGATAAAAACTTCCATATCTATGTGCATGGCGACCGTAGAAAAATAGAACAGGGCGAGGATGAAAAAGGGAAATTCTATAAGGTTTATTATCAGGAAGAAAATTAAATTTATTTTGTAACTTTGTAGGAATTTTAAAAAAAATACAAATGATTTTTTATCTTAGAGGTGTTGTCAGTGAGCTGACTCCTACTTATGCTGTGATGGATGTTGGCGGTGTGGGCTATTATGTAGGAATTAGTGTGCAGACATCGCAAAAACTGCATTTAGGAAAAGAATCTACAATATACACTCAGCAGATTATCCGTGAAGATGCCCATTTGCTTTTTGGTTTTTTTGATAAAGAGGAGAGAGAAATGTTTAATCTTCTCATCAGTGTAAATGGCGTGGGAGCAGTGTCGGCGATGATTTTGCTTTCATCATTAGAGCTTTCGGATATTGCTCAGGCTATTTTGTCTGGCAACAGCGGAATTCTTCAAAAAGTGAAAGGAATAGGCGCTAAAACGGCAGAGAGAATCATCATAGATTTGAGAGATAAAGTTCAGAAATTTGATGGTTTAGAAGCGGGCAGCACAGCGATTCTTGATAATAAAATAAAAGAAGAAGCGTTATCAGCATTAGAGGTGTTGGGTATTCCAAGAAAGACCAGTGAGAAAATAGCGGACAAGATTTTGAAACAAAATCAAGAAGCGAGTGTAGAAGAGTTGGTAAAACAAGTTTTAAAAAATATATAAGGCAGATTTCGTGAAAAAAGCTACTATACTAAAGGCGGCTCCTTTATTTTTCCTTTCATTATTCAGTGATAATGTATGGGCTCAGACAGAAAAAGAAACCATAGAAAATAAGGAATTTACAATTCCTAATCCCACTCGTTATGAGGCGTTTTATGATATTAAAACAGGGATGTATTATCTCTATCCCAAGATAGGGAATCTGGTGGTAGGAGAGCCGCTTACGATGACACCTTTGCAGTATTCACAATATTTACAGAATAAAAATATCCGTGAATTTTTTCGTCAGAAGGCTGGCGAAGGGACATATGCACAGATAGGCGACAAGGAGGAGGAAGCGAAGAAAAAATCGCTTTTGCCGAATATCACGATTAAAAATCGAATTTTTGAAACTATTTTCGGCGGGAACAAGATAGAGCTTATTCCGCAGGGATACGCTACTTTTGACCTTGGTATTTTACATCAAAAAATAGATAATCCACTTATACTTCCTAACAACAGAAAATCCTTTACGATAGATGTTCAGCAGAGGATAAATGTAGGAATAGTAGGGAAAGTAGGGGAAAACTTACAGTTGAGAGCCAACTATGATACCCAGAGTGGTTTTGCTTTTGAAAATAAAGTAAATCTTGTCTGGACAGGAACGGGAAGTTCTTGGAAAGATGCCCAAGATAAACTATCTAAAAAGCTAAATGACAGAAGCAGAGATGATGGCGAGGATAGAATTATCAAAAAAGTGGAGGTTGGGAATATCAACATGCCTCTTTCCACGAGTTTGATTAGAGGTTCTGAGTCTCTTTTTGGGATAAAAACAGAGTTTCAGCTAGGGAAAACTACAGGGACACTTGTCTTTTCACAACAGCAGGGCGAGGTGCAGACCGTAGTTGCACAAAATGGAGGAACATCCAAAAGCTTTAAAATCAATGCAGTAGACTACGAGGATAATCAGCACTTTTTCATTGGGCAGTATTTTAATAATCACTATGATGGAGCATTGTTACAATATCCTCTTATCAACTCTAAAATAGCGATTAACAGGATAGAAGTATGGGTGCTGGACCAAGGGTCTGGTGACCTCCAATCGCAGAAAACTATAGTGGGTGTCAGAGACTTAGGGGAAGGGGCTCTTACGGCTTACCCTGATAACTCTGTGAATAGTGTTTATCAAGATGTTTCCAATTTAACAGGAATCCGTGATGTAACCACAGCGTATAATTCCATTAAAAATCAATCTCTCTATGATGCAGCTACTGGAACCAACCAGCCATATCAGGAGGGAGAAAATTTTATTTTTAATAGAAGAGCCAGAAAACTTAGCGAAAGTGAGTTTAGGTATCATCCACAGTTGGGATATATTTCCCTAAATCAAAGATTAAATGATAATCAGCTCCTTGCGGTATCTTTCTCATATACTGTAAATGGAGATGACTCTAAAGTGTATAAAGTAGGGGAGTTTTCAGAAGATAACTCTACTGTATTGATAACGAAATTGCTTAAACCCAATACCGTTACCAAAACCACATCTCCTATGTGGGATCTCATGATGAAGAATATCTATCCTCTGGATGGAACACAGATTTCTTCTCAGGATTTCTTCATGAATGTTTACTATCGTGACCCATCAAATGGTAAGGTCAGCTATCTACCAGGAACGGGCGTTCAGGATATTAACTTGCTGAAATTGTTCAACTGGGATAGGCTAAATTCTAATGGAGACTTACAGCAGGATGGCGACGGGCAGTTTGACTTTGTCCCAGGGCTGACCATTGATGAGAATAATGGTAAATTGATATTTACTAAAACACAGCCGTTTGGTAAGTATATAGAAAATGTTTTGGGGGGACACGACCCTAAATTTGTCTTTTCTGACTTATATACACAGCTGAAATCTGTGGCTACACAGGCTAATTTGGCTCAGAGATATACATTAGAAGGGAGATTCAAAGGCTCTGGAGCTCAGGGAATAGCACTGGGTGCGGTGAATATTCCGAAAGGCTCTGTGAAAGTAACTTCCAACGGCGTAGAACTCGTGGAAGGCGTGGACTACACGGTGGACTATTTGCTGGGAACGGTTACGATTATCAATGAAATGATTAAACAATCTGGGCAGGCTATCAGTGTGAGTCTGGAAAACCAGTTGGCATTTAATACACAGAAAAAAAGGTTCATTGGGCTTAATTTAGAAAGGAAAATCAGTGATAATTTCCTTATCGGAGCCACGATGGTTAATTACAGAGAAACGCCTTTGACTCATAAAGTCCAGCTCGGGCAGGAAGCAGTGAATAATACCATGCTTGGAATGAATATAGCCTATAATAATGAGGCTCCGTTCCTTACGAGATTGACAAACAAAATCCCGCTAGTTAATACAGATACAAAATCTAATATCAGTTTCCGAGCAGAGGCGGCTTACCTTATCCCAGGTGAAAACAGCAATATGCAAAATCAATCTTATATAGATGATTTTGAGCAGGCTACTTCTCGTATTTCTTTGAAAGAGCCTTCTATGTGGAGTTTGGCTTCTAAACCAGAGCAAAATACGAGCGACCCTATATTTAATACAGCTGGTTTAAGTAATAACTTGACCTATGGCTATGGAAGAGGTCTTATTTCTTGGTATAATATAGACCCTAGGTTCTATGGAGTAGGCGGGTCTGTACCTAATGGAGTAAGTGCGCAGAGTCTATCTAACCACGCCTCACGAAGAGTGCATCAGGGAGAATTATACACGATAAAAGACTATGTAGCAGGAGAAGAAAGTTTCCTGAATACTTTTGATATTTCATACTATCCGACAGAAAGAGGGCCTTATAACTTTAATCCATCAGAAACAACACAAGATAGATGGGGAGGACTTATGCGGTCAATTTCTGTTTCTAACTTTGTGAATTCTAATATAGAATATGTAGAGTTCTGGATGATGGATCCGTATGCAGATGGTGGAACATTAGGAACAAATCCTAAGTTATTGCTACATCTTGGTAATGTTTCTGAAGATGTCCTAAAAGATGGCGTTTTACAATACGAAAATGGACTTCCTACGAGTTCAGACCCAGCCAATGTTACGACTACCAACTGGGGTAATCAGCCTAAACAAGCGCCTGTGCTCTATGCATTCTCATCAGAGGGAGCGGAGCGGTCTACGCAGGATTTAGGGTATGATGGGCTTGATAATCAGTCGGAAGCAGCGAAATTCGGGACTTCGTTTGTAAATCCTGTGACTAATGCTGTAGACCCTGCGTCTGATGACTTCGTATTTCCTTTGTCTAATAAATTCCAAGGCGCGCAGGCAGGCTCGCTGGTGGAACGATACAGATATTTTAGAAACCCAGATGGAAACTCGGAAGCCAATTCATTAGAAGTTGCCACGCAAACTCCTGATGCAGAGGATGTAAATAGAGACTTTAACCTTGACCAAAACGAAAGCTATAACCAGTATACAGTAAAGCTGGATAGAGCAAGTTTGGTTTTAGGACAAAATAATATAGTGGATGTAAAGGAAGTTTCCACAAGATTCCAAGACGGAAGGTCTGGAACCAATAAATGGTATCTTTTCCGTATTCCAGTAAGCCAGTTTGATACCACAGCAGGCGAACGCAGTACAGATGTGCTGAACAATGTTCGTTTCATGAGAATGGTTCTTACAGGTTTTGATGAGACTACTACGCTTAGATTTGGTAGCTTGGATTTGGTTCGTTCTGATTGGAGAAGATACACCAAACCACTCGCTGTAGATGCTACCACGAACGAAGGTTTTGGAACGGTAAATACGGATAATCTAGAAATAGGAAGTGTAAACTTGGAAGAGAATGGACAGGGAACGCCTCCATATGTGCTGCCTCCAGGAATAGACCGAGAGGTTTTGAGCGGAACGGCTGGTACACAGAGACAAAATGAAGGCTCTCTCTACATGAAAGTAACAGGGCTGAGTAATGATGCTCGTGGGGTGTTTAAAAATACCACACTAGATTTGCGTAGGTATGAAAAGCTGGAAATGTTTGTTCATGCCCAAGATTTGAGAAATCTGACCTCTACGGCTCTGGATGATAAAACTAAGTTCTTTATCCGTTTTGGTAGTGATGCTACGGATAACTACTATGAATACGAGGCTTCCCTTAAATATACTTCTTCTAACAGCAGAACGCCTTATGAAATCTGGCCTGCAGAAAATATGGTAAGTCTGGAATTAACTGAACTAACCGCTATTAAAGGAAGAAGAGATAGAAATGGTGCTCCTGCAGATACTAGGTATACAGACGGAAACTATGGTGATGCCAATAAGAAGATTTATGTAAAAGGTCGCCCAAGTATAGGGAATATCAGTACCATGGTATTAGGGGTAAGAAACCAAGATACATCTAGTGTGTCCAAAGATATTTTGCTTTGGGTGAATGAAATCCGTGCTTCTGGAATTAAGAACCAAGGAGGATACGCAGCAAATGCCAATTTGACTTTCAATTTGGGTGATTTTGCGATGGTTAATGCCAGTGGGTCTGTGTCTACAGTCGGCTTCGGGACTATTGTCCAAAAACCATCAGAAAGGTCACAGACGGATAATACTACTTTACACATCAGCACTACGGTGAATTTGGATAAATTCCTACCTGAGAAAGCAGGAATGAAAATTCCATTTAACTACTCCTATACACAGAGCATAGAAGACCCTAAATATAATCCGCTGGATAATGATGTAGAACTGAAAAACAGCCCAGTAAGAGACCAGCTGAAAAAAATAGTGAGAACCTACTCTCAGCAGAGAAGTATAGGTGTGGTCAATATGCAGAAACAGAGAATGAACTCTGAGAAAAAATCCAAATTCTACGATGTAGAAAACCTTTCCCTTACGGCTGTTTATAATGATGATTTTTATAGAGATGTCTATACGACTAGGAATTATCGCCAGTATTTCAAGGGGTATTTGGATTATAATTTTAATTTTAAACCTTGGGTGATACGGCCGTTTAATAAGTTGATAAGTGACACATCCAAAGCAGCTAAATATTTAAATTGGATAAAAGAAGTTAATTTTAACCCAATTCCTACTCGATTATCTTTCAGAGCGGAGCTGGATAGAACATATAGTGAGCTTCAGTATAGAAATATAGATGCGCTGCTGACAGGTACTCCAGGGGATGATTTCCAAATGATAAAGGGAAGAACCTTCTATTTCGGATGGCAGTATAATCTTGGATTTAATTTTACTAAGTCTCTGAAATTGGATATCAACTCGTATACCCGAACGCTCAATGACCATATTTCTGTAAATGGAATGAATAATCGCTCTATTTTTAGAGATTTGTTCCGTGCAGGAAGACCTGTTTTGTATAACCACAAAGTACAGCTTAATTATAAGTTGCCGTTTGAGCATTTCCCATATTTAGATTTTATCAATGCTGAGGTGGGATATGGCTTCCAGTATAACTGGTCGGCTCGTTCTACGGTTCTTTCTCAGCAGGATTTAGGGAATTTAGCCCAAAATAATAATAATACCGTGGTTGCGGCTTCTGTGGATATTCCGAGTTTATTCTCTAAATTTAAGTATTTCCAAAAACTGGAGAATACGATGCAGCAGAGAAGAGCAGAGATAGAGGCAATGGAAAAAAACAATGCAGAGACAGCCACTAGAAAAAATAGTGAAAATAGAATCACTACCCTCAAAAATAGGCTGACTCCATTACAAGCTGTTCTTTATGGAATTACATCTTCGCTAAAGCAGGTTGATTTTAACTATAATGAAACCAATGGAACCTCTCTCCCAGGGATACTTTCATCTCCGAATTTCTATGGATATGGACAGGGGATAGGAGGGCCTACATATGGATTCTTGCTTGGTTCTCAAGCGGATATCCGTAGGGTGATGATAGAGCGTGGCTGGGTAACAGGTTCGGACTTGATGACAGAATCCTATGTGCAGATGCAGACTAAGGCTATCACAGGAAGCATCCAAATTCAGCCGATGAATGATTTGAAGATAGACCTAAATTTCCTTAAAAATTATTCAAGTTCATTGACTCATAGCGGGTATAATATATTGACAAACAATAAATTATCTTTTGCAAACGAGATTATAGCTTTCTCTCATACAGATATATTGATGGGGACTTCTTTCAAAGATGGCGGACAGCTTTATATGAATATGGTAGAGAATGCACGAGTTTTGTCTAGAAGTATGCCTGGAATTTTGGGGGCTGATGGCTTTACAGAAGGCTATGGTTTAGGAAATTCATATATTCTAATTCCTGCATTTAAAGCAGCGATTGGTGGTAAGAATTTGAGCAAAGAAAATCCTACAAAATCTAAATTCCCGCTTCCTAACTGGCAGATTATCTATTCAGGATTGAAAAATATTCCATTCCTCAATAGACATTTCTCTAAAATAGATGTGTTGCATGGCTATAAGGCTACATATACCGTGGCAGGGATACAGTCCAGCTCAGATTATTATAACTATGAAGTGAGCAAAAACACACCGCTGCCTTCGCCAGATAAGGATAGAAACGGCAACTTCCTAAATCCATATGTATTCTCTCAGGTGGGCTATGTGGAGGAGTTTTCGCCGCTTATCGGGGCTGATGTTACCATGAGGAATAACATGCAGTTCAGAGCGATGTATAACAAGAATAGAGCCTATGTACTGGGACTTCAGAATTATACACTTTCGGAAGACTCTGGTTCTGAGTATATTGTAGGATTTGGGTATATTTTTAAAGATTTGAAATTTAAGATGAGGTTCAGAGGAAAACAAAGAACCATAAAAAGTGATTTGAATCTTAAATTTGATTTTTCACTAAGAGATAATAAAACCCGAATAACCAATATCTTAGCCCAAGATTCACAAGTGACTGGAGGTCAGAGAGTTTTAGGAATAAATTTCTCAGCGGATTATAGTTTTTCACAAAATTTCCAAGTAAAATTCTTCTATAACCAGCTGGTAACCAAGTATAAAATTTCTACTGCCTATCCGTTATCCACTCTGCGGGCAGGGCTTAGTTTTAATTTTACTTTTGGAGGAAGTAATAATAACAATAACTAAATTTGGATATCAAAATTTTAAGATTATGAAAAAAGCAGTAATTTTATCAGGAATAATGCTGTCAATGCTTTCTTGTAACAGTCCAAAAAAGGAAGAGATGAAAGAAAATCCAAACCAAAAAGTGGAAGAACAAGAAGAATTGGTTGGTGCCGATAGAGATGAGCATGGGTGTATCTCTTCGGCAGGATTTTCGTGGAGTGAATTGCAGCAGACCTGTGTGCAGCTATGGGAGGCTGGTGTCAGATTAGACCCTATCGAAGTGAAAGAAGGTGATGCAGTCATCAGCGCATTTGTTCTGTTTAATAAAGATGAATCCAAAGCCGAGGTTGTTCTTCCTAACAAAGAAGGTTCGGTTATTTTAGACAAAAAGTCAGAAAATCTCTACGAAAAAGATGAATACTTGTATGATGACAAGGAAGGCACACTCTCCATCAATGGAAAAGTAGTGTATAAGGAAGAAAATAAAAAGAAATAGTTTATCCAGATAGTTAAGGATAAAAGTAGTAATTTCATTACATATGAGACACACGGCAGGGGTTATGAATCTCTGCTGTTTTTTTATTATTATTTGCACAGAAAAAAAATTTTTATAATTTTGGATAAATAAAAATCAACAATTAAATTTTAAATATCATGGAAAAATTCTTAAATATTTTGGGATGGGTAGCTACAGGAACAGCAATGCTTATGTATGTGTCTTATATTCCGCAGATTACATCCAATCTACAAGGAATGAAGGGAGATTTTATTCAGCCATTGGTGGCAGGGATTAACTGCACGCTGTGGGTAGGTTATGGATTTCTGAAACCTAAAAAAGACTGGCCTATAATCGTAGCAAATACACCTGGAATAGTTTTCGGATTTACAGCTGCTTTTACGGCTATTATGTAAAATTAGAAAGTATTTATTTCAAGATAGTTTATATAGAATTTAAACTATCTTGATTTTTTTATAATCCACTTCGGTAGAAATCCAGCGCAGAAATAATGTTTTCCATCGGAACATTTTGGTTATAATTTCCCTTGCCGATGCCTTCTATCAGTGAGAAACTAATGTTTCCATGCTGATTTTTTTTGTCCTGATACATCAGCGTAATGATTTCCTCATCACTGAAATTAGAAATATCCACAGGCGGGAAAAATCGCACAAGATTTTCTATAATATAGCGCGCTGTGTCCAGAGAAATCAGCTGCTGCAAATAGGAAATATAAGTTTCACAAATCATCCCAAGCGCAACTGCTTCGCCGTGGAGCAGGGGAGTTCCCTCTCTCAGGAAAAGGCTTTCTACAGCGTGTCCTACTGTATGCCCGAAGTTGAGAATTTTTCGGATGTGCTTTTCGTGGAAGTCTTCCTGCACGATTTTTTGTTTAATTTCGGCGCTTTGTAATAGGTATGGCGCGATTTTCTCTGCAGAAAGTTCATTTTCAATAGAAATCAGCTCAAGCCAATGTTCTCCATCAGCGATGAGACCATGTTTCAGCATTTCCGCAAAGCCAGATTTCAGCTGCGGAAAGGGCAGTGTGCGGAGATAATCAGCAAAAAGGAAAATTTGCTTCGGCTCTGCAAAAGTTCCGATTAGATTTTTGTAAAACAAATGGTCTATGCCAGTTTTCCCGCCCACAGCGGCATCCGCCATTGCCAGCAGAGTGGTAGGAAGGTAAATGAAAGGAATTCCTCTTTTGTAAGTGGAAGCCACAAAACCGCCAATGTCTGTGACAACGCCTCCACCAAGACAGATGAGCAGACTATGCCTATCAGCACTAAATTCCGTAAGAATTTCCCAAAGCTGCACGGCGGTGTTTATGTTCTTGCTCTGCTCTCCTTCCTCTATTTCTATAATCTCAAAGGGCGCCGTAGTTTCTAAATTGCCCAAGAGGGTAGGAAGGCAGTATTCGTGCGTGTTTTCATCCACCAAGATGAAAATTTTGCTGGGATTTTGGTGCTGTATAAAAAGATTGAGTTCGGTGAAATCTTGGTCAAGGATTTTTATCATCTTCTGCTATCTGTATCCGAAATTCTTGAGGTCTTTTTCGTTCTTTCTCCAGTCTTTTTTTACTTTTACAAAAAGATTGAGATGGATTTTCTTTGCAAAGAATTTCTCCAAGTCCAGCCTTGCTTCTGTGCCGACTTTTTTAATCGCTTCGCCTTTGTGGCCTATCAAAATTCCCTTTTGGGTTTCTCGCTCCACATAGATGATGCTGTCTATGAAGATAATTCCTTCCTTTTCTTTGAAAAGTTCAGTAACCACTTCTACGGAGTAAGGAATTTCCTTTTCATAGTTAAGCAAAATCTTCTCGCGCACCGTTTCATTGACAAAAAATCTTTCCGATTTGTCTGTAAACTGGTCTTTGTCATAGTATGGCGGGTTCTCTGGAAGCAGAGATTTTAATTTCGGGAGGATATACTCCGTATTATAAGCATTTAGCGCCGAAATCGGTAGGATTTCTGCTTTTGGAAGGAGATTGTGCCAGTGTTCCACAGCAGCCTCCATTTCCTTTTGGTTGCTTTTATCTATTTTGTTGATGAGCAGCAGCACAGGAATCGGAATTTTATTTAACTTCTCGATGAGAAATTCCGAAGGCTCGCTTTTGTCCGATATATCTACGATGAAAAGAAATACATCCGCATCTTGGAGGCTTTCTTTCACGAAGCCCATCATTTTCTCTTGTAGTTCGTATTTAGGGTCAAGAACACCAGGTGTGTCCGAAAAGACAATCTGTACATCTTCCTCGTTATAAATTCCGAAAATACGGTGTCTGGTAGTCTGCGCCTTTTGGGTAACGATGGCTAATTTCTCTCCCATGAGCTGATTCAGAAGGGTAGACTTCCCAGCATTGGGTTTTCCTACTATATTGACAAAACCTGCTTTGTGCATTGCTTTTTTTGTTTTTAAATTTCTGCAAAGATATGAATAATTTGGCTTCTATGATGAGAAGTATAAATTCTTTAAGCTAATTCTAAAGATACAATCTCTGCTTTTTCTCCATTTTCGGTTTCACAGACAATAGAGATATAGTCGAAACCATTTCTTTTCACCTCTTCCCAAGGGATATTTTCTCCATTGATAAGGGTTACTCTGTCATCTTCATCTACTTCATAATCTTCTTTTTCTTCTTCGTAATCAATAGAATATCCAAAATCTA
>CAUORE010000007.1:0-61746 GCA_963506915.1 uncultured Flavobacteriaceae bacterium
AATATTCCTCTGGATATGGAACATAAAGCGGAAGCTGCTGTATCGTATGCCAGAACCCCCCTTTGAATATCAGGTAATTATTATGCTTTTCTGGTCGGAAAGCTGTCTGGAGAACAGCCACCAATGACAATCCAAACCACAAAACACCAATAAAACGATAATTCTGAAAGAGCTTTTTTATCATCAAATTCATAAATTTAATAAAATAGTGGCAAATTTATAGTATTTCTGTCCATTTTTCTAAAATCTTTCCTTTTTTCCATTTCTGGGATTCTTCATAGGAAGATTTATTTAAATTATTATAAATATCCTGATTCATTATTAGATATTCCAACTTTTCTCTGAATATCTTCTTGTCTCCCAATGGTATCAGAAAACCATTATTTTCATTAATGATATCCGAAGGTCCGTAGTTGCAATCATAAGCAACAAGGACATTAGAACAGAACATAGCTTCTACTAGTACAGTAGGCAGACCTTCCTTTAAAGAAGTGGATACGAAGATTTTAGATTTATCTAATAGTTTTGAAATTTCATCTATGTTTTTTGAGCCTAAAAAAGATACATTTGCATCAAGCCCCTTGTCTTTTACATATTTTTCTAAATTATTTCTTTCCACTCCATCGCCTATAATTTGTAAAATCCAGTCTTTTGGAAGATTAGATTGTTCAAAAATTTCCAATAATTCTCCTACATTTTTGCCTTTATCCAGCCTCCCCACAAAGGAAATAATATTCTCTTTGCTTTCCGATGGTATAAATTTTTTACTTTCAAAAGGCTCTCCTATAATATTAGGAATAAAGAAAGTTTTACTAAAATGCTTGTAATACTGGACAGAAGGAGTATTGATACATACTATACCTTTTAGATTTTTATAAAATTTTCTTAGTTTTTTATTATAGAGCCATCCACCCACATTGTAATCTGTGTGTTCCCAAGCTATTGTTTTAGCTGCAATATTTTTAAATGTACCTAAAAAAGATGAAATTTTATACCAGCAGGATATAATGGTATCATAATTCTGATGGTTTTTTAGAAGCCAATTTTTGAGCAATAAATAAACCCCAATATGAGAAATATACGAATTGATATTCTGTATTTTAGGAATGAATTTGAGATATTTTACATTAAATTCACAAATTCCCCATGCCCAATGCGAAAACATATCCGCCGTATGGATTTTAATGTTTTTATTTAATGAATAAAATGCGTCTGTTTTACTCGTCAGCAATAGGATTTCAACTTCATGTCCCTGCTCCACAAGTTCATTGGCAAGATTAGTCATCACTCTGGCAACTCCCCCAGGATTAAAAAGCACATAATATATCAATAAAATTTTCTTTTTTTTCATTTTTTACCATTTATTTTAGCTTATGATAAACAAAACTCATAGGAAAAATCAGTATTCCTAATATTTTGATAATTATATTTTTGGGAGAAGAGATAACCTCTGATATTGGAGTTCTATTTTTTAATGAATAATATTGATAACCAATAAGATTCCTAAGAAGAGTTTTGGGATGGCTATAAATTTTATCTGCATAAACATTGATGAAAGTAAGATAACTTTGCGATAGCCCAAAAGCATTTTTGACATCATAGAAACTATTCGCCAATGAATGTTCATCTTCCAAATCTCTGTGATAGACTCTCACTGCTTTATTGATAAATCTATGTTTCCCCTGCACATCGAACAAAAACTGATACACTCCCTCTGGAATAAAGCCTTTTCCTAAATATTTTTCCTCCTGTAAGTTCATATTTTGGAAAACCTTTGTAAAGCCAAGTCCCCATTTATCACCTTTCACTTTGTAGTGGTATCTCATCTCAAAGATAGAGCAGTCCAGCGGCGATTTTGGATATTCTTCACCGATGAGTTGTCCTTTTTCATCCACTGCCAGCCCACACACAAAAACAATATCATCTGGAACATTTTCTATTTCACCAAGTAAAATTTCTAAAGCGTTCGGCAGGATAGCATCATCTGAATCCAAAATCGTAAAATACTCTGTATTACAAAACTTTACACCTCTTATAATAGATATAAATTTATGAGCATTTTCCTGATAATGATATTCAATCTCAAAATGAGCATTTTGTTTAAAATTTTCTACTAAATCTTTAGTATTATCAGTCGAGCCATCGTCTATAATCAGCCATTTAAAGTCTCTGATTGTCTGATTTTTAAGAGACTCAAAAGTTCTTCCTAGAGTATGTGCCCTATTATAAGTAGGTGTAAAAATGGTAATTTTTTCCATGCTAAAAATTAGTTTTTCAGGACATTTTCAAAAACTTCAGTAATCTGTTGGTAGATTTTCTTTTCATCAAATTTCTCATCGGCATTTTTTGTCCCTTTTGTTATTTTTTCCACCAGATTTTTATCTGTTAAAAATTGTTTCATCGCTTCATAGATAGCGTCTTCATTACAATCCACCAAAACGCCATCTACTCCATCCTCTATCATCTCTGGAATCCCCCCTACATTTGTAGAAATAATAGGTTTTTCCAGCCCCATAACTTCTCCTATTGTCAATGGATAACTCTCTGATTGTGAAGGCATAACAAAATAATCTGACGCTTTAATATAAGGCCAAGGATTTTTCTGACTATCCAAAAGCATAAAGGTCTCTTCTACTCCTAATTCCTTACGCTGTTTTTTCAAATTTTCCATTTCATTTCCCCCGCCAATCACAGCTATAGAGTGTTTTAATCCATTATCTAAGAGCCTTTTATGAACTCTCATCAGAGCACTATAGCCTTTTCTGCTGTGCAGCCTTCCCATCGAAGAAAAAACAGGTCTTATAGGATAATCCACCTCAAAAGCATCGGCTTTACTTCTAGATTCGGATAACTTTATAACATTATATATCACTGAACTTTTGGGATAGCTCACTCCATAGATATCCTCTATCACTTGCCGCGTTTGTTTGGCTCCAAAAATCATCCAGTCAAACTTTTTCATTAGGTTTATTCGATTCATGACACGGCTCTTGTTATTATCATAACTCACATCCGTATGAAACCAGCCTACCTTTTTTGATTTTTTATTGGGAGAATTCAGCACCATCTCAAACTCAGCATAGCCAGGAGAAACCTCTATATCATAGTTTTCTTTTACCTTTAAAGCATACAATAAAGATGGAAACTGCTTATAAATCTCCAATCTTATACGCCTCATCACAAGCTGAATTTTCTGGATAAAAGGATTTTTAGACATTTGTTCCCTTCCTTTTTCCACCACGATGAGTTTTATATCTTTCGGAATTTCAGAAACCAACTCACCTTGATAAAGATTGAGCATCAGCGTCAAATCAAATTTTTCCTTAGGAAGATTTCTCAATAAATCCAGCACGACCCTAGGAACGCCGCCCATCTCGATGGAACGCAAACGAAAAAGAACTTTTATTTTTTTCATAAAATTATTTCCCAAATTTATTTCTAATCCATTGATTAGCAGGTTCTTCTACATATTTAAATAAAATAATAGAGATAACATTGAAAATAATAAATAGAAACAACTTATTACTCCAAATACCCTCATCAATAAAGGTAGAAAGAAAACCTCTATGAATTAAATAAAATATATAAGATGCCTTTCCCAAAAGTATCATAATAGGTAAAGATAAAAATCTACTGATGAATGTTTTTTCATGGATAAGCCCCCATAAAAGAGGAGCAATACCCAAAAAGGATAAAAATCCCATTTCTATGAATCTACCTATATCTGTTTTTAGATGAAAAATTTCTCTAAAATAGGAGATTCCCAAAAAATAAATCATAATGAAAAAACACCCTATATAAGTTATAAAATTAAATTTCATCTTAACAGTATATTTTTTCATAAATAAAGCTAGTCCTATCCCTGCAAAAAATTCAATAATATATGGATGAATATTACTTTGCATAAATTCTCCTATGTTTTCCATATCTTTGAAAACCACTTTCAAAAACATACCAAAAACAAAAATAACTATAGGAAGAACTAAAACTCCCACCCATTTCATTTTCCGAAGCAAAATAAAGTAAATTGGCGCAGAAAAATAAAATAATTCTTCTAATGTAAGTGTCCATCCTTGAGATATCCCTACAGACATATAATCCTTAAAGAAAGCTTTGGTCATTGTAAAACTCAAAATAGCCTCAATAGTAAGCTCTTTACTCCAACCTGTATCAATAAAAGTCAATCCAAATCCTAATGCTGTAATAAGAAAATACATAGGATAAATTCTCGCAAATCGATTAACCATATATTTTTTAAACTGAATAGGATGATCATCAAAATAGCGATAAGTTATAAGAAATCCACTCAATACGAAAAACATATCTACACCAATATGAAACTCCCAAATGATATCAGCAATCCATTTAGGATATGCATGATTTCTATTTTTGAATGGAAAAAAATGATAAATGAAGATAATCCAAGCTGCTATCGCTCGGAATCCTGTGAGAACAGGGAAAAATTGTTTTATTGGTGTTATTTTATCTGACATTACAATTGGCTTCTTTCTTATTTAAATCATTTTATCTAATGAATACGACTATTTTGTTCTTTCATAAGAATTTCTCAAGTTTAATCTCACCGCACAAATTTAGTAAATTTCTAGATAGTTCGTTTCTTTATTGAAAATCATTTTTCCTCATTTATGAATAATCTTATATCAAAATATCGCAACCTTTGAAACCTTTATTTCATGGGATTTGGGAACACTTATACTTCAAACTCTCCCGCTTTCATCACAAATCAGACAAAAATCATTCATATACTTCCAAATATGTAATGTGATTTTCATCTTTTTAACTCTAATTTAAAAACCATAATCAGTTGCCATATTTCCTTTGAAAATAGGTTTTTCTTCAGTAGGAATTAAGTTCAAGCCAAAAGTTTTACCTAAAACATCATCTATATAACTTACAATTATGAGATGATACCAACCATTAGACACCGCAAATGACAAACTTTTGTTTTCAGTGAGCCTTGTAATATCTGATAAATAACCTATTCCTGTTACCTTTATTTTTCCAGAAACCACCTGTAACCCCCATCCTTGAGAAATTACTTTATAATTAACAGGAAGTTTTTCAAGTATTTTAAAGGCATAATCATCAGCCGTTACTCCTATGATAGGAACAACTATTCCTTCTTGAGTAATGTTATCACCATGCTGTGTTTCTGTAAAATATGCAAGCACATTTTTATCATTAAGATGATAACGATACAGATATTCCTGCATCAGCTTAGGCTCATAAATAGCAAAACCTTCTAATTCTGCAAAAATCTTCTTGGTATTCATTGATTTACTTGATTTTAAAGAAAATATATGATTAAAATCTTTATTCAGTATCTTTTATCCAATCATAAAAACCACTTTCTCGCAATTTAGCTTCATACTCTTGAACAGCCTTTTCATCATACTTTTCTCTTTGGGTAAACTTTTCTTTTTCAAAATAAACATCCATTGGGTTCAGTCCATAAAGCTGAGCGATGAGTGATGCTAAGTTCATACCAGAATAATGGTTGTAAAGCACATAAATCATCAGTCTAAAATCTGTTTCCTCTATCTTCGGGAAAGCCTTTTGGATAAACTGAATGGATTTGTAATGCCGAACTTTATCAGGATCTACTATTTCATTCAGCCAGTCGGTATACCACATTTCAAAAGTGAGTTTTTCTCCTTTTTCATTAAATTCAGGCCATATCCCACCATAATCCTGACGACTGTCGAGCCATATATAACCCTTTTCCTTACCATTTACCACCAGAAGATAGGAGGCTCCGTGCCCTATATGACATATTTGCAAGCAGCCACTGATGCGCTTTGTGTCCATATAGGCTTCCACCTGCTCTGGCGTAGGGCGTTCACCACCGTCCCAATCAATACTATTAAGCCATTCCTCTTCATTCCAATGCTCGGTGTAAGGGAAAGGCGTAGAGAGGTCTATAGTCCGGTCTTTCCACATCAAATCTTCCGTTGCTTCTTTAAGGGAACGCAGTCCGTAATCGGGACCCACACAGCCATTGGCGATTTGGGTAATGAAAGTACGGTAATCAGCAGGGAAAGTGATATGATTTTCTGCCTCTATTTGGGCTACTTTTTCTTCTTTCAGCACAGGATTTATATACACTTCTCTGTGTTTTTTTAACTGAGGAAATTCCAAAAGTATCTGCAATTTCTTTTTAATTTCTTCTATATTCATGTTTTGATTATCACTAATTTCCAAATCTTAGTTTTTACAATGTTCAATTGTGCAAATGGTGTTCATAGTTTTTAAAATCACCAAATATTTACCTTAATTTTTCTATATCAAAATATTCACTTTTGATGTTGTTCTTATAGTCTAGTAAATATAAGAAATCATCATAACGCTTAGGACAACGGATAAAATTATGAGAGGTATTTACTTCTATTTTCTTTTCAACTGTTTTCCATTCTTTCTCAATAGGATATGTTTCTGAAAGAGTTACAGAAGCTCTATTATTCAAGGAAAAATTAATTTTAGTATGAATATTTTTATTCTTTGAGAAAACTTTACTTTCTATCAAACTAAGAAACAAATTATTATTCTCAAAATATCTCACTTTGTCAGTGTGAAAGTATTCATAAAGGTCAAAGCGATCATAAAATAATATCAAAGGAACTATGTACTTTCCTTCAAATTTTTCTATGAAATCAATCCTTATAAAATCGTAAGCAATCTGTAAAGAGGCAAAGATTTCATCTTTTTTATAAACACACATCGTGTAAAACAGATTATTTTCAAAAGCATACTTAGCCCATTCTTCTGCACTTGTAAGATGTTTTTTTTCTTCCTTAGAAGGTTTTCCATTAAGTTTAATCTGAACAATATAATCCAAGGATAATTCTTCAGACATCACTTCTTGCATTAGCCCATTAAATTGTAAATACTCTATTCTGTACATTTTTAACTTTAAAATTGATTAAATTTTCACTTCCATTCACTGTAAATTTGATACATAAAATACAGCCCTATTCCCATAAAAAACAACCCGCCTAAAAATCCTATAAAACGAGCAACATCCCTCCCCATATAGCGGCTTATCTGCCCCATAGTCCAGTTGTTTTGATAATGTTCATCAGGTTCATACAGCCAGTCCCAGTCCTTTACTGCTCCCAAAACCAAACAAACCCCAAAGACAAAAGACATAAGCGAAAGCACTCCCCCAAACGCTAAAGGATTTTCTTTTATCCAATTTTTCAGCTCTTCCATGTTCTCCCTATTTTTAACAAAAAAGCGCCCTAATTAGAGCGCTTTAAATATATTATACAGAAACATTATTTTCTCTAAGGGCATCATTCAGAGAGGTTTTCTTATCCGTAGATTCCTTTCTCTTACCGATAATCAGAGCACATGGCACCTGATATTCCCCTGCTGGGAATTTCTTGGTATAGCTCCCTGGTATCACTACCGAACGAGCTGGAACTCTGCCTTTTAGCTCCACAGGTTCATTTCCTGTCACATCTATAATCTTAGTAGATGCTGTAAGAACTACATTAGCTCCCAAAACTGCTTCTTTCTCCACACGAACCCCCTCTACTACTATACATCTAGACCCCACAAAAACATCATCTTCTATAATCACAGGAGCAGCTTGTAACGGCTCTAAAACTCCACCAATACCTACTCCACCGCTTAGATGCACATTTTTACCAATCTGAGCGCAGCTACCCACTGTAGCCCATGTATCCACCATAGTTCTGCTGTCTACATACGCCCCGATATTCACATAAGAAGGCATCAGAATAGCCCCAGAAGCGATAAAAGCACCCTCTCTCGCCACTGCATGAGGAACAACACGAACTCCCTTCTCTGCATAGTTTTTCTTTAATGGAATTTTATCATGAAACTCAAAAGGCCCCACCTCTATCGTTTTCATCTGCTGGATAGGGAAATACATCACTACGGCTTTTTTCACCCATTCATTCACCTGCCATCCATCAGAAACAGGTTCTGCCACTCTTATTTTCCCTAAATCTAGTTCACGGATTACAGAGCGAACAGCATCCTGATAATCAGCTTGTTTTAGTAATTCTCTATTTTCCCAAGCCTCTTCTATTTTTTGTTGTAAACTCATTTTTTTTTATTACTAATTAAAATTTATATAATTCAAAAATCACATTTTTAAAGAACTCTTCTCGCAAAAAGAAAAGCCTTATCCCAATAAGCCTCTTCCAGTGAAGAAATAATCACACCTTTGCTCGTAGATGCATGGATGAATTTAATTTCCCCATCATCTGTTATCGTATGAACTATCCCCACATGAGAAACCCTCTTCCCACCAGCCGTAGCAAAGAACAATAAATCACCATGTTTTACATTCTCTATATTGATTCCCACACCTTCTTTCGCTTGGTCAGCAGAGCGTCTGGTAAGTTTAATATCATTTTCCGCAAAAACAGTATTCACAAATCCAGAACAGTCAAATCCAGAATAAGTCATCCCTCCCGCTCTATACGGAGCACCAAGGTATTTCTCTGCATCAGAAAGGATGTTTGCTGCTTTGGCATTAGGTCCCTCTTTTGAAGATTTTTTATTTTTTGGTTTTGAAGGCTTTTCATTATTTGTATTATATGAATAAGAATTGTTATTAGAAATATTTTTATTTCCATAAACTCTAGCTGGCTGAGATGCTACACATGACCACAAAGAAAATGTAACCACAACTAATAATACGGTTTTTTTCATCGAATAAAATTTTTGCTAAACGCCAAAGATAGTAAAAAATCAGCGAAATCACAAAAGAAAAACATTACTTTTTGCAGAAAAAATATTTTTAGGTGTAACCTTTATGATAATCCTGTCGTATATGTAATTAGTGAATTACAAAATACTATTTATCAAATGAGACAATTAAAAATCACCAAACAGGTAACCAACAGAGAGACTGCATCTTTGGACAAATACTTACAAGAAATCGGTAAAGTAGAGCTTATCACTGCCGATGAAGAGGTTATTTTAGCCCAAAAAATCAGGTCTGGAGACAAGGTTGCTTTGGAAAAACTCATCAAAGCCAATCTTCGTTTCGTGGTTTCCGTTTCTAAACAATATCAAAACCAAGGACTTTCACTTCCAGATTTAATAAACGAAGGGAATTTAGGGCTGATGAAAGCCGCTAAAAGATATGATGAAACCAGAGGGTTTAAATTCATTTCTTATGCTGTATGGTGGATTAGACAATCTATTCTTCAAGCCTTGGCTGAGCAGTCTAGAATCGTAAGACTTCCTTTAAATAAAATAGGCTCTATCAATAAAATCAACAAAGCCTATGCGGAATTGGAACAAATCAACGAAAGACCGCCATCCCCAGAGGAGCTAGCCGAAGTATTAGACATGAGCGAGGAGGACATCAAGGAATCTATGAAAAACTCTGGAAGACACCTATCCATGGACGCTCCGCTAGTAGAAGGTGAAGATTCTAACCTTTATGATGTATTGCGTTCTGGCGAGTCTCCAAGCCCTGATAAAGAACTGATGTTAGAATCTCTACAAATAGAAATAGAGAGAGCCTTGCAGACCCTTACGCCGAGAGAAGCTGATTTAGTAAGGCTTTATTTTGGGTTAAATGGCAAACATCCTATGACTTTGGAGGAAATAGGCGAGACTTTTGATTTAACGAGAGAAAGGGTTCGACAAATCAAAGAAAAAGCCATTAAAAGACTGAAACACAACAGCAGAAGTAAAATTTTAAAATCCTATTTAGGGAAATAAGATAAAAAGCAGTGAAAATTTCACTGCTTTTTTATTTTTAATGAGTTGATTTAAAATGAATTACATAAAATTTCATTTTTTTTAAAAATAATTTTTCTTAGCATATGATTTATATTATATTTGCATCTTAAATTTTAAATAAAAACAGAAGAACAAAAGAATTTATGATTTACAAAGTACGAGTTATTTTAGATGCAAAGGAGCAGATTTTTAGGGACATTGAGATTAGAGAAAAACAAACTCTTTGGAATCTGCATTTAGGAATTAAGAGTGCTTTCAGCCTTCAGGGTGAGGAGCTTTCTTCTTTTTACTATTCTGATGACAGCTGGTCTGAGGGGGCAGCAGTTCCTTTAGAAGACATGTCTGATGATGGAGATGGAGACACGATGTCTGATGTGTACATGAGTGAGGCATTTCCAGAAATTGGAAGTAAAATGCATTTTAAATACGGGCTTTTAGACCTTTGGGAATTTTTTTGTGAACTTTTGGAAATTACAGAGGAGAAAAACTCTGTGAATTACCCTATTACAGTATTCCGTTTCGGAAATGTTCCTCTGAAAGCTCCAAGTAAAAATGGTAGTTCTGCTGCTGTGAAAAAACAACAACCATCAAATATCATGATGGATGATTTTGATTTATTAGAAGAAGAGGATTTCAGTTCTGAATTTGAAGATGGTTATGATGAGGAAGACGATTTCTCTAATGACTACTATGATGAGGGAGTAGATGAAGAGGACGACTACAAATAGTTAAAAACCAGCATATTATGAAAAAATATTTTTTGCTTATTTTATTCGCTGTCTTTGCTATATCTTGTTCCAAAAAAGATTTAGTTTTTACAGGAAAAATTAATAATCCTGCACCGCTGAGCAGAATAGAACTTATAGATGTTTCGTCCGTTGCCACGCTTCCTATTGCGAATATTGGCATAGATGAAAAAGGAAATTTTTCTGATACTATCAGTGTAAAAAAAGATGGAATCTACGCTCTGGTATACCAAGGAAAAGTAAATTTCTTATATTTAAAAAATGGTGAAAATCTAAATCTAGAAGGAAATGGTTCTACTTTCCCTGAAGACCTGAAAATCAGTGGAAAAGGGCAAGGAAACAATGAATTCTTGATTGAAAGTCAAAAATTCATTACTTCATACTTTTCTAAATTGAACCAAGCTGTTTTAGCAAAAAACGAAAATGATTTCATCAAAGAAATAGAAAAATACTCTGCTGATATCAATAAGAAATTAGATGAAATTGCTAAATCTAAAAATGCTGACAAGGATGTAATAGAATGGAAAAAGAGTGACCTGATGGTGAATCTTCTGATGATAAGTTCTCAATATGAAATGATGCACGGACAGATGACTCAAAACC
Organism: uncultured Flavobacteriaceae bacterium; assembly: GCA_963506915.1. GTDB lineage: Bacteria > Bacteroidota > Bacteroidia > Flavobacteriales > Weeksellaceae > JABCPE02. The sequence continues at coordinate 11,100 of CAUORE010000007.1, forward strand.
CTGATTTTAAAGTATCTGCGAAGTTCAAAGAAAGTCAGAAAAAATTTGAAAAAGAATCTTTAATCAAAGAATTTCCTGCTTATAGACAGTATCTTTTAGGAAAACTAGAACCTGATTTTAGAAAATTTGCTACTCCTTATCTTAACGATACTAAAACTACACAAACAGAGGTTTTCTTGAAGTTTCTAGAAACTAGAAAAGAGTTTTCACAAGAGCAAAAAGACTATTTGGCTGCATATATTGCTACTCAATTTGACCTTCATCCTCAAAATGATAAAATAGATCAAGTTCTAAAAGCTATCAATGAAAAGGTAAAGTCAGAAAACATTAAAAAAGACTTAGAAAAAGTTCATTCAGCGATTATAGGACCAAAAGTAGGTTCTGCATTACCAGAAGTAAACTTTACAAAACAGGATGGAAAAGCTTATAAAATAAGTGAATTTAAGGGAAAACCTACTTTGCTAATTTTCTATAGTTCTTTTGCACCAAATATTGTGCAATCTGCTGCTGCATTAAAAGAAATTACTGAGTTTTATAAAGCAAAACTGAATGTAGCCTATGTCAATATGGATGATGACGCGAAGCAGTTCCAAAAGACTTCTAAATCATTATTAAACGGCTTTACAGGAGTTAATCTTTATGCTAAAGGAGGGCTAAAATCTGAGGCGGCACAACAACTCCATATCTATGGATTTAAGCTTCCTAGTTTCATGATTTTAGATAAAGATGGAAAGGTTGCAAGTAAGACTGTTCTTGGACTTTCTAATATCCAACTGACAGAGCTTATCGATATTCTAAACAAACAAACAGGTCTGACTGCTCCTGTTCCTGAGGCTTCTGAAACAGAAGAAGAACATAACGAACACGATGGTCACGGACACTAATAAAAAGTTAAAGGAATAAATAGAGTCCATTTATTTGGATTCTATTTATTTTTATAAATCACTTATATTACATGATAAATTTATACTTATTTAAAAAAGTTACACTAAGCGGACTTAAATATTTTTTTTATTTTATCTGTTTATTCTTCATCAATCGTTTTATATTTTTTTCAGTTTATGGAAAATGGTCTCAGCTAGGAGAATATCTTTCTGATATTTTCTATGCTTTTTTCATTGTAGGGCCTCGTTTTGATATATCCGCCATATGTTATGCTTTTCTTCCTTTGGCTGTTTTTTGGTTGTTTTCGCTATTTATTCCTAAACGATTTACTACAAATTTTCAAAAAATCTATCTTTATTTCAGTTGTTTTTATCTACTCTTTGTTTTAGTTGTTTATGTTTCTCTTTTCATCATAGATTTTTTTTATTATCAATTTTTCCAATCGCATATTAATATATTATTCTTTGGAATATTTAATGATGATACGAAAGCTGTCCTAAAATCCGTATGGACAGACTATCCTGTATTCAAAATATTTATCATTTATGCTCTTTGCATCGTTAGTTTTCTATTTTTACACAAGAAAATTAAGAAAAACTTTAGCGTAAATACTTTCCCTGCATCAAAGAAAACTTTATTCCTCTTAGCCGTCTTCCCTCTATTCATCGCAGGAATGAGAGGCAGTTTAGGCGAATTTACCCTCCGTAGAGAACATACTAATATAGGCACAAATGAGTTTATCAATGCTCTTTGCTACAATCCTGTTTATGCCCTAAAATTCGCAAAATCAGAATTAAACGACAACCTTATCACTCCTGACATTGCCCAAGAATTAAAGATGAGTGGATTTAGTTCATTTGAACAGGTAAAAGAGGTTTATCGTGAAAATATTATTGATGATTTTGACAAAAACTTGTATTCGACAACGGCTCATAATGAGTTTTTAGAGAAAAATCCGCCCAACATCGTATTTATCCTTATGGAAAGTATGAGCAATCATTACTTTGAACTCCATTCCAAAGAGCTTAATCTTTTGGGTGATTTGAATGAAATTCTGCCCGAATTATACTATTTCAAAAATGGTCTATCATCTTTCAACGGAACTATATATTCATTAGAAAACCTTTTGGTAAACACTCCGAAAGGCATCATCTCGCAGTCGCCTTATTTTGACACCCCATTCAGTTCATCCATTTCAAAGCCTTTCAAAGAGCAAGGCTACGAGACTTATTTTATAACAGGCGCACACCTTTCATGGAGAAATACGGACAAATTCATAAAAAAACAAGGTTTTGATATTATCAAAGGAAGTTCTCACATCAAACAAAAATTTCCTAATGCTGAGGATTTTGCTTGGGGAACTCATGATGGCTATTTATTTGATTATATAAAAGACCAGCTTCAGCAGTCTCCTTCAAAACCCAAAATGGTATTTTCCCTCACTGTGAGCAACCATACTCCATATGAAATTCCTACTCATTACAAACCATACCCTATTAAAATAGACGCCATAAAAAAACTTCTTCGAGTGGATGAAAAAATGGCTTATGCCAATTTTTATTCCCACCAATATTCAGCCTCTCAACTGGCTAAATTTATAAAAGACATCAAAAATTCTCCTTTGGGAGAAAACACTATTATCGTAGCGACAGGCGACCATAATATCCGACAAGTATTCGAATACGATGATGAAAACTCCTTCCTAAAACGCAGTGTACCAATACTTTTCTACATTCCAGAAAAATATAAACCTGCCTTTTTCGATCCTGCTGTGATGGCCTCCCACAAGGACATATTCCCTACTATATTTAATTTGAGTTTATCCAACCAAAAATATATCTATTCGGGAGATAATTTGTTTAAAAAATCGCTAAACTACCGCTTTGCAATCAATGAATATAATTTCATAGCCGATTCCATAGGGGTGATTTCTTACGAAAACGGAAGCCCTGCTTATTACACTTGGAAAGACAAAAATAAAAGAAAATTGAGTTTAGATAATATTCAAAATCCACATGCTCAATTTATGTTAAATAAAATGAGGGCTTTTTCTGCCCTGCAAACCATCCAAATTTATATGGATATAAAAAAAAATAAATAAATTTAAGTATATTCGATTCCTATAAAAATACTGAATGAAAAAAAATAAAAATCTAATTTTAGAAAACATCAAACTAACTTCCGCTGGTGCGAAAGGAGTTTCTGTTGGAAAAACTGAAGATGGCAAAACTGTGCTTGTCTCTGGAGCAATCCCTGGAGACACCGTGAATGCTCGTGTAAAAAAGGCTAAAAGCAAATATTACGAAGCAGAAATGGTAGAAATTTTAGAGCCATCTCCGTTTCGGGTAGAGCCAGAATGCATCCATTTCGGTGTGTGCGGAGGATGTAAGTGGCAGAATATGAGCTACGAAAAGCAGCTGGAATTCAAACAAAATGAGGTTCTTAACAATATTAAAAGAATAGGCGGCATCGAAGATTTTGAATGCATCCCTATTCTCGGTGGCGAGGAACACTATTTCTACCGAAATAAAATGGAATTTTCGTTTTCCAATGCTCGTTGGCTGACTTCGGAAGAGATAAAATCCGACACAGAAATAGACAACAAAAACGCTCTTGGTTTCCATATTCCTGGGCAGTGGAGCAAGATTTTAGACCTAAAAGAGTGCTACCTGCAAGAAGCGCCATCCAACGAAATTCGTCTCGCAATCAGAGATTATGCGATAAAAAACAACCTTGATTTTTTTGATTTAAGGAATCAAGAAGGATTTCTACGAACACTGATGCTTCGCCAAAATTCCAAAGGAGAATGGATGATTCTCATTCAGTTTTTCCGAGAAGAAAAGGAAAACAGAGAAAATTTATTGAACTTTATTTTGGATAAGTTCCCTCAAATCAAGACTTTACTCTACGCTATCAACTCCAAAGGAAACGACAGCGTGTATGATTTGGATATCCAGACTTACTTTGGTGAAGGGTTTATCTTTGAAGAAATGGATGGACTAAAATTTAAAATTGGTCCAAAATCTTTCTTCCAAACCAATTACAAACAAGCCCTAAATCTTTATAGAAAAACTCTGGAATTTGCTGATATTCAGGAAAATCATGTAGTATATGACCTTTATACAGGGACAGGGACAATAGCCCAATATATGGCAAGACACGCCAAAGAAGTGATTGGGATAGAGGCTGTTCAGGAAGCGATAGATGCAGCGATAGAAAACGCTGAACTTAACGGACTGAATAACTGCACTTTCTACTGCGGAGATATGAAAGAAGTCTTCACAGAAGAGTTTTTGGCGCAACATCCAAAAGCAGATGTCCTAATTACCGACCCTCCACGAGATGGCATGCACCCAAAAGTAATAGAGCAGATTCTAAAACTTTCACCTGAAAGAATCGTTTATGTAAGCTGTAATTCAGCGACGCAAGCGAGAGATTTAGCCCTGATGAAAGAGCATTACAATGTAGTAAAAATCCTTCCTGTGGATATGTTCCCACAGACACACCATGTGGAAAACATTGCTCTTTTAATAAAAAAATAATTTTTCATAAAATAAAAATGCAGCCCTAAAAGCTGCATTTTTTATTTCATATCATACATGACTAGCGCGGTCACGAGCTTGGGTTCTATGTAAGTACATTTTGGAGGCATTTTCAGGTTTTTATCTGCAATTTCTACTAAATCAGAAAAACTCACAGGATGCACCCCAAATGCCATTCTATATCCCTCATTATCAACCTTTTCTTTTAGTTTTGTGATTCCCTCCACGCAAGAACTTCCCCGCAGATAATCTACTCGTTTGGTGGTTTTCAAATCATCTATTCCTAAAATCGGACTCAGTATATATTTGTCCAAAAGATAATGGTCTATAATCCCCAAACACTCTTCACAACAACATTCTTCCTTTAGTGTAAGTTTATAAAACTGTCCATCTAAATAAAGACTTATAAAGTGTTTTTGCTCTGGATAATACGGGTTTTCCCCTTTATTTTCAATAATAAATTTATCCTCCAACTGATGCAAAAAATGCTCCACCGTTAGACCATTCAAATCCTTGACAACCTTATTAAAATCATTAATTTTAATAGATTGGTCAGAAACTATGAAACTATAAACAAAGTTATATGGCTCATTTCCTGCGTGATTAGGATTTTTATCCTTTCTTCGCTCAGAATAGAGCGCTGTAGAACCCATCCTATGATGTCCGTCAGCAATGTAGAAAGCTTCTACTTTTGCTAAGATTTGTTCATATTTTTTCAAGGTTTCTTCATCTTGAATTTTCCAAACACGATGTTTAGTTCCCTTGCTGTCTGCATATTCCAAAACAGGATTTTTCCTTTCTTCCTCACTCATAAGAGCCTCTAATTCAGCATTTGAAGAATAGGTCAAAAGCACTGGTTCCGCTTGGAGATTCACACCTTCCAGATACTTAGAAAGTTTTTCTTTTCTGTGCGTGAGTGTTTCTTCGTGCTTTTTAATCTTTCCTGAATTATAATCTTCTACAGAAACCAATCCTAAAAGCCCTCTGAAAACACTGTCGTCAGGTAATACTTGGCAATATAAATAATATCCTGATTCCTCCTCCTGATGCAGGTTGTGATTTCTCAGCAACTCCTCATAATTCGCCCTCACTCTACCCAAATTCTGCTCCAAATTCTGAGGTTCACCAGACAAATACGGTTCCACCATTCTCACATAAGAAAACTCTCTCTCGGCTTTCTTTAGGATTTCTTCATGAGTATAATTACTCAATGGGCGTGTAGGAAAACTTTTTATATATTCCCCATAGGGCGTTATCCCACGAAATGGTTTGAATACGGGCATAAATCTTGTTTTTTATGCTTTAATAATGATTTTAAATGGATCTCATCACATCTACCAATACCTGTACACTTTCTATCGGTAAGGCATTGTACATACTTGCTCTGTATCCTCCCAAGTTTCTATGTCCATTTAGACCATTGATCCCTGCTTCTTTCCAAGCTTTGTCAAACGCTTCTTTTTTAGATTCATCTAAAATTTTGAAAGAAACATTCATATTAGAACGGTCTTCTGGACGACAGAAGCTTTCAAATAATGGGTTTCTGTCTATTTCATCATAAAGAAGTTTTGCTTTCGCATTATTTCTCTGCTCTGCTGCTGCTATTCCACCATTTTTTTCAAGGTGCTGTAATGTAAGCAGACAAGCATAAATAGGGAATACAGGAGGTGTATTAAACATCGCATCTTTGCTGATGTGAACCTGATAATCTAAATAAGATGGGATATCTCTCCCCGTTTTTCCTAAAATATCCTTTTTCACTACTACCAAAGTAGCGCCGGCAGGTCCCATATTCTTCTGAGCACCAGCATAGATAAGGTCAAACTGAGAGAAATCTATCTCTCTACTGAAAATATCCGAAGACATATCACACACTAGAGAAGTTCCCACTTTTGGGAAAGATTTCATCTGTGTACCGAAGATAGTATTGTTAGAAGTACAGTGGAAATAGTCATACTCTACACCCACAGTATAGTCTTTTGGGATGAAAGAATAATTTTCTTCTTTAGAAGAACCTACAATATCCACTTGTCCAAGTCGTTTAGCTTCTTTAATTGCACCTGCTGCCCAAGTTCCTGTATCTGTGTAAGCTGCCTTCCCTCCTACTTTCATCAAGTTAAAAGGAACCATTACAAACTGTAAAGATGCTCCTCCTCCTAGATAAAGTACATCATAATCATCTCCTAATTTCATTAGTCTTTTTACGATGGCTCTAGCCTCATCCATTACTTCGATGAAATCTTTACTTCTGTGAGAAATCTCAAGTAATGATAATCCAATACCATTAAAATCCAAAATAGCTTCTGCTGATTTTTGGAAAACTTCTTGCGGCAAAATACACGGTCCTGCGCTGAAATTGTGCTTTTTCATTGTTTTAATTTTTATATACGACTTTTAAATTTTTATTAAACTAAACTCGGGTTTAAAGGTAATTATTTTCCTCCATTCTTCCAAAAAGAATTGGGAAAATTATTCTCCATGCATGAACGCCTTCTTCGTGAGAAGCTGCTCTTCTGTCTCCACATGGTCTTCATCTGGCACACAGCAGTCCACAGGGCACACTGCGGCGCACTGCGGCTCATTATGAAAGCCTATACATTCCGTACATTTATCCGTTACTATAAAATATGTATCATCGCTCACTGGCGGCTGCGCCTCATCCGCATCCAAAGTAAGTCCCGAGGGAAAAGTTATCATTCCTGATAATATAGTTCCATCTGAAGCCCTCCAATCCACTGCACTTTCATAAATGGCATTGTTGGGACATTCAGGCTCACATGCTCCACAGTTGATACATTCGTCCGTTATTTTGATAGCCATTAGTATTATATTTTTTAATTTTGCACAAAGTTAAAAACTTTATTTATATAAAAACAATATTTATGAAAAATGATAAAATAGTTTCCTCTTTATCGCAGCTGGGCGATTTTTTAAACCAATTTATCTCCGCTAAACCAGAGAATTTCAATGAAGAAGAAAGCAAATTCGCTTCCTTGATAAGAAAATCCGAAATAGAAAATCCTTGGTTTACAGAAGAAAGCGTAAGATTTTGCCTAAAAAGCTGGGCGAAAAACCTTACCGAAGAGAAAATATCTGCTTGGACTGGTCAATATCATTTTTCTTCCACTCCGAAAAAAATAGGGCTGATTCTCGCTGGAAATATTCCTCTAGTGGGCTTTCACGATGTTATTTGCGTTTTACTGAGCGGAAACATTCCTTTGATAAAACTTTCCTCCAAAGATAGGCTGATTTTACCTTTTTTACTTAATAAATGGAACGAGCTCAGTAGTGGGATTTTGGAATTTCAATTTGTGGAAAAATTAGAAAATTATGATGCTGTCATCGCCACAGGAAGCAATAATACCGCGCGATATTTGGAATATTATTTCAAAGATGTGCCGAACATCATTAGGAAAAACAGAACTTCCATCGGAGTTTTAAAAGGTGATGAAACCAATGAGGAAATCCAAGCTCTCGCGGAGGATATTTTCCGATATTTTGGGCTGGGTTGCCGAAATGTTACCCGACTTTTCATTCCTTCCGAAATGCCTTTGGACAGATTGTTTGAGAATTTCATTAACTTTAAAGAAATCATCAATCATAACCAATACGCCAATAATTACGACTACAACAGAGCCATTTACCTGCTGAACCAAGAGCAGTTTTGGGACAATAATTTCGTAATGCTCAAAGAAGATGAAAAACTCTTCAGTCCACTGTCCGTCATCAATTTCAGCCGATATGAAACGATAAACGATGTTCAGAATTTCCTTTCGGAAAACGAGGAAAGCATTCAGTGCGTTGTGGCAAATTCTACACTTGAAATCCCTGCGGCTATCGGCTTTGGAGAAGCGCAGCATCCTGAACTAGACACTTATGCAGATAATGTGGATACAATGGCATTTTTAAGTAATTTGTAAAATTGCTTTTCCAAAAAAAATATTTATATTTGTAGAATTAAATTTTAAAAACAAAAACTTTTATGGAATTTACAAATCAATTAGTAGCAATGTCTACTGAAGAGCAAAAGGCTTCTTTTTATAGAAAAACCTATATGCATGTGGCATTGGCTATTTTGGCTTTCATCTTTGTAGAAACTGCTTTACTAATGGTAGTTCCTGCAGAACTTATCATGGGAATGGTTTCTCAGAAGTATGTATGGTTACTAATCATTGGTGGATTTTGGCTGGCTTCTATGCTGGCTGAAAAATGGACTATGGCGAGCAGCCGCTCTATGCAGTATGCAGGATTAGGTTTTTATGTGCTTTTGGAAGCAATTATTTTCTTGCCATTGATTTATATAGCTGTTGCTTATACAGGTGGCAAAGTTATTTTACAAGCAGGATTGATTACTTTCATGCTATTTTTAGGGCTTACAGGTGTGGCTCTTACTTCTAAAAGAGATTTTTCTTTCTTAAGAAGTTTTATCGTTATTGGAGGGTTTATTTCTCTTGGGCTAATCGTTGCAGGGATGCTTTTTGGGTTCAATCTTGGACTTTGGTTCTCTGTTGGAATGGTTTTCCTAGCAGGAGCAAGTATTCTCTACCAAACTAACCAGCTCAAAAATGTCTATACAACAGAACAGTATGTAGGAGCTTCATTACAGCTATTCTCTTCTGTGATGCTTCTATTCTGGTATGTTTTGAGAATTTTAATGAGCAGAAAAGACTAACAAAATATTTCTGAAACACGGGAGTCGGGAGGCTAAATCTTGATTCTCGTGTTTTCGTTTTTTTATTTTTTACTTAACCAATTTATTCTAAAATATTATGTCATACGGACTTTTAAAAGGAAAAAAAGGAATCATCTTCGGAGCTTTGGATGAAAACTCTATCGCTTGGAAAGTAGCAGAAAGATGCCACGAAGAAGGTGCTGAATTTGTACTTACTAACGCTCCTATCGCTATGAGAATGGGAGAAATCAATAGCTTAGCAGAGAAAACAGGTGCGGATATCGTTCCTGCTGATGCGACTTCTATGGAAGATTTAGAAAAATTATTTGACCATGCTATCACTAAATTTGGGAAAATAGACTTTATTCTACACTCTATCGGGATGTCTGTAAATGTAAGAAAAGGAAAACACTACACAGAGCTCAACTACGACTGGCTGGAAAAAGGCTGGGATGTGTCTGCGGTATCTTTCCACAAAGTGATGAAACTCGCTTGGGAAAAAGACTGTATGAATGAGTGGGGCAGTATCCTTGCGCTTTCTTACATCGCGGCTCAGAGAACTTTCCCTGATTATAACGATATGGCGGACAACAAGTCTTACCTTGAAAGCATCGCTAGATCTTTCGGGTATTACTGGGGCGAAAGAAAAGTACGTGTCAATACCATTTCCCAGTCGCCTACAATGACTACGGCAGGACAAGGGGTGAAAGGTTTTGACGGGTTCATCAAATTTGCAGAAGATATGTCTCCACTAGGAAACGCTACTGCTGCGGAATGTGCAGACTACTGTATCTCCCTTTTCTCTGACCTTACGAGAAAAGTAACGATGCAGAATCTCTTCCATGATGGTGGATTCAGCAACACAGGAGTTTCCACGAAAGTAATGGAAAGATACCAAGGATAAAAATAAAATTTTAACGAAAACACTCTCTGCAAAAGGGAGTGTTTTTTTGTGCAAAATTGGCAAATATTTCTTATTTTTACCCTTATTTTTTATTTATCAATAAATTTAATACAATGGAACAAATAAACTTCAATCAAGAATGGAGAGAAAAACTCCTTCAGCGCTTTTTAACTTATGTAAAAATGTATTCCACCAGCGACCCTGAATGTGAGGAAACGCCGAGTTCTCCGCAGCAGTGGGACATCGCGAAACATCTTTTTGAGGAAATGAAAGCCATCGGTCTGGAAGATGTCTCTATCGATGAAAACGCCTATGTATATGGATTTATCCCGTCTAATATAGAGAAAAAAGTGCCTACTGTGGGATTTATCGCCCATTTTGACACTTCGCCTGATTTCAATGGTAAAGATGTAAATCCTCAAATTTGGGAAAATTACGATGGAGGCGACCTGCTTCTTAACCCCAAAACAGGTTTCACCCTCTCGCCTAACAAGTTTGAAAACCTGAAACAATACAAGGGACAAACCCTAATCACTACGGACGGAACGAGCCTTCTCGGTGCGGATGACAAGGCGGGTGTAGCAGAAATCATGACAGCTGCAGAATACCTCATCCAGCATCCTGAGATAAAACACGGAAGAATAGCCGTAGGATTCAACCCTGATGAAGAAATCGGAAAAGGAGCGCACAAGTTCAATGTAGAAAAATTCGGAGCTGAATGGGCTTACACCATGGATGGAAGTGATGTGGGCGAAATAGAATATGAGAACTTTAATGCAGCTGGAGCGGTTATCAAAATCCACGGACTGAGCGTACACCCTGGCTATGCTTACGGAAAAATGGTAAATGCTGGGCTTCTCGCAGCTGAGTTTATCCAGTCGCTCCCTACTGGCGAAACTCCTTCTACTACGAGAGGTTTTGAAGGGTTCTATCATCTATTAGACCTAAAAGCGGATGTTTCCGAAGCAAAACTACAATACATCATCCGTGACCACGATGAGCAGAAATTTGAAAACCGCAAGAAATTTATCGCAGAAAAAGTAGCGGAATTCAACCAAAAATATGGCGAAAATGTCTTTGAAATAGAGATAAAAGAACAATATCTCAACATGAAAAAACAATTCGAAGGCAAAATGCACATCATAGAAGTGGCAGAAAGAGCCATGAAAAACCTGGGAATTACCCCAGAAGTGAAGGCTATCCGAGGCGGAACCGATGGCGCACAGCTGTCTTACATGGGACTTCCTTGCCCTAATATCTTCGCAGGAGGGCTTAACTTCCACGGGCCTTATGAATATGTTCCATTAGAATCTATGGAAAAAGCCACAGAAGTTATCATAGAAATCGCTCAAGAAGTAGAGAAATTATAAAAATAAATCGCCTAAAAAGGCGATTTATTTTTTTGTATTGGTAAGTTTTATTTCGCTTCATCATACGGAAGTCTGTTGATAATAGACCTTCCGAGAGAGACCTCATCTGCATATTCCAGCTCATCCCCCACCGAAATTCCCCTTGCGATGCTGGAAAATTTCACATTGAAATGCTTGAATTTCTTATAAATATAATAAGCCGTGGTATCGCCCTCCATCGTTGCACTCAGCGCAAAAATTACTTCTTTTAGGCTCTCTTCATTAAGCTTTTTTTCAATACTGGAAATATTCAGCTGGTGTGGGCCTATGCCTTCCATTGGAGAAATTTTCCCTCCTAAAACTAGATATTTTCCGTTATATTTAGAAGTATTTTCTATCGCGAGAACATCCCTTACATCTTCTACGATGCAGAGCGTTTCGGCGTTTCGCTTTTCATCAGCACAGATTTCACAGATATCAAAATCCGAGAAATTATGACACTCTTGGCAGTATTTTATATTTGTTACTAAACTTTCCAAAGCCTGCGAAAGCGCCATTCCCTGAGATTTGGGCTGTCTGAGAAGATGCAGCGCCAGCCGAAGAGCCGATTTTTTGCCTATCCCTGGCAGTCCAGAAATCTCCTCCACTGCTCTGGATAATACTTTACTTGGGTATTCCATTCGGCAAAAATAAGAAATTCTCCCTAAAATTTACTTTTGGTAATAAATCTTATTCACTTCATCGGCTTTGATGAAAGTTCCCAATTTCTGCTCCTTTATCCTTTCTGTGAAGAGCCTTCCTATAAGGTGGTCATACTCGTGCTGGAAAATCACCGCGGTGAAACCTTCTACCAGCTCTCGTTTTTTCTCTCCATCCAAAGTTTCGTAAGCCAAATCTATCACAAGGCTGCGATAGACCTCTCCCCTTTCGTTTGGAATGGAAAGACAACCTTCTGCACCAAGCCTTAGCGCTGAAGACATCCATTTGATTTCTGGATTTACAAAGAACTCAAAAGGTTTTCCTTCCTTGTCAAATCTCTGCACCCAAATCGCCTTTATGTTCAGTCCTACCTGCGGCGCGGCGATGCCTACGCCTTGTTCATCTTTCACAGTAGCGAGCATTCTCTCGGCTAACAGCTTCAAATTCGGGTCTTTGGCATCCACTGAGCGGGAAACATCTTTTAGTATTTTCAAATCTTTAGGATTGGTGATTTGTAAAACCCTCATCGGTTCGGTGCTTTTTCCTGATTTAATGAGGACAACATCCTCTTTTCCGATTTTCTTCTGAGCCTCTACGCTAGTTCCGAGCAGAACCAAACTTAATAAAAGAATTCTTATCATTTCTATCTTTTTTTGATGATTATTAAGGACAAATTTAATAATTTTTGGAAATAATAAGCCTCCTTATATTCAAAATATCTTCTTATCTTTGGGGAAAAATTTTTATTCCTTTTTACTCAAAGTAAATTATGAAAAACCTAAACTACCCTTTAGATTTTAAATTTAAAATTACCACTTTAGCTAGTGATTTTAACATTACGGATAGAAACGGAAAACACATCGCCTATGTAAGGCAAAAAATGTTTAAACTAAAAGAAGATGTAGTGGTCTTCCGTGATGAAGAAAAAAGCGCAGAACTTTTTAGAATAAAGGCCGATAGATGGCTGGATTTCAATACCAGCTACAGCATCATAGGAGCTGACGGCACTAATTATGGAAAACTTACCCGAAAAGGAATGCGTTCCATATGGAAATCTACCTACGAAGTCTATGATGAAAACAACCAGCATAAATACACCATAAGAGAAGATAATGCATGGGTGAAGTTTTGGGATGGTCTCGTAGGAGAACTACCTATAATAGGCTGGTTTACAGGATATTTCCTAAACCCTACCTACAGTCTGGAAAACTCTTCAGGAAAAACACTTTTCACACTGAAGAAAATGCCTTCACTGCTGGGCAGAAGATTTCAACTGGATAAATTAACAGAAAGCGATGAAGATGAAACACTTATCGTTCTTTCCTACCTTATGATGGTACTTTTAGAAAGAATGAGAGGATAAATATTAACTTTAAATAAAAATTTTATGAGTTTATCAAACATAGAACCGCAGATTATTTGGAAAAACTTTTTTAAACTAAATGCAGTTCCAAGACCTTCCAAAAAAGAAGCGAGAGTAATAGAGTTTATCAAGAATTTTGGAGAAAGCCTAAACCTTGATACTCAAGTGGATGAAATAGGAAATGTCATCATCCGAAAACCTGCAACAGCAGGAATGGAAAACCGCAAAACCATCGTTCTGCAGTCTCACCTTGATATGGTTTGTCAAAAAAACAATGATGTGGATTTTGACTTTGAAAATCAAGGAATTCAAATGTTCGTAGATAGCGACTGGGTAAAAGCAAAAGGAACGACACTCGGAGCAGACAACGGGCTCGGTGTGGCGGCTGTTATGAGTATTTTGGAGAGCAATGATATCGCTCATCCTACATTAGAAGCCCTTTTCACGATAGATGAAGAAACTGGAATGACAGGAGCTTTTAACCTAAAACCCAATGTACTAAAAGGCGAAATCCTCCTAAATCTAGACACAGAAGAAGATGATGAAATAGACATAGGCTGTGCTGGTGGCGTGGATGTAACGGCTACACAAACCTACAAAACCGCTCCTACAAAAGGAAATTTAGTAAAAATAGAAATCAAAGGACTGCAAGGCGGACACTCTGGAATGGACATCCACAAAGGTTTTGGGAATGCAAATGTACTCCTTGGAAGACTGCTCTATAACAGCGTTGAAAGTCAAGAAATAGAGCTAATTTCAATCGATGGCGGCGGACTGAGAAATGCGATCCCAAGAGAGGCTGCTGCTGTTTTTTCAGTGAAAAATGCTGATGATTTCATAGCAGAAGCCAATGAATTAAAAGCTGAAATTTTACAGGAATTTGCGAGCATTGAAAAGGATTTGGTTATCAATATTGAAAAAACTGAAAGCTCTGAAAACGGTCTTTCCAAAGAAAATTCAGCCCAAATCATCCGCGTGCTGAAATCCGCTCACAACGGCGTATACAGAATGTCTCCTGATGTGGCTGACCTAGTGGAAGCGTCCAACAACATCGCTAGAGTGGAACTAAAAGATGGTGGTTTGAAAATCCTAAACCTTACCCGTTCATCTGTGGAGTCTTCTAAATTCAATGTGGCTAACCAACTAAAAGCTGTTTTTGAATTGGGTGGACTAAATGTAGAGTTTAGTGGCTCTTACCCTGGCTGGAAGCCAAACCCAAATTCAGAAATTCTCCGAATAATGGAAAAACTCTACACGGATAAATTTGGTTCAAAACCAAATGTGGTAGCGTGTCATGCGGGATTAGAATGCGGAATTATCGGCGCTCATTATCCTAAAATGGAAATGGTAAGTTTCGGGCCTACAATCAAAGGCGCACACTCACCTGATGAAAGAGCAAGTATTTCTTCTACACAGAAATTTTGGGATTTCTTGAAAGATATTCTAAAAAATATTCCAAATAAATAACAAAAAACGCCGAGCAAAATTGCTCGGCGTTTTATATTTTAGTCTAAATAAATTTATTTTTGTTTAGTCACTACGAATAGATTTTCTTTGGACAAACCTACCAATTCATGCTCCACATCTACTGGAATATCATAGTAGTCATTAGGTTTTAAAATAATCTCTTGTTCGTTTATAATAAACTTGATTTCTCCTTTTAAAACAACCAAAGAAGCTGGTGTGGAAGTTTTATGTTTTTTAAAAACTCCGTTCTTTCCTAGTGATACCGCCACTTGTTTTACTTTTTCTGAATCTCTTAGTATATTAAAATGAGGCTTTTCAGAATTATAATTTTCAGAGTTATCCAAATTAGTTTTAACCAGGGATTTTACATTTTCCCAAGTCTTTCCGTTGTAAACATTCTTTATTTTTTTGTCTTTAAGAAGTTTTTCGGCTTTTGCAGCTCTTATTCCCGCTTTACAAAACACCACTATATTTTTCTTTCCTTCCAGTTTAGATAGATTATTTTCTAATTCTGTGATTGGAATATTTATAGAATTTTTCACATTTCCTTGTGCAAATTCTTCTGGAGTTCTTACATCTACTAAGATTGTTTCTTTTTGATTAATAATTTCTGACAAAGACTGCGCTGCCAATTCTGCTGTGGAAATCAAAAGGAATCCTATAGCAAACAAAATTTTCTTCATAACTTATATATTTTAAAGTCAGCGAATATACAAATTTTATTTATTCCAAATTAGATTTTTATTCATAAAATCATATTTCACTGAAAATCAATGATTTTCATTCAAAAACAAATTTAATATCTTTGGGCATTATTTTTTTCATTCATCTATGAATATAAAAGAACTAAAAAATGCTGTAATATTATTTGCTGGAGACTCTGGAGATGGGATACAGCTCACGGGAGCGCAGTTTAGCCAGACTGTGGCTTTTTTCGGAAACGACCTTAATACTTTGCCTGATTTCCCTGCCGAAATTCGTGCACCTTCGGGAACTATAGCGGGAGTGTCTGGGTTTCAGATTCATTTTGGAAGTAAGGAAATCAATTCTCCTGGTGACACTTGTGATGTTCTAGTCGCAATGAACGCTGCTGCCCTAAAGAAAAACCTTAGTAAAGTCAAAGAAGCTGGAATCATGATATGCAATTCTGCTGGTTTTGATAGAAAAAATCTAAACTTAGCTGGTTACGAAGCTTCTCCATTAGAGGCTTTATCGGGTGATTTTACGGTTTATGAAATTGACATTACCAAAAACACCATGGAAGCCCTGAAAGAAACTTCTCTTTCTCAAAAAGAAAAAGACAGGTCTAAAAATATGTTTGCTTTAGGGTTCATCTACTGGCTGTTTTCCAAAGATATAGAGCAAACCAAACAACATATCGAAGAATATTTCTCAAAAAAACCAGAAATCCGAGATGCTAACCTCAGCGTTCTAAAAGCTGGATATCAATACGGTGAAATTGCAGAAATTTTCACAGAGCGGTATTCTGTAGAAAAAGCAGAAATGCAGGAAGGGACTTATAGAAGTATCTCAGGGAATGAAGCTGTGGTTTTAGGGATTTTATCAGCTGCACAAAAAGCTGGTTTGGAGGTTTTCTACGGCGGATATCCTATCACTCCTGCATCGGACATTCTGCATCATTTAGCTAAATATAAACCACTGGGAGTCAAGACCTTTCAGGCGGAGGACGAAATCGCTGCCATGACCTCTATCATAGGGGCTTCTTTTGCTGGGGATTTAGGAGTTACTGCCACCTCGGGCCCTGGAATGGCACTAAAAACAGAAGGGCTGGGATTAGGCTTTATGCTGGAACTGCCCATGGTCATTATAAATGTACAGCGAGGAGGGCCTTCCACTGGACTTCCTACAAAGACTGAACAGGCCGACCTGCTCCAAGCCGTGCATGGAAGAAACGGCGAAGCGCCCATTCCTGTAATCGCGCCACAGTCGCCTTCTGACTGCTTTGAGGCTGCTTTTGAGGCTGCGAAAATCGCTTTGGAATACACTACACCTGTCATTCTTCTTTCCGATGGATATTTAGGGAACGGAACTGAGCCTTGGCTGATTCCGAATTTTGAAAATTTACCACAAATCCAGTCGCCTTTCATCAAAGAACCTGATGAAAACGAGTATTTACCATATCTAAGGGAAGCAAATCTTTCAAGGAAAATAGCCGTTCCTGGCACTAAAGGAAAGGAACACATCGTAGGAGGATTAGAAAAACAGGAAAACACAGGAAATGTAAGCTATGATGCTGAAAATCACCAAAAAATGGTCAAATTAAGAGCTGAGAAATTTCAAAATATCAAAAACTCTTATGCTCCGCTCGCCCTTGACCAAGGGAAAGAAAACGCTGATATTCTGATACTTTCATGGGGATCTTCGTATGGAAGTATTCGTGATGCGGTGAAAAACCTGCTTCAGGACAATGTTTCTGTTGCTCATCTTCAATTAAGAAATTTGGCGCCGTTTCCACAGGATTTGGGAGAGAAACTGAGCAAGTTTAAGAAAATCATTATTCCTGAAATTAACAACGGACAACTCATTCACCTGATACAAGATGAATACCAGATAAAATGCATCCCTTTTAACAAGATAAAAGGAACGCCTTTCCTCTCTTCGGAAATAGAAGAATTTGTAAAAGAGGAAAGTAAGAAATAAGAAAAAAACAGTTTGGCAAAATATTTGTCTATCAATTAGGAATACTTAAATAAAAAACTATGAATAAGATTTTTGCAATGTTTATGCTTTGGGTTTCGGCTATGGTCTCGGCACAGCTGAATCACATTAACAACGGAGAGAAAATATCATACAGAATACACTACGGATTCATCAACGCGGGAACAGCAGAACTTACCACTAGCCAAGTAAATTATAAAGGTAAAGACCATCTGCGCGTGGTAGGAATAGGAAAAAGCACAGGGATAGTCAATACTTTTTTCAAGGTAAATGATGTCTATGAAAGCTATATAGATTCTGCCACTGGACTACCCAGCTTCTATGTGAGAAATATCTCCGAAGGCAGCTACAGAAGACATTATGAGACTACTTTTAACCACGATAACAAGACTTTGGTTCTGTATGACAAACTCAAAAAAAATTCACGAAATTTCAACACTTTTGAGGGAATACAAGATATGCTTTCTGCTTTCTATCACCTAAGAAATATGGACAGCAGCAAACTAAAAGTAGGAAACCAAGTGAAACTGATTGTCTGGATAGACGACGAAACCTATCCTTTCATGCTGAAAATAGTAGGTGTAGAAAAAAAGAAAACTAAATTTGGGAAAATAGAATGCCTCAAAATAGTTCCATCCGTACAGAGTGGAAGAATATTTAAAGAAAAAGAAGGAGTAACCATGTGGGTAACCAATGACCAAAACCATATCCCTGTAGAGATGGAGGCAAAACTCCTCGTAGGCTCACTAAAAGCCAGCATCAGTGGATATTCTAACCTAAAATACAATTTGGATTTTAAAAAATAAAATAAATCGTGCCTTTCGGCACGATTTATTGTTTTTAGTTCATTTTTATGGTATAAGAAATTCCTACATGGAACCATCTTTTAGGAAGCGGAACCAGCGCTATTTCTTCATATTGGGTATTGGTCACATTATTGATTAACCCATAAATATCCAGTCCATTTCTCTTGAAAGAAATTTTATAATCCAGTAGATGATAACTTAGGAAATCCAATCTTTGGTTATATCTATAAATCAACTGATTAGAGAAATATTTCAAAAATCTGGCTTCTACTTTACCCACCAGCTGGTGTTTTAGGTTTTCTAGTGCATATTTAGAGAATGCATAACCCTCGGTTTCTCTCTTATTATCAATATAAGTATATCCCGCAGAATAACTGAACCAATCCACAGGTCTATGGCTAAACTCCACTTCTACCCCTTTCAGATTGATATCTCCTATATTTTTTGATGCCCATTTTTCGGCAGATGTATTTCTTACCCAATCTAGGGCATTGCTAGAATTTCTCATAAAACCACTAACTTTCGCTGTGATTTTAGGGTTTTGATAACGATAGCCCACCTCTGAAGAAATCGCACTTTCTGGCTTTAAATCAGCATCACCTATATTTCCTGCATCAGAGTAATATAGTTCAGTAAAAGTAGGAATTCTATTGACTTTCGCTACATTGGCGTAGATTTTATTATTTTCATTAAAATTAAATCCTACATCTACACCTGGGTAGAAGAAATTCCCTACCGTGTTATAATTTGCCCAAGAAATCCCAGGGACAATCTGCAATTTTTCACTGAAAAAAGAGAAATGATGTTCAAAGAAAACCTGAGTCAAAAAGCGGTTTCTATGCCCCAAGTTATTACTCGCTAAAAATTCTTTTCTAAGCTCTACCCCAAGTCCCGTAGTCCCTATTACAGATTGATAGTTGGCATTTAGCTGCCCTCCTACATTATTCCCAATGTGCATATTTCTGTATGCGGCAGGATTATATCTTCTCCATAGATACATATCCTGTCCTCTACGCCAGTAGGCATTGGCATTCAGCCCCCAGTTTCCCAGCTTCTGTCTGTATGCCATACTTACGATGGACGCCTGTGTTTCTTCGTACTGGTCGGCAGAAGAACCATAGAAGCTATTTGAACCGAATTTCTTTTCGCTGAAACCAGCCTGAATTCCCACTTTCCCGTTTTTAATATCAAGTTGATTTTGATAAAAAACATTTCTAATCTGATAGTCTGTATTGTAACGGTATCCTGTGGAATAAGCCGTATTCGCCTGTAAAGACTGGGAAAACTTCTCTCCGCCCAAATTGATATTTGCGCCCAAAGAATACGCTTCAAAATCTCCACCTTCGGCAGTTATTTTTACTGTTTTTTCTTTGTGTGTTTTAGTAATGATGTTGATAACTCCTGCGTAGGCATTATTCCCAAAACGCCTTGCAGCAGGGCCTTTTACGATTTCTATCTGCTCTACATTAGAGAGGTCTATGGGAATATTGAAACTATTATGCCCTGTCTGGCTGTCATTCATACGAATACCATTCACCAAAATCAAAACTTGGTCATAAGAACCTCCACGGATAGAGATATCAGACAAAACTCCATTTCCGCCTCTTTTTCTGACATCCACACCTGTGTACTGTTGCAAGAGTTCATCTATGCTCTTGGCAGGCGACTGCTCTATTTCTTTATGCTGGATGACTACTATGTTTTCATTGACCTTTTGGTAGGGAGTTTCAAAGAATTTTCCCTGAATAAGCACCTCATCTATTTGTTTTTCTTGAGCAGAAAAAGTAGCTAATGTTCCTAAAAACATTATGCTAAACAACTTTTTATTCATTTTTATTATATTTTTTAAGGGAGCAAATATAATACTTTCATGATAAATATTGTTACCTATGACTTTTTTCATATAATTTATCCCTCTGAAAAACTCTTTTTACCTTTTATATTTTATATATTTGCTTGGGTTTTAAAAAGTTAGAAAAGCCATGTTTTTCACTCAAAAATATGTGTATAATACATCTGTTGTGCAAGGTCATGCACAGCATATTTTATGTTTGGATGATTTTGCTTTTTCCGATATCTGTACTGACATTATCTTTCTCAATAAATAAACCAACTATTTTCTGTAGCTGGTTTCTAATTCCTAATGAAAATTTAAAACTATTTATATATGAAAAAACTATACTTAGATGATTTACGAGTAACTCCAGAAGGCTTTGACAGAGTGTATAATTATGCAGATTTTGTAGAATATATTACACAAAACAGTCTGCCTGATTTTATTTCTTTTGACCATGACTTAGGCGAAGATGAGTCTGGCTATGACTGCGCCAAATATCTGGTGGAGTACTGCATAGAGCACAATCTACCGCTCCCAAAATTCTCCGTTCACAGCCAAAACCCTGTGGGCAAAGAAAATATAGAAAGATTACTAAATAATTTTTCTGCTAGTTTCTAAAACAAATTTTAACTAAAAACAAACAGCTGTCCGAAGAGCTAACCCAATAAAAGGCGACATCCGAAAAGCCTAAAAAAGAGTAGGAATAAAACAATTAAAAATTTTAATAAAATGGCGATTTCAAATATTGAAAGAAGAAATGTTTGGTATGATATCTATGATGAAAAAGGTAAAAAGCACAAAACTTTACCTCAAAGTATAGGAGAGTTAGTTGGTTTTTCTCAGAATTTCTTTATAGTTAAAAGAAATGTCTGGTATGATCTTTATGATGCAGATGGTAAAAAATATAAAACTTTAAGTATAATAGGTGATGTTATATCTGTGGCAGGAGATACTTTTATTGTGCATAGAAGTGCTTGGGTAGATACCTATGATCGTACAGGAAAGAAAATTAATACTAGAACAAAATAATTTATTATCTACAATCATCATAAAATGAAACAATTTAAAAATAAGCTGCTTATAGCATTAGCTATTTTCTTGGCTATCTCGCTAAGTCTCTTTGTATTTAGCATTATCTATGAAGGAGAAATGCCCAAATTGGTAGAAAACATAAACAATTCGGCTATCGGAGCGATATTCACGGCTATTATCACGGCTTTCTTATTATTAGGACAGAGCGAAACCGAAGAAGATAAAGAGCGAAATGTGAAGGTATTTGAGAAGAAATCAGAACTTTTCAATAATTTCATTGAAGAACTTTGGAAAGTATGGGAAGATAGAGATATCACTTTGGAAGAACTGAGCCACCTGCTAAAGCTGGTTTCCAAAGATATCATCCCTTACACAAAACCAGAAAGCGCAAAAAGCATTCTGAATTCCCTGAATGCCATCGCTTCAGAAGTGAATACACAAGAAAACACTGCTAACAAAAAACATATACAGTCCCATATATACGCTATCATCAATACCCTTTCAGAAGAAATAGGTCTGGGTGGAGCCATCCATCAGGATATAGCCACAGAAATGGACAAACTAGAAGATTCTATCCTACCTTATCTTAACAAAAAAAGGTATATGGATAAAATCAATGAACTGGTTCATGAGAAACTAGGCAAAATCTTAACTGATTTTACAATAGAAGATGATTATCTATGGTGGCGAGTAAAAGGAGAAAAAACAGGTATATGGCTTAGAGTAGGTGATGTAGATAATAATGGTAAGACATATATTAGCTTTTGGTCTGAATTTTTCAGCTATCGGCAATATGCACCTTATCACTATGCTCAGAAAGGAAAGGATAAAGATTGGCTAAACGGCTATATAAAATATGAAACTTTTGATTGGAATTTACTACGAAAAGGAGAAACTATCTCTGCCGAAAGTTTAGAAAATTTAGCAGTAAAAATTGACAATTTTTACAATAACCCTCTAAGAGGAATAGGCAAAACAATAGATGAAATAATAGAAGAGTGTAACCCAGTAATAGAAAAATAATTTTGAAATTTGATAAACATATGGAAAAGAAACATTCTTTCTTCATGAAAGACAAACAAAATTCAGACAAAATAGAAAGCCTTGTTGATGCTTTTTTATCTTGGACGCTTCAGTGCTCTGATACCAGCAAAGTGGAGAGATACAACAACTCCAAACTTCATGAATATTCCAAAAGAATTACCTCTGTGTTACTCTTTGGTAATCCAGATGAATTAAATAAATATGAAATCCTTAGTGTAGAAACATGGAGACAATGGAAAAGCATAGACCTCTGTGCAGAAATTTTTCTAAAAAACAAGGAAACCCTAAAAGATGAAAAATATGCTCTTCTCATTGAAAATAAAGGATACTCCTCTACCCATAGCGATCAACTAGCACGATACAAAACTACTTTTGAAGGTCATTACAATGGGAAAGATTTCAAATTAGAATATGCATATTTCAGTTGCAAGGACAATCTAAATGATTTAGAAAAAGAAGAATGCCAATCTGCAGGTTACAGAGCCTACACTATGGATCAAGTATCTAATTTAGCAAATCCAAATGATGATTGGGACTACACAGGCAATGCTCTTTTTGATGAGTTTTGGTTTACTACTTGGTAATTTTTTCAAATAGAAAAAGAATCCTTTTTTAGATTTTTAGAAAACATGATAAAAATCATTATTTTTTTAAGTTCTTCAAAAAATCTTTTGGCATGCTTATTGATTTATAGAAAATGTTTTTAATTTAAATTTTATTTTACCATTATGAAAAAAATGATTTTGCCTGTTTTATTAACAGGACTTTTCGCAGTGAGCTGTTCAAAAAAAGAAGAAGCTAAAACTGAAACTCCACAAGCTGTAGAAGCTGACAGCGCTCAACAAACTCAACCAGAAGAAGCTGCTAAAGCAGAAGCTCCTAAGAAGCATGTTGGTGAATTTTCTGGAAAAGTACCATGTGCTGACTGCCCTGGTATCGAAATGAAACTAACTCTAAACGAAGATGGTTCTTTCCTTTTGGATGAAACTTATTTAGAGAAAAAAGATGGACAATTCAACGCTAAAGGTTCTTACGAAGTAAGCGCAGATGGTGCTTTCGTTACTCTTAAAGAAGAAGGAAACGATAAGCCAAGAGTTTTCTTAGTAGAAGAAGATGCTGCTTACCTTGTTGAGAAAGTAGGTGATGCTAAAAAGCCTGAATACAAATTGGCAAAAAAATAAGCTAACACTATCTTAAACCAAAAGGAAAAGTCGGAGTTTTTCTCCGACTTTTCGCTTTTTAATATTATTTTCTAATTCATTAGCTCAGACCGCTGATATTTCCCTCTGCATCTATGGTCATTCCCTCTGCCATAGGAACTTCTGGAAGTCCTGGCATACGCATAATATCGCCCAAAATAGGAATCACAAAACCAGCTCCTGCCGCGAACTCAAAGCCTCTCACTGTGACATCAAATCCTGTAGGTCTTCCTATTTTTTTCTCATCATCACTTAGTGATTTCTGCGTTTTTGCTATACATACAGGCAGTTTATCAAAGCCCAAATCCTTTATAATTTTAAGGTCAGCTTTTGCTTTCGGTGAATAGACTACACCTTCCGCTCCGTATATTTTCTTTGCTACAGCCTCTATTTTAGCTTCTATGCTTTCTTCTAATGAATATAAAAATTTGAAATCAGACTGCTGTTCCATTGCCTCCACTACCGTTTTAGCTAAATCTCTCATTCCCTCGCCACCATGCATAAATTCATCCGCCAAAACAGCATGAACTCCCAGTTTAGCGCATTCATCTTTCAAAAACTTGATTTCTTCCTCTGAATCCGTAGCAAAATGGTTAATCGCCACCACAGGCTGAAATCCGTAATTCTGAGCGTTTTCTATATGTTTACAAAGATTTCCGAAACCTTTTTTCAGGTATTCTAAATTCGGGCTTCCATACTCATCTTTTTTCGCTCCACCATGGTATCTCAGCGCCCTTATAGTCGCTACTATCACATACGCATCAGGTTTTAATCCTGCATATCTGCATTTTATATCAATGAACTTTTCTGCGCCCAAATCTCCACCAAAACCAGCTTCCGTAACGACATAATCACCGAGAGAAAGCCCCATTTTAGTAGCGATAATGGTATTTGTCCCCTGTGCAATATTCGCAAAAGGGCCGCCATGAAGAATGGCAGGATTTCCCTCCAAAGTCTGAACCAAATTAGGTTTAATGGCATCTTTCAGCAGGATTGCCATAGCGTTTTCTGCTTTTAAATCTCTTGCAAAAACAGGCTTTTTATCATAGGTATAGCCCACAAAGATATTTCCTAAACGCTGTTTCAGATCCTCAAAATCTCGGCTCAAAC
Organism: uncultured Flavobacteriaceae bacterium; assembly: GCA_963506915.1. Classification (GTDB taxonomy): domain Bacteria; phylum Bacteroidota; class Bacteroidia; order Flavobacteriales; family Weeksellaceae; genus JABCPE02. The sequence continues at coordinate 35,688 of CAUORE010000007.1, forward strand.
AGAGAATTGCCATCACCTCGGATGCAGGTGTGATATTGAAACCTTCTTCTCTTACCACGCCGTTTTTATCGCCCATTCCTATAACTATCTGGCGGAGGGCTCGGTCGTTCATATCCATCACTCGCTTCCAGACGATGGTTTTTGGATCTATATTTAGATTGTGTTTTTTACTTTGTAAATTATTGTCTATCAATGCAGAAAGAAGGTTATTTGCCTTTTCCACTGCCGAAAAATCTCCTGTAAAATGCAGGTTAATATCCGCCATTGGGATAACTTGGGCATATCCTCCCCCAGCTGCACCGCCTTTGCTCCCAAAAACAGGCCCTAAACTAGGCTCACGAAGCACCAAAACGGCTTTTTTACCGATTTTATTCAGTCCATCACAAAGCCCCACCGAAACAGTGGTTTTCCCCTCTCCTGCCGGCGTGGGATTGATGGCTGTCACCAAAATCAGTTTTGATTTTTTAATTTTTTCTTCATTGATGTATTTTAGAGGAATTTTGGCTTTATATCTGCCGTAATATTCCAAATCTTCCTCCTCAATAGCAATTTTAGCTGCAATTTCTCTAATGGGTCTGATGTCTGCGCTTTGTGCAATCTGTATGTCTGTTTTCACAATAGTTTTGTTTCCTACAAATCTATAAAAATTTGATTTAAAATTAAAAAAAATTTATAGCGAATTAAAATATTAAAATCCCTAAATTTGTAGGCTGTCTATTTTGAAGAATTTTTGTATTTTCGCCAAATATTTTTGAATTCACTATGTCTTTACAAATTACTAATCTAACTAAAAAATTCGGTGAACAAAAAGCACTGAATAATATCAACCTCAGCATTGAAAAGAACGAAATCGTGGGACTTCTCGGGCCAAACGGAGCAGGAAAATCCACGCTGATGAAATCCATCACAGGTGTAGTGAAAATAGATGAGGGCGAGATTTTGTTCAACGATAAAGATATCACTCAATATCCGATAGAAAGCAAGAAAAACATCGGTTTTCTGCCAGAAAACAACCCGCTTTACCAAGAAATGTTCGTAAAGGAATACCTGAATTTCGTGGCTGATATTCACAAAATACCAAGCGAAAGAATAGATGAAGTCATCGAGCTAGTAGGCATCACTCCCGAGAAATCCAAAAAGATTTCCCAGCTCTCCAAAGGATATAAACAGAGAGTCGGGCTGGCACAGGCGATTCTCCACCAGCCAGATTTACTTATCTTGGACGAGCCTACGAACGGACTAGACCCTAACCAAATCATAGAAATCAGAAATGTGATAAAAGAAATCGGCAAGGAGAAAACCATCATCCTTTCCACGCACATCATGCAGGAAGTAGAGGCGCTCTGCTCTCGTGTCATCCTCATCCACAAGGGAAATATCCTGCAAGATACCTCTATAGAGGAGTTCAAAGGGCGATACAGCAATCTGGAAGAAGCATTCCAGAGCTATACTAATGGATAATTTTTTTTCATTTTTTATTGTAAAATAGCTTGTCAATTTTAGGGACAGGCTATTTTTGTTTCTAAATATTTTGATTATTAAAAATAAAAACACATCTGTATCCTCTGATTTCATAAAATTCAAAAAATTTCGTAAATTTCCAATGTCTTTTTTATTTACTTTATAAAAAATCATAAAATCATGGGACATTCACACGAAGGACACTGCCACCACCATAGCGTGAGCAGTCTGGAAAATATCAACAGGGCGTTTTACATCGGTATCGGTCTGAATCTGCTCTACACCATAACAGAATTTGCGGTCGGTTTTAAAATCAATTCTTTGGCCTTAATCTCCGATGCGAGCCATAATCTGAGCGATGTTGCCAGTTTAGGAATTTCGCTCGTAGGTATCATTCTTGCCCAGAAAGCCAGCACGCACAGCCTGACTTACGGCTACAAAAAAGCCTCAATATTGGCTTCGCTCATCAATGCTATTCTGCTGGTGTTCATTGTCTTTAAAATCATCATAGAAGCGGTGGAACGGCTAAATACACCTCCACAAATGGAGAGCAGCGGCATCATCATCACTGCTACGATAGGCGTGATTATCAATGCTGTTTCGGCGTTTCTTTTTTATAAAGGACAAAAACATGATATCAACATCAAGGGAGCTTTTCTGCACCTGATGGTAGATGCTTTGGTTTCGGTGGGCGTGATTATCTCTGGGGTGATTATCTATTTCACAGGCTGGAATCTCGCAGATGTGGTTATAAGTTTCATCATCGCTGTGGTGATTTTGATTTCTACTTGGGGACTTTTGACGGAAAGCATTAAACTCAGCCTAAACGGCGTGCCAGAGGGCATTAATCCTAATGAAATCCAAAAACTGATAGAGGAAATCCCTGCCGTAGAAGACGCCCACCACCTCCATATATGGGCGATGAGCAGCTCCGAAAACGCCCTGACCGTCCATCTGGTGGTAAATGAGGGAATAAGTTTCCAAGAAATGGAGCAAATAAAAAAGGAACTCCGCCACAAACTGGAACATCACAACATCCAGCATTCTACCTTTGAGATAGAAAGCTCTGGCTGTAAATGCGACCAAGAGTTTTGTAAATAACAAAAAACAGCCGCTCACATCGGAACGGCTGGTTTTATTTATATTTGTTATGTATTTAATCGGAAGCAATAAAATTTAAAAATGAAAAATATAACATTATTAAAACTAGAAAAATATAAAAACCCTTTTCATTATGAAAAGATAGAAGAAGGTATTTACAAGGATTTAAATGATTTGGATTCAACAAATTATAGAATCGCCCTATCTTTTGAGATAGCAGAAAACGAAACCATTCAATATCCTTTAGAAGATATCTTAGATAAATATTTTCTACATATATCCAATATTATAAAAAATGAAACAGAGCAAGATAAAGATAATATTTCAATAGAAATTGAACTTGCAGGAGAATTAGAAGATGTCCAAAATGTAAAGAAAATATTGGGTAAAAGAGTATATAACCAAATTTCATCAAAAGAAAATGGACAACATTCTGTATCATTGATAATAGAATAACTCTCCGATAATGGTAAAAACTTTCGCCTCGTTAAGTTTATACGCTATTTTAGTGAGGACTTTTACAGAAGAGAAAAAGATAACAATAGTAATTACGGAGTTTACTACACCTATGGTGATGATGCAATTAAAGAGGTTAAAAAAGCTGAATAATTATACTCCTGCGATGAATATGAATGCGACCAAGAGTTTTGTAAGTAACAAAAACAGCCGCTCACACGGAATGGCTGTTTTTATTTGTAATTATTGTTTGTTTTGGTATAAAATTTTATTCAATCGGATGATGAAATCCACATTCCTTACTCCTGGGGTTACATCTTCCAGATCTATTTTATATACTTGATTATTCCTCACTGCATTGGTATTTTTCAAGACAGGATCGGTTTTGAAGAAGTTGATTTTCTCCTCTATCGGCTCTGGGCGAGACTGAATGTCTATGATGAAAATAGCATCTGGATTTCGCTCTAAAACACTCTCAGGCGTCACGAACTCAAATCTTTTATCCAAATCTGCATAGATATTTATCCCATGAGCTTTATTGACGAGGTCTGTCGCCAAAGCACTAAAAGCCGCCACTCCTCCTTTATACGAAAGTATCAGAACTTTCTTCTTTTCGCCATCTTTTGGAACTACTAAATCCTTTTGGGCTTCATTATATTTGTTTTTCAGCTTAGTAACAAGCACTTCGGCTCTGTCTGAAACATTAAAAATCTTACCCAATAGAATAATATCATCATAGACATCATCCAGTGTAGGATTTTGGATATCATCCAAACTTCTAAGGTTATAAGGCGCTATTCCTAGTTTCATCAAATCTTCTGGCGAACCTGCTGTTTCTTCATTAATATTCCCAGCCGCAAAATCTGGTTTAGCAAGTAAGAAAGCCTCTTTATTCATTCTGAAACCGTGACCTTTCAATTTCTGAGGCACCTTTTCATAGGCTTCTCTATACTCAGGAAGAAGCTCTCCCTCCGTACTTCCTATGATGATTCTGTCCTCCAATCCCAATGCGAGAAGAATCTCCGTAGTATACGGATTAAACAGCGCTGCTCTCTGAGGCGGTGTGGTAATGACCACGGGAACATCCCTGTCAGCATCTTTATAAATATACTCTACTCTATTTTCGTTTCCTGTATTGGCTTTTGCGGTGGTATCTTTTTTCTCTGAACAAGACAGCATCGCTACGGCAGTCAAAGCCAAAAACAATTGTTTTTTCATAAAACTATATTTTAAATTTATTAGAAACTGTATTTTACATTAAACATCACATTTCTCGGCGTTCCAGGGAACAGTCTTGTGTAGTCAAATGCCCCGCCCCAGTATGTTTTGTTAAATAAATTTCCTACATTCACAGCCAGCTGCATTTTGTTTAATTTATAATAAACCGCTGCATCTACCACTACATAAGAAGGAATGGATAAAGTCCTGTCCGCCCATGCTATTCTATCTCCTACATAGTTTCCTCCTAATCCTATTCCGAAATTTTTCAGCGCTCCTTCCTCGAAATTATATCTTGTCCATAAGTTAAAGCTGTGTTTTGGCGTGTTTCCACTTCTGTATCTTTCTCCGTTTTCTGTTGTCTTAGCATCGATGAAAGAGTATCCAGCATTAACCTGCCAGTTTGGTAAAATTCTACCGATAACCTCCATCTCTATCCCTTGAGAACGCTGATCACCTCCTTCTATCTTTAACGCATCATTGTCATTAGGATCATCCATCAATACATTTTGCTGATGAATATTAAAATAAGCAATGTTTGCATTCAGTTTTCCATCCAGCCATTCAGTTTTCAGTCCTCCTTCCAGCATTTTAGATGTCATCGGCGAGAATGGACCGCCATAGGATGTAGTTCCTAAATAAGCATTGGTCTGCACCTCAAATCCTTCTATATATGATGCATACACATTCATATTTTTAGTTGCCTGATAGATAACACCTAATCTTTTCAGGAGTTTGTGCTGTTTTGTGGCAACTTCATTTTTAAGTTTATAATTCGTTTTATCTAAATACCATTCTTGTCTGATACCGAAATTAACGATGAATTTCCCATAACTCATTTGATTCATTAAATAAGCTCCATTGGTCATAAAATACAAAGGTGTTATTTCTAATCTTTGGAAAACATAATCATTCAAATTCGCTACAAAATATTTAGGATTTTGTAAATCAAAATGAGGTACATTTGGAACAGGGTTCCCATTAGCATCGGTTACATAATCACTAGCCTTAGTTTTGTCAAACTTATTGGCAACTTTTCCGTTTGTCAATCTGTATCCTCTAGCTCTATTCCATCCTCCATTTCTACTCACTTCAAAAGCGCTTAGGTCATACCCTGCAACCATTTTGTTTTTCAGGTTTCCGATATTAAAATCAAAATTAAAATACGCGCTAAAGTTATCCGAGTATGTCTTTTGTCTTCTTTGAGAAACCTGCATTTCTACCAAAGTAGGTATAGCCTTCCCTGTAATATCTTGCGCAAATTTATTAGCCGTTCTATGCTCTAACAAATCTTCATCCCAGATATGTTTCATATAGGACATATTAAGACCCACTTTATCTGAGAATTTGTGAGAAAGGCTACTCATCACTGTGAAATTCAGGTTTTTATTGTAGTCATTAGAAGCTCCTATGGCAAAGCTTATAGGTGTGGTATGCAGATTGGCGCTTTGTCCTTTCTTTACCCCAAAAATAGGCTGTCCTCGGTCTAGTTTAGTATCAGTATTAGTCAATACCAATTCTAAATTTACTCTTGTTTTTTCATTAGGGATATAGCTGATAGTAGGCGCTATCATATAGGACTTACTTCCTTGTAAATCTCTGAAACTTCGTGAGTTTTCATACCCTAAATTCAAACGATATAGTAAAGTTTTTGATTTTTCTAACGACCCCGTAAAATCCAAGGTGCTTCTCACTGTTCCGTAGCTTCCTATCGTAAGGTCTACTTCTTTTCTAGCAACACTCAAAGGTTTTTTAGTCACCATGTTGATAGTTCCCCCTGCATTGGCACTCGCAAAAGTGATACTCGCAGGGCCTTTGATAACTTCTATCCTTTCCAAGTTAATCGTCATCGGCGGCGAAATATAGCTCACAAAAGCTGTCATCCCGTTGATTAGCCTGTTATTATCTCTGTTTCCCCATCCTTGGGTAACCCCTCTAATCGCATAGTGGCTGTAATAACTGGTGGCATTCACCCCTGTCACATTCTTCAGCGCATCTCCTATCATAAAGACCTGTCTATCAGACAAAAGCTCCTTAGTCACGGTAGAGATTGACTGCGCCACTTCCATATTTTTAAGGGCGATTTTAGAAGAAGAGAAAGAGTAATCACTATTATAGTCTTTTCTAGCTCTACCTACTATCTCTACTGTTTGTAGTACATGTTCTTTGCTTTCTTCTTTATTATTTTTTGACTTAGGATTAGTAGGATCTTCCTGTTCAGGATTATTTTCTGCTAATTGTTCGTCTTTTATTTCTTGTTTAGGCTCTTCTATAGGTGTACTATCTACTTTATTTTCATTTATAATGATATCTCCTAGGTCTAATGTTTCACTATCCGTTATCATTATATTTCTATCCGATAGAATATTGGTATTTTCTACCACTTGTAGCGTATAAATCCCTCCTTCTGGAAGAAGTATACTAAATGCACCTTTTTCATCAACTGGATAAACCAATTCCTTTCCTTCCTTTTTCACCAATACTTTCAATGATAAAACAGAAGGCGTTTCCTGCACTATTCTTCCTTTAATAGTCTGGCTATAAGCCATTGCAGAAAACAACAAACTTGAAATCAATAATACTTTTTTATTCATAAAATGATATTTTTGCTACTTTTTCTAAAAATTTTCGCACAAAAGTAACATATTTTTTACAATTAGTATTATTTTTAAATTATGAATAATATCATTATTTTATAAAAAAATAACACTCCTAAAAATTTTTAGAAGTGTTATTTGATATGGTTTTATATTTTCCTACGCATCTATATTAGCATAGACTGCGTTCTTTTCTATAAATTCTCTTCTTGGCGGAACTTCATCTCCCATCAACATAGAGAAAATTCTATCAGCTTCTCCTGCGTTTTCTATAGTCACCTGTTTTAGGATTCTATTTTCTGGGTTAAGTGTAGTTTCCCAAAGCTGTTCTGCATTCATCTCCCCAAGACCTTTGTATCGCTGGATTTCCACGCCCCTGCCATCCGCAGAAAGTTCTTTGGTAAGCTCCTCTCTCTCCTTATCATTCCATGCATAGAGTTTTTTATTTCCTCTCTTCAGAAGATATAGCGGCGGTGATGCGATATATACATACCCATTCTCTATAAGCTCTTTCATGTAACGGAAGAAGAAGGTAAGAATAAGCGTAGAAATATGCGAACCATCTATATCGGCATCGGTCATAATCACTATTTTATGGTATCTTAGTTTAGACAAGTTTAGTGCTTTACTATCCTCCTCTGTTCCTACAGAAACCCCGAGTGCCGTATAAATATTTTTAATCTCATCATTATCATAAACCTTATGAAGCATAGATTTTTCCACATTTAGAATCTTACCTCTCAGCGGTAAAATCGCTTGGAAATTTCTATCTCTTCCTCCTTTGGCTGTTCCTCCCGCAGAGTCTCCCTCTACTAGGAAAATTTCGCTTATAGATGGGTCTTTAGATGAACAATCGGCTAATTTCCCTGGCAGACCAGACCCTCCCAATGGCGATTTTCTCTGCACCATTTCACGGGCTTTCTTCGCTGCCTGACGAGCTTTCGCCGCTAAAACTACTTTTTGGACAATCTGCTTGGCTTCGTTTGGATTTTCTTCAAGGAAGTTAGAGAGCATCTCTCCCACTATCTTATCCACTGCACCAGAAACTTCGGAGTTCCCAAGTTTAGTCTTAGTCTGTCCCTCAAACTGAGGCTCCATTACTTTCACGGAAATCACCGCTGTAAGCCCCTCACGGAAGTCATCTCCTGTCACTTCCACTTTTTCTTTCTGTGGAATTCCTAGTTCATCAGCATATTTTTTGAGCGTTCTAGTCAAAGCTCTTCTAAAACCAGCCAAATGAGTTCCTCCCTCATGCGTGTTAATATTATTTACATAAGAATGCAGGTTTTCGTTGAACGAAGTATTATATCTCATCGCTACTTCCACAGGGATATCATCTCGCTCTCCTTCCATGAAGATAACATCCATTATCCCCTCTCTGTTTCCATCGATGAATTCTACAAATTCCTTCAGTCCTCCTTCAGAATAAAAAATTTCGCTTTTAAATTCTCCGTTTTCCTCTTTTACTCTTTCATCTGTAAGAGTAATGGTAATACCTTTATTAAGGAAAGCCAACTCGCGAAGACGAGCCGCCAAAGTATCATAGTTATATACTAATTCATTAAAAATAGATCCATCTGGCTGGAAAAACACCTCTGTTCCAGTAATCTCTGAAATACCAATTTCCTCAACATTCCCAAGAGCCTTACCTTGTGAATATTTCTGCTGGTAGATTTTGCCATCTCGCTGAACAGTAGCTATCAACGATGTAGAAAGTGCATTCACACACGAAACCCCTACACCATGAAGCCCTCCAGAAACCTTGTAAGAATCTTTATCAAACTTACCTCCCGCCCCTATTTTGGTCATTACCACTTCTAGAGCAGATTTTTGTTCTTTCTCGTGGAAATCCACTGGAATACCACGCCCATTATCTCTTACAGAAATACCATTTCCTTCATGAATAGTTACCGAAATAGTATCACAATATCCTGCCAAAGCCTCGTCTATAGAGTTATCCACCACCTCATAAACCAAGTGATGAAGCCCTCTAACCCCCACATCTCCAATGTACATTGACGGTCTGAGACGCACATGCTCTATACCTTCCAATGCTTGAATACTACTCGCTGTATACTGTTTTTCGCTCATGTATTTTCAAAAATTTAGTGAATTACAAAGATACATATTTTTTTGATAAAAATCAGTGTTTTTTGAACGAGAAATAAATTTTATATTTGGGAAATTTTATAAAAAATGAAAAAAAGCAACAATCTCTTGCTTCAGATACTGATTGCTATTATTTTAGGAATAATTTTTGGGAAATTTGTAAATCAAGAATTTTTAAAAATTTTTCTTACTTTCAATGGGCTGTTTAGTCAGTTTCTTGGGTTCTGTATCCCTTTGATTATCATAGGGCTAATAGTCCCATCAATAGGAAAACTGGGCGGAACAGCCAGTAAAATAGTGCTTGTAACGGCTGGATTGGCTTATTTATCCACGCTTTTAGCAGGTTTTGTTTCTTATGGCGTGAGTATCAGCACTTTCCCAAGCCTTTTAGAAGGGCAGTCGCTCAGTGATGTTTCAAAAGCTACTGAAATCAAGCCTTATTTTTCGCTGAGCATTCCTCCTATGTTTGATGTGATGACGGCGCTGGTTTTGGCCTTTATGGTAGGAATAGGTATTTCTAAAATTCACAATTCTACACTATTACAAGTTTTTGAGGAATTTGAAATTATCATCTCTAATGTCATTGCCCGCATTCTTATTCCGCTGCTTCCATTGTATATTTTTGGAATCTTTTTAGGAATGGCACATACAGGCGAAGTTTTCACGATTGTTTCTATTTTCATTAAAATTATCGCCATTATTTTTGGGCTTCATATTTTGTTTTTGATATTTTTATTTACCATCGCTGGAATTATCGGAAGGAAAAACCCTTTAAAAATGCTGGTAAATATGATACCTGCCTATATAACAGCTCTGGGAACGCAGTCTTCAGCTGCTACTATTCCTGTTTCCTTACAGCAGACTATCAAAAACGGTGTTTCAGAAAAGGTAGCAAAACTGGTCATTCCTCTTTGTGCGACGATACATTTATCTGGAAGTGCCCTGAAGATAGTTGCCTGCACTATCGCACTGATGGTAGTACAGCAGATGCCGATTGATTTCTTGGATTACGCAGGATTTATTTTCATGCTTGGCATTGCTATGGTGGCTGCTCCTGGAGTCCCTGGTGGTGCTATTATGGCGGCTATCGGGATTATCGGTTCTATGCTGGGATTTGATGAAAAAAGCCAAGCACTGATGATTTCCCTATATATCGCTATGGACAGCTTCGGAACGGCGGGAAATGTCACGGGAGACTGCGCAATAGCCGTAATTACGGATACTATTTTGGGTGAAAAACAGAAAACTAACGACTAAATGAAAGAAAAGTTTTTACAAATTCTTTGGGAAAACAAGGTTTTTAATCCGCTCTTGTTCAAGGATACGGATGGAAACCTTATCGAAATCCTAGATTTTGGAAAACTAAATAGCAATGCTGGTCCTGATTTTCATTCGGTAAAAATAAAAACACAAGGCATCACATTTTTCGGAAATGCTGAATTTCATGTAAAATCTTCGGACTGGCTTCTGCACAAACATTCGGAACAGAAAGATTATCAGTCTGTTATCCTTCATATCGTTTTTGAGCACGACCAAGAAATTTCAGAACTGAAAGAAAGAAACATTCCTACACTGGAATTGAAAAACTATATTGAAAACTCTGATTTTCAGCATTATAACTTTGATAAAGAAAAGGATTTTATTCCTTGTGAAGATATTTTCAGCATTAAAAAAATCCCAAATTATTTTTCCGAAGAAATCGTTTTGCAAAAATTAGAGGAAAAAGACAAAGAAATCAGACAAGAGCTTTTAGCTACAAAGAACGATTACGAAGCAGTTTTGTTCCAGAGAATAGCCTACTCTTTTGGGCTGAAAGTAAATTCGGAAACTTTCCTACAAATCACACAAAGCATTGATTTTAAAATCATTAAAAAAGTTTCTCAAAATCCTTTTCAGTTGGAAAGCCTCTTATTTGGAAAAGCAGATTTGCTAAATAATTCGGAAAAAGACAGCCAAAAATGGCTGAAAGAATTTGAGTTTTTAAGGGTGAAATTTGGAATAAATGACATCGTTTTTCCTGCTAAATTTATGCGGATGATGCCTGTTTCGTTCCCTACTATAAGGCTTTCGCAGCTGGCTCAGCTATATTCTCGGCATCAGAAATTATTTTCAAAAATCATCAATGCAAAAAGCGTGGAAGAGTTGAAAGATTTATTCAAAGACATAAAAACCTCGGAATATTGGGAAAATCACTATGTTTTCGGAAAGGAAAGCGAAACTAAAACTAAAAAACTTTCAGATGATTTTATAGAAATTATTTTGCTGAATGCCATCCTTCCTGTGATTTATTCCTACCACAAGGAAAAAACTGATAATCAAAGAATTATATTTAATTTTTACCAAAACCTAAAACCTGAGAAAAACTCCATTATCAAACAATGGAAAAATTTAGGCGCGAAGATAAAATCTGCCCTAGATTCCCAAGCGTTCTTATATTTATACAAAAACTGGTGCAGCCAAAAAAGATGCTTAGAATGCTGTCAAACACAATTTTAATTTAAATTTAAACCAAATGATTTTTACTCTAAACGACATACAAATACAACCCGCAAAGGGAGAAGAACACGGACATATTTTCTCCTCGTACTGCGCTTCCTTCCCTGCTGATGAGCGAAGAGATGAGGAGCAGTTTTACAAGCTTTTAGAAAACCGCCACTGCAAGATTTTGTCCATTTTCAAAGGAGAAAATCTCGCTGGATACCTCATTATATGGGATTTTTCGGAGTTTACATTTATAGAGCATTTTGAGATTTTCGAGGCTCTTCGTGGTGCTAATTTAGGCTCCACCATTCTATCTATTTTGACTGAAAACCTCGGAAACATCGTGCTAGAAACCGAACCCAAAGAGCTGAGCGACATAGCTGAGCGAAGAGTAGGTTTTTACAAAAAAAACGGCTTCTCTATCTTGGACGAGAGCTATATCCAGCCGAGCTACAGCCAAGATAAAAACCCGCTGAACCTTTGGCTGATGGGAACCTTTGAGCCTGATAATCTGACTCAGACCATTGCAGAAATTCATAAAATCGTATATCAAAATTAAGTCTAACCCAATAAAATAATCACTCATGAACCTCAAATCTAAAATCGGAAATTACACCTTCGAAAATCCACTGATGAACGCCTCTGGATGCTGGTGCGAATCGGAAGAAAAACTAAATGAACTTCACCTCTCTGACTGCGGAAGTTTCGTAACCAAAAGTGCCACAGCGAAATATCGCGAAGGAAATCCATCGCCGCGATATGTGGAAGTTCCACTAGGAACTATCAACTCCATGGGACTGCCTAACGAAGGGCTGGACTATTATCTAGATTATGCCCTAAAATTCCAAGAAAAGCACGAACAAACCATCTTCCTCTCCGTGGCAGGAATGTCTTTTGAGGAAAATATGGAAATGCTGAAAAAAGTGAATTCATCTGATTTTAAAGGCATTATAGAGCTTAACCTCTCTTGTCCTAATGTCCCTGGAAAACCTCAAACAGGCTATGATTTTGAAGCTACAGAACGAATTTTACAAGAAGTTTTTACTTTCATCAAAAAACCTTTGGGCGTAAAACTTCCGCCTTATTTTGATATGGCGCATTTTGACAAAATTGCAGAAGTGCTGAATAAATTTCCGCTCCACTATGTGAATTGTATCAACTCCATCGGAAACGGCCTGTATATCGACACCGAAAAAGAAGAAGTCGTTATCAGACCAAAGGATGGATTTGGCGGAATCGGCGGCGAATACATCAAACCTACCGCTCTGGCTAATGTCCGCGCAATGTACACCAGACTAAATAAAAACATCCAAGTCATCGGCTGCGGCGGCGTTCTTACAGGGCAGGATGTCTTTGAGCATATTCTCTGTGGAGCAAGTATGGTTCAGGTGGGTTCTCAGCTGATGAAAGAAAATCCGTCTATATTCGGGCGACTTCTATCTGAATTAAAAGAAATTATATCCCAAAAAGGCTATCAATCCATAGATGATTTCAAAGGTAAATTAAAATCCTTGTAGTTCATCTGCATGGTTTTTAGTATTTTTGAAAAAAATTTAAATCTTTTCAATGACAAAATTAAGTGTAAATATCAATAAAATAGCGACCCTCCGAAATTCCAGAGGAGGGCTGCTTCCCAGCGTAACGGAAGCCGCAGTGAAAATTCAGGAGTTTGGTGCAGATGGCATCACTATCCACCCAAGACCAGACCAGCGCCACATCACAAGACAAGATGTCTATGACCTAAAACCGCTGGTGCATACGGAATTTAATATCGAAGGCAATCCGCACCGACCATTCATAGATATGGTTTTGGAAATCAAACCTACACAGGTGACTTTGGTTCCTGATGCGGATAATACCATCACTTCCAATGCTGGCTGGGACACCAAAACTCATCTGTATTTCCTGACAGACATTATATCAGAGTTCAAACGAGCTGGAATCAGGACTTCTATTTTCCTTGACCCTAAACCAGAACTTTGTGATTATGCTGCCAAAACAGGAGCTGACCGCATAGAACTATACACAGAGGCCTATGCTTCTGGATACAAAGCCAATAAAGAGGCGGCTATCAAGCCTTATTTAGAAACGGCTGTCCGTGCCAGCGAACTAGGGCTGGGCATCAATGCTGGGCATGATTTAAGCCTTGAAAATCTACGATATTTTGCAGAAACTATCCCAAATTTATTGGAAGTGTCCATAGGGCATGCACTCATCAGCGAGGCTCTCTACATGGGCATGGAAAACACTGTTCAGGCTTACCAAAAAAGATTAGAAATCGACAAATAATTTTTTCTTACATGAGAAAGAAAAGAGAATTTCACTCTTCAGAATTGGTAAAAAGTTTGGCCAAAATCTATGGTTTTGATGAGATTTTGGTTTCATTTAAAATAAAAGACTTTCTCCGAGAATACTTGGACGAAAGTCTTTTTAACGAAATAGAACAAGTTCGGCTAAACAAAGGCGTTCTCAGCCTAAAAATAAAATCTCCTTTACTAAAAAACGATTTCCAGATGCGAAAATCGTTCTATGTCAATAAAATCTCTTCTGAACTGGGAATAGAAATCACCCAAATCATCATTCTATAACTACTCTTGCAGGCGGATATGGTTCATCTGCTTCATTATCCAGCTGTGCTTTCTTTTCAGCGCAGGTGTTGGATTTTTGGGATCGTATTTTTTGGGATTTGGGAGAACCGCCGCTATCCACGCCGCCTCGCTTTTGGTAAGATTTTTAGCCGATTTCTTAAAATAATACCGCGAAGCCGCCTCCACACCGAAGACCCCCTGCCCCATTTCTATCGAATTGAGATACCTCTCCATGATGATTTTCTTGTTCCAAACCTTTTCAATCACGAAAGTAAAAACCACTTCCAAGCCCTTCCTGAACCAGCTTCTATTATTCCAAAGAAAAATATTTTTGGCCGTCTGCTGGGAAATCGTGCTTCCGCCTTGGATTTTTTTTCCTTTTTCATTATTCTCCATGGCTCTCTCAATAGCTTTAAAATCAAAACCATCGTGTTTATAATAGTTTTGGTCTTCTGATGCTATGACAGCTATTTTCACATAATCCCCCATTTCCTCATAGGAAACATACTCGCGGTCTAATTTCTGATATTGAAACAAACCGCCGAGCTGCGTCCATGTGATAATGGGATTAAAAAACCTGCCCCAAACCACCGCTAAAAGGTAAAATATTAAAATAAAATAAATTATTTTCTTCAAATATTTCAGCATCAAAAACCTATTTTTTTATTTTCTTTTGTAGTGTCTTTTAGTGATTTTTCATCCATATTCGTAAGTTCCGCCAGAGAGCGAGGCTCATCTACAGTAATGTCCTTGCCTATTGATTTCAGGTAAGCATTACATTTTTCTACGGTCAGCTCTCGGAACTTATATTCTGCTATCAGCCTTCCTTTTCTCAGCAGGGCAGAATCGATTTTGGATATATCCGAATTAAATGTACAAATTAGCTGACATTCAAGCACATCCGACAGCATTCCGTCCGCTATGTTCAAAATCGAAGAAACCACATCTGTATTGCTGTTGAGCGTGGTTCTCTCCGCAATATAGTTTTCACAATCTTCCAGCACCAAAACCGAATTCTGATTATCCACCAAAACTCCAATAAAACTAGGGTCTGTGAGTGAAGAAATCATCGTAGTCGGTATGAAGATGAATTTTTTATTCGGAATCTGGCTCGTCAGCCATTTGATGTAGTTGGTCTTTCCAGAACCTGCAATTCCATGAAGCAGCACGATTCCTTTGTTTTCATTGGTTATCGTGTGTTTCACTCTGGTATGTACCTCCATAAAATCATCATTGTACATTAGATCCAAGTCTATTCTGTGAGGTTTTATTGTATGAGTTTTTAGGTCAAAACCTGAATTATCTTTCAGCAAAATAGATACTTTGGCTTCTTTAGAAATATATTTTTCAAAATATTCACTGAAAAGTTTTATTAGATTTGCTTTAGTATTAGGAGCATCATTTTTATAATAAACATACTCCACACGATACAGTCCCTCCTCAAAAACTTCTGTATCATAGTCATCTGACAAGTCTCTAGTTAATAGTATAAAAACCTCTAACTCAGGATGAAAGTAGCACTCCTCGCTCTCATAAAGCTCGTTGGTTTTTGATGAATATTCCATCGTTTGGAAATCCTCACATTTCTGGAAATGAGAGAGTTTTTCTTTGTGTATAACCAGCTCATCATTACCGATATACAGATTTGCCATAGCATTATTTAACAAAGCTCTATAAGGCGACGAAGTGTGAGAAACATCCATCTTGTTATAAAGCTTTACTGCTCCTGCCTCACCATCATACCCCATTAGGTAAAATGGTTTATAAAATTCTGATTCTTTTATTCTCATATTTTTAAATTTAATCTATACTTTAATATTTTGTTTATTTTTTCTCTTTATACCAAGAGGAATATTTTACATAATTTTTGCTTATTTGCTGTATTTCAGACTCCATAAGGTCTTGCGAAACATCTTTTATCTTTTTTGCGGGAATTCCTGCCCAGAGTTCGCCTTCCCTGATGTGTGTCCCCTGCGCAACCACCGAACCAGCCGCCACCACAGCATGAGACTCTATCAGACAGCCATCCATGACAATAGCGCCCATGCCGATAAGCACATTATCCATTATTTCACACCCATGAACCACCGCATTATGCCCTATGGAAACATCATTTCCTATAATGGTCGCATGTTTTTCGTAAGTGCAGTGCACGGTTACATTATCTTGAATATTCACCCTGTCACCGAGCCTGATGCTGTTCACATCCCCTCTCAATACCGCATTATACCAAATACTACACTCATCGCCCATCACCACATCTCCGATAATCACAGCCGTTTCCGCTAAAAATACATCATCGCCCACGATGGGAGTTTTTCCTAAAACTTCTCTAATCAAAGCCATTTTCTATAATTTTTCTGCTGTAACTATCACAGGCATAGAGTTTTCTGGGCTAAAATCAACTTTATTAAATCCGCCATAAAACTGAATATTTTTAAACCCTGCATTCTTCAAAAACCCTTTAAGTTCTTGATAATCAATATTTATCAAAATCTCTTCGTTTTCATTTTTTTTATCCAAAATAGTTTTGAAAATAATGTTTCCTTCTTCATTCAAATAATAAGAGCGCTCAAAAGTAACTCCCTCATTATCAATCATCGGCAAATTTCCTAAAAAATTTCCTTCTTTATTTTTAGATGTAAATTTCCAAAAATTCACCATTTGGATGATTAGTTTCCCGCCTTGTTCCAGCTGAGCATAGGCTTTCTGTAAAAAATCTGAAATCTCTTTCTTATTTTCCAAATGAGGAAGCGTATTTCCTATGTTGATAATGGTCGTAAATTTCGGAAGCCTATCAATATCAAGCATACTCATATTAACAACTTCTACGCCCTTCTCTTTTGCTTTATTGATGAGTTTTTCGTTGATATCAATGGCTGTAACATCATAATTCTCGCCAAGTAAATACTGGGACAAATTCCCTGTTCCTGCTCCCACATCCAAAACCTTTTTGCCTTTTATTTCCTCTGCAAAAAAAGTTTTGTGCAGTGGAGACAATGAAAAAATCAAATCATATTTCTCTGAAATATCATCATAAAATTTTTTCATACTTTTTTGATTCTGTGTAATATCGCTCATACTCAACATTTTAGTTATTTCACATTTTTCCTTTTCATGAAAATAGAAGTCACTATCACGATGACCACCATGATGCCAAGCATCCAATAAAAGCCGTATTCATGATCTATTCCGAACATTTCCTGAAAGTTCATTCCATAAAGACTCGCCAAAAAGGTTATCGGCAAGAAATACGCTGAATATACAGCTAAAATTTTCATGGACTCATTATTTCTCTGGTCAGTTAGCGCCAAAAATAGACTTATAAGACTGGTAGACTGAGAGTTAAGATATTCAAATCCACTCATCACCTCCGTATAGGTATCTTTCAAATCATTGAATTCTATTTTTTCTATCGGAAGTTTGTCATAAAAATTAACCCACTCATTAGAAATGGACAAAAGTTTCAGATTAAGGCTCGCTCGTCTTTTAAGACGATATAGACGCTTGATTTCGTTAGAGTTAGAATCCGTTTTAGTGAAAACATCATTCTCTATTTTCTCCATTTTCTCCAAAAGATTGATATTTTCTTTTCTATAAGATTTCAAAATGCCAGAACCCAGCTCCAAGGCTACCCGATAGGGATTGGCAGCTTGAAAAGTTCCATTTTGCAGTTCTTCAGAGAGTTTTTTAATTCGCTCATTATCAACTCTATGAATAGTCAAAACAAGATTTTCTTTAATGAAAATCCCAACTTTCGTGCTAATATCATTGATAGAATTCAAAAACTTATTGCCAGGCTCAGAACTTGCCCTCGCAAGAATAAATTTAACTTCACCCAAATCTTCTGCTTTGGGAAGATGATTGGTATTGATACAATCTTTTAGGTGTAATATATTGATTTTGTATTGTTTAGATATTTCCGAAATATTTTCATATTTCATATCCTGAATATCAATCCATTCGAAAACATCATTTTTATATAGTGTCTTAACTATCATAATATCAAATCTTTACCATTTCTGTAATCTCCACATCATAACCGCTCACTATTGGTTTCTGATCTGTATTTTGAGATAAAATTTTTATTTTATGAATTCCTAACTCCTTGATAATCTGAATTCCTATTCCATAATCTTTAAAATTCTGAGTGCTTTTGACCTCTGTATTTTCTTGATTATTGATAAACTGCTGAAGTTTTCGCAGTGTATTCTCTGTGGTGGAAACATTATTGATAAAAACTATCACACCTCTGCCCTCTTCGTTTATTTTAGCTGTAATTTTCTCCAATAAAGACTTCTCTCCATTAGCCAAAATACTCAGCACATCGAAGTAAGACCCAGAAGACTGCACCCGCACAAGAACCTCATCATTTACCGACCAGCTTCCTTTGGATAAAGCAAAATGCACCTGCTCCGTGTATTTCTCCTTAAAGGCATAAAACCTGAAATCTCCATAAAAAGTTTTCACTTCTCTTTCTTCGATTTTATCTATCAAATCTCCATTTTTCAGACGATATTCTATCAAATCCTCTATGGAAACTATTTTCAAGTTTTGTTTTTGGGCAAGTTCTGCCAGCTGTGGAAGCCTTGCCATCGTTCCATCTTCGTTCATGATTTCGCAGATTACTCCGCCCTCTTTCAGCCCTGCGAGTCTGGTCAAATCTATGGCTGCCTCAGTGTGCCCTGCGCGTTTCAGCACTCCGCCTTCTTTGGCTCTGAGAGGGAAAATATGCCCAGGGCGCATGAAATCAGTCGGTTTGCTCTTTTCGTCCATCAAAGCTAAAATAGTTCTGGCTCTGTCATTGGCAGAAATACCCGTAGATACGCCATCTCCCAGCAAATCCACTGATACCGTAAAGGCTGTTTCTTTTGGGTCGGTACTGCGAGAAACCATCGCTTCTAAGCCCAGTTCATCACACCTGCTTTCGGGAAGCGGCGTACAGATAAGCCCACGCCCATGGATGGTCATAAAATTGATAATCTCTGGTGTGGTCAGCTCCGCAGCAGAGAGGAAATCACCCTCATTCTCGCGGTTTTCATCATCTACTACGATAATGATTTTACCGTTTTTAAGGTCTTCTATGGCTTCTGAAATTGTATTTAATGTGATATTTTTCATGTTAATTTTATTTCTACAAAGATAATTATTAACATTAGATTTTCTAAAGTTTTTTAATATCTATCTCCGTATATATTCTTTGCTTTTAGTGTATATTTTTTGACAAAGTCCGTTTTACTCTCTGTGTAGGCATCTCTATTATGCTCAAATTTTTTCCAAAGGAGAAGTTTCATTTTCTCATATTCTTTTGCTATGTCTTGATTTTCAATGAGATAATCCCGAAAATAAAGTTCATCATTATCGCCTCTCAATCTTATATGCAAATGAAATACCTTTTCCGCAAAACCATTTATGGTGTATCCTTTGTTATACACCATTCTATCTTTATCACGAGACATGCAGAGATACTGGTTTTTGTCCAAAATGTCAGAAATATTTTTCAGACTATTTTTATCATCGCATTCTATAAGGATGTCAATAATTGGTTTTGCCCAAATGGAAGGAACCGCTGTGCTTCCTATATGGTTGATAGTAACTCTCTCATTTATAATAGTTTCCAAATATTGTTTTTCTTCCTGAAACCATTTTTCCCATAGAATATTGTGTGGGACTAATTTGATTGGGAACAGCTGCCACAGCTCTTCAAGCGGCATTTTTAATAATTCTCTATTGTTCAAAAAATTTAATCTAAATATTGACACAAATATAATCAAAATAACCTTATCTTTGGGCTGATGAATCCATATGAACTTTTTATAAAACCCTACGAGGAATATACTTTTTTCCAAATTTTCTTAGAGGCTGTGGCAGCTTTCTTCGGTCTGCTGAGTGTTTTTTTCTCCGTGAAAAGGAATATTTGGGTCTATCCCACAGGCATCATCAGCACTACGATTTATGTTTATATTCTCTTTAATTTCGGGCTTTTGGGCGATATGCTTATCAATGTTTATTACAGCATTATGAGCATCTACGGCTGGATTTCTTGGAACAAAAACACAGAAAACCAAATCATCAGCGTAGATTTTGCCAAGAAAAAAGACTGGCTGGTGGGACTAAATCTGTTTGCGATAAGTTTCATAGCAGTTTGTGGAGTTTATTATTTCAAACCTTTTATAGACAATCATTTTTCTATGAACGGCGTAAGTCTTGGTTTTCAGCAGCTTGACTGGGCAAACTGGCTGGATATTTTCACTACTTCCCTGTTTCTCATCGGGATGTGGTTCATGGCAAAACGAAAGGTAGAAAACTGGCTTTTCTGGATTGTGGGTGATCTAATCTGCATTCCGATGATGCTCTACAAGGGGCTGGGAATCACATCATTGCAGTATCTAGTTTTCACAATAATGGCGGTAATGGGCTATTTGGAATGGCTGAAACAAGTGAGGAAATAATTTTAAAAAAATTTATTGTCCCATTACATTTATTTTTTCATTATATTTGCTCCCAAAATTCATTGGGGCTGACCGGTTTCGACAGCAAGACCAATGGATAAATAAGCATGCAGAGAACCGTAGCGCGATCTCTTTAATCCCTTGCTACAAATTTTAACTGGCAACGAAGAGTATGCTCTTGCTGCTTAATCCGAAGTATAGTAAGATTAGCGTTTTTCCCGAAGTATAGTAAGGAAACAAGATGTCTCACGGAAGCTCCGTTCTGCGGCGTCCGATTCTGGGGCATAGGAAATGTGGAAATAAGCCTTTGGGAGCTTTGACCAAAGGACGAAAAAATTTAGAAGATAAGCATAAAGTTGGGTGTTTGTTCTCTGCTTTATGTCGAAAAATAATAACAAAATAAGCATGTAGAAAGTTTATTTGTTGCTTGTTTGGACGAGGGTTCGAATCCCTCCAGCTCCACAATAACATCTGTAAATCAATACATTACAGAAACAAGGGACTAAATCAGGGACCTTATGAAAATTGTAAAGTCCCTGATTTTATAAAATAAATAAAGTAAAATATCCCAATCTAATTATAAAAAATAATATAAGGTGTCCCATTTACTTGTGAAAAATAAAGTAGGGTATCTCAACTCACCTGTAAAAAATAACACAAGGTTTTCTCCTACCTGCAAAAAATAAGACAGAGCTTCCCCCATTTACCTGTAAAAAATAATGCAAGGTTTTCTCCTACCTGCAAAAAATAAGACAGAGCCTCCCCCATTTACCTGTAAAAAATAATGCAAGGTTTTCTCCTACCTGTGAAAAATAACGCAGGGTTAATTTTGTTAATATATTGATTATAAGATTTTTAATATATTTTCAATAAAAAAAACCATTTATACTATATATATTGAGTATATATATTGTGTGAATATATTATGAGTATATGGAGAGGAATAAAAATTTCTTTTTCTGCAATTCTTTTTTTTAAATAAAAAAATCCTTTTTTTAGAGCTTAAAATCTATTTTACAAAAAATAGACATTGAAAATCAAAGTTTTAAGTTGTTCTAATAAAATTCCTTTACCAAAAAATAAAATATCTGAGAGCTAACCGAAATGAGAAGTGCAAGATGTGTCTTTGTATATACAACTTTTTCAAGTTTTAGACAAAGACCATCTTGCCTTTTTTGAGAAAAAGGATTAGAAAAATTTCGGAACTCATTTTTCTTTTCAAAGGATTTTAAATTTATCTGATTTGAGATGAAGAGATTTTTTAGTTTTTTTTCAGCAGATGGTACAAAATAGTTCAAAATAGTTCAAAATAGTTCAACCCTCCCTTAAATCCTTGTTTGTC
The DNA here is from genome assembly GCA_963506915.1 of uncultured Flavobacteriaceae bacterium. Lineage (GTDB taxonomy): Bacteria > Bacteroidota > Bacteroidia > Flavobacteriales > Weeksellaceae > JABCPE02. Next base: position 57,493 of record CAUORE010000007.1, read on the forward strand.
ATAAAATTAAGTTGAAACTTTGCCAAAAGACAAACCTCAAAATGCAGAAAGAAAACATAATTTTTAGGATAGAGAAATCTAAAAAAGAAGAATGGAAAAGATTCTGCAAAGAAAAGGGAATAACATTAACAAGTCTCATCATCAATTCTGTGGAAGGCAGGGCGTGGGATAATGAGCGAAAAAAAGCATTAGAGTTCATTGAAAAACAGGGAAACCTATTTGCCAAAGTAGAGAATAATATCAATCAACAGGCAAAGTTCATTAATTCTCAAAAATTTATGACAAAGGAGCAGATGCTTCAGTTTGGGAATGATTTGACAGAAGTGATAAAATTGAAACAGGAGCAAAATCTGATTTTTAAGAAAATCTACCATTTTATAGCAAATGATAGTAAAGATTTTAAGTTCAGCGAGTAGTAATTTTCATGGTGTGAAATACAATGACAAGAAAAGGGAAAGTGGAGCTGGGGAACTCATGCTGATGCAAAACTTTCCAGATGGAATTGATGAAAAAAGCAAACAGGAAGAAGTGAGAAATTATTTCAAAGCTATTTCCAAAAGTGATAAGGTAAAAAAGCCTCAATTTCATGCTACTATTTCTACCAAGTTTCAAAATCATTCCAAAGAAGAGCTGACAGAGATTGGAAAACATTTTATGAAAGAAATGGGATATGAAAATCAACCTTATATCATTGTTTTTCATAATGACACAGAGAATAATCATATTCATTTAGTTTCTACAAGAGTCGATAAAACGACAGGAAAGAAAATGGATGATAGTTTTGAAAAACTAAAATCTCAAAGAGCTTTACAAAAAGTTTTAGCCGAGTTACAAGGGGTAGATTTGGATAAAGAGTTAGAAAAACTTTTAAAATACAAATACAGTACAGTAAAACAGTTGGAACTTTTACTGGAAAGGAGTGGATTTAAATTTATCAAAAATAGAGAAAATGATACTGCTTTTGATATTTTGAAAAATGGAGTAAAACAGAAAACTATTTTTGATAATCAGATAGTTTTTAATTCTAAATCAGATTCCAAAAGAGCAAATCAAATCAAAGCTTTTTTGAATAAATACAAAGAAGTTTACTCAAACAAGGTTTTTAAGGTAATAGATAACCGAGAAGCAGAAGGAATAGAAGATGACCAGACCAAGCGAAATGCTACGCCTAAAATAGAGTTTGAAAGTGAACTGCAACACAAGATGAGAGAGATGTTTGGGATTGATATTGTTTTTCATCACAAAGATGGACAACAGCCTTTTGGATATTCTTTGATAGACCATAAAACACAGAAAGTATTCAAAGGAAGTGAAATAATGAAGATGAATGAAATTTTTGATTTCACAAAGGAAAAATTAGATAAACGAATTTTTGAGCAAATTAAAGATTATAATGTTTTTAATGCTCAATATAAAAAAGAGTTATTGAATTATTTTCATCATCACTCCAAAAACGATGAAGCAAAGGGGATTACTTCATCATGGGAAGTGCGTGGGTTCGTAGATAATGAACAGGTTACAGGAAGTGATAAAGACCGAAATGCTCTTATCCGTGAGAGGCGGAAGGAAACAGCTAATGACCTATTTAGTAAATTCTTAAAAGAGGAACTATCTGATGCTGAAAAAGAAAAATTTGTCAATGAATTTAACCGAAAATACAACAATATCCATATTCCTGATTACAAGGAATTTCCTTTGTTTTCACAAATTCATAAGAATTTCAAAGGCAAACCACTGGAACTTACCGAAGTTCAAAAAGCAGGTATAGGAAGGCTCACAACTAAGGGGGTGGGGCTTTTGGCTCACGAGGTAGGTTTTGGGAAAACACTCTCTGGAGTACTATCTATGCATGAAGCAATGGAGAGAGACAACGCCAGACGACCTCTTATTGTCGTGCCAAATGACAGTATTTTAAAACAATGGGTGGAAACTATTTTTGAAACTATCCCTAATGCTAAAGTGAATGTTTTAGGGAATTTGGGGAAAGATTACGATTTATCCAAATTTGATAATAAAGATGGAGAAATTACACTTGTAACCTATGAAGGGTTTAATAATATTGGATTTTCCAAAGAAACTACTGAAAGATTAGCACGAAATTTTTCATATATTTCTCAAAATGAGACCAAAGCTCTAAAATTTTCAGAGCGAGATATTCAAAAAGAACTTCAAAAACAAGAGGAAATTCAAGGAAAAATGAAAAGAGGAAAAATCTATGATTGGGAAGATTTTGGATTTGACCATCTTACTTTTGATGAAGTTCATAATGCAAATCATATTGTAGGGAAAGTTAAGATAGAGGACAGGAGATTTGCTTCTGATTTTAGAAATCAAAACCAAGCCACTTCACTTTTAGGCATCAATACTTGGATGGCTTCACAATACATTCAAGAGCAGAATTATGGGCGAAATGTTACCCTTCTTTCTGCAACTCCTTTCACTAATAAGCCATTAGAATATTATTCTGTACTGTCGCTCATTGCCAATGAAAGATTAGAAAAATCAGGGTATTTTAATGTTAATAATTTCTTTGAAACCTTTATGGAGGCAGACAATGATATGGAAATTGATGCAAAAGGCGATATAAAATACAAAACCAATGTAAGAAGATTTAAGAATAATGCTTTGTTTCAGCAACTTTTGAGCGAGTTCATTGACATTAAAGGAGAAGAAGATAATCCAGAACTCAAACGCCCCAATCGTATCAATAAAGAGTATAAAATTGAACAAAATCAATTAACCGAAGATATGTATTCTAAGCTTAATCTACTTTTAGATGAAAAGAAAGATGGGGCAATTTTAACACATATTCTTAATGCTCGTAAAATCGCTATTTCTCCCTATTTGTATGATGAATATGATGGAGAAAAGCCAACAACGAAAGAATTTATTGAAAATTCGCCAAAATTAAAAACCACTATGGAGCTGATTGCTCAAAATAAAAAAGACCAACCAGATGCAGGGCAGATTATCTATTCTGAATTAGGGGTTTCAGAGTTTCCAAAACTTAAAGAGTATTTGGTTTCAGAAGTGGGATATAAAGATAATGAAGTAGCGATGATTACAGGGGCTGTTAGTAAAAACCAACGACTAAATATTCAAGAAAAATTCAACAAAGGGGATATTAAAGTTATTATCGGTTCAGAGGCTATCCAAGAAGGAATGAATTTACAGGAAAAAACTTCTGATATGTATTTATTATCTCTTCCGTATAACTTTACTTCACTTCGCCAAATTGAGGGTAGAGCTTGGAGGCAGGGAAACCAGTGGGAAAATGTAAGAATTAATTTCATGCTGACCAATGATAGTGTAGATGTTTTTATGCTTCAAAAACTTCAAGCTAAACAGTCTCGTTATATGGAGGCTATGAAAAAGGGAGCAAATGTAATAGATGTGTCTGATGTAGATACTCAAGAACTGAAAACAGCTCTTATTACCGACCCAACTACAAGGGCGGAAATTGAAATTTCTATCCTTAAAAAACGCTACGAAAACGAGAAGACTCGCCATGAAGCTGATTTGGGGTTTGTATCAAGGAAGTTTGAAGATTATGTAAAAAGTAAAGAATATCAGCAGGTAAAAAATTTGAAATTAGATTTAGAAAAATACACTCAATGGCAAAATTCAGGTAATGGAAATTGGGAAAACCAAATAAAATGGACAAAAGAAAAATTGGAGATTTCTGAACCTGCTTTAGCTCAATTAGAAAATAAGCTTAAAGAAAAAGGAATAAATATAAATGATTTCCAAATGAGGAAAGAGCAGACAAATATGAAAATAGCTGAAATAAGCGACAAAATTGAAAACGAACTGCCTCTATTAAGAGAAAAAATGATTAACCAATATAGAGCTGAAAAAAAAGAAAAACTCAAAAATTACAATCCGATTGATTTTGTAAAAGAAAGAGAAGAAGAGAACAGGGAGTTTTTCAAGTTAAGACCCAAAGAAGAAAAGGTTGCTGAAAAAGAAGAAATCATGCAAGAGCCTACTAAATCAAGAATGCGGAGGTAGAAATTTTAAAATTTATTTATTGTTTATCTTTATTTATTTCCTTTGGTAAAGCCGTGTTTTATGGTTTTCCCGCCACAGTAGAAACACCTGCCCACACATCTGGAACACGAGGAATGAAACTCAGTCATATACATCATTATTTTTGTGCAAAAATAATATAGATAGGCTATTGCCCATATATATTATGGTTTTTATATTATTATGTTAGTTCTGTTTATCAGATAGTTATATATTATTTATAAT